>NZ_JAVSCK010000002.1:0-867891 GCF_031932625.1 Hwangdonia seohaensis
ATTCCGAACAGAGAAGTTAAGCCCGTTAGCGCCGATGGTACTGCATTTGTGGGAGAGTAGGTCGTTGCCTTTTTTGAAGAGTCTGATTACAATACGTAGTCAGACTCTTTTTTTTTTTGGCATAAACTTTGGCATGTGAGATAATCTATAGAAAGTAAAAGGTATATAAGAAATACATTGAATAGATTTTTAGTACCATATTGTTGATTAATCTTTAACTTCAAAGGTTTTAAATAAACCTTTGCCCTTGGTATTGGGCACTTCAGAAATAAATGCATATTTACCAGGTTTTAAATCGGTATAGAAATAACCTGTACTTCCAGCTGGCATATCATTAACTCCACCTAAAAAAGTAACGCCTTTTGGAACTGGGGTAATGAGTCCTTTTGGGTTTGACCAGTCCATCCATGCTTCTAGAGCATCTTCACTAACACCATTTTCTAACTTTACTAAATTTACATCGTGCTGCATAAAATTTTCGTGCTGTTTTTGGTCTTTATAAAAGACTGAAAATATTTGTTTACCCTTAGTAATGTTTTTATCATAAGTTATCCCTTCGGTATTAGATACCTCAATATTTACAGTAGGTTCTGGAGGTGTATTACCGCTATCTTCTTCAAGCACAATGACAGGCTTAGCCATTCCCATAGAAGTATGAAATTTACCATTTGGCATTTTTACATAGCATTCCATGATGTAATAACCAGGATCCAACTTTACCGATGTAATTGCAGTGTGCTTTGGTGCAATCAATCCAGAACCACCCGAAAATACTATGTCTCCAAACCATGCTGGCAATTTACCAAAGACAGCGAAACCTTCTTCAGCTTTACCTTTATTGATTAAATCCATACCTTCTTCAAAAACAGGTGCTACATCGGTTAATGTGTTGTCAACAGTCTTGCCCTCTGGATATTTATCCATTAAGAAGAAATGAGTTTCGTTAGAAAGGTTTTGATACTTAAAGGTGTTCCATCCTGAAGGAATGGTATCTGCACTTTGAAACTCCATGCTTCGTGTTACAATATCAATCACATTTGAAGGTTCATCAGCTGTAGATTCAGTGATTGGTTTTGTGTTTTTTTCGTTTTTACAATTGAAGCACACACAAAACAAAAGAAGTAATAGAAAAACAGGTTGTTTAAATGTTTTCATTATAAAATTTTAGTTTTAATTGTGATTAATTTTTAATATTAACTTATCGTTTTCATTAGTAATTATTTTGGCTTTTGTATTGGTTAAGTTAAAAGTGTCGCCTGGTATAAAAGTATCTCCAGGTATAAAAGTATCTCCTGGAATATAAGCATCACCTGGTATAAATTGATCACCTGGTATAAATTGATCTCCGGGTATAAATTGGTCACCTGGTATAAATTTCTCATTTGTATCAATAGCTAAAACGGCTTTATTGGCAGGAAGTACTGAGTAGTTTCCGTATAATATTCCTTTATAAAAATTACTGTTAGGATACTTTTTTGCTACTATTTCCGGATCGTTCATAGTTTCTAAAAGCTCTATGTTTTTAACTCTGTTAGTTGTATTATCTACTATCATTATAATTTTTGTACCTTCATTGGGTTTTTGGATATTACTAATAATTTTAACATGGTTTATACCCACCTTTGCTTCAAAATGAGAATCATTAATACCTCCTCCAAATGAAATCATAGTGGGTTGCATTTTAAACTTCAAAAAGTTTAGTACCAAATTACCATCAAGAAAAACTTTGAGTTTGCCTGTTTTGCATTCTATTTTTACATGGCGCCAAACGGGCTCTAAAGTATATAAACCTTTCAAGAAGTTTTTAGCAGTACCTGGTTGCGGATGAGCCCAACTGGTTTCCAATCCATCACGTTTTAAAGTTATTGGCTTATAAGAAATGTCACCTTTTCCATAACCATATTGACCTTCCCACAATCTAATTTCAATACGTTGTCCGTAAATGGATGAAGTTTTTCCAAAAAACATATCAAATTCTACAGTAAAATCATCGCCTAGATAGTTGTTGGTTTGCCCATTAACTATTGGTTTTATAATACCACCATGCATAATGCTGATCATTTTATTACCATCTGCTTGATCTATTGATGCCATACCATTAATAACATCCCATCGGTTAGGAAATTCACCTAAAGGCTCTTTAGCCACATTGTCTTGGAATATTTGACCAAACGTTATCGAACAAAATAAGATTGTAAAAATTGAAGTTAGTGTTTTCATGGTTTTATTATTTAATTATTATTTTTTTTGTGACCTGCTTGTTTTCTGAAAATATTTTTAGAAGATATAGTCCGGATTGGAGATGATTCACATTGATTTTTATTTTGGTTGTGGTTAAAATCTTGCTGCCCAAAACATCATATACTTCTGTATAATTTACTGGAATGGTTGATTTTATGTTTATAAACTGGCTTACGGGATTGGGGTAGATTTTAATTGAGTTTCTCGGTATGGTCTCATCAACCATCCCCAAACTTTTAAAAAGGGAGTTATCGATAAAACCTTCGGAGACATGATAATTGCTCACATTGTATTCTTGTAGGTTTACCTCTCCTATTGTATATATCATTTCCATATTACCGTTCATCGCACTGGCGCCACCACTATCGATACTAATTTTAACTATTGATTGTCCATAAAAATTCATGGCAGAACAAAGCAGTACACTTGTTATAAGTTTTTTCATTGTTGATTGTTATTTAGTGATTCGAGTTGAGCAATACGATAGCTTAAATCTTTAAATTGCTCTACTTGGGCGGATAAATTGTTAATCTTCTTATTTTGATTATCAATAATATTTTGCTGATCTTGTATGGCTTTGATAAGCACTGGGATTAACTCGGTATAGTTAATGCTCAAGGTTTTGTTTTTATCTTCACCAACATCTACTATTTCATTTATAATGGGTTGAACATCTTGAGCTATCAACCCAAATGTTTTTGAGCTTTCTTCAGGTCTGTTTTTCCAATTGTAAGCTACAGGGCTTAGTTTTAAAATGGTTTGCAATCCATAATTTAAATCAATAATGTTTGATTTTAACCTTCTATCTGAAGGTAAATCATAACTAAAAGCCAATATGTGACCATTTGTAAAAACGGTCATGGCATTGGCTCTAAAGGTGCCTCCAGTACCATCACCAGTTCCGTTGCCAATTTGAAATAAAACGTCTGGACGAATATCATTATATTCACCAATAACCAAACTGCTTTGGCCATCGGCAATGGTACCCAGTCCCATGGCTACTGAATAATCGCCATAAGCATCCGTATTAGACCCAAATGCTGCCGAGTAACTGCCGTTTCCAATGGTTGAACTCCCAGATGCGAACGAGTAATCGCCGTGAGCCGTAGTGCCAACACCCATGGCTGTTGAAAAATCGCCAGTGGCATTGGTATTAGTGCCCATGGCTGTAGCGTAAAGGCCAGAAGCCGTGGTAAGGTTACCCAGGGCGGTGGAAACTATGCCCGATGCCATGGTATTTGCACCCAATGCTGTTGCAAAATTAGCACTGGCAGTGGTGTTTGTTCCAATTGAAACTGCCCCTTGCTTGGTTGCAGAATTGTCTTTTCCTAAAGCAAAAGCATAATCACCAGAAGCTTCAGAATTGTAGCCCATGGCCGTTGACCAATCGCCAGATGCTAAAGCGCTAAACCCAAAAGCGGTAGAACCGGCACCGTTTGCTTGTGATTGGCTGCCCAATGCGGTAGAATAAGCTCCTGTGGCTTGGGTAGAAAACCCCAGAGCTGTCGAGCTATTTCCAATGGCCTCTGTACCAGACCCCGCGGCAAAGGCTCTACTTCCTAAGGCCCCTGCACTAAAAGAGGCTGTAGTGCTTGTGCTTAAATCAACTGCATTTAAGCCAATTTGGCCATAATTATTAGGGTCGCGGCCACTAATTCGATACCCTATGCCATTTCCTTCGTCAAGCGCTGCTAAACCTCCGCTGTACGTAGCATCGGCATATTCTTTTGTGATGAGTGCTTTGGCATTTGTAATTTCGTTTATATCGAAACTTGGAGCAGTGATTACCCCATCAAAATTTACCGTAAACGCATTAGATCTTCCAGATGAATTGCCATTACCTACTTGAAACAGTATATTTGTAGCCGTTGTGTTATCGTTAAGTCTGCCCACGACAGTGCTAAATTGATCATCGGCTATGGTTTCAAAACCCATAGAAGTAGCACTAAATCCGGACGCAGTAGTAAAATTACCAAAGGCAGTTGCAGCAAAATTAGTGGCGTAGGTTTTATAACCTGCGGTAAAAGTAGAGCTACCACTGGCTCCAAGGTTTAAAGCAGCATCGGGGTTAGTGCTTAAATCTACTGCGTTTGCGCCAATATTGTCATAATAATTAGGGTCTTTATTAATTAATCGCCACCCTAATCCATTACCCTCATCAATAGCTTCAAGTCCCGTTGCCCCCCCTGTGCCACCCGAATAGTTGGCATCGGCATATTCTTTTGTAATTAGTGATTTGGCATCTGTAATTTCAGAGATATCGAAGGTTGGTGCCGTAATCGTGCCGTTTTTCAATATTGTTAAAGCATTAGACCTAAAGTTGTCGTTGCCGTTTCCTATTTCGAACAATGGATCTGTATCCACCCAAGCGTCTGGGTCGCCACCTCCTAAATTCCTGTTACCAAATGCTGTTGACTTATAGGCATCGGCCCAAGTGCCGTAGCCATAAGAAAAAGTAGTATAGCCAATGGCTCTACTGCTAAAACCACCGGCGAAGGAAAAAATGTTAGATGCTATATTTCTGTTGCCAAGAGCAAATGAATAGTTCCCTGTTGCTCCATATTCTGATGATGGAGCAAAACCATCACTTAAATCAATGGCACCTCTGCCTATGTTACCGTGGTTGGCAGGGTCTCTTCCTTTTAAACGCCAGCCACTGCCGTTGCCTTCATCAATAGCTTCAAGACCGGTGGAAGCACCGCCCGAACCACCAGAATAATTGGCATCGGCATATTCTTTTGTAATAAGCGCTTTGGCGTCGGTAATTTCATTGATATCGAAACTTGGTGCGGTAATGGTACCATTCCTTAATACCGTTAACGCGTTTCTTCGAATATCGTTGGTGCCATCAATATATTGTCCGTTCCCAATTTCGAACAGAGGATCGGTTGATGCGGCCAATAAGGGGTCACCGCCACCAACGTTGTATAACCCGATGGCTGTTGAATTGGGAGCTTCGGCTCGAGTGCCAATTCCCAAAGCGGTTGATGAATGACCAGAGGCCACTGTTCCAGCTCCCATAGCGGTTGCTTGAGCCTGTGATGCTATGGTACCTACACCCGATGCAAATGAGCTCTGACCTGACGCCGTTGTATTTAGTCCAACAGCAGTTGCATAATTTCCCGTAGCGCCTTTAGTGAGTGAAGGCGACCAGCTATAGCTTAAATCTACAGCGCCAATAGCGATTGGACCGTAGAAATCTTCAGGTCTGTCAATTAAGCGCCACCCAATACCTCCACCTTCATCAAGTTGTTCTAGCCCTGTATTGTTCGATTGTTCTGCATAAAGTGCATAGGGCACCATTTTAAATTCAGTCGTACCCATGTCTGTGAGTCCTGAGCCAGAATCTACTTGTACCTTTAAAAATCGTGAGCCCAAAACGCTCAATCTTCTCCAATCTAATTGATTATAAACATCTTCATATCCAGTTAAAGGAACACCTTCCCCGATGTTTACTATTACAATCCCGTTAGCATCTGTACTCGTAGTGTGGGTTTCAGCATAAACCACATCTAAAAACTGTATTTCCGGTCCTTCTAGAATTGAAAACTCAATGGTTATATTTTGATTTATTAATGCATTGTTATTATTATCTTTAATTAATGCTTTATAGTTAATTCCCTTACTTTGGGTAGGTTGAGAGAAACTTAAACCAGTAATAAAAAGTGCGAGTAAAATAGTTGGTATGTTTTTCATTGTGTTGGTTTTTATTGATTAATAGCATTTTATGTTTTCAGTCACGGACTAAAAGCCCATTCCAAAGCTCATAAATTGATAGTCTTCTTTTTTTATATCGGTCTTTTTTTCTTCAAGACTTATAGCTGTCATCGTGAAATTGTTTTTACTTTTCTTTTTGTGTACAGCTGTTATTTCCATTAGTAGCGCATCTTCTTCAAGTACTTTTAATAACGCAGGATCAAAGCCTTTTGGGCTATTTTTGTTATTGGCGAAAGCGAAAAAAGCACTAAAATTAACCGGTGCATCTAGGGTAAAATAGACATCTGAAATAAAATCTGCATTTTCTATTTGCATACCGTAACAGGTAAAGCCCAATATGGTTTTGGTGCCAATTTCCTTATAGCTGTATTTGGGTTCTTTTTTACTGGATTTTTGGTCTTTTATTTTTGTTATTTGAGCCATATTTTGGCCATTCATGTTCATAAACATGATTGTGATTTTCTCTTTGGAATCCATAACCATGCGCATCGTACCTTTTCCTTTTAATTCTTTTGAAGATATTTCCATTCCAAAATAGTCTTTGCTGTCTGAATTTATAAGATAAGCCATTGGCATACTTTCGTTTTTGGCCGTTTTAATTTCGGTTTTAAACTCCCAGTCAAACTTATAAGTATCCGGTAGTTTTGATTCATCCAATTTGTCTTTGCCCAATAAGCCTTGCATTATTTTTTTTGTTGGATCCTGTGCTTTAACCGGCATGCTAAAAAAGAAGCATAAGGTTAATAGTATTATAAATTTTGTTTTCATAATGAGTTAGTTTTTGTTTTTTTGTTTGTCTTTTTTATTGTGTTTCCAAGGCTCCAAACCTTTTTCTAGGGGGATTATTTTGCCCAAAGGTCCGGGCATTAAAGATTTTTCAATGGCTTCGGGAAGGGTTACTTTCACGTTTTCGTACGAGAAAACGAATTTTCCCGTGGGGTGATCGTCTTCCTTTACTTGCGGATTGATGGTGTTTATATACAATTCCATTAAGCGCTTTTTGTCGTCAAAAAGGATATAACTTCCAGGATATTCGGCGTCGTTATAGCTAAATTTTGTGCAATTATTAGAACCGTTGCAATTGGTTTTTGATGCGATATAATAATCATTGTCTATAAAATGCTGGGGTTTGTATATAAATGCCATCTCCAATACTAAAAAGCTGAGTGCCAAGTCTTTTTCTTCCAGAGCTTGAAATGCTTCGATGTAAGGTTCTGGGGGGAGTTTGTAGGCTTGCGGTATCATGCCCGCCATCATAAAGCCCATCATTCCGGAAGAGGCTAATGTTCTTTTTTCGTATTGTCCTGTCTCAGTATCGTATCCGTAAATAAAACCTTTGCGGTCTTGAAAAAGTGGTTTTTCTGAATTTCCGGGAACTTCGGTTCGCATCGCTATGGTTTCGGCATCAAAGTATTGGGTGTGCACCACGGCATCGCTATCGTGGTAGAGTTTCATAACAACATCGGTGGTAAAGTAATCTATTGCCGAATTGATGACAAGCTCCTCATCTTCGTAAGATGTGGTTCTATGTTTTGCATTATCTGAAGTGTCAAGCGAAACTTCTCTTGTTTCATATCCTTTTTTTTTGGCTCTTTTTTTTAGCTCATCTAGTAATTGCGCTTCAACACCAATACATGATAAAAGACATATTAGCGATAAGATAATTAGTTTTGGTTTCATTATTATTCTACTTTTAAGAGTAATTTGCCATTTTTAGAAGCTAATATTTTAGTATTTACAAGCCTTAAACTGAACTGGTCACCTGGTAAAAACTGGTCTCCCGGAAGAAATTGGTCTCCCGGAAGTAACAGATCTTTGGGTATAAAATTTTTCGCTCCTTTTAATGGAAGGAATTGATCTCCCGGAAGAAACTGATCACCGGGAAGGAATTGGTCTCCCGGAAGAAATTGATCCCCGGGAAGAAACTGATCGCCAGGGAGGAATTGGTCTCCAGGTAAATACGCTTTGGCCGTATTAAAAGAAATAGCCGAATTTTTTAAAGGTTGTACCACATAATCACCATATAATAAACCTAAATGAAGTGTGCTATTTGGGTATTTTGCGTTAACAAGTTCTGCATTTTGCATGTTTTCAAACAGTTCTATATTTTGTACTCGTTTGGTTTCCTTGTCAACTACAAGTACAATTTTTGTTCCTCCATTTGTGTTTGAATTTTGGTTCGTATTAACTCCAGAAATATTTACATTTTTAATGGCTCGAATAAAAGAAACACCAGACTCTGCGGCTTCACCTCCAATTGAAATAATGGCAGGCTTAAACTTATATTTTGGCATATTAATAATCTGTTCGCCATCAATATATACTTTTAGCGAACCTTTATTATAAAGTATAGCAATAAAGCGCCATGTGGCTTCTTTTTTTTGGGCGGGATCGTTATTAAAGACATTATGTGCTATATTTCTATTATTGATTTCATCATTACCATAAAGATAAGCACCGTGCCTAAAAATTTTTATCGCATCATACCATCCTTTTCCAATGTTGTTTTCGAAGGTAATTCGACCACTACCATCCCAAAAGCGAATGCTATAATGTTGTTCGGTTGGGCCATTTCGAACCACATCAAAATAAGCTTTAAATTCTAATGTAAATGAATCGGTTAAGTAGTTTTTACCGTTTAATAAAGGTGTAATTATCGCACCATTTGATAATGTTATCACTTTTTCGCCTTGAAATGTGTCAATTTGAGCAGAGCCTTTTATTAAATCCCATTTAGATGGGAATTCACCATCTGTTTCGTTATCTGGTTTGTCTTGAAATGATTGCGAATAACCAATTCCAGAAATTAGAAATAGTAAAATAACACCAAATATAGAAGTTGTTTTCATAACCATAGTTTTAAAGTGATTAGTTGATTTAAAATTGAAAAGGAAACAACGCCAACTGTTGTTTTTGTTATTTCCTTTTGCACACTGATTAATAGCGTCTTTATATGTTTTTATCTAACTTAATAGATTTTATCACCTTGTTTTTAAGCGTAATGTTTAGTTTGTAATGCCCATCTTTTAAATGGTCTATGCTTAAATAAATAGGCTGCTCTTTATTGTCGTTTTCGGTTATTTTAGTTTGCTTAGGCATTATTTAATAACTAAGGGGAAAAGTTAAACTATAACATAACACACTAATTGATGTTGTTTTGCGATGTAAAATTATAATGAAGCCACTTTATTGGATGCTAGATATGTAACAAAGTATGCAACATTTGTAACATTAACGATTGGGTTTTACGTTTTTTGCAAGTAATCGTTAGGTGTGCAGTGGTATGCTTTTTTAAAACACTTGATAAAGTAAGACGGCGTATTGAACCCCACCTGATAGGCAATTTCGGATATGGTGTAGTCCGATTTTTGTAAAAGTGATACGGCCATTTTTAAGCGTTGCGACCGTATAAAAGCCGTTGTGGTTAAACCTGTAAGGGCCACTAATTTTCTGTGCAATTGCATGCGGCTAACCAGCATTAATTTGCTAAACTTGACAGCATTAAATTCGGGGTTTGATAAATGTTCATTTAAAACGCTTTCAATTTTATTCAGGAAATCCTCGTCAAAAGTAGTGGTGGCTATGTCTTTGTTTTTTGAAATGTTATGTTGCGAATAACGTGATTGTAAAGACTTCCTTAATTCAATTAAATTTTCAATGCGCTTAATTAAAATTTTAGATTTAAAGGGTTTTGTAATAAAATCGTCGGCACCGGCTTCAAGCCCTTTAAGTTCATTTTCCTCACCAACTTTTGCAGTAAGTAATATTATGGGAATATGACTTGTAAGCATGTTGTTTTTTAATGTTTTACACAACTCGATGCCATTGGTAATGGGCATCATTATATCGCTAATAATAATATCTGGAATGGTTTCGAGTGCTTTTTTTATACCGATTTTTCCGTTTGCTGCTTTTAATATTTTATAATTGGACTTTAAAATGGACTCTATATATTGCCTTACGTGCTTATCGTCTTCAACAATTAACAAAACCGGTTTTTCGGAAGATTCGTTAAAGGTTTCAGAAAGTTCTTTTTTAATTTCAGAAGATTGCGAGTTTATAATTTTGTTGTTGTCGGGGCTAATATCTTCTATATCAAAAGCTTCTTTATTAATGGGAAGCGTTACGGTAAACTGAATTTCATCTTTATTTACCGTACTGGTTACCAGCGAACCATGGGTTAAAGCAACCAGTTCTTTAACTAAAGCCAACCCAATCCCAACGCCATCTGCATTTGCATTTACCTGATAAAAGCGGGTAAATAATTTACTTAAATCTTCCGGTTTAATCGTGCTTCCGCTATTTATAATGGTAAGTATGGCATAATTGTTTTGTTGCTCTGTATTGAAATAAATATGACCTTTTTTTGGGGTGTATTTTACGGCATTGGCCAGCAAATTAGTGACAATCTTTTCTACGATATCTTTATCAAACCAAGCCTTTGGGATATTTGAAATATCGGTTTTAAACTGCAAACCTTTTTTTTCGGCTCTGTATTGAAACGATGATGCTATCTGTTTTAAAAGAATACCTAAATTATCGTTTTCAATATTTAACTTTAAATGACCGGTTTCCAATTTTGCCAAATCCATCAGCTGATTCACCAAATTCAAAAGGCGTTTAGCGTTTCGATGGATAAGTGAAAGTTCTTTTTTATCGGTATTTGAAATCTTCTTTTTTGCCAGTTGATTTTCCGCTGGCCCTAAAATTAAGGTTAACGGTGTTCTAAACTCATGCGAAATATTGGTGTAGAGTTTGGTTTTAAATTCATCCAAATCCTTTAACCTATTGGTTTCGGCGTGTTCCAACTCCAATTGTAGCTTTAGCTGCCATCGCCATTTAAAGTATCTGTAGGCTAAAAATATCAACAACAATAAAAGCAATCCATAAATAATTTTTGCGGCAGTATTTATATACCAAGGTTTTAAAATGGTAAATGCGTAGGTTGCCGGAACTTCATTCCAAACGCCGTCATAATTACTAGAAATTACTTTAAACACATAATCGTTAGGTGCTAAATTGGTGTAATGGGCGGTATTTATATTGGTTGAAGCCGACCAATCGGTGTCGTGGTTTTCTAATTTGTACTTATATAAATTTCGTTCGGGTTGTGAGAAATGCAGGCTTGAGAACGTAAATGTTACGGTGTTTTGTTTAAACTTAAAGGCTTTGTTTTGAATGAGCGGTTGGTTTTTATTGAATATGTCGAAACCTGAAATTATGGTTTTAGGTTTTACCTTATTAAATGATATTTGATTTGGATGAAACCAATTAACGCCCTCAAGACCGCCAAAATAAAGGGTGCCATTTGGCGACTTAAAATAGGCTCCGGTATTAAACTCTAAAGCCTGTAGGCCATCATAATTGTTGTAGTTTTCAACAGTTGGAGTTTCTGCATTTTGGGCTAAGCTAAACTTGGTTAACCCACCGTTGCTGCTCAGCCAAAGGTTGTTGTCGTTATCGGGTAAAATGCCATAAATAACATTGTTTGGCAAACCGTTTTCTGTGGTGAATACAGATGTTTCGTTTAATTTAATATCATACTTTTTTAGCCCTTTTCCAGCGGTCCCAATCCACAAAATAGCATCTTTATATAATAGGGATTTAATAGGGCCATTAATACCTTTAAGTTTTTCAATGTGTTTGGTTTGCTGGTTTAGCTTAAAAACGCCTTTATTTTCTGTGCCAATCCACAGTTCGTTTAAATTGCCTCTAACTACTGTTTTTATATTGTTTGAGGTTAATGCGGAATTGTTAACGTTGTATTTTTCTATAATGCCTTCATTTTTATCAAAAAGCACCAAACCGTTATTTTCTGTACACAGCCAAGTGCGTTGCGATGTTTCAGGCAACATCCCCCAGATGGTGTAGTTCGATATCTCTGGGAAATATTTAAAACGTCCAGATGAATCCATAATATTTAACCCAAATACCTGATGCCCAATCCATAAGGATTCGTTATTATAACACAAGCTGATAATCCGGTTGCTTACTATATCAGAGTTGCTTGTTGATATTGTTTTGTAAATGTTTTTATCGTTATTAATATATGTTAAACCTTTCCCGGAGGTGCCAATCCACATGTTTCCTTCGGGGTCTGTGCTAATACTTCGTACCACATCTATATTGACGGATTTTGGCATTTGCTTATTGGTAAGAACATTAAACTTTACCAAATGCTCATCATAATAATTCGCACCAGCGCCATCTGTACCCAGCCAAATAAGGCCTGTGTTATCTTCATACAACGATAATATGTCATTATACTGAATGGCAAACGGGTTGGTTTTATTCTCTAGAAAATTGGTGAGTTTATTTTGTTTAAAGTCAACCAAATACGCACCGTTGCCATAGGTTGCAATCCACAAGCGGTCTTTGTCATCAACCAAAAGATCTTGAATATTAAGGTTTTTAGGAATCGGAATGTTTACATTTTGTTTAAAAGGATGAATTTTATCATCTTGTGTTTTTTTATAATACAACCCCTTGCTGTAGCTGCCAAACCAAAGTGTTCCGTCTTGGGTTTGTGCTATCGCACTATAATTAGTTGTGTTGGCATGGTGTTGGGTTAAATTTTTATAGTTGTTATTTTGGTTTAGGCTTAAAACACCACCGGAGGTCGCTACGATTATTTGGTCATTTAATTGATGAAATGCATTAATCGTCCGTTTTAAATCAATTGGATTTAACAACTGGATTGTATCCTTTGAAGTAGCATCAATTTTAAACAAACCCATGCCGTAAGTTCCAATGTAAGTATGGTAGTTTTCGTCTTGAAAAATGGTGCTTACATTATTAAATTGCTTTATCGTTTTGAAGCTATCTTTTTGTGGTGTGTAAAGCTCTAGTTTACCTGAATTGGTAATAATCCACAATTTATTTTTTTTGTCAATATATATTTTGCCCAAGCGGCTATACGTTGGTCTTGTAATATCTTCAAATTGTTTGTTGTAAATTTTAAACGAACGCCCATTGTATTTGTTTAAACCGTCTTGGGTGGCAAACCACATATAACCAATACTATCCTGCGCTATACTAATCACACTGTTTTGTGAAAGCCCATCTTTTATTGATAATTGACTAAACGCTATTTGCTTTTTAATTTCAGGGTTTAACGAGTCTGCCTTAAAATTATTTCGAGAGCTTAGGTTTTGCAATAGGCAAACAAATAAAACTGATAAAACAAGTTTCAATTAAATAAGGTATTGGTTAATAGCTACTTGTAAAGTTAGTAAAGAATTTCTTTATACAAAAAAAGGAATTGCTTTATAAAATGGATTTTTGTTTTTAAAACCGTGCTGTAAGTATCTTAGAGATTAAAGACTAAGCATAAGAGTTTTTAAGTTAAAATATTTTATTACATTAGTTTATATAAACATTATTATTGAGTCGACTTTAAAAACATTACAAAAATCGAAAAAATTACTTGATAATCTGCAGGACGATACATTGTGCAATGCATCTTTAGCGCCATATTACTCAAGTATTGGCACTCATATTAGGCATATTTTGGATTTTTACGATTGTATATTCAATTTGAATTCCGACAATATAATCGATTTAACGGCGAGGCGCAGGAGTAAGGATGTAGAGTGTAAATGCGATTGCGCGTTGGCTTATCTCAATGAAATTATCGATAAATTGAATCACTCCAAAATTAATATGGACGAAACCGTAATTGTGATTGATGATTTGGGCTTGGGAAAAATTGAAATACAATATACTTTAGGGGCTGTTTTTGCACAGGCGAATAGCCATACCATTCATCATTACGCCATTATAAATTATATATTGGAAGGGCTGAAGGTTCCTTTTAGCGATACCGATTTTGGTGTTAATCCAACAACACCAAAACTTAGCAACTTAAATTAAGAGTTGTTTTTTTTAAACATACTATCCAATACCGTATTAATGCCTTTGAAAGCAAAAAATATGGCTAAGGCACAAATTATGCCTCCCATAATCAATATGGGAATATAAAGTGGTTTTTCTTTATTGCTAAGTGCAATATGCAAAAGTATGGGGCCTAAAAACATGCAAGCTAAGGCAATCCCCATTTTTTTTAAACCTTTAACCAGTATGTTTTTATCTGTTTTATGGGTTTCCATGTTTGTAATTTTGAACCGCTAAACGCACACTGCCAAATTTATCCAATAGTTGTTTTGCTGTTTCTTGCGGGACATTAATTTCGTTCATAATCATTCTCACGCCTCTGTCAACAAGCTTGTTATTGCTTAATTGCATGTCGACCATTTTGTTGCCCTTTACATGCCCAAGCAATACCATGGTGGTTGTGGTTATGGTATTTAAAACCAATTTTTGGGCGGTTCCTGCCTTCATTCTGGAACTTCCAGTTACAAACTCAGGTCCAACAATAACCTCTATGGGGTATTTTGATGCCGCTGCCAAAGGGCTGTTGTAATTACAAGTAATGCACCCCGTAATAATGTTGTTTTTATTACATGTTTCTAACGCTGAAATAACATAAGGCGTGGTTCCCGAAGCCGCAATACCAACTACAACATCTTTATCGCTAATGTTATAATGTTGTAAATCTTGCCAGCCTAATTCTGTAGAATCTTCAGCAAATTCTACGGCATTTCTTATAGCAGTGTCTCCACCGGCAATGATTCCGATAACCAAATCTGGGGAAACGCCAAATGTTGGTGGGCATTCAGAGGCATCTAAAATACCCAAACGTCCGCTTGTCCCCGCGCCAATATAAAATAATCGTCCGCCATTTTTTAATTTCGGAACAATTTGTTCAATAAGCGCCTCTATTTGCGGCAGCGATTTCTCTACGGCAAGCGGTACTGTTTTATCTTCGTTATTGATGTTGGTAATCAACTCATTAACACTCATCTTTTCGAGATGATTGTAGTTTGAATCTTGTTCGGTTGTTTTGGTAAAATTCATAATTCAAAAGTATGAATTATTAGCGAGTTTTAATCATAAAGAATATCTTCAACTTCAATTTTTTTATCATTAATAAAATCATAAAGCGTCAGTTGCCTTAATATGTAATAATCTCTCCAGAATTTTTCGAGCGAGTTTAAATATTCAAATACGGCCTTGTCTCTTTCTTCTAAAGCGATATTTAAATTTGTAATGTCCACTTTGTTTAATACATATCTTTTTTTGGAAATTTCATAGCGCTTCATTGAAACTTCTTTTGCTTTTTCAGCGGTGAATAAAAAATCCCTTTGGTTGGACCAGTTTAGTACATGTAGGTATATTTCTTGTTCAAACTCTTGCTTATCTTGGTTTATATTATTGTTGGTTAAATCTAAATTGGCTTCTGCCATTTTACGCCTGGATTTAGATACGCCCCAATCGAATATTGGAATACCAACAGAAACCGTAACGTTTTGTTGTTTGTTAAAGTTGCTAAATAGGTTGTTGAAATCTTCGCCATTTTGCGATATCCCAAAATTGGCCCGTATCCCTAATTGTAACCTGTTGTTTCCTTTTTGAAAGGCGACTTGTTTTTCGGCCTCCAAACGTTTTCTTCTAAACTCGATAACCGCCTTTCTGTTATTCTGTGCCTCACTTAATGCTTTTTCAATTTCGACATCAAAAAGGGGAAGTTGTTCCGGGATATCTAAGGTTAAGTCTTCGTTTTCCAACTCTAAGTATCGTGCTAAATTTTGCGAGGCTCTTTTTAATTCGATGGTATTTGTGGTAACTCTGTTTTTTGAATTTAAGTACCTTAACTCCATTTGCAACAGCTCGTTTTCGGCAATTTTGCCCACTCTAAATCTGCCTTTTGCTATTTGCAATAAGGTGTCTTGGTTTTTTAAGTTGGTTTCTGAAATGGCCAACTGCATTTGTGCTTTTAGCAAATCGAAGTAGCGACTGGATGTGCTTACGGAAATTTGCTCCATGTTTTCAATAAAATCCCTTTTGGACTCTTCGTAAATTAACGGTTCAATTTTTTTGTCCCATTTAAACTCGTTGAACAATATTGAACTTTGAAAATAATTAATGGAAAACGGAATAACGGAATACCCAATGTTATCGTCGAGACCAAATAACTCAACGCGTTCCAAGTTTGTGTTTACCGACAGGGTGCCTCCGGTGTACGGCACACTTTGAGAAATGGATAAACCGCCATCAATAAGCAATTGATTTTGTGTTACAAAAACATCCTGTCCGGCATCATTTGTTATTCTACGTACAGCATTTCGATATTCGGGTAGGGTTGCGGTAAGCCTTAATTCTGGCAAGAAACTAGCTTTATAACGCTTGAAACGCCAATAGTTCGATTGGTTTCTGTTTAAATTGATTTTATAATCCGGTGATTTTTTTCTAGCAATTTCAATCGCTTCGTTAAGTGTTAGTTTTTTGGACTGCGCATTATGGAACAATGGAAAAATAACGATAATAATAAGGAGTATTTTTTTCATATTTTATTATTCGGTTCTTAAAGCTTGAATAGGTTTTTTATTAGCGGCTGCTTTTGCTGGGAATATTCCAAATATTAAGCCCACGGCAACGGCAATAAAGAATGAAATCATAATTGAATTTATCGATAAAACCGTTTCAATCCCTGAAACTATTTCAATTACGTAAGCCCCTATAATGCCTAGGATAATGCCTATAATACCTCCACCAACACTGATAAGTACGGATTCTGATAAAAATTGTAAAATAACATCTTCTTCTGTGGCACCAATGGCTCGAATTATGCCTATTTCTTTGGTTCTTTCCAGTACCGAAGCAAGCATGATATTCATAATACCAATACCGCCAATTAAAAGCGATATTCCGGCTATAATGATTAATACAATATTAAATATTTGTTTTGTTTTCTGTTGCTGTTTAAGGAGTTGGATGGGAATTTCAATTTCAAAATCTAAAACATCGTTATGTCTTCGTTTTAACATTTTACTTAAAACTTCGGCGGTTGCTTTTAGCTCATTTGAATTTGAAACCTGTACAGTTAATCTATCAATTTGATGGTAATTACCTCTAGGGATTCTCTGTTTCGGGCCATTTTGGTTTCTATTTCTGGCACCTATTTTATCGCTAATTATCTTACGGTCTTTGTAGCGTACCAAAAAGGTGTTTATGGGTATATAAACGTCTTCATTTAAATCTCTTATCCCTAAATTTTCCTGGGCTTTATCTGAGATTAATTTCTCTTCAATAACACCTATTACCTTGAGCCAAACATCTTTAACTTTAATTTGTTTTCCTAAGGCGCTTTCGCCAGTGAATAATTTTTTCTCAACCTTTTTTCCTATAATACAGACGGGTAGGGCGTTCTCAATTTGGTAGTTTGAAAAACCCTTACCGTTTTCCAGGTTTATATTTGAAGATTCAAAAAATGCAGGGGAAATACCAATGAGTTTAACCGAGTTTTGCCTCCCATTGTTAATAACATAGGTGTTTAAAATGATTTCTGGGCTAACAAGTTTTATGCTGGGAATGTTTCTTTGAGCGCTCAATGCATCTTGGATATCAAGCCCTTTTGAAAAACGTTTTGACTCAGATTCGTTGGCATTTTCATCGGCTTCGTTAGCGTCTTCATCTTCCTCATCGGGAATCGGAGTAACCACAATGTTGTTGACGCCTACCAACTCCAATTGTGCTAAAATTTCTTTTTCTGCGCCATTTCCTATGGCAAGCATGGTAATTACCGATGCAACACCAAAAATAATGCCCAATGCCGTTAAAAAGGTTCTAACCTTATTCGTTTTAATAAACCAATAAGCCTCACCGAAATTAGATTTTAGCTTTTCTAAAAGTAGTTTGTCTATCATCTTATTTCAACAGCGTTATACTTTTATTATCTAAATCTATGGGTCTATTTAAATAAACAATATCATTTTCTTTCAATCCTTTTTGAACAATTACAACTTCGTTATTTGATGGCCCTAACTCAACTTGTTTTTTATCAATGGCCAATCCGGATTTTACATAGGCGTAACTAATGGAATCCTTGGCAAAAACGGCTTCCAGAGGAATCATTAAAACATCTTCCTTTTTATCAATTAGTATTTTGTTGGATGTTGTCATGCCAGGTCTTATATTCTCGTTGGTTTCATTTAGTTTTATTAAAACCTGAAAAAGTTTAATATCAGAACCTGCTTTGGTTTCTCCCACATTGGCAACCTCGGTTACAATACCGTCAAGCTCAATATCGGGGAAAGCATCAAAGCCTATTTTTACTGGCAGGTCTTTTTTAATCTTTCTAATGTCAACCTCATTGCTATAGGTTCTTGATTCCATTTTGGTTAAATCGGGCAAACTGGCAATAGCAGGTTCCCATGGTGATACCGTAGAGCCTACTTTCTTTTTTGTGCCGTTCCATTCCCTTATATAAGTTACCATCCCATCGTCATCGGAATGAATAGTAAATTCTTTTTGCAACTGCATTAATTCTTCAATGCGTTTAGAGATTTTGGAAACCTCCGTGCCCACCTCAATCATTCTAGCATTGGCTTGCCTCTTTTTTATGGAATAGTCTGCTTTTTTTTCTTTTAAATCCCGTGCTGTTTTTTCAATTTTTATTTCTAAGGATCTTATGGTTGCTGGCGGCTCATAAATTGAACGCTCTAATTCTAAGCTGTCTTCTTCTATATTGAATAATAAGTCCTTAATGGAATTGCGTTCTTGTTTTAGGGTAAGTGTGGTATCTAGTTGTTGTTGCGTGAATCTAGATTGGGCTTTATCCAAATTTAATTGGGCATCAAGTATTTTTCCGTTAAGTTCAGATACATCTAGCTTGCCAATATAATCTCCCTTTTTTACAATGGTGCCTTCGGGAACTAAATCTTGTATTTTTATATTAAAAATACCAAATCTCCTAGCATTAGTAGGGCCGTTAATTTTTTTTGAGCTTGTAGATTGTGCTTCACCAGAAATAAGCACTTCATTTAAAAAGGTTCCTTTTACAACTTTGGCGGTAAGCGAAACGTCTTTATCGGTATTGGAACTAAAAAACGAATAGGAAACAACTATTAAAACGATTGCGCCAATTACGTAAGCGATTCTTTTTTTATTCATATTATTTTATGTCTTGATTGGTTGCTGATAAAAGTAAATAAAATTGTTGTTTGTAAGATTTTATTTTAGTTAATATCGTCTTAAAAAATTACAATTCATTTAACAATGCATCAAAAATTAAGCCATAGTAGTAAATTACAAATTAAAACCTCAATCCACGACGTAAGAAAAAATGTGGGTCTCTGAAACCCTAAAATAGCCCAAGGGATAGTTGTTTGGGTTGGTTACATTTATACAATTGCCTCTAACGGTTGCTGGTTGGGCTTCAAAAGGATCGCCGGATTCGTTATCGGTTTGTTGAAGCAAAATATTCAAATAGTTGTAAGTACGACTGGAAATACCATAACTGATAATTTCCAACAAGTCGCCGCTTGAAAGGTTTTCGTCCGAATAAAAAGCAAAAATCTGATTGCCGTCTGTAAATTCATCATCGTAAACTTCAAGATTTATCGTATTTAAGGCGGGTTTTCTGAATTCGAATAAATAAAAGTTTTCAATATCTTTTGGATCAGTATAAAAGGCTTTAATTTCTATTTCGTCGCCTGCAAAACCACCGTCGTTTTTTTGCTCTATAAATTCAATTGGAGTTACCGGTTTAAGTGTTTCTGTGGCGAGATACCTATCGTTTTCGTAGATAATGCTTAACGTATATTCACCATTAATTACAGGGATGAACATATTGTTATTGTAAATGCCCGTTGTGCCATCTTCAATAAAATTAAACGTATTATTATTTGTATCGGTCACGGTTACAATAGCTCCGGTTGCAGGTGGAATATTATCATCAAAAAAAGGCGCGGTGAGCGATAATTTAATTTGTTGCATGTTACCGTTGGTGCCTTTTTCCCAATTTAAAGAGGCATCAATAACCATTCTGGTTTCGGCCGTTTCCAAATCTACTTGAATAACATCTTCGCACGACAAAAGTAAAGTGTTTATTAATAATATAAATAGTAATTGTTTCATAAACCTATAGTTTAAAATTATAAGATATCGATGGAACGATGCCGAATATGGATAAACGTGTCGCTTCGTTTGACCCTGTTGTTTTGCTTTGACTAAAATTTATTGAGGTGGCATTTTTACGATTATAAATATTGTAAACCCCAAAAACCCAATGGCTTTTCCACCTTTTGTTTTCTGATTGTTTTGGTTGATATTTTAACGAAACATCTAATCGGTTGTACGCCGGTAATCTGTTTTTATTTCGTGCGCCGTAATTGGGAATATTAATGCCATTGTAAACATATTGCCCGTTTGGAAATGTTGCCGGCTGCCCAGTTTGGAACAGAAAATTGGAGTTAATTTCCCATTTGTCATTCAATTTAAAGCTTCCCGTTAAAGAGATGTCGTGGGTTTTATCGTAAGGCGTGTTGTACCAATTACCATTGTTAATGCCTAACTCATTTGGCGTTCTGCCTGTTGTTTGTTGTTCGGATTTTGAAAGCGTGTAAGCCAACCAGCCTTTAAATCGACCTTTGTTTTTTCTCAATAAAAACTCCAATCCGTAAGCTCTTGCTTTGCCATTAAGAATTACCTGTTCAATGGCGTTGTTTGCAATTAAATCGGCACCATCAATATAGTCTATCCTGTTTTTTATGGTTTTATAAAAAGTCTCAATTTCCAATGAATACACATCATTTTTAAAATTTTTAAAGTAACCCAAAGCGTATTGGTCTAACAATTGAGGTTTAACATATTTCCCACTGGGCGTCCAAACATCCAATGGTGTGGGCGAGTTGGTATTCGATAATAAATGTAAATATTGACTCATACGGTTATAGCTCCCTTTTACAGAACTATTTGAATTGATTTGATACGCTGCTGAAAAACGCGGTTCTAAGTTGAAGAATTTAGCAATAACATCGCTACGCTTAAACGCTTCTGTATCGGTAGGATTTGCCTTTTCGTAAATTTGAAAATCTTCATTAAAAACTACAGGTTGATTATTCGCGTAAACATTAAGTTCGTCTTGCCCTAACCGAAAAAACGAACTAAACCTTAAACCGTACGACAGAGCCAGTTTATCTGAAACTTTATGTTCGGCATCTACATACAAAGCATTTTCAAAAGCATATTTATCTATAAGTTTAAACGGGTTGATGCCCGAAGTCTCCACCGTGGGATTTATTTCTCCAGGATTAAACTTGTAGTAGATGCTATTTAACCCGTACTGCAGTTTAAATGTATCGTTTAAATAGTGTTTTAAATCGTATTTAATGTTGAAATTCTGGATGCCGGAAATCCAATCAAACTCAACAAAACTGAGCTTTAAATTGTAATAATAATCAGAGTAGATTAAAGATAAATTAGAAAATAATTTGTCTGAAAACAAATGATTCCATCTAAAATTCAATACCGAATTGCCATAGGTGTTTTCAAAGGAGTCCTCAATTCTAAACACATCTCTACCAAAATATCCGGATAAATAAATGTTATTCCGGTCGTTTAGCTTATAGCTCAGTTTGGTGTTCAAATCATAAAAATAGGCAATGTTATTAATGTCGAAAAGCGGTAAAAACAAATGTGCATAACTCGATCTGCCTCCAAAAAGGAAAGATCCTTTGTCTTTTTCAATCGGTCCTTCGGCAAGTAATCTGCTCGCAACAATGCCAATGCCACCATTTAAATGAAACGCTTTACTGTTTCCCTCTTTTTGATAAATATCCAAAACCGACGAAACCCGACCGCCATAACGGGCTGGAATACCACCTTTAAATAAGCGCAAATCTTTAATGGCATCCGGATTAAAAACCGAAAAGAAACCAAACAGGTGAGAGGAGTTGTAAATGGTCGCCTCATCCAAAAGAATCAGATTTTGGTCTGCCGAACCGCCTCTCACATTAAAACCAGATGAAGCTTCGCCAGCATTGGTAACACCTGGTAACAAGGTAATAGCTTTAATAATATCGGCTTCGCCTAAAACGACAGGAATGTCTTTAATAGTGCTTGAGGTTAAGGTATTAACACTCATTTGCGGGTTTTTTATACTTAGTTTTTCAATGTTTTCGGTGATGATGACTGTGTCTAAATTTTCAAGAGATTCAACCAAACTTATATGTTTTGTAATGTCGCTGTTCAGTTCGATGGTTTCAGTTATCGTAGTATAGCCCAAGTAGCTTACAATTACCGAATACGTGCCTTTTGGTAAAGTAATGGAGTAAAAACCGTAGGCGTTGGTTGTGGTTCCGGATCCCGTTTCTGGAAAGATAATGTTAACACCAATGAGGGTTTCGTTGCTTTTTTCTTCTGAAATGATACCGCTTAAAGTAAACTTTTCTTGTGCATTTAGGGAGAGATTACAAAAGAATAGGGCAGTAGCCGCCCAAAACACAAGGTGTTTCATAAAACGATTTTTTATAAAAATAAAAAAAAGCCCCTAATTTTAGGGGCTTTTAACAAAATATATCCATGTATGTTAAATGATACTGTTAAGCGTTTTGCTTGGTCGCATCACTTGGTTTATTAAAGTTTCGTCTGGCTCGTAGTAACCGCCAATATTTGCGGGTTTGCCTTGAACCTCGGTTAATTCGTTAATAATAGCAGTTTCGTTATCAGCTAATTGTTTTGCCAATTTTGAAAACTCTTCTTTTAATGCTTTATCGTTATTTTGATTAGCCAATTCTTGTGCCCAATACAACGCTAAATAAAAATGGCTTCCTCTATTGTCTAATTCGCCAGCTTTACGCGATGGACCTTTTCTGTTTTCTAACAGTTTTTCGGTGGCATCATCTAAAGTCTCACTTAATATTTTAGCTTTTGCGTTATGGTTTACTTCGCTAAAATGCTCTAATGAAACGGCAAGTGCTAAAAATTCACCCAAAGAATCCCAACGCAAGTGGTTTTCTTTTAGCAATTGTTGTACGTGTTTTGGCGCCGAACCACCCGCACCGGTTTCAAACAATCCGCCACCATTCATTAATGGTACAATCGATAACATTTTTGCACTGGTTCCAACTTCAAGAATGGGGAATAAATCGGTTAAATAATCCCGTAAAACATTACCGGAAACCGAAATGGTGTCTTTGCCAGCCTTCAATCTTTCACAAGTAAAAATGGTGGCATCGGTTGGCGATAATATTCTTATGTCCAATCCGTTTGTATCGTGATCTTTTAAATAGGTATTTACTTTTTTAATAAGTTCGGCGTCATGTGCTCTGTTTTTGTCCAACCAAAAAACGGCCGGTGTTTGAGATGCCCTTGCGCGCGTAACGGCTAATTTAACCCAATCTTGAATTGGAGCATCCTTAACTTGGCACATACGCCAGATGTCTCCGGCCTCAACAGTGTGGTCAATTAAGGTTTTGCCCGATGCGTCAATAACACGTACGGTACCGTTTGAAGGGATTTCAAAAGTTTTATCGTGCGATCCGTATTCTTCGGCTTTTTGAGCCATCAATCCAACATTGGGAACGGTTCCCATGGTTGTTGGGTCGAAAGCACCGTGTTTTTTACAAAAATCGATAGTCGCAGTGTAAATGCCTGCGTAACTACTATCCGGAATTACGGCTTTGGTGTCTTGTTGCTTACCTTCTGCATTCCACATTTGACCGGATGTACGAATCATGGCCGGCATAGAAGCGTCAATAATAACGTCACTGGGCACGTGTAAATTGGTAATGCCTTTATCGCTATTAACCATAGCTAAATCTGGCCTGTTTTTATAGGCAGCATCAATATCGGCTTCAATTTCTTTACGCTTAGCCTCGGGTAATTTTTTTAAATCGCTGAGCAAATCTCCAAAACCATTATTGACGTCAACACCAATTTTTTCGAAGGTTTCCTCATGTTTGGCAAAAACATCTTTAAAGAAGATACGCACCGCATGACCAAAAATAATGGGGTCTGAAACCTTCATCATTGTGGCTTTCATATGTAATGAAAACAATACTTTCTTAGTTTTAGCATCTTCAATTTGTTCTTCTAAAAACTGTAATAAAGCGCTTTTGCTCATTACCGACGCATCAATAATTTCCCCTTGTAGCAATGCAAGGTTGTCTTTCAAAATGGTGGTGTTCCCTTTGGTATCGGTATGTTCTATTTTTACAGTTGTAGCGTTTTCCAACGTCACTGATTTCTCATTATGCGCAAAATCGCCATGGCTCATTGTTGCTACATGGGTTTTAGAATCGCTGGCCCATGCACCCATGGAATGCGGGTTTTTTTTGGCGTAGTTTTTTACGGCTTTTGGTGCACGTCTGTCTGAGTTTCCTTCCCGTAGCACAGGATTTACTGCGCTACCTTTAATTTTATCGTAACGCGATTGTATGTCTTTTTCTGAATCGGTTTTGGGCTCGTCCGGATAATTAGGAATGCCAAAACCTTGCGATTGCAACTCTGTTATCGCCGCTGTTAATTGCGGAATTGATGCACTAATATTTGGTAGTTTTATAATATTGGCTTCAGGTTGTTTGGCTAATTCTCCTAAAAAAGCCAAATCGTCTGAAACGCGTTGGTCCTCATTTATAAAATCTGGAAAAGTTGATAAAATTCTTGCGGCTAAAGAAATATCCTTGGTTTCAATATCAATTCCCGACGATTTAACAAAAGTCTTTACAATTGGTAAAAAAGAACGGGTTGCTAGTGCTGGAGCTTCATCAGTTTTTGTATAGATAATTTTAGACATTCAACTTGTGATTTTTAAAGATTTATTACTCGAATAATTGGTGTAGAATTAACGCTAACGTTTTTCGCGATGCGAATATACAAAAATTGAATTTTAATATCTTGACGAAACTGAGTAGTTTTTACGGATTTGTTAGAATGCTAAAAAAGTATAAGACCTGTAAGAAATTGATAAAAAAGAAGTGTTGAAATTATAAAAAAACAAAAGCCATATCACTGTAGAATCTAATCTACTCTGACATGGCTTTCTTTGAAATAACGTTACGTGATCTATTAGTATTGCTACTAAGGTGGTTTTAATTTTCATAAAACCTTTTCAATTCAAGCACTATTATTTCAATGAAACATTTTGTGTTGTAATTTTCAAAATGTATTGACCTATTACCAAAATGCTTCAGTAAATTGTTTTTCTTGATACATTGCAGTTAACCACCTATTTTCACGATTGGTAAACTCCAAGCATTGCTTTATTAATAGCGTTCCCTTTCGGTTACGACTACTTTTTCAAGCTTTCGGCTGCACTAGATTCCATCTACTTGCGCATCTGGGACTTTTTACAGCGTCATGGTTTTCTGCTCACACACGCATACACGTGGCACATCCAAACCTCAAAAAACAATTATATATAAAGAACGTTACTCTATTTTAGACCTTAATATAAATTCGCTTTTAAACGAAATCAACCGAGGTTGCTATTAATTTCTTTTGCTAATATATAACCACATTTTAAAAAACAAAAATTTTTAAGCGTTTAGATATCAACCACTTATAAACAGCACTTATTAACAAAAGTTAATAAAAAAAGCCCTGACAAATGTCAAGGCTTTATATGTTTTGGTAAAAATATTACTAACGTCTGCGTTCTCTAATTCTAGCTTTCTTACCAGTAAGTCCTCTAAAGTAGAAGATTCTAGCTCTACGAACAGCGCCACGCTTATTAACTTCTATTTTTTGCAATGCCGGTAAATTAACTGGGAAGATACGCTCTACACCAATGGTACCAGACATTTTTCTAATTGTAAAAGTCTCTGATGAACCAGATCCTCTGCGTTGAATTACAACACCTCTAAAAAACTGAGTACGAACTTTTTCGCCCTCTCTAATTTCGTAATAAACCGTAATTGTGTCACCAGCTGCAAATTCCGGTAAATCTTTTCTTGTTACAAATTCGTCTTGAACAAATTTTACTAAAGATTCCATATCTTTAAATTTAATTGATTGTTAATTCAGAACAACATTCACGATTCTCGCCAGAGGTTGACCCGAAATTGGCTGCAAAGATAATTAATAATTAATAATGCACAATTAATTATTGCTTTTTTTAGGATGTTCTTTTTTAGTTAAAATTTATAGTCATTTTTTTAGGTTTTTGGTTGCAAAAGTCTTGTTTTTAAACATACTTACTCCAAAAATTTGCTCTTTAATTCGGGTGTGGGAATCATACATGCCTCCTTTTTACCATACCATTTATACCTGTTTTTGGCTATGTAATCGTAAGCCCAATTGCGAATAAAGGTGGGGACAATAAAAAAAACACTAATTGTATTAATGGGAAACCCTAATTTTGAAGCTATTTTTAATGCTGCCGTACTTTTATAATCAATACCTTTTTCGGGTGTGTAAAGCAATATGGAATCCGTTTTTTTTGTATCTATATTATAGGCTTCAATAACCGCTTTGCCAACATCACTTTGTAAAGCAGTAAACATAAATTGATTGTTTTTATCGTGTTTTATAACATATTGCACACTGTTGTTGCATAGGTTGCAAACACCATCAAACAGGATTAGTTTTTTGTCTTTAGGAAGCCCGAAATTCATAGGTCAAAGATACGGCTTTATAGGCTATTTAAAAACCCATTCAAATCGGTTTCTTTGTTTAGGTTTAGTTTCTTTTTTAGTCGGTATTTCGATTTCAAAACGCTTTCTGGCAGCACATTAAGCATAGAGGCAATTTCTTTGGTGGACAGATTCATACGTAAAAACGACGCTAGGCGAATTTCCTTTTCAGTGATATCTGCATAAATTTCTTTAAGTTTAATATCAAAGTTGTTGTGCACTTCAGAGAAATAGGATTTAAAAATCTCCCAATCTTTATCTTCGGCACTTTCTTTTTTAAGCAGCAGGACCAGCCGCCTAAATTCCACTTTAAATAATTCGGGTGATTGCTTTATTTTCTCTAAATTCTCTTTAAGTTCTTGAATAAACGTGTTTTTTTGAACGAGATGAAGGGTTTGCGATGCCAGCTCTTTCTTTTTAAAGGCTATTTCATTTTTTAAAATTTCCTCTTGTTTTTCACGTGCTATTCTGTTTTTCTTAATACGCTGTTTAAAACTAAAAAAGATTAGTCCAGCAATGGCGATAAATGAAAACATACCAATGCCATAAACTGTTTTTGTGAGTTTGTCATTTTTGGCTTGTACATTAAGTGTTTTAATTTCTTCTTCTTGTAAAGCTATTTCTGTTTCTTTTTTTTCGGTTGCGTAGATGGTTTTTAGCTCTTCAATTTGTTGTGATTTTTTTATACTAAAAAGGGAGTCGTTAATACTTTGTGATGCTTTTAAATAGAAAATGGCTTCTTTGTTTTTATTGATGGATTCTAAAATTTTAGATTTATAATCATACAAATCTTGGAGTCCTGGTAATGCTTCTATGGATTTGGCAATAGAAATGGCTTTTTCAAGTTTTTTTAATGCTTCATTTGGTTTATTATTCTTATGCATAACTTCAGAGAGCCCTAAATAACTATAAATAATATTTTGTTTTATATCCTCTTCTTTACTCAGTTTATTAGCTTCATCTAAAACTTTATTTGCTTTTTTTAAATCGTTTTTAATGGTGTATAATGCACCTAAATCTATCAAAGCTCCACTTAAGGATGATTTATCATTAATCTCTCGTGCTAAAGCTACTGCACGATCTTGATCTTCAAAAGCATTGTCAATCATACCTAATGATTTATTGGCTTGTCCTTTCGAATTATACGCATAGGCCATATACATTTTATCATCAAAATCTTCATAAATTTTTATAGCCTGATTAAAATATGCTTTAGCTGATGAGGGATTATTTAATATCAGTTCAATATCTCCTATTTGTTTTAAAATATCAGCTTTTCGTGTTAAGTGATTAATTTCTTCAAAATACTTTAAAGCAGTTAAAGCTTCGGTTAGAGCTATATTGTAATTTCCTTTTTTTATGTAAATGTTTGAAATTAGTGCATGTTGCCCTCCAATAAGTTTAAATTGAAGTTTTTTGGGTTCTGGATTATTTAAAATTAAGTTTAAATTATCTTTTGCTAATTTGATGGCTTCATCATAGTTGCCTTTAATTTTCATGATGTCAGACAAAGAATGATTTATAAAAATGACACCTCTGGTTTTTTCTAAATCAGTAAATTTTTCTTTAGCTTTCTGTAAGTAATATAATGCCGAATCATTTTTACTTCTATTACTAAAGTAATGTCCCAAATGCATATAGCCTTTTGCAATTCCTTCATCGTAATTAATTTTTTTTGATATTGATAAAACTTCATCAGCATAGGATTTAGCTTCTTCTGGTTTTGAAAACATTAATTTTTCATGTAACCAAGTTAGCGTATTTACTTTCTCAATTGAATTATCTTTTTGAGTTGAAAGTTGTTTTTTAAGACTGTCTATAAATGTTGTGTTTTGTGCATTAAGCGGATAAATAATTAAAGCAAAAAGTAATAAAAGTGAGGTTGATTTTTTCATAATTAAGTTAATTAAGCTATTACTAAGGTAATTATTAAATATATTTAAAATAGTATATGTCTATTTTTTGATTTGTGCTACGTCCATAGTGTGTCTATGTGTTTTTAGCCATTAGGAAACTTAATACTGTGTTAAGTATTTGATTTTCAGTTATTTGATTTTTTATTTTTAATTACGGTTTTCAACTTGTCCATAATAGTAAAAACTACCTTGTCCATACTTTGTCCATACCAAAAATTAGTTTTCAGTTGTATTCCTATCTAGTTTTGAAGTGTTGAATCACAAAATTAGAAATTATGAAAACAAAGCTATTAACAATCAAAAAAAGTATTTACACAACACTTTTTGTTCTTACACTATTTTCCTTCACAGGATGTAGTGAGGAAAGTGTTGATAATGGAAAGGCCTCAGGTGAAATCATACAAACTATAAACGATTTATTGGCAGGTTTATCAGAATTTGATCAACCAGAAGTTTCGGGAGTAGAACTTATAGAAGAAAGTAATCCAGAACGCGACGGACAAACTAATGAGTGTGTTGTAAAAAAATATAAAATGTCGCCTGGTTTTAGTGAAATGATTTTATTAGATCCTACCAGTGATGTTATTTATCCGGGCGCTATGCTAAAAGGCGAATCTATTCCTACTGGAGAATATATTGGTATTACTGGAGGTAGAGCCCCTATAACCTTATCTGTTTCATTAGAAAATTTAAATGGTAAGCCTTCTGCTCGTATTGAAAATCCTAATATTAATACGGTTAGAGAAGGTGTAAAAGATATGTTGCAACAAGGTGTAACAGGTTCTACAGCAGCAAAAGTTAATTTTACTACAGAAGAAGTTTATTCAGAGGAACACTTAAATATTGCTCTAGGAGCAAGCTATACCAAAGGAAAAAATAGTGTCTCAGGGTCATTTAACTTCAATAGCTCAGAAAAAAAATATAAGTATATTATCAAGTATTTGCAGGTATACTATACTATCGATTTAACAATCGAGGAGAGTGAAAACCCAGGGAAACTGTTTACAGATGTTCCCAATTTAAATTCTACAAGCCCTGTAATTGTTTCATCAGTAAAATACGGGCGTATGTTAATATATACTGTTGAGACTAACTCTAAGTTTACAGATACACAAGCAGCATTTAACGCGGCTTTTTCAGGAGGGGAAGTAAACGGACAAGGTGAGCATCAGAGCTTTTGGAACAGTTCAACTGTTAAAGCTTTGGTTGTTGGAGGTTCTTCTGGTGATGCGGCACAAGTTGTTACCGGACCAGAAGGTGTGTACAATTATATCACTGAGGGAGGTGAGTATTCAATCGATTCACCTGGTGCGCCATTAGGATATACCCTAAGGTATGTTAGAAAAGGGTTTCCAGTGGCTAACGTGGTACTGTCTAGTGAATATAGTATAAGAACCTGTTATGAAGCATATCAAAGATTTTATATTGGGTTGCATGGCATTAAACCTAAAAAGCATGAAGGTGAAAACAATTTAGAGATTTACGGAGACATAGAAATTGGTATCTATCAAGGAGGAGAGGTTGTTGAGGAATTTAAAAAACACTACAACTCAGATCCGGCATTAGAGGTTGAAGAAGATCAATTTGTGGGCATTAATAATAAGTTTGCAGAAGTAGAACTCTATAAGCCGGATGTTAATAATGATTATATTAAGCTCTATGCAGAGTTTTATGAAAGTAACGGGGCTTTTGATCCGGAATATTTTGGGAAAGAAACGAGGAAGGTGTATTTAAAGGATGTAAATCAAATAATGGATATAAATAATGATGGTAATCTGGATAAAGATGATATTGATTATGAACGTATAGATTTAGAAGAATTACCAGGTAGTGAGTTTAGGGCCTATTATTATTTCTGGAGAATTTATTAATAAGTACATTATTTTTAGTCAATACAGTTGGCACCTAAAGTTGTAGATTCAACAACTTGGTGCTGGCTGTTATTTTTTTGCCTCAACCAACTCCAACTGCTCTAAACTCACATTTGTAGTAAACAAGCCATAGTTAACTGTGGCTTTGTTTTTTTCAATTTTATCAATGCTGCCAATGGCTCGTCCATCCTCCATCCTAACGCGGTCGCCCACTTTTAAAACGGGTTTTGGTTTGGGCTCTGCAAAGGCTTTTTGTTTGGCGGCCTTTTTCTTTTTTCTAATAACCTCCACTTTTTTTTCGGCCTCTTGTTTTACTTGTTTCTCTTTTGCCTTGATTACTTTTTTCGCTTTCGCGGAAACTTTTTTGCGTTTGGAATTTTCTATTTGAACCAGTTTGAAAAGCTCGTCCATTAAAGGCTCTTTTTGCTTATTCTCAAAATATTTTTCCGCTATATCGTTTAGTTTTTGTCCGAGATATATTAAGCGTTGATTGCTATCGTACAACTCTTGGTAGCTTTCCAATTTCTTTTGGATTTTCGCATTGATTTCCTCTAATTTATCGGCTTCTTCAATCTTTTTCTTTTCATTTAGTTTTAACGATTGTCCTGTTTTTTCAAGTTTAGAGCGTTCTTTTTGAAGCTTTGCAATGGTAGCATCAAAGCGGATTTTGCTGCGCTCAATCTTCTTTTTGGCGCGATTGATTAAACTGTACGGAATACCGTTTTTCTGTGCAACTTCAAAGGTAAAACTGCTTCCGGCTTGACCGATAACGAGTTTAAAAAGGGGCTCCAATGTGCGCTCGTCAAACAACATATTGGCGTTCAGCATAAAAGGTAGCTCGTTGGCCAGTATTTTTAGGTTGGAATAATGCGTAGTTATGATGCCGAAAGCTTCACGATGGTAAAATTCTTCTAAAAAAGTTTCAGCCAAAGCGCCGCCCAATTCCGGGTCGCTGCCGGTGCCAAATTCATCAATTAAAAAAAGCGTGTTTTTATTGCACTTCTTTAAAAAATAATTCATCTGCTTTAAGCGATAACTATAAGTGCTCAAGTGGTTTTCAATAGATTGATTGTCGCCAATATCACTTAAAATCCTATCAAATAAACAAACCTTACTGCGTTCGTGTACCGGAATTAGCATACCACTTTGCAGCATAACTTGCAGCAAACCAACAGTTTTTAAGGTGATGCTTTTTCCGCCGGCATTGGGGCCGGAAATAACAATAATCCTACTGTCTTGTTTAAGTTCTATAGTCTGCGGAAATGTGGTTTCCTTCTTTTCTAAGTTATTCAAATAGAGTAGAGGGTGATAGGCATCGCGCAAAAACATGCTTCGGTCTTCGGTAATTTCGGGAAGGATTCCGTTCATGGATTTGGCGTATTTCGCTTTCGCGGAAATCACATCCAATTGAATTAAAAAATCTTGATACTGTTCCAATAAAGGTAAAAACGGACGTATAAAATTAGTCACCTCTTTTAAAATACGAATCACTTCTTCGTGTTCTTCGTATTCCAAATTATTAAGCTCGCGCGAATGTTGCAAAGTGGTTTCGGGCTCGATATAAACTATGCTGCCTGTTTTGCTGCCACCCATTATAGCGCCTTTAACTTTGCGTCTGTACATCGCCTTTACGGCCAACACACGTTTGTTATCGACTACCGATTCGCGAATATCATCTAAATATTCAAGGTTGTGATAGGTGTTTAAAGCGGTTGAAAAGCTGGCGTTTATTTTGCCTTTTATTTTATTTATGGCTTGTCGTAAATCGAAAAGCAGCGTTGAGGCATTGTCTTTTATATCGCCAAAACGGTCAACAATGGCATCTACTTTTTCAATAATAACTTTGGTGACTTCAATATGCGAAGCGTATTCGTGCAATCCCGGATAGTATTCTTCAAACTTTTTTAAATAGTTGACAATGTCGTTTGTGGTCAATGAAATCGATACAATTTTCTTTAAGCTATGCACTTCAAGATAGGTGTTTTCAATGCGTAACAGCTTAATTTCTTTCGCAATCGTATCAAAACCGTGGTTCGGAATACGGTTGTCGTTGTAAAAAGAAGATAAATACTCATTGGTTAATTGCAAAGCCACTTGCAGCGCTTCTTTTTTCTTAAAAGGTGAGATTTTAAGCGCTTCATCGTTCCCCAATGGTGTAACGCAATGCTCGCTGACCTGCTGTAAAACGTTAGAAAATTCTAAATCCTGTAATGTTTTTTCGTGAATGTGTATCATTCTTTTTTTTATATAGGGCTAGCAAATTTAAGCAATCTCATTGAGATGTTTTGTGCTGTAAATTCTTCTTAATAAATAGTTAATTAACAGTTGCCTGCGTTTCTTTAACAAAACGCTAACACCAACGGTTTTAATTTGTGTCTACCTTGAGATACAAACTAAAGACAATCAAAAATGAAAAACAACAAACTTACCACATTTTGTATGCTACTGGTGCTTACTTTTAGTTTCAGTGCATTTGCCCAATTAAACACACCGCGAGGTAGCCAACAGGCAACGGTTTCGCAGCGTGTAGGTGTTTCAGATGTTTCAATATCCTATTCAAGACCAAGTGTAAACGGTCGGGAAGTCTGGGGGAAATTAGTGCCTTATGGCATGAATAACCTTGGTTTCGGTACGGCCACCGAGGCGCCATGGCGTGCTGGGGCCAACGAAAACACTACCATTACGTTTACGCATGATGCCAAAGTTGAAGGCAAACCTATAAAAGCGGGGACTTACGGTTTGCATTTAGAAGTGAAAGCAGACGATACCGCAACCCTTATTTTATCGTATGATGCAGAAGCTTGGGGTAGTTTTTTCTACGATAAAAGTAAAGATGCTTTACGGGCCGATATTAAAACGATTACCGTGCCGCATCACGAATTACTGACCTTTGAATTTAATAATGTTGATGCGAATTCTGCAACGGCAACTTTGGCTTGGGAGAAAAAAGGATTCCCCATTAATGTTTCATTTGATGTTACGGATATTGTGTTGAACGATTTTAGAACCAAATTTAAAGGTCAGGATGGATTCCAACGTCAAAACTGGGAACAAGCGGCGCGTTTCGCCTTAAACAACGGCGGTGATCTTAATGAAGCTTTAAGTTGGGTTGATACCGCTATTGCTGGACAATTCTTTAGTCAAAAAACGTTTAATAATGTAGCGCTTAAAGGGCAAATACTTAATAAACTAGGAAAAACAGACGAATATGCTACCTTGATGGATGAAGCTGCGGCCATGGCAAACACCAATCAATTGAATAATTTGGGCTATCAAATGATTGCTGCAAAGGATTTTGATCGGGCTTTAAAATACTTTAAACAGAATATTGCCAACAACCCAAATAATGCGAATTGTTACGACAGTTTGGGCGAATGTTATAAAATTATGGGCGATAAAAAAAATGCCATTAAAAATTTAAAAAAGTCGTTGTCGCTTAATCCGCCAGCCAATGTCAAGGCCAATTCAGAAAAGCTTTTAAAAGAGTTGGGGGCCATGTAAAAGAATCATCAATCAAAAATCATCAATCAAACTACAATCAGTTTTTAAGGCTCAATCCCATCCGATTGGGCTTTTTAACTAATATAATTCCAAATATTCTTGTATTTGCCCAATTGTTTGTACGTGTTAAGCAAAATCATGTTTTGCGGTTTTGATAGCGCCGGATCGTTTTGAAGCACCTTTTTAGCATAAAACCTGGCACTTTGTAAAATATCGTTGTCCTTGATAATATCGGCAATCTTTAAGTTTAAAACGCCGCTTTGTTGGGTTCCCATAAGGTCTCCGGGACCACGTAAACGCAAATCTACTTCGGCAATTTCAAAGCCATCATTGGTTTTAACCATGGTTTCTAAGCGCGTTTTGCTATCGTTACTTAGTTTATGCCCGGTCATTAAAATACAATAGCTTTGTTCTGCACCACGCCCCACACGACCGCGCAATTGATGGAGTTGCGATAGGCCAAAACGTTCTGCACTCTCAATAATCATCACCGAGGCATTGGGTACGTTAACACCAACCTCAATAACCGTTGTGGCTACCATAATTTGGGTTTCGCCCTTTATAAAACGCTGCATTTCGTAATCTTTATCGGCAGGTTTCATTTTTCCGTGAACAATGGAAATTTGATATTTTGGCATAGGGAAGTCCCTGGAAATACTTTCGTAACCATCCATCAAATCTTTATAATCCATGGCCGAACTTTCTTGAATTAACGGATAGACGATATAAATCTGTCTGCCTTTATCGATTTCATCTCGGATAAACCGGAATACATTCAGTCGGTTTTTATCGAATCGATGAACCGTTTTTACAGGCTTTCGTCCGGGTGGTAATTGGTCAATTACAGAGATGTCCAAATCGCCATAAAGCGACATGGCCAAGGTTCGTGGAATTGGTGTGGCGGTCATTACCAAAACGTGGGGAGGTGAGGTGTTTTTCTTCCATAATTTACTGCGTTGCGCCACTCCGAAACGATGTTGTTCATCGATAATGGCGAGTCCTAAATTTTTGAATTTCACCTTGTCTTCAAGTAGGGCATGGGTACCGATTAGTATTTGTAATTCGCCGTTTTCTAAAGATTCATGAATTTTTTTTCTTTCTGAAGTTTTAGTTGAACCCGTTAATAGTTTTATGCTGATATTTAGATTGTTACATTGCTCGACTAATCCGTTATAGTGTTGGACTGACAAAATTTCAGTCGGCGCCATTAAACATGCCTGAAAATCGTTGTCAAGTGCTATTAACATTGACATGAGCGCGACTATGGTCTTGCCGGAACCCACATCCCCTTGCAATAGTCGATTCATTTGGGCATTGCTACCTAAATCGGCACGAATTTCTTTTAAAACGCGTTTCTGTGCATTGGTTAATTCGAAGGGTAAATGGGTTGAAAAAAAAGTATTGAAATAATCGCCAACTTTTTCAAAAGGAAAACCTTTAATTTTGGATTTATGGATGAGGTTTTTCAGAATCAATTGCAATTGAATATAGAATAATTCCTCGAATTTCAATCGATATTGAGCCTTGGAAAGTAGGCTTTGGTCCTTCGGAAAATGCACATTTAATAGCGCTTCTTTTTTCGAAATTAATTTTAATTCGGAAAGCAAATTTTCCGATAAGGTTTCGGCAAATCGTCCTTGGGTTTCTAAAAATAATTGTTGCATGATTTTGCTCATCACCCGATTGCTAATCCCTTTATTTGATAATTTTTCGGTGGACGGATAAATAGCCTGCATCCCTGAACTTAAGTTTTTTTCGTGGTCTTCCAACAGCTCCAAATCGGGATGCGCCATATTAAATTTCCCGCTAAACCAATTGGTTTTGCCAAACGCCACATAAGGTTTGTTTGGTTTTAAGCTTTCTCGAATCCACTTATGGCCTCTAAACCAAACCAGTTCCATGGTGCCGGTATCGTCTTGAAAGGTCGCCACCAAGCGTTTTCCCCGTTTTTGTGCCACCTCCTTAAACCCAGTTATTTTGCCAATAACCTGTACATCGGCATTATTGCGTTGCAATTGGTTGATTTTGTAATACTGCGTGCGGTCAATATATCTATTTGGAAATAAGTTGATTAAATCCTGATATGTGTAAATGCCCAACTCCTTGCGCAACAAATCGGCACGATTTGGGCCAACGCCTTTTAAATAATCAATGGGAGTTTGAAGGTTAACACTCATAAAAGCGAATTTAGTGTATTTCAATTAAGATTAAAAGTGCTATTTTGGTCTAATACTTGTTGTGGTTTAAATATGAAAAACTTAGTGGTTCTTTTTTTGTTTTTTATTGGTTTTTTTGGGTTCTCTCAACAAGCTGAATATGTTGATTTTAAAAGTGCTAAAGCTGAAATTGTTTTTGGGGATTTAAAGAAAAAAGAACTTAGGGGACGTGTTACTTATGAATTTGAAATTTTAAAAAATATCGATTCCATTTTTATTGATGCTAAAGATTTTGACAACATTAAATACCAATTAGATGAACGGTTTGAAGATAGCTTGTACAACGGAAAACAGCTGATTATAAAACATCCTTTTAAAGCAAATGGTAAACATAAAATTGATGTTATTTGGAAAACGACCCCTAAAAAAGCCATGTATTTTATTGATTGGGAAAATGAAAGCGGTGATTTCGAGAACCTCAATCACCAAAAAGGGCAGGTGTGGACGCAAGGACAAGGCAAATACACGAGTAATTGGCTGCCGAGTATTGACGATATGAATGAAAAGATTGAATTCGATTTATCTATCACTTTTCAAAATGATTATCAGGTAATTTCTAATGGGAAATTAACAGATAAACGAATCAACAAATCGGCTACTACATGGCACTACGATATGCAAAAACCCATGTCGAGCTACTTAGTCGCTTTGGCTATTGGCAAATACGATAAAAAGGTTCAATACTCAAAAAGCGGTATTTCTTTGGAAATGTATTATTATCCGGAAGATTCTTTAAAGTTCGAGCCTACCTATCGTTACACTAGGCAGATGTTCGATTTTCTGGAAGAGGAAATCGGTGTGCCGTATCCTTGGCAAAACTACAAACAAGTGCCCGTAAAAGATTTTCTGTATGCCGGAATGGAAAACACGGGAACTACCATTTTTGCGGATTCTTTTGTGATAGATTCCATTGGGTTTGTCGATAAAAACTACGTAAACGTCAATGCGCACGAATTAGCGCACCAGTGGTTTGGCAATTTGGTTACGGCAAAATCCGGCACGCACCATTGGCTCCAAGAGGGTTTTGCAACCTATTACGCGTTATTGGCAGAACGCGATATTTTTGGAGACGATTATTACTATTGGCGATTATACGAATACGCTCAAGAATTGTTAGAACAAGATAAAGCAGGAGGAAGCACCTCGCTTTTAGACCCAAAATCGAGTAGCACAACATTTTATAAAAAAGGTGCTTGGGTGTTGCATATTTTAAGAGAACGTGTTGGTGATAAGGCTTTTAAGAAGGCAATTAAGAACTATTTAAAGAAGCATCAATTTAAAAATGTTGAAACCAATGATTTTATAAATGAAGTTGAAAAGGCTAGTGGAGAGGATTTGACTACGTTTGTTGAGTTTTGGCTTAAAAGTAAAAGCCTTAATTACGATGAAATAGAGAAAAGATTTTTTGCGAATATCATTTTAAATAATTTAACACATAGTGGTTATCCGGTATCTTTTGACAGATATTATTCAATTGACTGTGATGGTTACCCTGAAGCTTGTAAAACAATATTATTGGTTACAAGTGATGAGTTTTTGAAGGGAAGGATAGTAGAGCAATTAGGAAGCAATATTTCTAAATCTACATTTTTTAATAAAAGTTTAAAAGTCCGTCAAGCCATAGCTAGAACAATGCGTGAAATCCCTTTGGAATTAAAAGCAGACTACGAATCGCTTTTAAATGATAAATCTTATATCACCATAGAAATAGCACTATTCAATTTATGGAATAATTTCCCAAAAGACCAAAAGAAATATCTAAATAAAACAAAAGGAATTATCGGTTTTAGCGATAAAAATGTGAGAATGCTGTGGTTGACTTTGGCTTTAATAAGCGATGATTTTGAGCCAGAAAACAATCAACTTTACTATAATGAGTTGTTGGATTACTCAGGTTCTAAATACGGTTTTGAAGTCAGAATGAATGCGTTTCGCTATTTGGCATGGATACAGTCTTGTGGAGATGATTGTCAAGAAAATTTAAAAGAAGCCACCGCGCATCATAATTGGCGGTTTTCAAAGTTTGCAAAAGATTTACTGAAAAACATGGCTGTTAAAAACTAGATTGCAATAAAGTTCTGCATTGCGAATCCTACTTTTTGAGCCTGCACTTAGCGCAGTCGAACTGAGGCAATTTGTTCAATTTTGTTGTTAATGATTATTTGGTTTTTCTACAAAACCCCCATTATCGGGGATGTAATTTTTTTCACACCCGTACCACATAACTTTAATTTGATTATTTCCTTTATGTCTTCGTTCTTATTTATATTTACATTAAAAAATAAAATGAGAGCATTGGTCATTTCGGGAGGAGGTAGTAAAGGCGCATTTGCAGGTGGCGTTGCTCAGTATTTAATTGAAGATTTAAAACGGCAATATCAATTGTTTATAGGCACTTCAACAGGGAGTTTGTTGGTGTCGCATTTGGCGCTTAACAAAATAGATAAAATAAAAAGTGTTTACACCAATGTAACAACCGATAGTATTTTTGATGTTTGCCCTTTTGTAATCAAGAAAAAACACGGTGTACAAAACATAGGAATTAGGCATTTAAGCGTCGTTTTAAACTTTATTAGAGGAAGCAAAACCTTTGGTGAAAGTTATAGCTTAAGACGATTGATTAAGGAAACCTTGTTAAAAGAAGAGTTTTTGGAATTAAAAAATTCGGGTTTGGATATTGTGGTCACGGTTTCTAATTTATCGCTCAATCAGGTCGAGTACAAATCCTTAAAAGAATTTGATTACTTAGAGTTTATAGATTGGATTTGGGTATCGTGCAATTACACCCCATTTATGAGTTTGTACAAAATAAATGGATGCGAATATGCCGATGGTGGTATGGGAAATATGGTGCCCATTGAAGAAGCCATTCGTCGCGGTGCGAAAGAAGTCGATGCCATTATTTTACAAACCGAAACGACGCTATTAAACAGAATGCCCTCAAAAAATCCCTTTTCATTAATTACAAATATGTTTGGTTTTATGCTCGATCGTATTGAGTCGCAAAATATAAAAATCGGTAAGTTTGTAGCATCGCACAATAACGCAATCATTAATTTTTATTATGCGCCAACGGTTTTAACCACAAATTCATTGATATTTGACAAAGAAAAAATGACGGAATGGTGGCAGGGTGGATATAATTTCGCCAAATTTAAAAATGAAGAACTTAACCAGATAGAAAATTAAATATGAAAGCATTGGTCATTTCCGGAGGAGGTAGTAAAGGCGCTTACGCGGGCGGTGTTGCCGAATATTTAATTAAAGAAGAGGGTAGGGAATACGATATGTATTTAGGAACATCTACCGGAAGCTTGTTGATTCCGCACTTGGCAGTTGGAAAGATTGATAAAATCCATCAGGTATTTACCAATGTCAACCAAAGCAATATTTTTAGTGTAAATCCATTTGTGGTTCGTAAAAAAGGAGACAGGGAGTTTGTGTCGATAGACTTTATAAATTCACTTTGGCAATTTATAAAGATGAAACGGACCTTTGGCGAAAGTAAAGCGTTGAGGCGTTATTTGAAAAAACATTTTACCTACGATGAATTTAAATTGATACGTGAAACCAAAGACGATGTGGTGGTTACGGTTTCCAATCTTTCTAAAAACCGAGTGGAATATAAATCGATAAAAGACTTTAATTATGAAGAGTTTTGCGATTGGATTTGGATTTCGTGCAATTACATTCCTTTTATGTCTTTGGTAAAAAAGAACGGCTTCGAATATGCCGATGGTGCTTTTGGATGTGTGGTGCCCATTCGTGAAGCTATTTTAAGAGGCGCCACAGAAATTGATGCCATTATTTTGGAATCTGAAAGTATGGCGTATAATAAAGTGCTTGGGAAAAATCCCTTTTCTTTAATGCTGAATTTATTTGGACATCTATTGGATCAGGTCGAGCGCAGTGATATTCTTATAGGAAAATTGGCAGCAAAAAATAAAGACGTAAAGCTTAACTTGTATTATACGCCATCAAAACTTACTGAAAACTCTTTGATTTTCAATAAAAAATTAATGACATCTTGGTGGCAACAAGGTTATTTTTATGCCAAGCAAAAAGCCGAGGAAGCGCGTTCTAATGAGTTACGCATGCAAGACAGCTTACCATAAATCTGAAACCTCTTCTTTTATAAAAGACAAGGCTGCATCGCTTGGTGCCCGTCGTTCCATCATTTCGGTTAAAACCACTTCCCTTAGTTTGTTGGCGGTATCGGTTTTTTCGAGTAAGCTCGCTTTTCGTATCAATTGAATCGTGGCGCTTTTTGCAGCTGAAATAATGCTCCAACATTTCTCGCTCACATAAATTTGCTGCGATAAATTGTGCTCCATTTCTTGTTCAATATTTTGTATAAGTAACTGCTCGTAATCATCTTTATTTGAAGTAATTGGTGATACTCGAATCATTAATTTGTTGGGTGAAATCCGCTCTAAAAATAAAGCGAGTCTTTCATAGGCTTGAAGACGTAATGGCATTGCCGATACCTGTAAATCTTTTTTCAATAAAAAGCGTCTTCGGCCATCTTCGTTTTTAGTGTGTTCTTTAAAAAAATAATAAGCAATAAGTCCGACGATTAACGATGGAATGGCGAATAAAAATAAATCTATAATACGTTCTGCGTCCATAAAAATTTGAGTGGTTTTGTGTTTGGTTAATTATTTAAAAAATCAAAAGTAATATTTGTTAATGTTTTTACGCCTAAAAGCAAGCCACTTTCATCAATTTTAAAATCGGGTGTATGGTGGGGGAAAGCCTCAGTATTGCCAGGTGTCATGCCGCCTAAAAAGAAATAAAACCCGGGAACAATTTCTTGGTAATACGAAAAATCCTCGCCGCCGGTTGTTGCTTTTCTTAAACGCACGTTTTCAGTGCCAGCAACCCTTTGTAGCGTGGGTAGCATCTTATCAACTAAATCGGCATCGTTATAGGTAATTGCTGTAAAATTCTGAAAATCAATAGTAGCCTCGCCACCATAGGCTTTTGCTAAAGTGGTAACCATTTCTGTAATGCGTTTTTCAATATGCTCCCTCATTTGTGGGTCTAAAGTTCTAACCGTTCCAATAAGTTCAGCGGTTTCTGGGATGATATTAAAGCGCGTGCCAGCGGTAATTTTCCCAACGGTAATTACTGCAGCTTCATCAACTAATTTGGATTCTCGACTGATTATGGTTTGCAAGCCATCAATAATTTTTGCCGAAATCAATATGGGGTCAACACCTTGCCACGGCCTGCCACCGTGGGTCTGTTTACCTTTAACGTTAATTACAAAACGCTCAACCGATGCCATAATGCCGCCTTTTTTATAATGAATGGTGCCAACCTCATAATTCGACCGAATGTGCAACCCGAAAATAGCATCTACTTTTGGGTTTTCCAGAACACCTTCTTTAATCATCAGTTTTGCGCCACCTTCTTCACCCGGTGGCGGGCCTTCTTCCGCAGGTTGAAAAATAAATTTTACCGTGCCTTTAATTTTGTCTTTGTTTTTAGAAAGAATTTCGGCAACGCCCATTAAAATAGCCGTGTGTGTATCGTGGCCGCAAGCATGCATCACACCGGTTTCGGTATTTAAGAACGTTGTTTTCACCTCAGATTTAAACGCTAAATCATTTCTTTCGGTAACGGGCAGCCCATCAATATCGGCACGTAGGGCAATTACTTTTCCGGGTTTGTTTCCTTTTAAAATAGCCACCACGCCCGTATGCGCCACACCGGTTTTAACTTCTAATCCTAAGCTTTTTAAATGGTTTGCAATGGTTTCGGCAGTTTTAAATTCCCTATTTGAAAGTTCGGGGTTTTCATGGAAATGTCTGCGCCATTCAATCACTTTTTCTTCAATATCTATAAATTGTTGTTCTAACTTATGTTGACTGAAAGATTTAAAAATTCCAAAGAAAACACATATTAAAAAGAGATATTTCATATTTAAAGGCTAGCGTATTTTAAAAATTCAAGCCTAAAGATATTCAAAAATTAATTAAAGCAGATATAAGTGTTAATTGTTTATAATTATTGATAATTCAGCTTCGGTTAAAGCCTAACAATGGTTAATTTCACAGCTTAAAATGAAAATGAATTGGACAAGTATTTAAATCAGTTAAACGACGCGCAATTAGAGCCCACTATTCAAATTGAAGGCCCCATGATAGTTATCGCCGGTGCAGGTTCCGGTAAAACGCGTGTGCTTACGTATCGCATTGCCTATATGATGAGTAAGGGGATTGACCCTTTTAATATTTTGTCGTTAACCTTTACCAATAAAGCGGCGCGCGAAATGAAAGAGCGTATCGCCACCATAGTAGGCGCCAGTGAAGCGAAGAATTTATGGATGGGCACCTTTCACTCGGTGTTTGCCAGAATTTTACGCTCGGAGGCTGATAAGTTGGGCTACCCGAGCAATTTCACGATTTACGATACACAGGATTCCGATAGATTGATTGCCTCGATTATTAAGGAAATGAGCCTTGATAAAGATATTTATAAATACAAACAGGTGCGCTCGCGAATTTCATCGTATAAAAATAGTTTGATAACGGTGCGCGCTTATTTTCAAAATCCAGAACTTAAAGAAGCCGATGCTATGGCGCGCCGCCCAAGGATGGGCGATATTTACAAAGAATATGTCGAGCGTTGTTTTAAAGCGGGCGCGATGGATTTTGATGATTTGCTTTTGAAAACCAACGAGCTTTTAACGCGTTTCCCAGAAGTTCTGGCAAAATACCAAAACCGATTTAAGTATATTTTGGTGGATGAGTACCAAGATACCAACCATTCGCAGTATTTAATTGTGCGTGCCTTATCGGATAAATTTCAAAATATATGCGTTGTTGGTGATGATGCACAAAGTATTTACGCTTTCCGTGGCGCGAACATTAATAATATTCTGAATTTTCAGAAGGATTATGATGATGTGAAAGTATTCCGATTGGAACAAAATTACCGTTCTACAAAAAACATAGTTAATGCCGCAAATTCCATAATCGATAAAAATCAAACCAAGCTTGAAAAAATAGTTTGGACGGCCAACGACGAAGGCGAAAAAATAAAAGTGCACCGCTCCCTAACCGATGGCGATGAAGGCCGTTATGTGGCCAGTACAATTTTTGAAAACAAAATGAATCACCAATTAAAAAACAGTGATTTTGCTATTTTATACCGTACCAACGCACAGTCGCGCGCCATTGAGGATGCGTTGCGAAAACGCGATATTAAGTATCGGATTTATGGTGGATTGTCCTTTTACCAACGCAAGGAAATAAAAGATGTGCTCTCGTATTTGCGCCTTATTATCAATCCTGCCGACGAAGAGGCTTTAAAGCGTATCATTAACTTTCCGCCACGAGGCATTGGGCAAACCACTATGGACAAGCTTATCGTTTCGGCAAATGGTTATAACCGAACCATTTTTGAGGTGATGAAAAACATCGATAAAACCGATGTAAAAGTGAATTCGGGCACCAAAACCAAACTCCAAAATTTTGTAACGCTCATTGAAAGTTTCCAGGTTTTAAACCAAACGGCCGATGTTTTTGAATTGGCAGAACACGTAACCCGAACCAGCGGTTTAATCCGGGAATTCAATAAAGACGGTACGCCCGAAGGTGTGACCCGAATGGAGAATATCGAAGAGCTTTTAAACGGTATGAAAGATTTTGTTGAAGGCCAAAAAGAAATTGCCGATACCACCGGGAATTTAGCGGAGTTTCTAGAAGATGTGGCTTTGGCAACCGATTTGGATGCTGATAAAGGCGATGCGGACCACGTCGCGTTAATGACGATTCACTTAGCAAAAGGATTGGAGTTTCCGTATGTGTTTATTGTGGGCTTAGAAGAAGATCTGTTCCCAAGTGCGATGAGCATGAACACACGTAGCGAACTAGAGGAGGAGCGACGCCTTTTTTATGTGGCCTTAACACGAGCTGAAAAACAAGCGTATTTAACCTATGCCTTGTCGCGGTACCGTTGGGGAAAACTAATTGATTCTGAACCCAGCCGTTTTATTGAAGAAATAGACGAGCAGTATTTGGATATTGTTACGCCTATTGAAGAACGCCGATTTAACCCCATGTTGGATGCCGATATTTTTGGTGATGTTGAAGACTCCAAAGTCAGCCCTAATAAAATTAGATATAAACCCGCCAAAAAAGCGGTATTAAAAAAAGGAAACTCTAAAAAGCCCCAAGAAAAATTCCAGGTTACAACGCCTAAAAACTTAAAGCCTGTTGCAAAAACAGACGGAAACACCAATTTATTCGATAGTAAATTGGTGGTTGGAAATATTGTAAAGCACATCAGGTTTGGCACAGGAGAAGTATTAAAAATAGAAGGCAAAGGCGCCGATATAAAAGCTGAAATTAATTTTCAACACGGTGGCGTTAAAAAATTATTGTTGCGTTTTGCTAAGTTGGAGGTTGTTGGGTAGTGATTGTGTTGAGTTGGTGAGAGTTGTGGATATAAACTGTATTAAGCAATTTTTTATATAAGTCGTATTAATCCGAAAATCACATATTGTAATATCGGAAAAATAAATATACCGTTTACTTCTGTATGATGAATTGATCATACAGTTTATTTATTGATTTGGGCTCACCAACAATGGTAAGAACATCGTTTTCAAGAAGCACCGTCTGTCCTTTTGGTGCAAAAGAGGAGTTGTCTCTATCAACAAATACAACCAACACATCCTGGGGAAGTTTTATTTCCATTAGTTTTTTATTAATGAAAATATGTGATGGTTCACCTTTTGTTAATGGAAAAGAAATATATTGTTTGTCATGTAAAAGATACTCGGTAACTTCCCTTGCTTTTTTTAATGAAAGAATATCTTTGATAAAGTGATCGCGTTCCGCAATATCTATTAAACTTGACAACATACGAAGTTGCTGTTTTGGGTTGTTTTCATCGTTTACAAGAAAAAAGAATATTTTTATTTTTTCCCTGTTGATTTTACCGTGTATTTCAATTTGTTTTTCAATACCCTTTTTACAAAGCACAATATGGAGAACCGGATGGTTTATATCCAGTTTTTTTGCATAAAGAAGTGAAACTTCAGGAATTAATAAGGCAGGTTCTATTGGCGTTGTTTTTAGGAATTCTTCATTTAAGGAAGTACGGTCAACTTTTAGTTCCTGAGCAATAGAATTTGATACATTTTGCACCAAATCTTCAAATGAGGCGTTATCGATAAAATGTACTTGAGAACGAACGATTGTTTGGTTGAACGGATCGTTTTGGCGCAAACCTTTCTCCCGTAAAATCATCATGAATTCATTCTCCAGCTCATCATGTTGGTGTTTGCCCAACAAGGCGAACCAATGATAAATGGCACCTTCTCTTTTTACTTTTGAACGAACGAAAAACATATACCACAGGTATGCTAGAATAACGGTAATCACAGTAAATGCTATCGCCGCCCATCCCATATAGAGCATGAGGGCTAACGAAGAAATAATCCCAAATATTTGCATCCATGGATAAAGGGGGGAATGATATCCGGGGTCGTAAGAAGCAATTTTACTTTTTCTAAAAACGATGACGGCAAAATTTATGGCCATGAATATGAACAATTGAAACGAGCTAGCAAGTTTAACAATGCCTTCTTCAGTAAGGACGATAATACACAATATAATTAAACTTGCCGTAAGGATAATGGCCGGAACTGGTGTACCCCAGCGGCTTATTTTGCTAAATTTCTTTGAAAACAATTTGTCCCTGCCCATGGCCAATGGATAGCGCGAAGTGGCAAGCAAACCTGCATTTCCAGTAGAAGCAAATGCAAATAAAGCAGCAATTACAATAATATATAATCCTGTTTTGGCAGGTAACCAACTGAATAACTGTTGCGCGGCAGTAGCTACGGGCGAAAGATCTTTAGAAAGTGCTTCGTTGCCCATTATAGTTACCATGACGAAAACACCTAACACATAAATCAATCCGGTAACCAAGAGGGACAAGCCCATGCCCAAGGGTATATTGCGTTCTGGGTTTTTAATTTCTTCGGCAACGCTTGCTATTTTTGTTAGTCCTAAATAAGACACAAAAACGAAACCGGTTGTAAAAATAAGACCATGAAATCCTCCGGTAAAAAACGGAGTATAATTATTTTTGTTAAACCCTATGGAAGCGTTGGTATCCGAGAAAATATTCCAAAAACCATCGACGATAAACGCTCCTAATACTACCAGTAAGCCAACCACAAGTACTTTTTGAATACTTGAAGATTTACTGGTGCCAAATATGTTTAGAACGGCAAATGCCAGTGCGAAAACCACTGCAGTTTCTTTTATTGGGATATTCCAAAATATGGAAGCATAGGCTCCAATACCAACGAGTGCAAATGCTGTTTTTAAAAGTAATGCGATAAAAGTTCCAATACCACCAATAGTACCCATCATCGGTCCCAAACTTCGGTCAAGAAAAAAGTATGCGCCACCTGACCGTGGTAAGGCAGTAGATATTTCGGCAATACTAAACATGGCAGGCATTATTAAAAGCCCGGAAAGAAAATAGGCCAAAATTACCGATGGTCCGGTATATTGAGCGGCCAGTCCCGGTAACAGAAAAAAACCAGAACTGAACATGGATCCAGTACTTATTGCGAAAACATCAAATAATCCTAATTCTTTTTTTAGTTTCAAGACTCTATTTTTGTTTATTTTTTTTAATCAAAATATTTGTGCAACTATGTTACTACTGTCATTTATGAGTGCATTTAGTAATAATAAATTTATCTGCCCATTTTCATGGGAAATGTTAATGCATGTTCTGAGCAAACTGAATAATCTATTGACACTAATATTTTATTTGTCCCTATCATTTTACCTTTACCCTAACATGTGTTTTTTAATGTTGTGTGTTTAAGTAACTAAGTTAGCAAAAAAAACCGAAAAGAAAATCTTCAAAAAACAGTGCCTAAATTGGGTAGTGCAAATAAACCGCATGAAAAATTTTAGGAAACAACGCCTAAAAATTTAAAGTCTGTTGCTAAAACAAATGGTAACATCAATTTGTTTGAAGTAAATTGGTTGTTGGAAATGTGGTAAAACACATCCGGTTTGGCACCGGTGAAGTATAGCATATCGAAGGCAAAGGTGCCGTTAAAAAAGCGGAAATTAATTTTCAGTACGGTGGTGTAATTAAGCTGTCGTTGCGTTTTGCTAAATTGGAGGTTGTTGGGCTGATTTGTAATCAATTTTATTTTAATTGATTTAAAAGTTCTATGTTTATTTTTTTTTGGGCAATTGAATCTAATCCATGATTAGTAATGGAGTCGTAATACTTTTGATATTCATTCTCCTTCTCGTTGAAGAAGCTAATTATTTTCTTAATTTCGTTGGAATTTTTGCCCCATGATTTATTAACGGAATCAAGTGCTTTATTTTTGTAAATTTCCGTTATGTCAAAGTGTCGCTGCTCATGTTCTAAAAGCAAATGGTTAAAAGTGGTGTCTCTAGTTTTTTTTCTCCATGAATTATGGGGCTTTAAAATTGATGTTAAAATAGCAGGAGGGTAATTATAGACTTTGTTTTCTAAACCTCTAAATTCAGTTAAGATATACGCATCAAATTTTGATTTTTTATCCGGAACTCCTTTGAAACTTTTCCATGTTATTTGTGAATTCCAAATTTCAACATCCTTCATTTTACTTTTGAATAACCATGTATCTGAGGTAAATAATGCCCCTGTATTTATTGTTATTAGAATTAGAAATATTAGTGAGTGTTTATTTTTATCTAGTTTTTTTAAAATAATTATTCCTGTTATTATTAAAAGTGCCGATGCAATAAAATTATAATATTGGTAATTTATTTTTAAAATAATATTGATGTAAAGCAGAGTAGTAAAAAGACTGATTATGCTATTACTAGCATTTGGCTTTGCTATATTATTTAAAAATATCATAAAATGATAGAGAGAAAATAGGGTAGCAGTAAAGCCAATTGTTACTAAAATATGGCTTTTTTCATTGTTTGATAAAATCAAATGAAAAAAAACGATTACAATAAATATTGAAATGAAGTATTTGTAATGATATTTTTTCAATATTAAAACATATCTTTGTTAATTAAAAATAATGAATTTCAAATATAGCTTTTAAGAAATTAATCAAAAACATAGTTATCACTTAATCATACAAACCGAATTAACATGTCCGTTGCCATCATATTCTTTTACGGCGTTATTGGGGTCTAAAACCCATTTGCCGTCCACAATAAATTTGTAATGGTGTTTGCCACCAGAAAGTGGCAAAACGTATTTCCAACCGTAATCCTTTTTTTCCATAACCAATTCGTGCTCGTTCCAATTGTTAAACGAACCGGTAAGCACTACTTTTTTAGCATCGGTAAAACCTCTGAGTTTAAAGGCGGTGTATTCCTTTATATCGATTAACGAATTGTACTCGCGATATTCATTTTTTACTTTATGAATGTTATCCGGGTCTTCCATCCAATGGCCATCCACAATAAAACGGTATTCGTAAACGCCGGGTTTTATTTTTAAGGTGAGTTCCCAACCGTCGTCAACTTTGTTCATTTTAAATAAATTTTCGTTCCATTTATTAAACGAACCTGCAACGATAACTTTTTTGGCATCTTTAAAACCTTTCAATTTAAAGTGTGCGTTCCCTTTTTCGTCAGGGTGCGCCACGTACATTTTTAGGTTGTAAATACCGTGTAATCGTTGGCCGTCTTTTATGGCTTTGGCAATGTTGCTATCTCTTTTCGAGGGTTCCGCCCAATAGGAATTATTGATGACAAACTTAAATTCCCACGAAAATTCATCGGTAAAATCGTGAATGCTTTTTCTCAGTTCGTAGCGGTCTTCGTCAACTTTGGTCATATACCATTTGTTTTTGGACCAATTATTGAACTCTCCCGAAACCACCACGTTTTCAATTTCCAAATCATCAAAATCGCGTTTATTGCCGCCAAAATCGTGAGTTGCTTTTTGGTAATCGTTTTTATTGAAAGAAAACACAATGCTATCGCCCTCAATTCTGTAGCCTTTAAGGCTATCTTTTTGAGCGTATGTGTTTAAACTTATAAAAGCAAAAACTAAAATGGCGATATGTGCAATAAGTTTTTTCACTGGGTTTTTAATGGGAAATCTACAAAATATAATTTTTCTTTTTGATAGTTGATAATGGTTCTTTTTTGTGCAAAAAATTCGTAGCCAAAAATGCCATCCAAATCGGTGCCAAAAGCATCGTTCATTTTATTTAAGTTGGTTAAAACCGTTAACATGGGGCCAAAATAAATGGTTTCGTTTAATTTAACACGATGCAATTTTCCTGCCATAACCTCAATTTTTTTATTGCTTGCGCCAATTAGGGTCAATCGTTTTTTCGGAACAAAATATTTTAGCACTTTTTTGTTGACGTTTTTACTTATTTGATTGAATTCCGCCGCGGTATCCAAACCAAATTTTAGTTTTTGATTATTGATGGTGCTGTTTAAAACAATGGTGTGCTTTTTTAGTTTGAAATTGACGCTATCCACTATTTTTTCCAAATACACCTGTTTATCCAACTTGTTTCCTTTGGCATCTACTTTTGTTAGCGTGATTTGGTTTAAGTGCATATCGACAAAAATCTCGTAATCTTTTAAGATGTTGTAGCCAATAATACCCAAAAGCTTGATTTTTTTGCTGTGCTCGATATGCGATAAATCGATAACATCGGAGCTTTTGTTTTCTAACCTAAAGTTTTGCAATACAAACTCTTTAACTTGTTTTTCGTAGGAGTAGTCGATGGCTTCTAAAACACCAGAAGTTTCTTTGCTTTTTTGGTTATTGGCGTACATGTTCGGGAAATGGCCGCTGTTTAATATTAAGGTTTCAGAGCCTGTATCAATAATGAAGTTGCCTTTTTTGTTTAATAATTCAGCTTCAACCACGATTAAATGATCGACGAGTTTAAACGGAATTCTGGTGGTATATTCATTTAAAATTTCGGCTTTAGTAAAGAGAATAGATTTTTTTATGCCATGGGTTGCAAAAACCAAATGGCAATTCAAGGTGAAAATCGATATAAATAAAAGAAGCCTTAGCATATTATTAAGACTAATATACTCGCTAAATGTTACAATTTTTACTCGATAATCGAGATTAAAATATTCCGGGGTTTGTTCTAAACCTATTGCATTTTTCCACTAAAGCTCGTGAGCTGGCTTCAAGGTAGGTTGTTTACAAATGGTTATTTATGAAAACTTTAAGTTTTACCCAAGTATCCAATAATTCCAATCCAATCCAACCATGTCCCGCATTTGGGTATAAAGTAAACTCGTGCGTAACGCCCAAGCTTTGTAACTTATCGCGCATATCGGTGCCCTGCGTAGTAGGTATTAACGGGTCTTGTCCGCCATAAAACAAAATAGTTGGAGGTGATAAAACCGTGGCTTGATGGAACGGGCTAACTTCTTCTAAAAAATCCGTTGTTGCATTTGCGCCGTACAAATCCAACAATTCCTGTAAAACGGGGTTGGTATTATTTAAATATGCTGGGTCTGTTAAATTTGTTGGTCCCACAATACTGCACACCATATTTACATTGGTATTGGCATCAAAAGCGTAACTCCAAAGCAACGATAAATGCCCACCCGCACTCGTGCCTATAAATCCGATAGCTTCAGAAATGGTGTAATTTATTTTATTGTCTTTTAAATGATTGATGATGGTTGTAATATCCTCCATTTGCATCGGGTAGGGGTTGTTGTTTTCATCTGCCAATCTGTAATTGATATTTACAATGGCTAGGTTTGGAAAATCCTGACGTAGCAAATCTTTTATGGGATTCATTTCAGCTTTATCACCGGCAGACCAACCGCCACCGTGCACTAAAACCATCAATTTGGTATTGGCCGTTCTATTGGCGGGCAGATATAAATCGAATTTTTGGTCGGCATCCTCGCCGTAAGAAATATTTAATTCCTCATAATATTTTGAAGGGTCTAAACTTGTTATTGGGTCTTCGGTTGCTGTTTCATTCGAACAACTAAAGGCAACCAAAGTTATAATCAGAATTAAAAAAGTAGATTTAAGTGCATTCATGGGTTATGTTTGTTTTTTCATAACATAAAACATTTGCAGAAAAAAGAATCATTTTTGCTTGGTTTTAAAGATTATTTTAATCCTATTGGTTTCGTTATAAAAATAATATTTACTTTGTAAACGTATTTACAAGATAGTTATTATGGCTGAGTTTTTAAGAATATATGAAGAAAATCCCAATCCGAAAGCGATTGAAAAAGTGGTAGCTGTTTTAAAACGTGGCGGCCTAATAATTTATCCCACCGATACCGTGTACGGTTTGGGCTGCGATATTACCAATATAAAAGCTTTGGAACGTGTTGCGAAAATTAAGCAAGTAAAACTTGAAAAAGCCAATTTCTCATTTGTTTGCCACGATTTAAGCAATCTAAGCGATTATGTAAAACAAATAGATACAACAACTTTTAAAATTCTAAAACGTGCGCTCCCTGGGCCATATACCTTTGTTCTTCCCGGAGGGAAATCACTTCCAAATCCTTTTAAAAAGCGCAAAACAGTGGGTATTCGAGTGCCAAATAACAATATTGCTTTAGATATTGTTAAGCGGTTAGGAAACCCCATTATATCGACGTCTATCCATGATGAAGACGAAGTTTTGGAATACACCACCGATCCTGAATTAATATTGGAAAAATGGAGTAACTTAGTCGATTTGGTAATTGATGGCGGTTATGGCGATAATGAAGCCTCAACGGTTATAGATTTATCCGAAGACGAACCTATTGTTATTAGAGAAGGCAAAGGCAGTTTGGAGATTTTTTAAACGCCATTTAAATCAGGATTATTAAACAAAACACATATTTTTAAACACTTTAACTAAACAACCCTTTATGAATTTAGCAGAAATAAGCAGCGACGTTCCTTTATTTGCAAACGACACCATTATTTTTGGTGTTTTATCCGTAACACTGGCCCTAATATTTTACTCATCTAGTTTACCTCGTTTTTCAAAATTTTACAGCATTATTCCCGCGCTTTTATTGTGCTATTTTATTCCGTCCATATTAAGTTCTGTAGGGTTGATTGCCGATAAATGGATTGATGTTTCGGCAACCATAATACACCTGCAATCTATTTACGGCAATTTAGACGGCGTTACCAATTTGCATACCTTAAAGGAATATGCAATGGTAAATCATATTAAACCATCGGAGTATTCGCAATTTATTGGTGGTAGTAATTTGTATTATGTGGCTTCTCGATTTTTACTGCCCGCTTCATTGGTGCTTTTAACTATGAGCATCGATTTAAAAGGCGTGTTCAAACTCGGTTCAAAAGCCTTAATTATGTTTTTAACGGCAACCGTTGGCGTTATGATTGGGGGACCGTTGGCTATTTTGTTTTTTAAGTTTGTGGCACCAGATATTTTAACCTCTGTTGAAGGCACCGAATTATGGAAAGGCCTATCTACCGTTGCAGGAAGTTGGATTGGTGGTGGCGCCAACCAATTGGCCATGAAAGAACAGTGGGAAGTTGGCGATAGCCTGTTTAGTATTATGGCCGTGGTTGACGTTTTGGTCGCCGAAGTTTGGATGGTATTCTTGTTGCTTGGTGTTGCTAAGTCCGATAAAATAGACAAGTATTTTAAAGCTGATAATTCGTCTATTACCACACTGAAAAACAAGATGGAAAAATTTAGCTTGGAGACGGCTAGAGTACCTTCTTTCAATGATTTTATGATTCTTTTGGGAATTGGTTTTGGTGTGACTTCCATAGGGCATTTAGTAGGTGATAATTTAAGCGTTTGGATAAAGGAAAATGCGCCGGTTTTAGTTGATTTCGGACTTGGAAGTTCGTTTTTCTGGCTCATTATTACGGCAACAACCGTTGGTGTTTTTCTATCGTTTACAAAAATGAAAAGTTACGAAGGTGCCGGAGCCAGTAAAATAGGAACGGTATTCATTTACATTTTAGTGGCAGCCATAGGCATGAAAATGAATTTGAACGCGATTGTGGAAAATATCAGTTTATTTGCCATTGGCTTTGTGTGGATGATTATTCACGTAGCCTTACTATTTATTGTTGCTAAAATTATAAAAGCACCTTATTTCTTTTTGGCAGTGGGCTCAAAAGCCAATATTGGTGGCGCTGCTTCTGCGCCTGTGGTTGCCGGTGCTTTCCATCCATCGTTGGCGCCAGTTGGTGTCCTGTTGGCTGTATTGGGTTATGCTTTAGGAACTTATGCAGCGTTTGCCTGTGCGTTAATGATGAAGTGGGTGAGCTAGGAAATTCAATAACTTAAAAATAATTTTAATAGGATTTTTAATAATTATTTATATCTTTAGTTGGTGCAACTTATTGCATAATAATTGATTAATAGCAGATTTTAGAGCAATTGAGGGTTGTTTTTAACCTTGATTGTATTTAGATTTTATAGATTTAAATTAAAAAAGCTCTCCTTTTTAATTTATTTCAAGGCATTTGTATAATCCATTTAAAGCTATTAATTATGAAGCGACTTTTACACATTCCAACGTTTATTTTTACTTTTATTATATGTTTCACCAGTTTTTCGCAAACCTATAAAGTTGATGAAAAACGAATTTATGCATGGGATGCGTTTGCATCAGATTGGGAGCATAACCTTACCGAGCAGTTTATCTATGCCAACGGTGGTACAAAAGAAACACTTTTGCAAGGATTTAGCATGCCTGGGATGATGTTAACCTATCAAGATGTTAAAACCTACAATGCTAATAATGACATTATTTTAGATGTAGGACAAATATGGAATGGCATTACATTGCAATGGGAAAACACAAGTCAAACCATTTTCTTATATGATTTATCGAATAATTTAATAGAAGAAATAGACCAATCATACAATGCTATTACCCTACTATACGAAAATGCGTATAGAGTGTTGTATGAGTACTCGGGGTCGAATGTTATTAAATTTACCTATCAAAATTGGGATACAACTGCTTGGGTAAATGAAGATAAGTTAGAGGTCACTTATACGTCAGGATTGCCAACACAAATAATTTCCAGTGTTTGGAACACAACAACGAATATGTGGGATTTGGATGAACGCGACACGGCAACATATACAAATGGACTGAGAACGGAACTGGTTGTTGAAACGTACAATGGAAGCGGTTGGGATTTACTTGAAAGATATTTAACGACGTATTCAGGATCACTAGAAACAGAGTACATCCAACAAAGTTGGAACGGGTCTATATTTGTAAACTCCGATAGGGAATTAAGCATCTATGACGGTAACGATAATAAAACAGAATATATTTGGTACAGTTGGGTTGCCAACGCGTGGGAACCTTATTATAAAGAGGAAATGGACTATTCTCTTGCTGTATCCTTAAGTACGGATTCTTTCCTTAAAGACAGTTTTAAATTATACCCGAACCCAGCTTCAGATGTTATACATATAGCTTCCAAAATAGCTATTGATAAAGTGGAATTATATAACGTTTTAGGTAAAAAAGTATTACAATCCTCTAACAGCTCCAAAGCATTAAATATTGAAAGCTTACAGTCTGGAATTTATATTCTAAAAGTGTATAATAACGATAAAAGTGCATCCAAAAAAATAGTGGTAAAATAGTTTTTAAGACAGCTATTAATTGAGGAAAAGGAAGTTTAATACTTAACGGTATTGGCTTCCTTTTTAATATTTAACGTAGCTTACAATCTCCAAACCATAACCAATCAAGCCCACGCGTTTGGTCTGTTCTGTGTTGGACATCAAGTTTAACTTATGGATATTTAAGTCGTGCAGAATTTGGGCACCGATACCAAAATCGCGATTGTCCATGTTTATTTTTGGTGCTTTTGAAATTTTATTCGGACTCTGGTTTTCCTTCAAAAAAGACAAACGCTTTAAAATATTCATAGACTGCGATTCTTGATTTATAAATAGAATAGCACCCTTGCCATTGTTGTTAATAAGCTTAAACATATTGTCCAATTGCTTATCAATATTATTGGTAAGTGTTCCAAGGATATCGTTGTTAATTAACGTGGAATTAATTCTGGTAAGTACGGGTTCGTTATCTTTCCATTGTCCTTTAGTTAATGCTATGTGTACTTGATCGTTGGTGGTTTGTTGGTACGCTCTTAAACGAAAACTTCCAAAACGAGTTTCTATCTGAAAATCTTCTTTTTTATCGATTAGCGAGTCGTGTTGCATTCTGTACGCCACCAAATCTTCAATCGATACAATTTTTAAATCCAGCTTTTTGGCCACTTCCATAAGCTGAGGTAAGCGCGCCATGGTGCCATCTTCATTCATTATTTCAACAATAACGCCAGCAGGTTTTAAACCAGCCAAACGTGCAAAATCTATGGCGGCTTCGGTGTGTCCCGTGCGTCGTAAAACGCCTCCTTCTTTGGCTACTAATGGAAATATATGTCCGGGTCTGCCCAACTCAAAAGGTTTTGTATTGGGGTCTATTAACGCCTTAACCGTTTTTGCTCTATCGCTGGCTGAAATCCCTGTACTTACGCCGTTGCCTCTTAAATCTACCGATACCGTAAACGCTGTTTCCATCGGGTCCGTGTTATTGCGCACCATCATATTAAGTTCCAGTTCTTTGCAGCGGTTTTCGGTAAGTGGTGTACAAATAAGCCCTCTGCCGTGGGTTGCCATAAAATTTATCATCTGTGGCGTAACCTTATCGGCGGCAGCCACAAAATCACCTTCGTTTTCACGGTTTTCGTCATCAACAACAATAATAACTTTGCCGTTTCGTATATCGTCTATAGCTTCGTGGATGGTATTCAGTTTAAATTCCGAAGTTTTATTTGTGGTCATAGGTTCTAAAATCATGGTGCAAAGATATTGCTTATTTTAAACTATCTAAACAATTTTGTTTTAAGTCCTCGTTAATTTTCACATTTAAAAAAGGATAAACCAGCATATATAAAGGCACGCCAATTATTAAAAGGATAATATGTGGCATCTTTACTTTTTTATTGATGTGGCTATAAAAACGGTTTAAATTAAAAATGGATTTTAAATAATAAATGATGAATAAAAACAAAGCAACCGCGCTAAGTTGGATGGATGCCGCCTGTAACGATGGCATTTTGTTGTTTTTAAAAACAAAGAACAATACTAAAAGAACAACCCCAATACCGTATAATACGATAGCGAATTTTGAATGCGCTATGTAATTGTTGAACATGGTTTTTGAGGCATCAAAAGCTGTACGGATTGATACGCCCTGGTTTCTCATTTCATCAATGTTAACACCTCTTGCATTTAAGGTTTTAATGGCTTCGTAACGTGTATTTTCACTATGCCCGAGGGATTCATATTGCTTAACAACGTTAATTAATTCTTCATTTGAATATTTAGAAAGAAACTTGTAGCTTACACTGTTCTTTGGCTTAATGTTGAATATTTTTTTCAATGGTTCAATAATATTGCCCATTTCAAACAAGCCTTTATCCTCTGTAGCTCTTTTAGTTAAAAACAGACCCAGCGGAAACATAACAAGCGTAGAAAACCAACTGGCAAGTATAGGGTTAAAATCACCACTTTTTGCACTGTTTATAGCAAAAATCCCAATAAAATGATAGGCTAAAAATAGTACGATGGCAATTACCATTGGCAAGCCAATACCTCCTTTACGTATTAAAGCACCAAGTGGGGCGCCAACAAAAAATAGAATAACGCATGCAAACCCGAGTGCCAGTTTTTCGTGAAAGGACACAATATGCTTATTGTAATTGCTTTTTGCAAATTTCTGTTCAAGTTGTTTCGATTCAATAATCTGCTTCGTGCTTTTAATGTTTCTTAACGCTAAATCGAGAAGCTGCGATTTGTTTTTTGTTTCAAATAAATCCAATATTTCGCCGCTGTAAATGGAATCGCTTTTAGGTTTTACTTTTGATTTAGGAACATCTATGTTTTTTAGCCTCGTAATATTAGTGCGTTGGTACAGGCTTTTAGAAAGCGTTTTGTGTGCTGAGTTTCTTTTTTTTGTAAGCGAGTCAATAGTATAATTTAATTCGCTTAAATTAAGCATGTTGTATTTGTCGGAATCCGATTTGGCATCAATATCTACATTGTCGTTGATTTGCGATAAATCAATATTAATGGTGTATTTTTCAAATGTACTTTTGGCAAAAGGCTGCTTGTTTCTTTCTTCAGGTTTTTTACGATAAATATCATTATAATAATTTCCGTCGGATAAAATAAGCTTTAAAACATTTGAGGTTTCTTTACCTATAAGTTCTCCAGAAACAGATTTTATCATTTGTGAATTGGTACGGCTGTCTGCACCTTGGCCTTTAATATGGATAATAACATCGTTAAGATATTGCCCCTTATCACCGCTTTTACTTGCAAATTTAATGTTGTAATCGCCAACTTCGTTAAATTGCCCTTCGGCCAAAAGCATTGCAGGTTTAAGTTTCGCAATGTTTTTTCGTAAGTTGAGCGAGTTGTATTCGGCCCACGGAATAACGTTATTGGAAAACATAAAAGTAGTAAAGCCCAAAACCACAATAAATATGCTAAGTCCCGACATGGCGCGTTGCAGGGAAATCCCGGTCGATTTCATGGCGGCAAACTCATAATTCTCGGCAAAACTACCAAACACCATGATGGACGATAAGAGTATGGTGAGCGGTATAACCAGCGGAATTAGCTTAGGCATAAAATACGCCAGAAACTTAAAAACCACAACCATATCCAAATCTTTACCGGCAAGCTCTTTTATATACAGCCAAATGGTTTGCAAAACAAAAATCAGCAAAAGAATTACAAATACGCTGAGAAAAGTTTTAAGATATGTGGTTAGTATGTAACGGTCAAGAATTTTCACAAAAGTTACCTAATCTAATTTATTGATGTAATAATCTTTGTATTTATTGGCATCAAAGGTAAATAAGCTTTTTGATAAAGGTTCGTTTGTTTTAAAAGAATTAACAGTAAGCGTTGTTTTGGTTCCGTTTTTACCGATTTGAATGAGGTTATAAATGTGTTTGGTTTGCTTATCTACACCCAAAAGAATGTGCTTGATTTCAGAGTTCGAATCAATGGGTGTTAACTTAACGTACTGTACTTTTCGGCCTTGTATATTTTGCTCAATATCCAAAGCATAGGTATAGCCATCTTCGTAAAACGACAGCATTTTACTTGGGGTAATGTTGTCTTCGTCGTCGGTATTATCAGATGAAATGGTAACTTCTTCGTCTTCGGGACTAATGCTGTATGTTGTTTTACCGTCGAAAAGACGCGTAATTCCCAAAATGTTCAATCGGTATTTTTCACCTTGCATCACCACATCGCCACGGGTTTCCTGTTTGATGTTTTCTGAGGTATTTTCAAGGACATATTTGAAATCTATTGAAATATTATCGTAGCTTTTTACTTTGGCCGAAACGTCTTGTAATAACGATTTACCTTCGTTTTGAGAAAAGGCACTAACTGAAAGAGTGAGTAATAAAATGCTAATAATTTTTTTCATTGAATAACTTTTTTTTCATTTCCGCACTTCGACTGCGCTCAGTGAAGCTATGGAAATCTAATTATAATTCGTTTTCTAAATGCTGATCGAGCGCCAATAAATCGGGTATTAAAACCTGTCTGGCTTTGCTGCCTTCAAAAGGCCCAACTATACCGGCGGCCTCTAATTGGTCTATTATTCTGCCCGCTCTGTTGTATCCTAATTTTAATTTTCGTTGCAATAAAGAAGCCGACCCTTGTTGCGCCGTTACAATAACAATGGCGGCGTCTTTAAACAGTTTGTCCCGATCTGATATATCTATATCAAGACTTGTGCCACTTTCCTCCCCAACATACTCGGGTAAAAGATAGGCCTCGGGATAGGCTTTTTGCGAGCCAATATAATCGGTAATGCGTTCTACTTCGGGGGTGTCAACAAAGGCGCATTGCACACGAATTACATCGTTACCTTGCGTAAACAGCATATCACCACGACCGATAAGTTGGTCGGCACCAGAGCCATCTAAAATGGTTCGTGAATCTATTTTGCTGGTTACCCTAAACGCAATTCGCGCCGGGAAATTGGCTTTAATAATACCTGTGATAACGTTAACCGACGGACGCTGTGTGGCAATAATTAAGTGAATACCAATGGCACGCGCCAATTGAGCTAAACGCGCAATGGGTGTTTCAACCTCTTTACCGGCAGTCATTATTAAATCTGCAAACTCATCAACAACCAAAACGATGTATGGTAAAAATTGATGACCGTCGTTCGGGTTTAACTTTCGTGCTTTAAACTTCGCGTTGTATTCGGCTATGTTTCTACATAAGGCATTTTTAAGCAACTCGTAGCGGTTATCCATTTCAATACATAATGAATTTAATGTATTGATTACCTTTGTGTTATCCGTGATAATGGCTTCTTCGCTATCTGGTAGTTTTGCTAAATAATGGCGTTCGATTTTATTGAAAAGCGTCAGTTCCACTTTTTTAGGATCGACTAAAATAAACTTAACCTCTGCCGGATGTTTTTTGTATAAAAGCGATGTTAATACCGCATTTAATCCCACCGATTTACCTTGTCCGGTTGCACCCGCCATAAGTAAGTGTGGCATTTTTGCAAGATCGACAACAAAGGTTTCGTTGCTAATGGTTTTACCTAAAGCAATAGGCAATTGCATTTCGGAAGTCTGGAACTTTTTTGAAGCGATTACCGAACGCATCGACACAATGGTTGAATTTTTATTGGGCACCTCAATACCAATAGTGCCTTTTCCAGGAATGGGCGCAATAATACGAATACCCAGAGCGGAGAGCGATAAAGCGATATCGTCTTCTAAATTCTTGATTTTCGAAATTCGCACGCCGGCTTCGGGAACAATTTCATACAAGGTAACCGTTGGGCCAATAGTGGCTTTTATGCTGGCAATGCCAATTTTGTAATTGCTTAAGGTTTCAACAATTTTATTTTTATTTTCCTCAAGCTCTTCTTGATTGATGGTAATGCCTTCGGTATCGTATTTTTTAAGAAGATCCAGTGGCGGAAATTGATAGTTGCTCAACTCCAAAGTAGGGTCGAATTGCCCGAAATCCTCAACCAATTTATTGGCCAAATTATCGGTTTCCGATTGTTCTTCGGCTACGGTTTCAACCTTCATTTCTAAATCCGGTTCTTCTTCCTCGGTTATTTTGACCTCCAAAGGTGTTGCGGTTTCGGGTTTAGTTTCTTTTTTTGCGGTTGGTGGTTTATTTTCCAAAGGAATGTCAAAAGCGGTTTTTATAGCTTCGGCTTCTTCAGATAAATTATTATCAAGCGGAATAGAAAACTCATCATTGGCTTTAGAAAATTCATCTTTTATATCTTTTTTGGCCGATTTGAAAAGTTTAGCAATACTGTGGAACGTCACTTTAAAACGAATGGCTAAATAGGTGATTAAACCAAATAAAAGTAGGAGTGAAGTGCCTATTTTACCGATATAATCTTGTAGAAACATATTTATTTCGAAACCGATTGTCCCTCCGAGAATATCCTTTTTATCGCCAAAAAAACCAAAAAGAACAGATATCCAAATGATGATGAATATGCCCCAGAACCAATGTTTGCGCAATTTTGCTTTGGCAATATCCATAAGGACGTAAACACCGGAAAGAAATAGCAATCCGGAAAATATAAAGGATGCGACGCCAAACCCGCGCTGTATAAATAAATCGCTTAACCAAGCGCCACTTTTGCTTAACCAGTTTTGGGTTTCTGCTTCGCGATTTGTGAAATTTGACAAGCTACTTTGGTCGGCTTCACCCGTAAAGAAAAACGAAATAAAAGCAATGCACAACAGTAAACCCAAAATAACCAAAAAGCTACCCAATACCAGTTTTTGCTGGCTAGACAACTTAAAATTAGGTTTTTTAATTCTTCGTTTTGGTGTTTTGTTGGTCTTTGTTTTTTTCTTCGCCATTAATGGTGTTTAATATCAATTTGAGACACTGAAACGAGTTCAGGGTTATATCGTTAAAAACGATTGAGCAAAAATACAAATTACTAACGTTTATCCTAAGGGTAATCGTATATTAAAAATCTTTAGAAAAGATATTATTTGATTTTAAAAAATCTTTTCTTGATTTCACGATTTTATATGGCTCTTTGTGTTTGTTTTTAATTTTAATAGCTGTATCATAATCAGTTAAATCTCCTTCTAGAAAAGCTTTACCATACTTGATTAAATCATTATTCGCTAATTCAATGTCTTGTTTTAATTCACTTGAAGAAGGAAGATTATAAGTCGCTAATTTTTTATCTGTTAAAGATTTTAATCTCAATATCGAAATCGATTTCCAGTCATATTCAAAGAAATCTTCACTATCTCCTTCACCTAAAAGAATATCAAAAGTATATGGATAGTCTTGGGGATAAGTTGAAGCACTAATTTTGACATATTAATTATTTTTTCTCCATATTATTGAAGTTGAATAATACTCAATAGACTCACTATGTTTAATGAAATTGAAGTTTGTTAATGTTGACCCTACTATCTTATTTGCCAATTTTGAAAAGTCGCGATGCTGTTTTGATGATTTTGATATTATACTTCTAAAGAAACTGAAAAATATCATAACCTTTATGTTTAAAAAATCTTAGGAAGGTAAATTATAAACCCAATTATGATAGCAAAAACACTGGCAATAAAAACGGCACCAGCAGCAATGTCTTTTATAAGTCCGATTTTTATATGGTGCTCCGGATGCATAAAATCGGCAATTTCTTCAATCGCGGTATTTATGCCCTCAACGCTCATAACCATGCCAATGGCTAGGCATTGCACAATCCATTCGTAGGTTGAAATATTAAAATAGAATCCAGCTATAGTCATTAAAATGGCTATAAAAAACTGTATTTTTATGCTGGATTCGGTTTTTAAAAGTAGTAAAGCGCCTTTAAAAGCATAGCCCACACTTTTTATGCGGTTGAACAAAAAGGACTCTTTTTTACTCATCTAATAAGGCCTCTAATGCCGCTTTGTAATTGGGCTCGTCTACGGTTTCGCTTACTTGTTCGGTGTATTTAACGGTATGGTTTTCGTCCAAAACCACCACACAACGCGAATGTAAAGCCTCTAAAGGGCCATCAATAAAGTTTAAACCGTAATCTTTACCGAATCTTCCATCTTTATAATCTGATAAACTGATGACATCTTCTAAACCTTCGGCGCCACAAAAACGTGCATGGGCGAATGGTAAATCGTGCGAAATGCAAAGTACTTTAGTGTTTTCCAATTCGCTGGCTTCTTGATTGAAGGTTCGTACAGATTGAGCGCAGGTGCCCGTATCAATGCTCGGGAAAATGTTTAAAACCAATTTACTTCCTTTATAGTTACTTAGGCTATGGGTAGATAAATCTGTTGCCGTAAGTAAAAAGTCCGGTGCTTTTGTTCCTATTGCAGGTAAACTTCCTGAGGTATTTATTGGGTTACCTTTTAATGTTACTGTTGCCATTTTATTTGTTTATTGGTTAAGAATTTAAAAATATGAATATTTAATGTTTTTACGCTTATCATTTTTAAAATTGTTTCAACAAAAAAACGCTTTATCCGTTAAATGGGACAAAGCGTTTAATATTTATTATAAAGGCAATCTTTTAAGTATCGATTGAGCCTAATACACGTTTCATAAAACTATTTAAGGCCTCTTTTTTGGGTGTACCGTCTTTTATCAATTTATTGACTTCGATAGCGCCGTACATGTTGGAAATTAACTCACCAATAACATCTAATTCTTCATCTTTTAAAGAAGATACTTCTGTTAAAGCCTCTAGGGTTTCAATAGTTTCTATTACAAAATCTTCATCGTTTTCTTCAATGAATTCTGTTAGGTGTTTAATTATTGGTAGCTTCATCAGTTATTCTGTTTTTTTATATCCGTTCTTCGACTATCGCTCAAGATAAACTTCGGCGGAAAACTTTTTAATTTTAAATACTGCTATTTTTTCACTTTCGCGGAAATTTTAGATAACGCCTTCAACAAGTTCTTTTAAAACATCGAATTTGTTGGTTTGTACTTGGTTTACAAAATTACCGTTTTTAAAGGTTGCAAAAGTTGGTAAATTATCAACGGTTGCTAATTTTCTGGATTCTGGAAATTTTTCGGCGTCGGCCATAACAAATGTAGCGTTTTCGGTTTCAGAAGCCAATTTCTTGAATTTAGGTTTCATAATTCTACAGTTGCCGCACCAAGAGGCAGAATATTGTACAATTACGGTATCGTTATTTGAAATGATGTCTCCTAAATTATCTTGTTCTAATTCTTGTACCATAATGTTTTGATTTTTTAAATTATAAGTACCAAATTCCAATTTATCTTTTTTGGAATTTGGTACTTTTTTATTGAATTTTTGTGAAAGTTTTTTAACCTAACTGGTTAGTGCAAACTCTAGTGAGTTGCTAAATACGCAGCAGTACCTTTGGCATTGGCTTGCATGGCATCTTTACCTTCTTCCCAGTTAGCTGGACAAACCTCGCCTTTTACTTGTACGTGCGTTAAAGCATCAACCAAACGAAGATATTCACCAACGTTTCTGCCTAAAGGCATGTTATTAATGCTTTCGTGCTGTACGATACCGTCTTCATCGATAATGTAAGTAGCTCGATATGTTACGTTGTCGCCTTCAACCTGAACGGTTCCGGTTTCTTCGTCGTAAGTTTCGTTTGTAATATCTAAAATACCTAAAATGCTTGACAGGTTTCGGTTGCTATCCGCTAAAATAGGATAGGTTACACCTTCAATACCGCCATTGTCTTTGGCTGTACTTAACCAAGCAAAATGAACTTCTGGTGTATCACAAGACGCGCCAATAACGATTGTGTTGCGTTTTTCAAATTCTGGTAAAGCTTCTTGAAAGGCGTGTAACTCTGTTGGACACACAAACGTAAAATCTTTTGGGTACCAAAATAACACCACTTTTTTCTTGTTATTTACTGCTTCTTCTAATACGTTTACTTTAAAAGTATCGCCCATTTCGTTCATGGCGTTTACGTTTAAGTCTGGAAATTTTTTACCTACAAATGACATGTGAATTTTATTTTTAATTGTTAATAATTTCTTCCATACAAAGATACTATACCCTTTCAATTTTATGAGGAAATAAAATTCTTATTATTTATCTGTCGATAGATTTTAATTATGGTAAAAAACAATATCAATAGTTATTTGTTATTCTCTTTCAATTGCTTGATTTTAATCGAAAAAGCGGCAAAAAGCAAAGTCATAATCGGACTTAAGATGCTAAAGAATGCGTAGGGAATATAAGCCGTAGCTCCGGCGTAACCAAAAAGGACTTTTGAATGATAGGCGCCACAGGTGTTCCACGGAATTAAAACCGAGGTTACCGTTCCGGAGTCTTCAAGCGTTCTACTTAAGTTTTCTGGCGCTAAGCCTTTGTCTTCATAAGCTTGTTTAAACATTTTACCGGGAACAACAATAGCCAGGTATTGATCGGATGCCGTTAAATTCAATGCCAAACAACTGGCAACGGTGCTCGCAAATAGCCCAAATGTAGTATGCGCCATCTTTAAGAGCGATTTTGTAATTCTGGATAAAGCACCAATAGCATCCATAACGCCTCCAAAAACCATGGCGCAAATTATGAGCCAAATGGTACCAAGCATGCCTTTCATACCGCCCGCGGTAAATAAATCATTAAGTTCTTCACTACTTGTCGTTACTGCGGTATCAATGGTTAAGGCATTCATAACGCCTTTGTATGCAGAATGAAAGTTTATCGATTCGGCACCTGCGATATTGGCAACAATATTTGGTTGTGCAATAATGGCAGCAGCACCACCTAAAAGGGCGCCTAATAAAAGGGCGATAAGTGGTGGTTTCTTTTTAATGATTAAAAAAATCACAAATCCAGGAATAATAAATAACCAAGGGCTTATATTAAATACGGCATCCATAGCGTCCAATTTATCTTGAATAACTGGCGCACTGGTCGTACCTAAATTTAAACCAATAATTATAAAGATAATGAGGGTAATTACTATGGTTGGTACCGTAGTAAGTGTCATGTATTTGATGTGTGTAAACAATTCGCTGCCAGCCATGGCGGGTGCTAAGTTTGTGGTATCGCTAAGGGGCGATAATTTATCTCCAAAATAAGCTCCAGAAAGTACGGCGCCTGCAGTCATGCCCATAGAAATGCCTAAAGTTTCGCCAATGCCAACCAAAGCAATACCTACGGTTGCAGATGTGGTCCAGGAACTTCCCGTTGCGATAGAAATAATGGAACAGATAATTACACAAGCCGCCAGAAAAATAGTTGGATTAAGTATTTGCAAGCCGTAATAAATCATGGTTGGAATAATGCCGCTTATTAACCACGTACCGGCCAAAGCGCCCACCATTAATAAAATTAAAATGGCACCAGTTGTAGATTTAACGTTTTCTGCAACTTCGGCAATCATGAGTTTATGGGGTACTTTGTTTTTGTAACCTACAATTGCCGCTACTGCAGCTCCCATTAAAAGTATGAATTGATTACTGCCGCTCAAGGCATTATCGCCATAAATGTAAATGTTGTAAGCCAGCATACCAATAAGTGCAACTACGGGTATTAAAGCTTCCCAAATGTTTAATTCTGTATTGTCAATTATTTTTTGATTTTTAATTTTTATCTCTGAAATATTTTTTTCGTCTTGCATCTGCTCGTTTTTGGTCTCGTAATGTTACGATTTTCATAAGATGTATGCAAATAGAAATGCTTTTGAAGTCGCTTTGTTTGTTTTCTTGAGAGGTTATGTTTTTTTCCGACCAATATAAAGTCGGCTACATAATGTTTAACGCTTTCATACAGTCATGCATCATTTTATAAGTCCGTTCAATATCGGCATCCAATCCAATGGAAAATCGAATTAAGCCATCGCTTAAGCCCATTTCTTTTTGTTCGTCTTCGGGTATTTCTGACGAGGTGGAGCTTCCAGGAGCAGAAAACAGGGTTTTGTAAAAACCAAGGCTCACGGCCAAATAGCCTAGGTTCCTGTTTTGCATCAATTCCATAAGTTCGTTGGCTTTTTCCAACGAGCCCACATCAATGGTTAGCATACCTCCAAAGCCGTATTTATCATTCATCATGGATTTAAATAGGTTGTGCGAAGGATGCGATTTTAAACCCGGATACACTGTTTTTAAACCATCAGCTTCAAATTTTTCAGCCAAAAAAGTAGCGTTAAAACTGTGTTGTTGCATACGAATGTGCAAGGTTCTTAAATTCTTTAAAACCGATGCCGCTCGCAAGCTATCCATGGTAGAGCCCAATAACATAGATGCGCCGTTGTTCACATTACGCAAATCGTTTATAAAATCTTGAGTGCCACAAACCACGCCTCCAACCGTATCGCTCGATCCGTTAATAAATTTTGTTAAACTGTGTATTACCACATCGGCTCCTAAAATGGCCGGGGAAATGGATAATGGCGAAAACGTATTATCCACCACTAATTTTAAATTGTGTTTTTTTGTCAAAGCTGCCAGCCCTTTAATGTCGGCAACTTCCAAAAGCGGATTGCTAACCGATTCGCAGTACAAAATCTTAGTGTTTTTTTTAATGGCGGCTTCAACCACATCGAGCTTTGTAATATCGACAAACGAAGTTTCAATATTAAAACGTGGCGTAAAGTTTTTAAGAAACGCGTAAGTGCCGCCGTAAATCGTCCGGCTTGAAACAATATGGTCGCCAGCCCCACAAAGTTGCAATAAAACCGGTGTGATTGCACCCATACCCGAAGCTGAAACGTTGGCGGTTTCGGTGCCTTCCATGGCGGCTAAAGCTTCACCTAAATACAAATTAGAAGGCGATGAATGGCGCGAATATAGATAACAGCCATCGGCGTTTCCTTCAAAAGTATCAAACATGGTTTTTGCCGATAAAAAAGTGTAAGTTGAAGAGTCGGATATTGAAGGGTTAACGCCGCCAAATTCGCCAAAGTATTGTAAATCTTGAATGTTGTTTGCAGGTTTAAAAGCCATAATAATTGATTTTAGTCGTTTTTACAAAACTCCATTAATTTAGATTATAATACAATATATATGATGTTGTTTAGAAAATAAATCTATAATAATAGTACAATACAGATATAAAGTTTATAGTTTCTTCATAAAATGTTATCTTTATGAAAAATTTTCGATTATGATTTTTGATGATATTGATAAAAAACTATTGTTTTATTTGCAAAAGGATAGTAAGCAGACCAATAAAGAGCTTTCAAATAAATTAAACCTATCGGTTACGGCGGTTTACGAACGTATTAAAAAACTGGAAAAGGAAGGGTTTATCAATAAATATGTAGCTCTGGTTAACAAGGAAAAAACCGATAAAGCTTTTGTGGCGTATTGTCATATAAAACTTGAAAAGCACAGTCAGGATTTTGTGGTTAGTTTTGAAAAGGAAGTCAATCGTTTAACAGAAGTTTTGGAGTGCTATCACGTAAGTGGCGATTACGACTATCTTTTAAAAGTATTGGTAAAGGACATGGCAGCCTTTAGGGAGTTTATGGTAAAAAAACTAACCACCATCAACCATATTGGCAGTACACACAGCATGTTTGTTATTAACGAGGTAAAACACACCACAGCAATTAAGGTTTAGATGAATTTGGTTTTATATAAAGGTTTCGAGTTTTTTATCATTTTTATTTTGATCCCCTTGAGTTTGGTTTTAAGCTATCCGTTTTGGATCAAATTAGGTATCGGGTTTATGGGCTTTTTCTACATTGTTTTTATGTTGTTGAAGGTTGAAAAGGAAAAATTCCGTATCGCCAAAAATTTAAATTTTCGGTTATTCATTAAACAAACGCTTGTTAAGTTTTTGGTAATTGTTTGCATAACGACGCTTTTTGTTTGGCTTACCAATAAAGAAGCACTTTTTATGGTGCTCATCAATAAACCAAAATTATGGCTTTTTATCTTGTTTATTTACAGCGCTTTTTCAGTGTACCCTCAAGAATTGGTTTACAGAACATTTTATTTTAAACGCTATCACAACCTTTTTAAAAACAAAAACCTTTTCATTTTTTTAAATGCCGTGGTTTTTTCTTTAGGACATATCTTCTTTAAAAACACATTGGTAATAGTGTTAACTTTTTTAGGCGGCTTATTATTCGCCATAACCTATAATAAAACAAAGTCCACACTTTTGGTTACTATTGAGCACGCCATTTACGGTTGTTGGTTGTTTACGGTTGGCATGGGAGATATGCTAGGTTTTCCTGAATAATGTATAAGCGAATTTTATTAAAACATAGGTAATGGTAACTCTAATAAAAACTTTTTACTATTTTAGACCAGCTATTACTAATATTAAAAACCGAATTATCACATGAAAAAACTAAGCTACATTATTTTAGGATTTATTGTTGGCGCACTCGCTACATATTATTTTTGCCCAAGACAAGTTGACGATGGAATAGATGATATAAAATTTGTAAAACCCAAAGGCGTTATTTCACCAGATCAGGCAAAAACATTAAATAATAATTGGACGATGTACAGAAAGGCGGCCGTAGATTCCGCGGCAAGCATGCAAGGTAGAAAGGTGGATAACCGCTCAACTTGGTGGTCTTTAGATGATATTGAAAACTACTTAGCTTTTGCTAAACATGAATCTGATAGTTTGGGTTATAGCATGACGGGAATTCGAGTTTACCTGGGTGTGTACGGTGAAAATGCTGGACAGGATAAAAAAGATTACACAACCATGTTTATGGTGCCAACAGCAAAAAAAGGTACAGATAGAGCCAGTATGAATCCGTTTGCTTTTCAGGGAGATGAAGAGGATTGTCCAGAATGTTCTCCTTTAAATGATGGAGGCACAGGTTATCCGCCAGGGGCACCATATCCTAATTAATAAATATTGAATATTGGAAGATTTTTTTAGACAAAACTATTTATTACTCACACATAGTTTTGAAATATTGGCAGCTATAACTGGTTTGGTTTTATATAAAAAATACAAGTTTGTAGCTGCTAAGTATTTTATATGGTTCTTGGTTTTTGTTGTATTGGCAGAGTTTATATCGACTTATACGCTATACATTGACAACGATGGTTACTTTGGTTTTTTAAAAGGGACCGTATTTCAAAAGAATTATTGGTGGGGCACAATCTATTGGAGTATAGGCAGTATAATGTTTTTTTCATTTTATTTTATAAGAGTTTTAGAAGCTAAATCTCATAGATTAATTCTGCGATTAACGTCATATTCCTTCTTGCTTTTCTCTGTTTTATACATCATTTTTAATTGGGAGGCGTATTTTACAAGAAACCTAACAACAATTAGAATTTTTGGCGCCCTTATTGTTTTTTTATGTGCTGTTTTTTATTTTGTAGAGGTTTTAATGAGCGATAAGATTTTAAACTTTTATAAGTCCATAAATTTCTATATTGCGATAACCATATTTGTGTGGTGGTTAATTACAACCCCATTAATGTTTTATGATATTTACTTTAGAAGTGTAGATTGGAATTTTATAATTCTTAAATGGCAAATCTATTTATTCGTAAATATATTTATGTACTCCACTTTTACTTTTGCACTCATTTATTGTAAACCAGATATTAATAATGATTAACTATTTAACTGTTTTTTTAGCCCAAACCCAACCTGTTACTACACCAGCCGAACGCTACTTGCTCGTGTACATGATTATGGTTTTAATCATTATTACAGCTTTGGTTGTGGTGTTTTTTGTGGTGTTTCAAAAACGAAAAAACAAGTTGCTTTTAGATAGGATTAAACAACAGCAAGCCTTTGAAAAGGAAATTGCCATGGCCCAAACCGAAAGCCAAGAACAAACGCTAAAAAATATTGGTTGGGAATTGCACGACAATGTGGGTCAGCTCTTGGCTTTTGCAAGTATGCAATTAAGTATTTTAAAAACCCAATTTACCGATAGCGATATAAAAGATAAGTTTAAAGACACCTCTGATGCGCTAAAGGAAAGTTTAAAAGAAGTCCGTTCGCTTTCAAAAACCTTAAACAATGAAGTGGTGTTGAACATTGGATTTGAAAAATCGATTAACAATGAATTGAATCGTTTAAAAAAAATGAAATTTACCAGTGCCGAATTAGTGATTAAGGGCGATAAGGTAGATTTTGAAAACAGAAAACACGAAATTATTATTTTTAGAATTTTACAAGAATTTTTATCCAATTCAGTGAAGTATTCTGAAGCTAAAAACCTTAAAATAGTTTTGGAGTACCAACCAAAACGTATTACCATTATAGCTTCAGATGACGGTAAAGGCTTTGATATGAATACCGTTGAAAAAGGCTCAGGTTTAATAAATATGAAAAGTAGGGCAGCTTTGATTAATGCCACATTGGATTTATACTCAAAACCAAACGAAGGTGTTACACTTACGCTAAATTACCCAACGTCGTAACTACGAAAACCACTTAAACATGGTTTTAATCAATCTTAAGTTGCTCGTGCTGTACGGCGCATATCTAAATGGCGGGTCAACCCAATTGCCGCGTTTAACAATCGCCTTATTATGGGTAAACGTATCGAAACCAAACTTGCCATGGTAAGCTCCAATACCACTGGCGCCAATACCTCCAAACGGCAAATTGGCGTTGCCATAATGAATTAAAGTATCGTTAATGGCTCCACCGCCAAAACTGAATTTTTCAATTGTGTTTTCAACAAAACGTTTGTTTTTTGAAAAAACGTAAAGCGACAAAGGCCTGTCAAAATGCTGTATAATGGACGTTATATCGTCTTCGGTTTCATAAGAAAGAATGGGTAAAATAGGTCCGAAAATCTCATCTTTCATAACCTCACTATCTAACGGCGGTTCATCAATAAGTGTGGGCGCAAGGTATAATTCCTCTTCATTATAATCGCCACCAAAAGCAATCGTTACACCTTTTAAAAGCTGTGTTAACCGTGTAAAGTTTTTACGGTTAATAATCCTTGGGTAATCTTCAGAATTTTTAGCATCGCCATAAGCTTTAAGTATTTCATTCTTTAATGCATCGATCAAATCATTTTTTATGGATGTTTTTACAATCAAATAATCCGGTGCTATACAGGTTTGACCGCCATTAAAAAACTTGCCCCAAACCAAACGTTTCGCCGTTAGGTTTAAATTAGTGGTGTCGTCAATAATGCAAGGCGATTTTCCGCCCAATTCCAAGGTTACGGGCGTTAAGTGTTTTGCTGCCGCCTGTGCCACTATTTTACCAACCGAAACGCTGCCCGTAAAAAAAATATAGTCCCAATGCTGTTTTAAAAGCTCGGTAGAAACGTCAACGCTACCCTGAACCACCGTAGCCATCTCTTTTGGGAAAATATCTTTTACAATATCTGCTACCAATTGCGATGTATTTGGTGTGAGCTCACTCGGTTTTAAAACTACCGTATTACCAGCGGCTATGGCCATAATTAAAGGGTTTATGGCAAGTTGAAACGGGTAATTCCAAGGGCCAATAATAAGCACTGTGCCGTAGGGCGATTTATAAATATAATCCTTGGATGGAAATAAAAGAACAGACGATTTAACCCGCTCTGGTTTGCTCCACGATTTTAGGTGTTTTATGGCGAGGTTTATTTCGGCAATAACCAAACCGTTTTCGCTTAAAAAGGCTTCAAACGATGGTTTTTTAAAATCGTTGTGCAAGGCTTCAAAAATGTCTTTTTCGCGACTTATAATCGCCTGTTTTAACTTTTTAAGCACATTTATCCTAAACGAGACATCTTTAGTTTTTTGTGTGTTAAAAAAGGCCTTTTGATTTGAAATTATGTCTGGAATGTTATTCAACATGTTTTTTTATAAAGATACAGAATTAAGACAAACAAGCATCCCAAATTGGGTCTATGGGTAGCGGTGCAGTAATATGAATGGTTATTTGGGAAACAGGATGAATAAACTTAATTTCCCTGGCGTGCAAATGAATGCCCGCATCTTTGTTGCTTCTGTCAAATCCGTATTTTAAATCGCCTTTAATGGGGCAACCTATGGTTGATAATTGGCTGCGTATTTGATGGTGCCTTCCGGTTTCCAAATGAACCTCCAGTAAAAAGTAATTGTCGAGTTTTTTTATGGTTTTGTAATGTAAAATCGCTTTTTTGCTATCGGTTACCTCTTTGTTGTGGGCATACGATTTATTGTTTTTCGGATTCTTTTTAAGCCAATTAATAAGCGTGTCTTCCTGTTTTGGAGGTTGGTTTTTTACAACTGCCCAATAGATTTTACTAATATCTTTTGAAACAAATAATTTGTTGAGCCTCGGTAAAACCTTACTCGTTTTAGCAAAAATCACGAGGCCTGAAGTGGGTCGGTCCAACCGATGTACGGTGCCTAAATACACGTTTCCCGGTTTGTTGTATTTCTCTTTAATATAGGCTTTTACAACATCGCTTAAGGGTTTGTCGCCCGTTCTGTCTCCCTGTACAATGTCGCCCACACGTTTGTTAACAATAATGATGTGGTTGTCTTCGTAAAGCACATTGAGGTTTGATTTATTTGATAGAACTTTTTCGGCCACTAATTCACGAATATTTAATTACTGATATTTTTTGTTGAATTATAAATCAAGGTTTTTGCGTTTGAGCGAAACTGGATACTGCGACTGCGAACGGAAACTTAATACTGCTCGGAATCATTTGGGAAATCCCGCGATTTAACATCATCCACATATTGCGAAATGGAGCTGGTCATGTCTTCAAATAAATTCATATATCGACGTAAAAAACGGGGATTAAACTCATGGGTCATTCCCAACATATCGTGCAATACCAAAACCTGTCCGTCAACACCATTACCAGCACCAATACCAATAATTGGGATGCTGACACTTTCGGCAACCTGTTTGGCAAGTTTGGCTGGAATTTTTTCGAGCACAATGGCAAAACATCCAATTTTTTCGAGCATTTTGGCATCGTCAATAAGTTGTTCGGCTTCAACTTCTTCTTTCGCCCTAACCGTATAAGTTCCAAATTTATATATCGATTGTGGCGTTAAACCCAAATGCCCCATCACTGGAATACCGGCATTCAAAATGCGTTTTATAGATTCCTTTATTTCGCGTCCGCCTTCCATTTTTACCGAGTGCGCACCGCTTTCCTTCATAATGCGAATGGCCGAACGCAGGGCTTCTTTAGGGTCGCTTTGGTAGCTTCCAAAAGGCAAGTCTACAACCACCAAACATCTTTCTATGGCTCGAATCACAGACGATGCGTGGTATATCATCTGGTCCAACGTAATGGGCAATGTGGTTTCGTGGCCCGCCATAACATTACTGGCCGAATCGCCCACAAGAATAACGTCAATTCCGGCGCCATCAACAATTTTCGCCATGGTATAATCGTATGCGGTAAGCATCGATATTTTTTCGCCATTGGCTTTCATATCAACCAATGTTTTTACGGTAATGCGCTTGTATTCCTTTTTTGCTGTAGACATAGTTTTTGCTTTGTTTTGATAGTTGGTAAAAATAGTAAATTAAGGTTTATTTGGTGTTTTTGTTAAACTTTTCTTTATGAGGTGCTGATTATGAGGTGTATCGCGTATTTTTAGATTAAAATTCAGAATTATGGCACGCGCAATATTATATTTAGCCATGTTGATTGCATCCACGGTTTTTGGTTAAACACATAAAAAAACACAAGTTAAAGTAACTGTCGATACGTTTTTTGAAGGTTTTCATAAAAATGACACAGCACTTATGAAATCTGTGAGGATGGATAAAATAATCTTGCAAACAGCTTATACCAATAAAAACAATGAGGCCACTGTAATGGATACCGGAAGAAAAGAAGCGTGCCAAGAATGGATTGTTGGATTTTTAAAAGGGAAGGTAGTTGTAGCTCACGTGTAACTGTTTTTGGTTAAGCTTAAATACGTAATTTTTTAACTCAGTTCTTTGTTGTGCTTTCGTGTTTTTTAGTTATTCAATAGGAAATCCTTCATTTTTTAATTCTTTTAACTCTTCTTGGTTAAATTTGTCAATTACTAAATCCATTTTACTTTTATTCTTTCTTTTACCCCAAACCCATTCATAAATATTTCCCATGTATGGTTTTGGCTTAAACCATTTTCCTTCTGGATTAATAGATTTATTATTTCTAAATTTTTTCCATTCCTCTGTATAATCTTTAACTCTTGACTTTTTTATCCAACTTCTATCTTCTTTAAATTTCTGTTTCCACAATTTATTTATTTCATTGATTAGATAATCTGGTATTTTATCTTTTCTATGAATGATTCTTGAATTAAATAAAGTCTGATATTTGGATTTTTTTGGATTTATATCCTCTTCGAGGTGTGCTAAAAACCTTATTGCAGAATTTTTAGGACTTCTACTTTTTTTGTTATAATCAAAACCCGTTTTTTCAATTAAAGCTCTTGTTTCTGGGTCTTTTTTAGATTCTTGTAACCATGTTCCAAGATTTTCTCCCTCAAATGTGTAACTATGAATTTGACTAACTTCTTCTCCTTGTTTTAAAGCTTTACTTAATAATTTTAACCATCTTTTTCGGATGAAATCACTTCTTTCATCTTTTCCATCTCCGAAATAAAAATCAATTGATTCTAATTTTTTTAAATGCTCTTCAGGCATTTCAAGTTCAGAGTCATTATAAATCCATTTTTGTTTGTAATACCATCCAATTAAAGTTTTATCATCTGTATTATTTTTACTAACAGTAGTACGACCAAACTTTTCTTTATAGGCTTTCATGCGTTCAAACATTCCATCCCATTTTTCTAAATACTCTTCTGTTATTTTAAATTTATATTTTTTTGATTGACGAGCATTTTCGGTTATTTCTATTTCGCCAAGTGTTCCTATTTCAGGGTTTTTAAAACGTCTTTTAGAATTGTCGTGAAAGTCCAATAGCGAATTTTCATCAGATTCATATTTTTCAATTGAAATTAGAGACTCGTTTGCTAAATAATCTATGTGTTCTTGAGTGACTTTATCAAGATTATCACTTGTGAATTCCAATAAAGGTGAGAAGTAATCTTTGAGTTGATTCAAAACCTTATTTCCACCTTTGTCTTCATTTGTAAAGTCGAGTAAAATAGATGATTCTATGTTATAGAATAGACCTGATTTTGTTAGGTTGGAAGAGCCAGTAATAATTCGGTTCCTAACATCTCCTTCAAACACATAAACTTTTGGATGATAAATGTACTGTTTAGATGAATATACGTAACTGTCAATTTTCAATTCCAACAGCATTTCAAGAGCTTCTTTTGATGTAATCTTATCATCGATACCAATAAAAAAAGTGAAATTAGTTCCATTTTCCTGCGCTTTTTTTATGAAAGGTTTAAGTTTTTCAAGACCTTTTGACCTTAAAAAAGCATTAAAAAAAGTTACTTCGTTAAATGAAATTTTATTCAGAGTAGAACACACGTGATTTCCGATACTTTCTTCGGTATCTTCAAACAATCCTTGTCCTATGAATTCTGCAATCATTTATTTGATAGGTTTTTCGACATGAAGCACAACAATCATATATAATTAATATTAACTATATATTTATTATGTACGAAATATATCTTTAATTTTCGTACACGAATTTAGAAATTTTTTCTGACAAATTCAAGTTTTAAATAAAGCTAACCAGAGTAACGGGTTGCCCAAACTAACAATCGGTAAGATGCACACCAACCGCTAAACCGCCTTCGCTGGTTTCTTTGTATTTGGTATTCATGTCTTTGGCGGTTTCCCACATGGTATTTACCACTTTATCCAAAGGTACTTTTACATTATTTGGGTCGGTGTCCAAAGCCAATTCTGCGGCATTAATGGCCTTAATGGCGCCCATGGCATTGCGCTCTATACACGGTATTTGCACGAGTCCGCCAATGGGGTCGCAGGTTAGCCCTAAATGGTGTTCCATGGCAATTTCGGCGGCTACCAAAACCTGTTCCGGGGTGCCTCCAAGCAATTCGGTTAAGGCGCCGGCCGCCATGGCCGACGACACGCCAATTTCGGCTTGACAGCCACCCATGGCCGCACTTATGGTGGCGCCTTTTTTAAAGATGCTTCCAATTTCGCCAGCCACTAATAAAAAACGTTTGATGTCTTCAAAATCGCCATCGTGGTTTTCAATAACCAAATAATACATAAGCACTGCGGGAATAACACCTGCGCTTCCGTTTGTTGGTGCCGTAACCACCCGACCCAAGGAGGCATTAACCTCGTTTACCGCCAATGCAAAACAGCTTACCCATTTAATGATTTGCCTAAATTTTACTTCGGTATCCCTAATGGAATAAATCCATTCTACAGGTGTTGTATAGGGTTTGCCGCTTTTTAGGTTTTGGTGCATATCGTAAGCGCGTCGCCGTACATTTAAACCACCAGGGAGATGGCCTTCGGTATGGCAGCCGATATACATGCATTCCAGCATGGTGTCCCAAATGCGTTTTAGTTCGCTATCGATTTTTTCTTCTTCGCGGATGGATTTTTCGTTTTCCAAAACGACCTGCGAAATTGGTAAATTCAGGTTTTTACAAAACTGTAAAAGCTCTGTGCCTTTTTCGATTGGGTACGGAAAGGTGCACTTGATTTCAAAATTTCGTTTATGGTTTGTGCGTTCTTCTTTTACAACAAAACCGCCACCGATGGAGTAGAAGGTCGATTTTGATTTCCTACCATTGATGAGGGCAGTAAAAATCATGGCATTGGCATGAAACGGTAAAAACTTTTTATTAAAAACAATGTCGGTTTCTGGGTTAAACGCAAGGGTTTTTTCGTTGTTAAAACGTATTGTTTTAGTGTTTTTTATGGCCGCAATGGTTGAATTAATGTGTTCTGTAGGAATGGTTTCCGGGTCGGCACCGCTTAAACCAAGCATAATGGCAAAATCGGTGGCATGCCCTTTGCCTGTTAATGACAGCGAACCGTACAAATCGACGGAGATGGCTTCAACTTTATCAAACTTGTTTGCCGTTTTTAATTCTTTAATCCAACGTTCGGCGGCGCGCCAAGGCCCGAGTGTATGCGAGCTTGAAGGGCCAACGCCTATTTTTAGCATATCGAAAACCGAAATACATTCCATAATTACGCAATCGTTATAGTTTGGCAAATATAGAGAGTTTGTTTTTGATTCATAATTTTTTTTGACACGGATTTCACCGATTTTCACGGAAGGGTTAGTATTGTGGATGTTACACGGAGATTAGCGGAGGTTGTTTATAGTTTTACTTACATTGGAAAAAAGAGATGAGATGATATGTAAAAGATAGAAAGCCGATGACCGAAGGTTTTGTTGCGTTTGAGTGCGATTGAATACTGCGACTGTGACTTAAAACCTTTATGTCGCGCAAAGATGCTAAGGGACAAAGTGTTGTGTTGAAAAAATATTAGGCGTTAAGTTACTGTTGCTGCGAGCAAGTGCGCAAGGGATTGCAGCGGCAGCTTTTGGCGAGGCGCGCATCGAGCCAAAACTATAAGCGGAAAGCCCGACCTGCCACCCTGAACGCAGCCGAAGGGCAAAGGTTGCGCCCATATTAAAAAATGAGATGAGAGAATACGCAGAAGGCAGGAGACCGATGACAGGAGGCCGCAGTTTTTGTTGTATTTGAGTGTGACTGTAAACTGCTTACTGTCGACTAAAATATGACACTGTGTCATACTTTTTGAGTTGGCATAATGATTGACTTAACCTACCTGAAATTAAAAATGAACATTGAGAAGATTTACATGTTATGAGAACAAAAAATAATTTATTTACCTTAAAGCTTAATGCTAATAAAAAGGGACATACTTGGAACGAGAAAAGGCGTTACAATAATGTTAGATAAGTAGAAATTGAGAATTAAAAAAGACTAATTATAAAAAGTAAACACAACAAATTAAAAGTATAAAATATTATGAGTAAAATTATTGGAATCGATTTAGGAACAACCAACTCTTGCGTTTCTGTTATGGAGGGTAACGACCCTGTTGTTATCCCAAACGCAGAAGGTAAACGCACGACACCATCGGTTATCGCTTTTGTTGAAGGCGGTGAGATTAAAGTTGGTGATCCTGCAAAAAGACAAGCGGTAACTAACCCTACAAAAACTGTTTATTCGATTAAACGTTTTATGGGTAATAAATATTCTGAATCTAAAAAAGAAGCAGAACGTGTACCATATAAAGTGGTAAAAGGTGATAACGATACACCACGAGTTGATATTGACGGACGTTTGTATACGCCTCAAGAATTATCGGCCATGATTCTTCAAAAAATGAAGAAAACAGCCGAGGATTATTTAGGCGCAACGGTAACCGAAGCGGTTATTACCGTACCGGCTTATTTTAACGATGCACAACGTCAGGCTACCAAAGAAGCAGGTGAGATTGCAGGTTTAAAAGTTAGAAGAATTATTAACGAACCTACAGCTGCAGCTTTAGCTTACGGCATGGACAAAAAGAGTACAGACCAAAAAATTGCTGTATTTGATTTTGGTGGAGGAACACATGATGTATCCATTCTTGAATTAGGTGATGGTGTTTTTGAAGTATTATCTACTGAAGGCGATACCCACTTAGGTGGTGATGATGTTGACGAAAAAATCATTAACTGGTTAGCTGATGAGTTTAAAGCAGAAGAGTCTTTGGATTTACGCAAAGACCCGATGTCTTTACAACGATTAAAAGAAGCAGCCGAAAAAGCGAAGATTGAATTATCATCTTCTGAGCAAACAGAAATTAACTTGCCATATATTACAGCAACAGCGAGTGGACCAAAGCACTTGGTGCGAACTTTAACACGTTCTAAATTTGAGCAATTAATTGACGACTTGGTAAAACGTACTATCGAGCCTTGCCAATCTGCATTAAAAGCAGCTGGTTTATCAAAAGGAGATATCAACGAAGTTATTTTGGTTGGTGGTTCAACACGTATTCCTGCCGTACAAAAAGCCGTTGAGAAATTCTTCGGAAAAGTACCGAGCAAAGGTGTAAACCCAGACGAGGTGGTATCTTTAGGAGCTGGAATTCAAGGTGGTGTTTTATCAGGAGATGTTAAAGACGTATTGCTTTTGGATGTAACGCCTTTATCATTAGGTATTGAAACCATGGGTAATGTAATGACGAAGCTTATTGAAGCGAATACTACGATTCCTACCAAGAAATCGCAAGTGTTCTCTACAGCTGCCGATAATCAACCATCGGTTGAGATTCACGTATTACAAGGTGAGCGTGCTATGGCTGCCGACAACAAAACCATTGGACGTTTTCACTTAGATGGTATTCCACCTGCAAGACGTGGTACACCGCAAATTGAAGTGACTTTCGATATTGATGCAAACGGTATTATTCACGTTACTGCAACAGATAAAGCAACAAATAAAACCCAAGATATTCGTATTGAAGCATCTTCTGGTTTAACTGAAGAGGAAATCCAAAAAATGAAAGCAGATGCTGAAGCGAATGCTGAAGCTGATGCAAAAGCAGCGGAAAATGCTAAGAAATTAAACGAAGCAGATTCTATGATTTTCCAAACCGAAAAGCAATTGGAAGAGTTTGGCGATAAATTATCCGATGATAAAAAGAAGCCTATCGAAGATGCTTTGGAAGAGTTGAAAAAAGCTTACGAAACTAAAGACATTGAGGTGATTACGCCAGCTTTAGACAAAATAAACGAAGCTTGGAAAGTAGCTAGCGAAGAAATGTACAAAGCACAAGCTGAAGCTCAAGGTGGCGGAGAAGCGCAACCCGGACCAGATGCCAGCCAAAACGGTCAAGCAGAAGGTAGCGATGTGGAAGATGTAGATTTTGAGGAAGTGAAGTAAGTTGTCATTCCTGCGAAGGCAGGAATCTCATCAAAATATTCTGTGTGCATGGGTTCGATTCCCATATTCTCCACAAGTAATTAATATTGGGGAATTAGCTTAGTGGAAGAGCAGCAGGTTGATAATAATAAAAAACGCAATCATTAATTTGGTTGCGTTTTTTTGTTTCTGAAAAATAGAACGTATAATTATGACCTTAAGTTCCGATGGCGTCCGAATCGAAGCAAAATGAATCAGAAAAAGCGTTTCTTTGTAAATTCAATCGTTATAATTAAAATTTTAATGCCTTTTTCACCAAAAATAAAATCAAATTACAAACCAAAACGTTTAGCCGTTAAGCTTAGCGCTAAAGGCGAACAGTTTGTTGTAAAAGGACATCCGTGGGTTTTTTCCAATAATATTGTAAAAATAAACGATGATGCCAAAACCGGGGATTTGGCCATCATTTTTGGTAAAAATAAAAACCGGGTTATAGGTTTGGGGTTGTATGATGCGCATTCGCCCATTCGCATTAAGATGCTTTATAGCGAGCAGGAAAAGGTTCAAATCAATGCCGCTTTTTTTCAAGATAAAATTGAGGAAGCGTATGCGAAACGGCTTGGTTTATTAAAAACAAATACGAATAGTTATCGTTTACTATTTGGTGAAAACGATGGGTTTCCGGGTTTAATAGCCGACGTTTATGCCACTGTATTGGTTGTTAAAATTTATTCTGAGATTTGGCTGCCGTATTTAGATGCCATTATTCCGAGTTTGCAACAAACCTCGAAAGCTGAAACCGTTGTGCTTCGATTAAGCAGAGGTTTAGAGCAGTCTAAAAACCATCAATTTAAAAACGGCGATGTTGTTTTTGGAGCCTTGGAACATGATGTCGTTCAGTTTGTTGAACATGGTGTTAATTTTTCAGCTAACGTAATCAAAGGTCATAAAACCGGTTATTTTTTAGATCATCGCGCCAATAGAAAACAAGTGGGTATGTGGAGCAAAAACAAATCGGTTTTGGATGTGTTTAGTTATGCTGGTGGGTTTTCGGTTCATGCACTGGCAAATGGCGCCAAAGAAGTAACCAGTTTGGATATTAGCAAACAAGCTTTGGAAATCGCCATTGAAAACGGAAAATTAAACACTTACACCGGAACACATAAAACCATTGCTGATGATGCTTTTAAAGCGTTAAATGATCTTATAAAAAACAAAACAACTTTTGATGTTGTTGTTATCGATCCACCTAGTTTTGCCAAACAAGCTTCGGAAATTGCGCTAGCCAAAAAAAAATATGCGCAATTGGCAGCATTGGGTGAACAGCTTACAAGTAAAAACGGATTGTTGGTATTGGCATCGTGTTCGTCCCGTATCCAGGCACAGGTTTTTTACGATATTAACAATCAAGTGCTATTGGAAACCCAAAGAGCATTTAAGGTGCTTTTAAAAACACAGCACGATATCGATCATCCAATAGGTTTCCCCGAAGGCGCTTATCTTAAAACCGGCTATTATCGTTTTTTAGATTAGATTTATCTTAATTTGTTATGCGTGCATAATATTTATTATATTTGCTCAAATCAATTTAAAAAATGGCAACCAAACTCACACAACTTTTAAATATTAAATACCCCATCATTCAAGCGCCCATGTTTTTGGTATCAAACGTGGCCATGGTTACTGAAGCCATGAAAGGCGGTATTGCAGGCTGTATTCCGGCACTTAATTATAGAACACTTGATGAATTACGAGCGGCTATAAAAGAATTGCATGCCAACAAAGTTGAAGGTGGTTCGTTTGGTTTTAATTTAATTGTAAACAAATCGAATGTTAAATATAAAGATCAGTTACGCGTAATTTGTGAAGAAGGTTGCGATTTTATAATAACCTCGTTAGGCAGTCCGGAAGAAACCATTATCCAAGCACATAAAGCTGGTATCAAAGTGTTTTGCGATGTGGTGGATTTAAAGTTCGCCAAAAAAGTTGAAGACTTAGGTGCCGATGCTGTTATAGCTGTGAACAACAAAGCCGGTGGCCATAGAGGTGGTAAATCGCCTGAAGATTTGATTAAGCAATTGGTGTCTAATTGCAACATTCCCATAATTTCTGCCGGTGGCGTAGGTTGTAAAGCAGATGTTGATAAGATGTTGAGTTACGGCGCAGCGGGTGTATCGGTGGGCAGTCCGTTTATTGCATCAACCGAAGCCAGTGTTACCGAAGAATACAAACAAGCTTGTGTAGATTACGGCGCTGACGACATTGTGGTGACCGAACGTATTTCGGGCACGCCGTGTACAGTTATCAATACACCTTATGTCCAAAAAATAGGTACTAAGGCCACATGGATTGAAAATTTACTCAATAAGAATAAAAAGCTCAAAAAATGGGTGAAGATGATTCGTTTCTCCATTGGGATGAATGCCACAAAAAATGCAGCAACCAAGGCGACTTACAAAACAGTTTGGGTGGCAGGTCCAAGTATTGAGCACACCACAGAAATTTTACCCACCAAAGCTATTATTGAACGTTTGGTTGTTTAATTAAACATGAAACAGGTTGTGAGTTATAGTGTTTGAGGTAATAAATTCTTAAATTGCTGTAATGAAAAAGTTTTTATTATTCCTATTACTGTTTTTAATACTTGCCATTGGTTTAATATATTGGTCTGTTTCCAGTACAGACAAAGAGTTTGAGCGCGGACATCTTATAAATATCGATAACGTAGAGTCGATAAATTTTAAAGATTACGATTCGGTTCGTATCGCAGCAAGCATGCTATACGAGGGTGAAACCATTAAAAAACTCATTCAAGGCGAACAATATAGAGAGGCATGGGCAACACCAATAAAAGCACCGGTTGTTTATCTAGATACGCTTTTTGGAGGGATGAGCATAATTAAAGAAGGTGGCGGTAAACAAACACACTCGTTAAAGCTCAAGGCACCAAGTGGAATTGTTTACACTTTACGAAGCGTTAATAAGGATCCACAGCCTTTAATCCCCGAGTTTTTAAGAACCCTAGGCCTCGAAAATATAGTTGTTGATGGTATTTCAGCACAGCATCCTTATGGTGCTATACTAGCGGCAGAACTGGCCGAATCATCAAAAGTACTGCACACACATCCCAAGTTGGTTTTTATTCCCAAGCAAAAATTATTGGGTGATTTTAATGATAAATTTGGAAATCGATTGTTTTTGTTGGAATACGAATCGGACAGCAAAAAAAATTGGACTGCACTTGAAAATATCATTGAAATTTTGGATACTGAAGACTTGCAAGAACTTAAACGCAATCATCCAGAAACAGTAAGCATAGATAAAAATGCATTGGTGCGCTCGCGCTTATTCGATTTTTTAATTGGTGATTGGGATAGGCACACAAAACAATGGGGTTGGGCGATTCAAAAAAACAACAATCAATATACGGGCATACCAATTGCAGCAGACCGTGATAATGCTTTTTTTAATATTGAAGGAGTTATTCCGTCGTTAATTGCTAATAAAAATATAGAACCCATGTTGCGACCATTTGAAAAAGATATAGATTTTTTACCTGGTCTTGTTTACCCCTTTGACAGATATTTTCTGCTTAATACACCGGAATCTATTTTTATAGGAGAAGCCAAGTTTTTACAGAAAAAATTAACGGATAAAACCATTGAATCCGCTTTGCATGTTTGGGACAAAGCCATTGCCAACCGTGATGGAGAGGAGATTGTTGAAAAAATTAAAAGCCGAAGGGACAACCTTGTGCAGTATGCCATTGAATTTAAAAAAGTAATTGATGAACGAGGTAAACTCCATGAGGCATTAAAAGGTTCGGAGGATATAGATTTACCAGACTCATTAATAGCGTGTTTTGAATGTTATAGTGAATGAGTTTTGTTGTTTTACCAAAAATGCCAATATTAAAATGGACTTTAATCAAGAGCTACACTTGGCAAATAAGCGCGTTAAGGATTGCAGTGGCATCCTTTTTTGAGTGCGCGAAAAAAAGATATAACGGAAAGCCTGACCCCACTTGCCCTGAGCAGAGTCGAAGGGTGGGGTAACGCCATAATATTGAAATGCATTCAGCTAAAATCAGCATAAAAAAAAGCCCAATCGAAAGATTGGGCTTTTAAAATTATAATTGAGAGCTAATTAGTTTCCACCAGCTTCTAGGTTTTTCATTTCCTTTTCAATCATTTCGTAGAACTGATCGATTTTAGGTAGCACAACAACACGTGTACGTCTGTTTGTTGCTCTGTTTTCAGCAGTATCGTTATCAACTAAAGGCACGTAATGGCTACGTCCGGCTGCGATTAATTGTCCTGGGTTTACACCAAGATCCTGTAACTCACGAACAATTGATGTAGCGCGCTTAACACTTAAATCCCAGTTGTCTAACAACACACCTTTTTGGAACGATCGGCTATCGGTATGACCTTCGATCATTGCTTCAAATTCTGGTTTGCTGTTTATAACTTTAGCCACTTTGGCTAAAACTTCTTTGGCTCTAGGAGTTACGTTGTAGCTTGCGGTTTTAAACAATAGTTTATCGGCAATTGAAATAAATACAACACCTTTTTCTACGTTTACCTCAATATCCGGATCGTTAATACCAACCTCACGTTTAAGGCTAGTTACCAATGCCAATGTTACGCTGTCTTTTTTGGTAAGCGCATCTTGTAAACGCGTTATTTTTAGTTCTTTTTCTTTTATGCTTTCAAGTGTTTTTTCAATGCTACTTGCACCTTTGGCAGATAATATTTGTAGGTTGTCGTTGCTTTTACGCAAATCTGCAATTTGCTCTTCTAAAGCGGTTGCTCTTGCTGTTACAGCTGCTTTGTCTGCTAAACAAGAGTTTAGTTTAACGGTTGCAGAATTTAACAAATCCTGAGTTTCTTTTTGTTTTGCTTGTAAGTCGGTAAATTGTTTTTTTGATACACATGAGCTTAATAAAAAAATAGTTGCTAAGCTAAGTAATAAAACTTTTTTCATAATTATTAAATGGATTAAAATTTCTGTTTTTGTTGATACGCAAAAGTATGAAAAAAACTCCTGATTAAGGCATTGTTAACAAAACTTTTACTACCCTTTCATAAACTTTTATAAAGGGTATTTTTATTTACGAAATATGCAAATACTATGGATGTTTTTTGATAATATTTTATGGTTTGATTTAGTGTTTTTCGCTGTTTGAGTAAATAGGGTAAATGCGCGTAAAAACCAACATGCGCTTTAATAATGGCTAAAATATGTTTAAACTTTAATTCGAATAAAAATTTTACGCCTGCAACGCCATCTAGAATTAATCGGGCAAGTATTAAAAAGAAAAGGTTGCCCTTAGCGTTTTTTGTTACGGCGAATAAACTGTTTCTGAAATTTAAAAAAGTTTTTTTCGGATGGGTATTGCTTAAAGTGGCACCGCCCACATGAAAAATTGTTGAGCTGCCAACATATTTTACCTTGTATCCCAAATTATTGGCGCGCCAGCATAAATCTATTTCTTCCATGTGTGCAAAAAAGGCTTCATCAAATCCGTTTAAGGTATTAAAAACCTCTTTTCTGATAAACAAGCAGGCACCCGATGCCCAAAAAACCTCAGTGGTATCGTTATATTGTCCGTTGTCTTTTTCAAGGGTGTTAAATATGCGTCCGCGACAATACGGATACCCAAATTTGTCGATAAAACCACCGGCTGCTCCGGCGTATTCAAAATAATCCCTTTTGTTGTAATCTAAAATTTTAGGCTGGATTATCGCGGTATTTTCTTCAGCATTAAACGTATCTATAATAGGAGTGAGCCATTTTTTGGTCACTTCCACATCACTGTTCAACAAACAAAACACATCAGCTTCAATATTTTTTAACGCTTCATTGTACCCTTTGGCATAACCGCCGTTTTCTTTATTTTGAATGATTTTAATTGTAGGGAAAGTGGTTTTGATGAATGCGACAGAGTCATCGGTCGAGGCATTATCGGCTACATAAATTTCAGCTTCGTTTGAATGCTGAATGACCGATGGCAAAAATTGCTCCAACAATTTTTTTCCGTTCCAGTTTAATATGACGATGGCTGTTTTCATTTAATTAACCTTAATGAATGTAATATTTTCACTTTCATCAATAATTTCCAATACTCTATTTAAAAAAGCTTGACTAAGGTATTCTTCACTTTTTTTGAAGTTTTTCCACTTCAATATTATTTTTTCATCACAGTCAAAACGACCGAATCCACCACGAAGAACATCATTAAAAGCATTTAAATTTCTTCCAATTTTCCATGTCAAACCAAAAGTGAGTTGCTTTTCTACTTGATTGTAAAAACTTTTTTCACTTTTGATACTACTCCCGTTTAAAATATATTCTGACTTTGTTTTCATTGACTGTGGCTGTTTACCGCGACTGCTTACTATATTTTGGAATTTCCTTTAAAAAATTATAGCGCTCCTTTTCAAAATCCATTTGGCAATAATAGTGATTTAATCCGTTGGTTACCATTAAATAACTCGCGTTAAGCACCAAATTATATTGTGCAATTTGATCGAAAGTATTTTGGTTAATCGCAATGTTTGGCGCTTTGCACTCTACAATTAAATGGATGCTTCCGTCTGGATTAAAAACCACAATATCGTATCGCTTTTTTAACGTGTTCACAATCAATTCCTTTTCAACGTTAATTAAAGATATCGGATAGCCTTTTTCTTCTATTAAATATTGAACACAATGTTGTCGCACCCATTCTTCGGGTTGTAAAACCACAAATTTTTTACGAATACTATCGAATATAGAAATTTTATTTTCGCTACTTTTGAAACGAAACGAAAACTTTGGAAAGTTGAGCTCTTGCAATGCGATATTAATATTTTTTCAAAGTTAAACACAAAATAACAAATCGCAATATTCAAATACCAAATTCCAATAGATTGTTGTTTCTTTTGGAGTTTTAAATTTACATGGTGTGGACGAAGTCAAACAATTAGTTACCGATATAAAAAACAAAAACCTTAAACCTATTTATTTTTTAATGGGCGAGGAGCCGTATTATATTGATAGGATTTCAGATTTTATTGAAGATAATGTGCTTTTAGAAGAAGAAAAAGGGTTTAACCAAATGGTGCTTTACGGACGCGATGTGACCATTGACGATATTGTTGGGAATGCCAAACGTTACCCCATGATGGCAGAGCGTCAAGTGGTAATAGTAAAAGAGGCACAAGATTTATCGCGTACCATTGAAAAGCTTGTGGATTATGCAAACAATCCGCAACAAACCACGGTTTTGGTGGTAAACTATAAGTACAAAAAAATTGATAAACGCAAGGCCTTATATAAAGCTGTTAAAAAAGTTGGGGTTGTTTACGAAAGCAAAAAATTGTACGAAAACCAAGTCGCCGATTGGATTCGCAGAGTGCTATCGTCAAAAAAATATACCATTTCCCCTAAAGCGGCGCAAATGTTGGTTGAGTTTTTGGGTACCGATTTGAGTAAAATCAATAACGAGTTGGAAAAACTTCAAATTATTTTGCCCAAAGGCACTCAAATTTCGCCCGAACATATCGAAGAGAACATTGGTATTAGCAAAGACTTTAATAATTTTGAATTACGAAAGGCTATTGGCGATAGAAACGCTGTTAAAGCGTATCAGATCATTAATTATTTTGCCGAAAACCCAAAGGACAACCCCATGGTTGTTACGGTGTCGCTTTTGTTTAATTTCTTTTCGCAACTGCTTCATTTTCATGGGTTAAATGATAAATCGCCCCGTAACGTGGCATCGGCATTAAAGGTGAATCCTTATTTTGTAAACGAATATATTACGGCGGCCAAAAACTACCCGATGCGAAAAGTTAGTACCATTGTTTCTGTGTTGCGCGAGTTTGATGTAAAAAGCAAAGGTGTTGGTAGTAATGCCGTGCCTCAAGGGGATTTGTTAAAGGAGTTGTTGGTTAGGATTCTGTCGTGATTTTTTATATATAAACCGAAATAGTTAGTACAAGCATCGTAAATAGCAACAGGATGATAACCAATGGCATTACAAATTTCAACCATTTGTTGTAGCCTACTTTTACAATGGCCAAAGAAGCTAAAATTAACCCTGTTGGATTTACAAATGCGAACAAGCCCATACCGTATTGGTAAGCGTTTACTACCATTTCCCTTCCCATACCAACGCCATCAGCTAACGGAGACATTATAGGCATAGTTAATACCGCCATTCCAGAAGATGAAGGAATAAAGAACGACAATCCGCCATAAATATATAGCATAACATTTATAAATAGACCTTTATTCATGCCGTTAGTTGTGTTGCTGGCATAGTACAAAAGGGTGTCACTAATTTGTCCGTCATTCATTATTATAGTAACACCTCTGGCAATTCCGATAATAATGGCGACACCCAATAAATCGCCGGCGCCTTTTACAAAAACATCTACAAAAACGTGTTCTTTTATTTTTCCAATAACACCTATGGCAATGGCGCCTATTAAGAATACTACGGTCATTTCTACAAACCACCATTCCAATTGAGAAACCCCATAAATCATAACGATAAAGCACATAATAAAAATGAAAAGGATAATGCGTAACCGCGTAGTTAATTTTAAAGAAGCGTTTGTAGTATTGCCAAAGTGTTGTTCTATGTCTTCTTTTTGATCGTAGATAATAGATTTTGTAGGGTCTTTTTTTACACGTGTTGCATATCTAATGATATACAAAATACAAATAAGTGTGCCTAAACCCAACATGATAAACCTTCCGGTAATTCCCGTTGTCCAATTTATACCAGCCGCATCAGATGCTATAATAGAGCTAAAAGGATTTGTAGTAGAGCCCATAGTACCAATAGTAGAGCCAATATAAATACATGCTAACGGCACCAAGGCATCATATTTAGCCGCTAAAAATATAGGAATGAGAATAGGGTAAAAGGCTATGGTTTCTTCTGCTAAACCAAAGGTGGTCCCTCCAGCAGCAATAAGTAAGGTAACTAAAATAATTAAAATATACTCGTTTCCTTTTAATGTTTCTGCCAACCAAGAAATACCAGCATCAAAGGCACCTGTAAAATTTATAATACCAATTAACCCGCCAATAATTAACACTAAAAAAATAATATCTGCACCTTCAATAATACCTTTAATGGGAGATTTTATAAATTCAACAAAGCCTTGAGGAGAGGCTTCAACTTCCTTATATGTATTTGGGATGCTTATAGGTTTCCATATATCGCCATTAGTGAATTTCTCTAACGGAATTTTAATTTCCAGGGCATTTAAGGTTTCTTGAGTAGCTGCTAATTCTACAGTTTTATTTAAACTTGTTTTGGTAAACGTATTTTCGGTTTTATTATAGGCTAATGAATCGTATTTTCCTGAAGGAACTAACCAGGTTAAAATAGCAACTAAGCCAGCAATTATTAATAGTATGGTTTGGGCCGTTGGAAATTTTATTTTTTTCAATCCTGATTGTTTTATTTAATCGAAAGATAGTAATATTTTTAGTGTAATTTTAGATATATAAAAATGACCTTAGAAATTCACAAAAGTTGGCAACCCTATTTACAAACCGAATTTGATAAAGCGTATTTTAAAAAACTTGCTGATTTTGTTAAATCTGAGTATAAAAATGAAACCTGTTTTCCTCCTGAAAACCAGATATTCAATGCTTTTAATCAGTGCCATTTTAACGATGTAAAGGTTGTAATTATTGGTCAGGATCCCTATCATGGCGTTGGGCAAGCAAATGGTTTGTGCTTTTCGGTAAATGAAGGTATCGCACATCCGCCATCGTTAATTAATATTTTTAAGGAAATTGAAAGCGATTTAGGCATACCGTATCCTAAAAACGGAAACTTATCACGTTGGGCAAACCAAGGTGTTTTATTGTTAAATGCCACGTTAACAGTAAGGGCGCATCTAGCAGGTAGCCATCAAAAAAAAGGCTGGGAACTGTTTACAAATGCAGTGATAAAGCTAATAAGTGATAATAAAGAAGGAGTTGTATTTTTACTTTGGGGCGGTTTTGCAAAACAAAAAGCCAAATTAATCAATACGAAAAAGCATTGTATTTTAGAGTCGGGACATCCTTCTCCGTTAAGCGCAAATAGAGGATATTGGTTTGGCAATAAGCACTTTAGTAAAGTGAATTTACTATTAAATCAAAAAGGGAATAAAACGATAGCCTGGTAAAATATATGCTGTTAACTTCCTGTAGGTGCAAGTTTTTCAGATTCTTGTTTTAAAACAATAGTTGGCTTTAAAACAATAGGTTTTTTATTTACTTTTGAGGTTCTGTTTGTTTTGTTGCTGCTAAATTTTAACAATAAAAAATTTATAGCAACGAGCGTAGAAATTGAAATGGTAATTGTAAATAGCATAGATGTTGGGATTAAATAATCGATAAAATAAAAAACAGGTTAAAGTGCTTGTTTTTACCGATTAAATTTTAAATCTGGACAAAAATAATAAATAAAAGACTACAAACCTATGTTTTTCAATTTATTTTCAAATTTATTTCATTTTAATTCAATAAATTTTTTGGCAAAACATCTTTATGCACCATGATAGAAATGGTTTTTAACCTAAAATAAGACTCACTCATATATATATAACCGTCATTTGCTACACGGTCTGAATTTTTACCCCAAGAATTCTTTACCTTATAATACGTCGTTCCATTTTGGTCTTTTAGAATTCCGGTAATATGCATTAAATGGTCGTCGGTGGTATTGTAATTTTCAAATTCTTGTTGCCTTAAACCTTGGGTGATTTCTTTTTCCGGCAGTACACGTTCCAAAGCTTCAATTTGGTTAATGGTATCCTCAGGAATTACCGCTAAACCATGTTTTGATGAAAAGGTTTTTTCGCTTACATCGCAATCCAATTCAACAGTATAACCCGCTTTTAGCGCCTTATTTGTTATGTCCACTAAATCGTCTAGCTTAACGTTTAAAAACGACCCGTTGGAAAAATTATCCGGAATGTTTAGTATAAAGCTTGAATTAAAAGGTTTGTGTGAAAACGAGGTAATGCTAATATAATCTTTCGGGTTTATTTTAGTCATTTTTAAAAATGATTTCGGGGTGTATTGTACGCCCTCATAATTAAAAGTTGATATGTTTTTGCCCAAATAAATATCCAAAACACTTTCGGTTACCTGTTTCCATTTTGGAGATAACTGGCGCCCGGGATTTTCAATATAAACATCGAGAATGCCCTTTAAAACGGCTATCATTTCAGCGTGATTGTGTCTTGTTGTATGAGCTTCCAAACCAGGATACACAGCGTTTGGTACCAAGCCATAATCTGCAACACTATTAATTACATCGTGGGCTAAACCGCCTTCGCTAAACTGTGCTTTGCCTTGTCGCATAATGTAATTCCAAGCCTTTTTCGGATAGGTGTTTCGTACGGTGTACATTTCTGATAAATCTATTTTTTTGCCCGTAGTACGCATGATTTCACTTTCCAAAAACGACGATGCAGAAAAACTCCAGCAAGTTCCCGTATTGCCTTGGCTAATCACATCGGTTGTTTCTAAATCTATTAGGGTTTCAAATTCATAAGATTGCGAATTGCTTAAAAATGAAACAAAAATTAAAATGACTACAATAAGGCTATTTTTCATGCTGAAACAAGTGTTTTAATGAAATAAAATTTATTTTTGACTAAAATATAAAAAATGGAACAAGCAAAATGGGTAACCGCTAAAGAATATCAAGATATTACCTATAAAAAATATAATGGCGTAGCACGAATTGCGTTTAATAGACCAAATGTTCGAAATGCTTTCCGTCCAAAAACAACCAGCGAGCTTTATGATGCCTTTTATGATGCCAACGAAGATGTAAATATAGGGGTGGTATTGTTATCGGCCGAAGGGCCATCAACCAAAGATGGCGTTTGGAGTTTTTGTTCGGGTGGTGACCAAAAAGCCAGGGGACATCAAGGTTATGTGGGAGAAGATGGCTACCACCGGTTAAACATATTGGAAGTGCAACGGCTTATCCGGTTTATGCCAAAGGCAGTTATTGCAGTGGTTCCTGGTTGGGCAGTAGGAGGCGGACATAGTTTACATGTGGTTTGCGATTTAACTTTAGCAAGCAAAGAGCACGCTATCTTTAAACAAACCGATGCCGATGTAACCAGTTTTGATGGCGGCTATGGGTCGGCATATTTGGCAAAAATGGTGGGACAGAAAAAAGCCCGTGAAATCTTCTTTTTGGGTCGGAATTATTCCGCTCAGGAAGCTAACGATATGGGTATGGTAAATGCCGTAATTCCGCATGACGAATTAGAGGATACCGCTTATAACTGGGCTCAGGAAATATTGGCAAAATCGCCAACATCAATTAAAATGCTAAAATTCGCTATGAATTTAACTGATGATGGCATGGTAGGGCAACAGGTATTTGCTGGCGAAGCAACCCGTTTAGCCTATATGACCGACGAGGCTATTGAAGGTCGAAATGCTTTTCTTGAAAAACGAAAACCTAACTTTGTAAAAAAATGGATTCCGTAAATGAAAAATATCTCTATTTGGATTTCAACCATGCGTTTACGAACGCTACCGCTATCGGTTTCCGGAATTATTTTAGCGACTTGTTTAGCGGCATATAATGGTTATTTTAACTGGAAAATCTGTGTTCTGGCTATTTTAACGACCCTAAGTTTACAGATACTTTCCAATTTGGCAAACGATTATGGCGATGGTATTAAAGGCACCGATAATAAAGACCGTATAGGGCCGGAGCGCGCCATTCAAAGTGGTAAAATATCACCCGATGATATGTTTCATGCCATCCGAATTAATATTTTAATTTCAATAACATTGGCTTTCGCTCTAGTATTTACGGCTTTTGGCGTTAAACATTTTTTACTCACCTTGCTCTTCTTTGTATTGGGTATTGCAAGTGTTGTAGCGGCAATGCGCTATACTATTGGAAAAAATGCTTATGGCTACCGAGGTTTAGGCGATGTTTTTGTTTTTGTTTTTTTTGGATTGGTAAGCGTTATTGGTTGTTATGTACTGTACGCGAAAACCATTGACCATGTGGTTTTTTTGCCAGCCTGCACTATCGGCTTGTTGAGTATGGGCGTTTTAAATTTGAACAACATGCGTGATATAATTTCGGATGAAAAATCGAATAAAATTACACTAGCGGTAAAATTGGGACAAAATAAAGTTAAAATTTATCACACGGTGCTTATAGTATCCGCTATAATTTTATCGGGGTTATTCGGCATTTTGTATTATACCTCGCCATTAAATTTAATTTTTGTGGTTGCCTATTGGCCATTAATTGTTCACATAAAAAAAATAAACAACATTAAAGAGCCTAAATTGTTAGATCCCGAACTGAAAAAATTAGCCTTAACCACGGTGTTTTTAGCTATTTTAATGGGAATTGGACATTTGTTATAGTTTTTGTATTTTTCTGTTAAAATTTAGAACACATGAAAATCACATTTTACGGTCACGCGAGTTTGGGCATTCAAGTTGAGGACACTCATATTTTAGTCGATCCTTTCATTACGGGAAATGATAAAGCGTCACATATTGATATAAATACGCTTAAGGCAGATTATATTTTGCTAACCCATGCGCACCAAGATCATATTTTGGATGTTGAAGCCATTGCAAAACGAACCGATGCCGTTATTGTTTCTAATTTTGAAATTGTTTCGCACTTCGAGAATTTGGGATTGGAAGGCCATCCCATGAATCATGGTGGCACTTGGGATTTCGAGTTCGGAAGTGTAAAATACGTTAATGCCATTCATACGTCATCATTTCCCGATGGTAGTTATGGTGGGCAACCAGGTGGTTTTGTAATTGAAGGCGAGCACAAAAATATTTATATCGCCGGCGATACGGCTTTAACTTTTGATATGAAATTGATTCCACTTCAAACAAAATTAGATTTAGCGATTCTTCCAATTGGCGATAATTTCACAATGGGTATCGATGATGCTATTTTGGCCAGCGATTTTGTAGCATGTGATAAAATTTTAGGCTATCATTTTGATACGTTTGGCTATATTGAAATTGATCACGAAGTTGCCAAACGCAAGTTTTTTGAAAAAGGTAAAGATTTAATGCTATTAAAAATTGGCGAGAGTTTGGAGTTGTAGTTTGTTTACATTCTTTTTTCACTGCCAACTGAATCCATCCATTCTTTGCGTAAATCGTCAGAGATTTTGCCTGTGCCATCGTGTCTCCAACCCGGTGGTTTTATAAAGTATAGAAATCTTTTAGTAATGGATTTTCTACCGGAAAACACATCTTTAAACATATTAAACCATTCAATAAATGCAATCTTGATAGGGTTGTAGGTGTCGATGTTTTTCACCAATCCGTAAATCACTTTTTCATCTTTAAGTTCTGGCTGAAAGGTGCCAAACAACTTATCCCAAATAATTAAGATGCCCGCATGATTTCTATCCAAATAAATGGGGTTGCTGCCATGGTGCACGCGGTGGTGCGAGGGTGTATTAAATACAGCTTCGAACCACTTGGGCATTTTATCAATTGTTTCGGTATGTATCCAAAATTGATAGAGTAAACTAATAGACATTTGCAACATAATCATCGCGGGATGAAACCCGAGCAATGGCAGCCACAACCAAAAAATAAACGAATAAAAACCCCCGGACCAGGTTTGTCGTAACGCCGTACTTAAATTGTAATGCTGCGACGAGTGGTGCACCACATGCGATGCCCAAAACAAACGACACTCATGCGAAATGCGATGAAACCAATAGTAGGCAAAATCATCAGCAAAAAAAATAAGCACAAAACTCCACCATGCAACGGGGATGGTAAACAATCTAAAGTGTTCATAAACAAATAAAAACGACAACAAAACCAGAGCTTTGCTAAAATACCCTAAAAACACGTTGCCCAAACCCATGGTAATGGACGATATGGCATCTTTTTTTTCGTAAGAATTAATGCCTTCCTTTACCGTTAAATATAATTCGATAATCATGGAAAGGATAAAAAAAGGAATAGCAAATAGTATAATATCAGGAAATTCGGGAGACTGCATGGTTTTTAAATTAGTTTTAAAGCTTTACAAATTAAACATTTTTATTGATTATTTTTGAAAATTCTATGATTGCAACGTACCACAAATACATTTTAAACTTTAAACAAGCCAGCGGAACATCACGCGGGGTTTTAAAAACCAAGGAAACTTGGTTTATTGTTATTGAGCACAACGGAAAAAAAGGCATTGGCGAATGTGGTGTTTTTCGTGGTTTGAGTGTTGACGATGTGCCGCATTACGAAGATATTTTACAATGGACCTGTGTGAACATTCATTTAGGATTAGGGCTGTTATTGGATGAGTTGAAAAAATTCCCCAGCATACAATTCGGGTTGGAAATGGCCTTTAAATCTTTAGAAAGCGAAAATAAATTTGAATTATTCCCTTCCGAATTTACAAAAGGCAATGCATCAATTCCTATAAACGGACTCATTTGGATGGGTTCCGAGGCATTTATGAAACAGCAAATAAAAGAAAAGATTTCTGCCGGTTTCCATTGTATAAAAATGAAAATTGGAGCGATTGATTTTCAAACGGAAATTAATCTGATTAAATCGATTAGAAAGGAATTTTCATCAAAAGATATTGAATTACGTGTGGATGCCAACGGCGCTTTTTCAAAAGATGAAGCTTTGGAAAAGTTGAAGATGTTGTCGGATTTCGATTTGCATTCCATCGAGCAACCCATAAAACAGGGTCAAATTGAATCCATGGCAAACCTTTGCGAAAATACGCCATTGCCCATAGCTTTAGACGAAGAATTAATAGGGGTTTTTTCTGTAACAAAAAAACAGGAACTGCTACAAACCATATGTCCGCAATACATCATTTTAAAACCCAGTTTAGTGGGCGGTTTTAAAGGTAGCGATGTGTGGATAGAAATTGCTGAAAAATTGAATATTGGTTGGTGGATTACCAGTGCTTTGGAAAGTAATATTGGGCTAAATGCCATAGCCCAATACACTTTTGTAAAGCAAAGTGATTTACCCCAAGGACTTGGTACTGGCGCATTATTTACCAATAATTTTGATAGCCCATTACAAGTAAAAAATGGTACATTGCAATACCATAAAAAACGAGCTTGGAATTTAGAACTTTTAACATAAAATTTTATAATGTATATAAATCAAACATTTAATGTATTACACGATTGGTGGCGGTATTTAGTAGGCTCTGTTTTGGTATTTGTTGCGTGGCAATTAATAGGGATGATTCCTTTAGCCATAGGCATAGGTATAAAAGTTATGGGCGGTGGCGATATTCCGGGAGACATACCGCAAATGGTAGCGCTTTTAGGCAATAATTTGTTTTTGTTTTTAATGCTTTTATCGTTTGCCATTGGTTTGGTTGGCTTGCTTTTAACAACAAAGTTTTTACACAAACAGCCTTTAACACACTTAACAACAGCTCGAAAAAAAATAGATTGGAAACGCTTTTGGTTTATATTTTTTCTATGGGGCATAGTGTCTAGCGGTTTTGTGCTTGTCGATTATTTTTTCTTAACACCCGAAGATTACGTTCTCAACTTTCAATTACAGCCCTTTTTAATATTATGTGTTATAGCTATTTTGCTTGTGCCTTTACAAACCAGTTTTGAAGAATATTTATTTAGAGGCTATTTAATGCAAGGGTTTGGGGTTGTTTTAAAAAATAAATGGGCGCCATTATTAATCACATCTATAGGTTTTGGCTTGCTACATATTGCAAACCCGGAAGTTGAAAAATTAGGATATATCATAATGGTATATTATATTGGGACAGGCTTGTTTTTAGGTATCATTACCTTAATGGACGATGGTTTGGAGCTGGCCTTAGGTTTTCATGCGGCAAACAATTTGTTTACGGCTTTGTTGGTTACGGCAGATTGGACAGCGTTTCAAACGGATTCAATTTTAAAGGATATGTCTGATCCAGAAAAAATGGGAATAGCCGAAATATTTGTCCCCGTATTTGTTATATTTCCAATACTGCTTTTCATCTTATCAAAAAAATACAATTGGTCCAATTGGAAAGACAGGTTGTTGGGCGATGTTGTAGAGCCTCCAAAAGAAAATTATAAAATAATAGAAGAAATAGGAAATCATGATACCCGATTATAGTAAAGTACATTCAAAATTCAAACTCGATAGAAATCATTATTCATTTGAAGACCTTGATGAGGTGGCCTATAGTTTTGTAAAAGAAGGCCGCCCTTTTGAGCAGGATATTGGCAATTTTCTACTCGATTGGTTGGATAAAAAAGATTATATAACGGTAAACACTTCGGGCTCTACGGGCAAACCAAAACCTATTAAGATAAGCAAGCAAGGCATGGTGAATTCGGCCGTTGCGACGGGCAATTACCTTAAATTAAACCCGGGCGATACGGCTTTATATTGTTTGCCAGCACATTATATTGCAGGTAAAATGATGCTGGTTAGAGCCATCATTTTAGGCTTGGAACTAGATTTAACACAGCCTACATCGCAACCTATTTTCGATTACAAAAAGCATTACGATTTTGTGGCTATGGTGCCTTTGCAACTTGAAAAAATCTACGGCTATTGCGATGCCATTAAAACCATTATTGTTGGTGGAGCTCCCGTTTCAAACAACTTGAAAAAAGTTATTCAAGGTATAAAATCAAATGTTTATGAAACTTATGGAATGACGGAAACCATAACGCATATCGCATTAAAAAAGCTTAACAATTTTAATGAAGCAGGGTCTGTTGCTTCATCCCATTTTAAAACACTGCCAAATATTTTATTGTCTCAAGACGAGCGAAATTGTTTGGTAATTGATGCTCCTAAAATTTCAACCGAGCCCATAGTAACCAACGATATTGTAAAGTTGTATTCTGAAACCGAATTTGAATGGCTGGGTCGTTTTGATAACATTATAAACTCGGGAGGCATTAAGTTTTCCCCGGAACAGATAGAGGCCAAACTTCAAAATAAAATAAAACAACGCTTTTTTATAGCTTCTGAAAAAGATGAAAGATTGGGCGAACAGGTAATTTTGGTTGTTGAAGATGAATCCAACACCATGGCTGATTCCGTGTTTTCAGAGTTGGAAAAGTTCGAGAAACCAAAAGCTATTTACAACGTTGCACAATTTAATGAAACCACTTCGGGCAAAATCCAGCGCAGCAAAATCTTAAAACAATTAAAAGTTCAAAATTAATTGTAACATTGCCACCGTTTAATCTACTAACCATCAAAATTTAAAATATGAACTTTATAAAGCGCGTCCTTTCTACCGTTACGGGAATTTTTGTATTCCTGTTTATTTGTTTTGCATTACTCATAGTAATCGGGTTGTTGGCAGGTTCGTCGGCAGATGACAATATTATTGTTAAAAACAATTCGGTGTTAAACCTGAAACTGGATTTCCCTATAAAAGACTATGCCGGAAAAACGGTTTTTAAGCAATATAGCTTTTTAAATGAAGATAGAAAAGATGGTCTTTTTAATATTATTGATGCCATAAAATATGCGGCTACCGATGATAAAATAAAAGGCATCACTATTGATAATAATTTTATTCAAGCGGGAATTTCGCAAACCAAAGCGATTAGAGATGCCCTTTTGGAGTTTAAAAAATCGGATAAGTTTATTGTGGCGTACGCCGATATTTATACGCAAAAGGACTATTATTTAAGTTCTGTTGCCGATACTATTTACATGAATCCCGCAGGTATGATGGAGTTTAACGGCTTATCTACAGAGCATTTGTACTTTAAGGATTTCCAGGAAAAATCGGGGATTAAAATGGAGGTCATCCGTTTAGGTAAATATAAAAGTGCCGTTGAGCCTTTTCTGGAAAACGAAATGAGCGCCAATAATCGCGAGCAAATCGAAGGGTATTTAAATGGGATTTGGAGCGAACTTAAAAAAGAAATTTCTGTAAGCAGAAATATATCTGCTGAACGCTTAAACACTATTGCCGACAGTTTGTTGTCGAGAACTGCACCATTGGCAAAAGCATCAAAAATGATTGATAAGATTGCATATTTCGATGAGTTTCAAAATGGTTTAAGACACGCTCTAGATTTGGAATCTTTAAAAAAGATAAACAGCATTTCTATAAAGGATTATGCCATTCATACGGCCAATAAACTTAAAACAACATCAAGCAGTAATCACATTGCTGTTATTTATGCCGAAGGTGAAATTATATATGGCGAGGGCGACGAGAAATATGTCGGTCAAGGCGCTGTAAACCGTTCGTTAAAAAAAGCCAGAGAAGACGATAAGGTTAAAGCAGTGGTAATTCGTGTAAATTCACCGGGTGGAAACGCTTTGGCAAGCGAACTTATTTGGCGCGAAATAGAACTGACCAAAAAAGTAAAACCGGTTATAGTATCGATGGGCGATGTGGCCGCTTCAGGTGGTTATTACATAGCCAGTAATGCCGATAAAATTATAGCGGAACCTACAACAATTACTGGCAGCATAGGTGTTTTTGGCATGCTACCAAATGTAAAAGGGCTCGCCGATAAATGGGGCATAAATGCCGAACAGGTTTCAACCAATAAAAACGCCGTGGTTTATAGTTTGTTTGAACCCATGAGCGATACCCAAGAAGCTTTTATAAAAGAAAGTATCAATAATATTTATGAGTTGTTCACTAATAGGGTTGCCGAAGGTAGAAATATGACACAAGATGATGTTAAAGCCATTGCACAGGGCAGGGTGTGGACAGGTGTTGACGCCTTAGACAATGGACTGGTTGACGAACTTGGTGGTTTGGAAGTGGCACTAAAACATGCCGCAGACATGGCGCAAATTGAGGATTATAAAATTAAAGAGTTCCCCGTTTTTGAGAAAGACCTCGATAAAATTTTGCAAAGTTTTGGTTTGGCTAAAACAAAAGAAACTATATTAAAAGAAGAATTAGGTGAGGCCAATTACAAAATCATGCAGGATATAAAAGCGATGTCGCAACGAAAAGGCATTCAGTTGCTGCTTCCTTTTAGTACCGACATTAAATAATAATAGTAAATCAATAATTTAAAAGGTTAGGCGAGAGCTTAACCTTTTTTGCTTTTATAGTTAACTCACCCAAAAGCACGCTTCACTCATTTCTGGTTTTTTAATATATAGTTTGATGATAGTTTTATGCTAAACTTAAAAATCAACTATTATGAAAACCTTATTAAAAGTTATTTTTTTAATCCTTCCGATTGCTTTCTTTTCCCAAAATATGCCATCAATAAAAGTAGGGAACGATAAGTTGGGAATTACATCGTTAGATGTAAAAGTAGACGTTGTTGGAAACATAGCTACCACGACTTACGACATGCTTTTTTATAACCCGACATCCAATGTTTTAGAAGGCGAATTGGCTTTTCCGTTAGGCGAAGGGCAACGTGTATCGAGATTGGCGCTTGAAGTAAACGGAAAACTTAGAGAAGCCGTTGTAGTGGAAAAAGAACAAGGTCGCGTTGCTTTTGAAGCTGTAGTAAGACGACGCGTAGACCCTGTTTTATTGGAAAAAGGAACCGGTAATAATTACAAAGCAAGAATTTACCCGATTCCGGCAAAAGGTTATAAAAGAGTGGTTTTGGCACACGAGCAAGAATTGATTTTTAGTGAAGAGGCGCATTACTTTCATTTGCCTTTGGGGTTTAAAAAACATTTAGATCATTTTGTTTTGGAAATGAATGTGTTCGATCAAAAAATGAAACCTTCATTAAAAGAAGGACATATTGAAAATTTTCAATTTAAAGCCTTGTATAATAATTTTTACGCTAAAGTTGAAAAGAAGAATTACACCCCGAGTGAGTCTTTAACCATTAAAATTCCACAGTATTTCAACAGTAATAAAACCATAACTTATGATGATTATTTCTATATCTATAAAACCTTAAAAACCAATAAAGAACTCAGGGAAAAAGCTGGTGAAATTAGTATTTATTGGGATGCATCATTATCAATGAAATCAAGAGATTTGGAAAAAGAACTTGAGTTTTTAGATAATTACATCAACCATTTAAAAGATGTAAAAGTAGAACTGGTAAAATTCAGTAATCAAATACTATCGACTAAAAACTATATAATAACTAAGGGAAATTGGTCAAATCTTAAACAAGCATTAATAAATACGGTTTATGATGGTGGTACATCTTATGCTAATTTATTTTTGAATAATTCATCCCAAGAAATTCTAATGTTTTCTGATGGCATGAAAAGTTTAAGCGAATTGGCAGTTAATACAAGTCAGCCCATTTATGTTGTAAACAGTATTGTTAAAGCAAATCATAGCGAGCTGAATAGTATTTGCGAAGCTACCAACGGAAAGTATATCAATCTAAAAAATGCTACCGTTAAAGAATCAGTTGATAAAGTGATGTATCAATCTTTTAAGTTTTTAGGTTTTGAGTCTTCAAACAAAAACTTGGAAGTTTATCCGAATAATGCCATAACCGTTTCAACGGATTTTTCGTTTACCGGTAAAAATTTTAAGAAAAATGATATGGTGATTTTGCAGTTTGGTTACGGAAACAAGATTACTCAAAAAGACACTTTAGTTATACAATCGGAGGCTTCAAATAATTTAGTAAAACGTATTTGGGCTCAAAAGAAACTAAATAAACTTCAGCAAGAAAGCGATATGAATAAAGATGAAATCGTAAAACACAGTATGTTTTATACTTTGGTAAGTAATCACACGTCTTTAATTGTTTTGGAAACCGTTTGGGATTATGTGCGATATAAAATTACGCCACCGGAAGAATTACTTGAAGAATACTATAGAATCATCAACAGAAATAATGGTAAAAAGGTTATTGCTGTACAGGAAAATGAAACCCAAACTGAAGAAAGACAAACAAACCAAACACCGAATTCTGGGAATATTTCAGGAACAGTTTTAGACAAATCTGGACTGCCACTTCCAGGAGTTAATGTAATTTTAAAAGGAACAAACACAGGAACACAAACCGATTTTGATGGTAATTTTTCGATAAATGCAGATGAAGGCGCAGACTTAATATTTAGCTACATCGGCATGCAAACTCTTGAAACAACAATAGGCAGGTCATCAACGGTAAACATTTCAATGCAAGAAGATTCGGCGCAGTTAGATGAAGTTGTTGGATACGGTACTCAAAAAAGGAAATCATTGACAGGTTCGGTTACAACCATAAAAAGTGAAGATTTGAGTACTGGATATCATGGAAATATTGCCAGTGCTTTACAAGGAAGAATTGCTGGTGTACAAGTAGGTTCTGGAAATAATCCAGGTGCTAGTTCTAATATTATGATAAGAGGCGCTACGTCATTAAATGGCAACAATCAACCGTTATATGTCATTGATGGTGTACCAGTAAGTGGCGATGTTGACGACTTAATCGATGTTAATAATATTGAAAGCATATCAGTGCTAAAAGGCCCTTCTGCCGGAGCTTTATACGGCAGTAGAGCGGCAAATGGCGTTATTATTATAACGAGTACGTTTAATAATAATAGAACGAATACAGCGCGCAATTTTAATAGCTCAAGAAAGAACAAAAACCGATATAAAGGACGATTAAAAATAAAAGCACAAACACTGAATGCACCGTATATTGTTGAATTGAACAATTCGAAATCTTTGGAAGATGCCTATAAAACCTACTTGTCTCAAAGGGGAAAATATGAACACGTACCCGCGTATTATATTGATGTGTTCGATTATTTTAAAACATGGAACAATAAAGAAATTGCGCTAAGAATATTAACGAACATAGCCGAATTGGATTTCGATAACTACGAACTTTTAAGGGTTTTGGGTTACAAATTAGAAGAAGCAAATAATTATGGGTTGGCCGCTTATATTTACAATCAAGTATTAAAATTGCGACCGGAAGATTCACAATCGTACAGAGACTTAGCTTTGGTTTATCAAGAAATAGGTTTGGCTCAGGAGTCTTTTAATTTATTAAACGGTATTGTTAGTGGTGCTATTTACAAAAATAACGACCGAAGAAACTTTGCAGGCATACAGCAAATTTCGAGAAATGAAATCAATACATTACTTCAAAATAATGCTGAAATAAAAAAAGAAGATTTCATAAATACAAATAAAAAAGAGGCATCGTTTGATATAAGAGTTGTTATAGATTGGAACCATAACGACACCGATATTGATTTGCATATTATTGACCCTAATCTTGAAGAATGTTATTACAGCCACCCAAAAACCAAAACAGGAGGTAGGTTATCGCAAGATATGACCCAAGGTTTTGGACCAGAGGAATTCACGTTAAAGCATGCAAAAGAAGGGAGGTATTTTATAAAAGTGAATTATTTTGGAGATCGATATCAAAAAATAGAAAACCCAACGTTTATGAAGGTTACCATGTTTAAAAATTTTGGAAAACCAAATGAAACAAAAGACATTAAAATAATTCGATTAACCAAAACCAAAGACAAACAAATAGTTGCTAAAATTGAAGTATAGTTTAAATATTAAAAGAGGTCGTCCAAAAAAGTCAATTTCTATTCTAAATGTCACATTGAGCGCAGTCGAAATGCTTTGGTTTTCAAAACATAAAAACTTAGACTGTGCTCAATTTTACACTGGATTATCACGTACTAGATAACCTTTTTAAATCTCACTGCTGCATCTTAAAATAATAATCTGCCGAGTGTTTTCCCGAGCCGTAAAACAAAAAGAAAACACAAACTAAAAACGTGATTAATGCCAATGTTAAATTGTCCGAATTCATCTCGCCCAAAAAATTAATGGCAATCGCGCCAATTAATATTGGCAATTGCGCCATTATAGCCCAACGAGTTAATAAACCAAAGGCAATTAAAATACCGCCAATAAAGTGTGCCGGTGCCACATAATGGATAATAAACATGCCACCGGCCATATTTTGAACAGGTTCAAAAAGGCTCATAAGCATTTCACTGTTTCCCATAAAGTTGATGCCTTTAATAAAAAGAAAGACACCAAGGGCAATGCGAATTAAATCAAGTGGCAAGTAAGTATGCGCATTGGCCCATTTGTTTAATGATTTTATTGTTCCCATGATTGAAATTATTGATTTTCAATACAAAAGGTACAAAATTTTCGTAAGATTGAAAAATTACACTTGCAAAACACCCATGTTAAATTGCTTTTCAATGGGCGCGTGATTAGCCGCTTCAATCCCCATTGAAATCCATTTTCTGGTGTCTAATGGGTCTATAATGGCATCGGTCCAAATTCGAGCAGCCGCATAATATGGCGAAACTTGGTTGTCGTATCTGTCCTTTATCTTTTTGTATAGTGCATCTTCTTTTTCTTTGGTGAATTTTTCACCCTGTTTTTCAAGTGATGCTTTTTCAATTTGGAGTAAAACCTTGGCTGCAGAATTCCCGCTCATAACAGCCAGTTCTGCACTTGGCCATGCCACAATTAATTTGGGGTCGTATGCTTTTCCGCACATGGCATAATTTCCTGCGCCATACGAATTACCTATAATAATGGTGAATTTAGGAACCACACTATTGCTTACTGCGTTTACCATTTTAGCACCGTCTTTTATAATGCCCGAATGTTCAGATTTACTGCCAACCATAAAGCCCGTAACATCTTGTAAAAACACTAAGGGTATTTTCTTTTGGTTGCAGTTGGCAATAAACCGCGTCGCTTTGTCGGCGCTATCATTATAAATAACGCCACCAAATTGCATTTCGCCCTTTTTGGTTTTTACCAATTTGCGTTGGTTGGCCACAATACCAACGGCCCAACCGTCAATTCTGGCGTAGCAAGTAATAATGGTTTGTCCGTAGCCTGCTTTGTATTCATCGTATTCCGAATGATCAACTAAACGCTTAATAATGTCGTACATATCGTATTGGCCGGCACGACTTTTCGGGATAATACCATAAATATCTTCAGGGTTTTCTTTTGGCTTTTTTGATTCACTTCGGTTAAAACCAGCTTTGTCAAAATCGCCAATTTTATCCATAATGTTTTTTATGGTATTTAAGGCATCGGCATCATCTTTTGCTTTATAATCGGTTACACCAGAGATTTCACAATGTGTTGTGGCACCGCCCAAAGTTTCATTATCAATGGTTTCCCCAATGGCAGCTTTAACCAAATAACTTCCGGCTAGAAAAATGCTTCCTGTTTTATCAACAATCAACGCCTCATCGCTCATAATCGGCAAATAGGCGCCACCGGCAACACAACTACCCATTACCGCAGCAATTTGGGTAATGCCCAAACTGCTCATTACAGCATTGTTCCTAAAAATGCGTCCAAAGTGTTCTTTATCCGGAAAAATTTCATCTTGCATGGGTAAATACACGCCGGCAGAGTCGACTAAATATATTATCGGAAGTTTGTTTTCAATGGCGATTTCCTGTGCCCTTAAATTCTTTTTTCCCGTAATGGGAAACCAAGCGCCGGCCTTAACCGTAGCGTCGTTGGCAACAACAATACACTGTTTGCCTTTTATATAACCCATTTTAACCACTACGCCACCAGACGGACAACCACCGTGTTCGGCATACATATCTTCGCCGGCGAAAGCCGCAATTTCTATGGTGTTCCTTTTGGAGTCCAGAAGATAATCAATGCGTTCCCTCGCGGTCATTTTACCTTTGGCTTTATGTTTTTCGATTCGCGATTTACCGCCACCGAGGCTAACTTTTGCTAATTTTTTATTTAATTCGGAAAGTAGAAGTTTATTGTGGTCTTCGTTTTTATTGAAGTTAATATCCATGTATTTTAAGTTTGACGCTAATGTACAAAAGTTTCAAATTTTATTTTCGAGTTTGTTGATGAATTCGCAAAAACAGTTACATGGAAATATATTCCTAGGAATATAAATATTTTTATGCTATATTTGCAGTATTAATAAATATATAAATTAAAATGAAACGAGACAAAATAATTTATTACACGGCCACAGGATTGCTAACGGCAATAATGCTATTTTCAGTAAGCATGTATTTTTTTCAACACGAAGCTATTAAAGAAGCTTTTACAGGTTTTGGATATCCAACCTATATTATTTACCCCTTTGCTACAGCAAAATTACTTGGTTTGATTGCTGTTTGGAATCCGAATTTTAAAGCCATTAAAGAGTGGGCTTATGCAGGCTATTTTTATGCCTTTATATTAGCGTTTTTTGCTCATTACATGATAGGCGATGGGCAAGAAGGAACCGCTGTTTTGGCTATTGTGGCATTAATTGTATCTTACATTTTTAATAAAAGAATAGCTAAATAAATGAAAAACATTATAGTGTTTGCAGGAAGCAATAGTAAAACCTCAATTAATAAGCAATTAGCGACTTATGCTTCTGGTTTGGTTGAAAATGTTAAAACTGATATTTTAGATTTAAATGATTTTGAATTACCGCTTTTTGGGGTTGATTTGGAAAAAAAATCAGGAATTCCAGAACCTGCTCATCAATTTTTGAAATTAATAAAGGAATCTGATGGCATTGTTTTATCGCTTGCCGAACATAACGGGGCGTATTCAACGGCATTTAAAAATATTTTTGATTGGATGTCGAGAATTGAAGCAAAAACTTTTTACGGAAAACCCATGCTATTGATGGCGGCATCACCGGGCGGAAGAGGTGGTGCATCGGTATTGGCTATGGCCCAAGATCGTTTCCCTAGGCACGACGCCCATATTGTTGAAACGTTTTCATTGCCTTTTTTTGGTGATAATTTTTCAGAAGGTAAAATCGTGAATAAGGATTTAAATTCAGCATTAAAAAATAAAGTACAAACATTTCAAAAAGCACTATAATATGGAAATCAAACAATTTGACGACGGCAAAAAAGGAAAGTTCTATATAGAGATTGAAGGCAGTCAAGAGGCTGAAATGACCTATACCTATGCAGGAAAAGAGAAGATTATTATTGACCATACCGAAGTTAGCGAAAAATTAAAAGGAAAGGGTGTTGGTTATAAATTAGTAGAAGCGGTAGTAGATTTTATGCGAGCGAATAATATTAAAGCTATACCGTTATGCCCATTCGCCGCCGCTGTTTTTAAAAAGAAGCACGACGCGTATAAAGATGTCTTATCTTGATAGGATGATTGAATGTTTTAACCATAATTTGAAGATGTGCCATGGGCGATATTTCTAAAGATGTTAACTCGAAGTTTGAAAACAACAAAGTAAAAGCGTTAATCAATATTTTATTTACCGCAAATTGGATTACGTCACATCAAAATGCTTTTTTTAAGCCTTTCGGTATTTCGCCACAGCAGTACAATATTTTAAGAATTTTGCGCGGTGCCAAAACACCTTTAAAAGTACAAACGATTAAAGAACGCATGATTGACAGGGCACCAAATGCAACACGGTTAATGGATAAGCTTTGCGCTAAAAATCTCATCGAGCGCATGCCTTGTAGTAGTGATAGGCGGGTAGTTCATATTCAAATTACCAAAGCGGGATTAGCGCTTTTAGAAAAAATATCAATAGATTTTAATGTGGATTTACTGGATAATTTAACAGAAAAAGAGGCAGAACAATTAAGCGATTTACTCGATAAAATACGCTAGTGCTTTTTTTTGCCCACATAGTTTCCATGGAAATTAAAATGCCAACATTATGAAACAAAACACAATAAAAACCATAGGACGAAGCGATTTTGTAAACATGGGCCCCATAAAATTGCGCCAACCTATACCTACACAACACATCGATATGATAGACCCGTTTGTATTATTACACCATTACGGACCCTATGCTATTGATGAAAGAAACAACCCGTTCGATTTAGGCCCGCATCCGCATCGTGGTTTTGAGCCCATCACATTTTTGGTTCAGGGCGAACAATTGCACCGCGATTCTTTGGGGCACGAAAGCGTGGTAAAAGCCGGAGACGTACAATGGACTACCGCGGGCAGAGGGATTATTCATGCAGAGCGACCAACAAAAACCTTTGTAGAAAAAGGTGGCACTTTAGAAGGTATTCAATTATGGTTGAATTTACCAGCCGAAAAAAAAATGATTCAACCCAATTATCAGCATGTTAAAAAAGATGAATTTAACCTGGTTTTTTCCGAAGACAAAAAAGTAAGCATTCAAGTAATAGCCGGAAGTTTAGAAGGTAAAAACGGAAAAATTGCCACGCAAACGCCGGTTAATGTATATATGATTGATGTTGAAGCAGGTGGTAAGCACCATATCAAAATTGATAACGAGCATCAACCAGTACTGTATTTGCTCAGCGGAAACGTAAAAGTGAATAATGAAGTCGATTTAATTCAAAATAAAAATCAATTGATTGAATTTAATCAAGACGGCAATCAGTTTTCAATAGAGGCAAAGGCAGAGAGCAAGCTTTTATTTTTATCGGGAAAACCATTCCATGAAAAGGTAACAACTTATGGCCCTTACGTTATGAATACGCAAACCGAAATTATGGAGGCCATGCGCGACTACCAAATGGGTAAAATGGGGTTTCTTCCAAACAGTTAATAAAAAGCATCCGTTAAAGGGTGCTTTTTTTATGTAAAAAAGCGATATTTGCTTTTAAACTAACCATCAAAAATTTAAGAATAAGATTATGGCAATGAATAAAAACACGGTATTGGCTTGGGCTACTTGGATTATGATTTTTGTAGGCCTTGGCTTAATAGGATTGGGCGCTTTTAGATATGACGATGTTGCAGGATGGGGATTTGCAGCCGTTGGAGGTGGCTTTTTCTGTATCGCTTGGGTATTTAATGCTTTAAAAGGTAGGGTATAGCCTTTATGTACAACTTAACAAATTACAACAAACAAAAATGAGCGACGATAAAAAGATAATCTTCTCAATGTCGGGGGTTACAAAAACATTCCCGAGTGCCAATACACCCGTTTTAAAAAATATATATTTAAGTTTTTTCTACGGTGCCAAAATTGGAATCCTTGGTTTAAACGGTTCGGGTAAATCCACTTTGCTAAAAATTATTGCGGGTGTAGATAAAAACTACCAGGGCGATGTGGTGTTTTCGCAAGATTATTCCGTGGGCTATTTAGAGCAAGAACCAAAACTCGACGAGAACAAAACCGTAATGGAAATTGTTCGAGAAGGCGCAGCAGAAACGGTTGCCATACTTGACGAATACAACAAAATTAACGATATGTTTGGGCTGGAAGAAGTCTATGGCGACCCAGACAAAATGGAGAAATTGATGAACCGTCAAGCAGTACTTCAAGATCAAATTGATGCAGCAAATGCTTGGGAGCTCGATACAAAACTTGAAATTGCCATGGACGCGCTGCGTACACCTGATGGCGATAAAAAAATCTCGATATTATCTGGTGGGGAACGCCGTCGTGTAGCCTTATGTCGCTTACTTTTACAAGAGCCGGATGTGTTATTGCTGGATGAGCCAACCAACCACTTAGATGCGGAATCTGTACATTGGTTAGAGCATCATTTGGCACAATATAAAGGCACCGTAATTGCAGTAACCCACGATAGATATTTTTTAGATAATGTGGCTGGCTGGATTCTCGAGCTCGATAGAGGCGAAGGGATCCCTTGGAAAGGCAACTACTCCTCTTGGTTAGACCAAAAATCGAAACGAATGGCTCAAGAAGGTAAAGCGGCATCAAAACGCCAAAAAACGCTTGAGCGCGAGCTGGAATGGGTGCGACAAGGAGCAAAAGGCAGACAGACCAAACAAAAGGCACGTTTGAAGAATTATGACAAACTCATGAGTCAAGACCAAAAACAGCTCGATGAAAAATTGGAGATTTACATTCCTAATGGGCCACGGTTGGGTACCAACGTTATCGAAGCCATCGGCGTTAGCAAAGGTTACGATGATAAATTGCTTTACGAAGATTTAAACTTTAACCTGCCACAAGCGGGAATTGTGGGTGTTATTGGACCAAACGGTGCTGGTAAAACCACTATTTTTAGAATGATAATGGGCGAAGAAACCCCAGATAAAGGCGAGTTTAAGGTAGGCGATACGGCAAAAATTGCCTACGTAGACCAGAGTCATTCCAATATAGACCCAGAAAAAACGATTTGGCAAAACTTTAGCGACGAGCAAGAGTTGATTATGATGGGCGGAAAGCAAGTAAATTCCCGAGCTTATTTAAGTCGTTTCAACTTCTCTGGGAGTGAGCAAAACAAAATAGTAAAATTACTTTCCGGTGGTGAGCGTAACCGTTTGCACTTGGCTATGACGCTAAAAGAAGAAGGTAACGTGCTGCTTTTGGATGAGCCAACCAACGACTTGGATGTTAACACATTGCGAGCTTTAGAGGAAGGCTTGGAGAACTTTGCAGGTTGTGCCGTTGTAATTAGTCACGACCGTTGGTTTTTAGATAGAATATGTACGCACATTTTAGCATTTGAAGGCAATTCGCAAGTGTATTTCTTCGAGGGTAGTTTTAGCGATTATGAAGAAAACAAAAAGAAACGATTGGGTGGCGATTTGATGCCCAAACGAATAAAATACAAGAAATTAATACGGTAATGCTTAAATTAAAAAGCCTGCAATTGCAGGCTTTTTAATTTTAAAGCGTTTTGTCTTTTTTAATTAGTTGCCACCATACATGTGCCCATCGGTAAAATCTTTATAGGGCTTTTCATTTTCTTCTTCAATAGTTGTATTCATACTGTTTAAACGGTCGTTTTCTTTTTTTAGCATATAAGATTTTCTAACACCAAGTATCAACAGAAAAGAGAAAATAACAACAACAATAATTAACACGGTAACTATATCAATTTGTGTAATTAATGGCATGCGGAAAAATGAGAGACTTATGTAATTTACAAGCATTTACGGTGCTTTATTTGGGTTAATAGCTATTCAAATATACCATTTTTTTGTTAACTATTATAAATAATAATGGTATCGCATTGGATTTTAGAGGTTTAAATTGTGCTAAAAGTCCGATGTTTATTCCCTTCCCGTAAAAAAATATTTTTTAAAATAAGTTTTGATGGCACCTATAAAATTCAATGTAACATTTTGTAAAAAAAACATACCAATAATTTAAGCAGGATTAATTTTGAAATTGATATTTTTTAACGAAATTGCTTGTTTATAAAAATTGTTAAACCTAAAATACAAGATATACCATGTCAGATGATTTTGATTTATTAGAAACCTCTTCAAACGAAAAGAACGAAAAAGTAGATGTCAATTGGGGAAAAGCCATTGATACGATGAAATCTAAATTGTCTCAAGAAGATGACCCGGAAGTTCGGCAAAAAATACTGAATGCCACTTTGGATGATGTGGTGCACATGGCCGAAAAAGACAGAACCACACTTTTGGATGCCATTAAAGATTTAACCGATTATCAAGATGAGGTGGGCATTATTTTTGAAAAATTCTCATCGCTTAACGCAACCGAACAAAAAGTAATTGACGATGCCCAAAAAGCATTGGATCGGGCGAGAATAGAGTTGGAGGATGCTAAAAACAAGCCAGACACTTGGTGGAACAACCTTTGGGGCCGCAAAAGCAAGATTAAAAAGGAAGAGGAAGAATTTAAAGCCGCCGAAAAAGTACGTGCCGGAGCCGATAATAAGGCCAAAGCCATGTTTCAGGAGCGTATTGAGAACGCCGATGTTCAAACGCTTTTAAGTGAGTTGTCTTATAAAAGTCAAGCCGCTGTTAGCCGTTTAAAAAACAGGGAAATAGAGATAAAAGAAGTTGAAGAAAAACTAAAAGATGCCATTGTTGAGGCTTCTAAAAACCATACTAAAGCCTTAGAAAAAAAGAACGAAGTTGAAGCTAAATTAGAGGAACGCTACGCGCTTTTAAAACAGGCCCGCCAGGAACTTGGGGACATTGCCGATAAACAATCTCCAGAATACTCCGAGGCTATTGGTAAAGTAACCGCTTTAGAGCAAAAGGTTGAAGAACTGGAAGGTCTTAAAAACGCCTATACAACGCTTGCAGCAAGTAAAGACAGCTTTGTGCACAAGCACAATTTAACCATTAAAGTATTAACATCGTTACGCAGTAACTTGCAAACACATCGCGCCAAATTAAAGAGTGATACCGAAGAGCGCCTTAAATATTACGATGGTTACGTGGTGGCTTTAAAAGCGAGAACCGACCAGGAATTTGCTGCTATTTTAGAACATTTAGGCGTTAAAACCGATGAGCATATTGGCGAAACCTTAGCGTCTATGCATACGGCAAGTGCCAAGGCACGACAAGATATGATGGACAATATTCCGGTGCACGAAAAAGTGATGCAAGGTGTTTATAGCAGTTATGCCGAGGCTTTACAGGAAATTCGTGCGAAGGATAGCGACATCCAAAAGAATTTTGCTGAGCGCTACGGCATCGATATGAAAGAGATTTTTGAAGATTATTATAACGCCGATGCCAACAAACCAGCTGATGGCGGCGGAAAAGGCGATAAGCCTAACCCGAAACCAGAAGCTAAAGAAGACGATCTATTAAGTTAGCTGTCATTCCTGCCAAGGCAGGAATCTTATTAAAGGGCGTTGTAAGTTTAAAACCAGTTTCGTTTTCCGCGTTAGGGATTGAGCGGTATGTTTGAGCTCGCCGACGATAGGAGGAAGCGAGTAGTGAAAGCCCGACCCCTCGGGTAACGCCCAAATTATTAAAATATTAGTGTATTCGTGGCAAAACTGCTTATTGGATACTGCATACTGAAGACTAAAAAATGTCCATAAACCACATAGTAACACCATTGGATTCTGCTGTTCTCGATTCTAAAGAGCATTATGTTTTCTATCATAAAATGGTCGATTTTGCTTTTAAGGAATTGATTGTTGCCGTGCAACGCCAAAAGATTTGTAATGACGTTGAGGTGCAATTGTTTAAGCAATACTGCGATTTGTTATTGTACTCTATTGAAGCCATGCGCATTAAATATATGTACGACGACGAGGATAATATGAAGGTGGATTTAACGTATTCTGGGTTTCCCAATTATTTGGAATTTAGGTATTTGTTTAACGATTTGGAGTTGCGCGATGAGTATTTGGGCAAGCTTACACCCATTGATACTTTTAAGGAAGAGTTTTTGGATACCTTAATGCGAAAAAAAGAACCGATTAAGAAAAGCAGGTTGTTTCAGGCGGCATCGATAGTGTATTACTCGTCGGTTAAAAAGGAATATATTTTCAATCGGTTTGTGCAGGGAAAAATACTGAAGGCTCCAGAAAAATCGGTTGCCGATTTGTTGGTGAGCTGGAGTTTTTATGATGTATCGCATAACCGGCCCTTTATATGTTTTATGTATTTTAATTATGACGGAAAGGATGTAAACGATTATAAAGATGCTATTTACGAGGTTTTAAAAACGGTTGCCGACAGAGACATGACCCTGGATACCATGGCCTATACCATTGATAGAAAACTGTCAAAGGTTTTGCCAAAACTGATAAAACGCATTGATTTGGGTCCCATGCACAATGTGTTTGCAAAAGATGAAAACGAAATAACGCATGCCCTTTTAAAGGCTATTGGTAAAAAGGATATTCCGTTGGAATCGTATGCCATTTCGTTACGATTGGATGAAGTTAGCTCCGGTAGCGAATTTAAGGAAGGCGGTTTTTTTAGCAAGCAAACGCTGCAAAAATGGGATGCTATTTTTAAACGAAAATATGTGTTTGCTCCCCACAGGATCATTCAATTATTATATAACAAAACTCCGGAGATTATGAATGGGCTTGAAAAAGCTCCGATTCAGATAGCTGGTTTAGAAATAGATTTAAAAAATTAACGTCATAACGAGGAGCAAAGCGACGTGGTTATCTCATCAAATTTAACAGATTGCCACGTTTCACTCGCAATGACGTAAAAGAATAAACATATGAACCACAACTCAACTTTCCCAATAAAACTAACCGAACTCGACATGATTCGCGACGAAGCGTCATCGTATTTAAAATCTATACAATGGGTTCAAGGTGACCGTGCTAAAAACCGAGAAAAAGATGCAAAAGATGAATCTATTTTACTGTATTTATCGCGTGCCAATAACGGTAGTAAATCGACTGAAATCACCGCGGTTTCAAAAACAATTTTGGCTTTAAAAAAGCGATTGTTGCCAGATTCGGTAGCGATTCCTGTTTATTTAAACCAAGCCCTGTATGCCGTTCAAGAAGGTATCACATTAGGGATTTGGATTAAGGATAGCTATTACGACGCCTCGGGTTTATCGAGTTTGAACGAGAATAAATCGGCTTTGGATAACAACGGAAAGCGCGAGTTTGAAAGCAAAATGCACACCGCAACGGCGTTTATGCTTTTTGCTACGGCATACAAAATATTACACGATTTAAAACCCCACGCTTCAGACGATTTAAGTGTGATGAAACAGAAGTTTGCCGGTATTCCGGAAGTGTCTTTCTTATCGCCCTTAAAAGGCATATCGTGCAGTTTGTTCTATTTTGATAAGTATTTGAGTCATCCTGAAATTATAAAGTCCGATAAAGATGTTATCAATTTTACGGTGGTTTATTTTGAAGCTTTGATTGATGAAATCCAACTACGCAAAAGTACTTTGGAATACACCGAAACCATTGAAGACAGAACCTATAAATTGGAGAAATCGGAATTCGCCGTTTCCGGTTGGAACAATGTGTTTTCGGGAACCGCAAAAAGCATCGAGTTCAATAAAATCCAATTCGAACAAATTGTGGGTAATCGGGATGCCAAACATTTTGCACGCCGATTAACCGAGCGTATGTTGAGTTACGATTTTATCGCCAAAAAAAATCCGTTTCAAGAATTAGGCGGTTTTATGCCCGTTTTTATGGGTTATGGCATTCCGGGAACCGGAAAAAGCATGCTTATTGCCGCCATTGCAACGCTTCTAAAAGAGCATTGCGATCATTTGGATATTCCGTTTTTGTTTCACCCCATGCCAGATACTTTGATTAGTACATTTCAAGGTGGTTCTGCTGAAAAAATGGTAGAATGGATGAAGCCTTTACAAGACCCATCAAAACTCATTTTTGCTCCTATTGACGATGCCGAAAATAATTTACAGGAGCGAACAGCGCAGGGTGTTTCGGCGGGTGTAAAAGAAGTTATTGGCGTATTTTTAAGATATACCGAAGGCGCTTATGCGGTTAATTACGGCAACAGTTCCATCGGGTTATTCACCAATCTTCCCGAAATGTTGGATAAGGCTGTGATTTCGCGTGTGCAAGGGCGTTTTAAAATTGATGGCGCACGTACCGAACACGACTTTTTAGATCAAGATTATCTGTGGTGGAAAAAGTTTGATAAGACCATGCCCGATTTCGTGAATATGCAAAACCCACAAGGTTATAGCTATTTAAAAGACCAAGGGTTGGCAAAAAGCATGGGCGATATTTTAAATGTTATTGAAAGACCATCGGAAGAGCGGGTTTTAGAGGCTTTTAAAAAAGCGGATAAAATGCACGACACCAACGAGCATCTGTTTTACGCGAGTTTGTATAAAGAAATCCAAAAGATATTTCCGTTCTTTTCATCGCGTGATGTTCGGAATATTCAAAGTGCCATTTCTTTGCGTTTAACCGATTTCGATTTGGAAACCGATTGGTTCGACAATCCCGAAATTTATTTCAAAAAAGATTACGATACCAAATTTGGGATGCTTCAAGAACTCATGAAAGCGAATATGAAAGGTTTGGATTTTTCTGAAATTCGCCGACAAGAAGTGGTGCGTTATTTAGATAATGTGGCCACCATTGCCGATACTGATTTTAAACGAAAAGTAGATGCCAGAGTAAATCAATTGAATATAGAAACTGAGGCTAGAGCACAATTTAAAAAAGATAGTTAATGACTAATCTGAAATTTAGATATACTCTAACAATTTTAAATACTTCAGTATTTATTGGAGAATTAATAGTTATAGTTTTCACTATTTTCAAATGGGACGAATTATCTAGAGGAGAAGGCTGGGGTGTGGTTTATATGATAGGATTTGGTGTTTTTATTGCAGCAGGTTTACTTGTGGACTTAATATTGCAAATAACTTTAAAACATAGACCGCTATTAAATGGTGTCGGGCTCTTTGTTGTATTAGTGTATTTATATATGATTTTTTTAGGTGATTTATGAACAGAATAAAAAACATTACATCAACCGTATTATCCCAATTTTGGGGCAAATTGGAACGCATCGATTTCGATTTTAAATTTAAAAACGGCAATTGGAAACGCTTGTCGCACGAAGCTTACGGCAAGAGCGATGGTGTAGCGATATTATTGTATAACTCAGAAACCAAAAAAGTTGTTTTATCAAAGCAGTTCAGGATACCGGTTTACATTTCCGGGGTTTCCCAAGGCGTTTCTATCGAAGTTTGCGGTGGCGCGATTGACGAGGGCGAATTGCCAGAAACAACGGTAATTAGAGAAGCCAAGGAAGAGTTGGGGTATCATATTTCAAATTTAAAAGCCATAAATACTGTGTTTTTATCCCCGGGCATAGTGAGAGAGCGCGTGCACTTATTTATTGGAGAATATAAAGATTCCGATAAAATTGATAACCACGGCGGCGGTTTGGAAATTGAAGGGGAAGAAATTGAAGTGATGGAAATACCTTTTAACAAAGCTATGGAAATGATTGATTCACGAGAAATTATTGATGCCAGAACGATTATGTTGTTACAGCATATAAAAATTAAAGGATTGTTAAGTTAGTTTGTCATTAATGCTATGGCAGGAACCCAGTTTTGAAAAGATATTGTATTCGTGAATTCGTGGCAAATAAAAAAATATAAAAATAAATAATGAGATTCCTGCCCGCGCAGGAATAAAAAAATGGAAAAACTAAAACAAGCTAAACTATACAGAAACGAACTCATTCCCGTAAGCGGAAAATTGGTTGAGCGTTACAATAAATGCTTGAAAAAACTTGGGTTTACAGAAACAAAACTGAAAACTTTTTCTATTGATGGCATTGGCTGGAGCCCGGAGATTGCTGAAGAAAAACAACAACTCCATTACTTAAATAATGGTGAATCCAATCCGCATGGCATCATCATTACGCCATTGCAAAAGGGCAAGCCGGTGTATGTGCCGTTTCATACGTTTGATAGGGATTTAATGAAATTCGTTTTCAAAGTTCACGGCAACAAAATAAACGATATTACACGAGATTGTGCCATTTGTTTGGATTTCGACCAAAATATCGATGCGTTTTACGAGCCTTTGGATGTTTTAAAATACAATGCGATTACTATCAGTTTTCATTTAATAAACGATTTAGACAAAATTAAAGCGCAGCAACTGGAACTCGTTGAAACCTTCAATAGAGGCAATAATTTTATAGACGAAGCCATGCATCAACAATTGTTGGAATCGGCAAAAACCTATGGCGATTTACGGCATCGCGATTTAGATTTGCACGAGCTTCAGTTTACCACAGATTCCTTTTATACCAGAGCCTTTGGTGGCGTTTACGTGTTGCGCGATTTCATTAAACCCATCGTGGTGTTTGAGGATAAAAAATGGCATAAAGAAGCTATTAAAGACGTGAGTTACGATGTGCTTATCTACCATATCCATCAACCCGAATTAATGGCTAAACTCCGCGATCATGTGATTATTGAATACGATTTAGAAGCCGTTGTAAAAACAAAGCGCTATGAGCGCATCAAGAAATTCGAAATGTTTCAGGCCCTAAAAAAAACGCAACATCCCATAAAGAATATTTTAAACGACCCTTTGTTGTACAAGAGTTACCTTAATAAATTAGATATCAAAGCTCGGAAAAAAGTAATGAGTGTGGAGCGCTATTTAGAAAAATTGGAAATAAGTAATGAGTACAAAATAGCCGATATTGTTGACGAAAAACTCTTTGAAGCCTTGCATCAGCCACATTCCTCATTGGAGGGAAAGCACCAAGATTTAATTTGGATGCTTTTGGTAAACATATCACCAAAAGATGTGCTTTATCTGTATTGGTACGATAAGGAAGCGTTTTATAATAGTTTTAAAACTTGGGACGATTCCTTTAAGGATTGGGTAATTGAAACAATTGGTAACAATATATAAGTTGGAAGCACGAAGTTGGAAGCACGGAGTTTGAAGTTTGTTTATAGGTAATTTAATGGAATTAATATGAAGTTTAAATTCGAAAGTTTGATTATTTGGCAAAAAGGAATGGATTTAGGTGAGGATATGAATACTTTATCTAAAAAGTTTCCAAAGGAAGAACTATTTAATTTATCGTCACAATTAAAACGAGCTGCCGATTCCATTGCTTTAAACATTTCAGAAGGTTCCATATTGCAATCAGGAAAAGAGTATAGAAAATTTTTAGGCTACTCTATTAGGTCTATTGCAGAAGTTGTAACTTGATTGCACAAAGCAAAAAGAAGAAATTATATTAAATTAGATGAATTTGAAATATTCTATAAAAACTGTTTCGACTTAATGAATATGACTATAGCATTTAGAAATAAAATAAAAGATTAAAATATAAACCAAGCACAAGAGTAAGCAACTTCATGCTTCCAACTCCAAGCTTCAAACTTAACACTATGGGACTAGAATTAGTAATATTTATTGCGGCGATACTTTTTGGTATCTTTTTATATTGGCGGGAATCCAACGGAAATGGATTGTACCGTTTTGTTAACAAAATGGTAAACTCCAAAGCACTTCAAATGAAACCGGAAAACAAGAAAGGCTTTGTGTACAAACAAGCTTTTTTGCCACGATTGGTTTTTGTTGCTACCGTTTTTTTATTGATAGGATTGATATTTCAATTTTTAACACCTTTTAAAATATTTGGTAGTTATAACGGTATTTCGGCATTCGCATCAATCGTTTTTGGAACATTAATTGGCACTTATTTGGCAAATTTTGTGTTAAAATCTGGTAAAGTAATCGAGGAGAAGAGCGATTCTCTTGGAGATATTATGGAAGATGCTGTTGAAAAAGGAAAAGATTTTATCGAAGATTTAAAAGCTAAAGATACCGATACAATTGAAGAAAATGAAGCTATAGAAGAACCTCCAAAACCCCAGGAGAAAAGTGCGCGCGAACGATTAAAGGATAAAGGATTGTTGTAGTTGTCATTCCTGCGAAGGCAGGAATCCAATTTTAAACAATTTAGTATAAATAAAAAGATTCCTGCTTTCGCAGGAATGACAAAGATTATGATTAAAAACTACTGGAATAAAGGAAAAAAGCAGAAAAAAATAACTGTCATTGTCGGTTTAATTTTATTAATCGCTTTGTTTGTGTTGCGCGACGATTATCAACCAGCCTTATTATTTATTAGAAAATTCATTTTCATAATCCTGTTAAGTGCCGCAGTCTTGTTTTTTGGTTTACATAAGTTTAGAAACTCAGCCAGTACGGGATCTCGTTTGGGTATCTTAGGGTTGCTGGTTCTTTTCTTCGGAATTTTATATGTAATTGGTTGGCATTTTAAAATGTACGATTATATGAAAACCTACAATGTGTTCAATAATCTCAATCGTATTGAAATAAACGAATTACCTTTAACACAAAACGAGCGCATTCAGCCCTTGCAAAACATTACCTCAATGGCAAATGAAAGCGTAGGCGAAACCAAGGATGTGTCTTTGCCACATTTGGTTAGGGTTGATGGCGAAAACAAATGGACTATGGCCATCCAGCCCACCGAAAAGTACGTGTGGCAGGGTATAACCGATAATACCGAGGAGGTTTTTTCGGTATCGAGTACCACGCCATTTCCTAGATTTTCGAGCGAAAACCGGATTCCGGTTACATTCTCCATTGGCGAATCTTTAAAATTTAGCCGAAACACCTATAATGCGGTGGTGCAGCGCTTCAATCTGTTGCAGTTATTTACCATGGAACCCAGCGATACGTTTTACATGAAAAACGATACCGGACAATGGGTGCAAGTGGTGAGTTTAATAAAATGGAAAGGTTTTTTGTTTCCGTATCCAACCTTTGGTGGCGTGATGGTAATTGATAATGGCGCGCACGATTTTAACGATTATATCGAGCGTATTTTAATAGGAAAGGGGACTTATATAAGTCCGAGTGACATGAAAAATTATCCGTATTTAAACGGACAAAACACCTTGGCCGAAAAGGTATCTAGGATTCAGGCTGAATCTTTAAAGTTTTTAGGTGGTTTTAGCGATCCCTTACCTTGGAACATGGAAACGGCTGTAAAAATACCGCAGCTACCAAAAGACCAAAATCAGCAGCCCTTTGTAACCGATTTTGATTTTTCGGATACTGACTCAAATGCATACAGCGGCTTGTACCATTGGTTTGGCTTAGAGCCTGTGGGCGACGAGCGTACCAGTTTAACCTTTAGTGTTTTTGTACCCGCCGATGGCAGTAACGCGTTGTATTATTACGACCATGCTTCGAAAAAACAAGGTTACGCGGGTGTTTCGGCAATGCCGTTAAAGGTAAAAGAATCGAGAAAAGAATACGATTGGACCGCCAATACACCAGTCGAGTTCCGACCCTACATTAAAGACATTGCAGGCAGAAAACGCATGTTCTTTTTAGGCACCGTGTCCGCTATTAGCGAAAAAAATGCAGGACAATTTGACGGCTCAGCGACACCAGATTTGGTGTTGATTGATAGCGAATACCGCGATGTGATTTGGATTGATGTAAAAAAACCTAGCCAATGGGATAAAACCGTTTACGACCAGTTAAATGAAGCGTGGAGGTCCAGCGAAGGCATTGGTTATTATTTTGCCGAAGAGACTAAAACCATTGATATGGTTGAACAGGTTTCAGATTCAACGTTGGTAATTCCTGTTGTTGATAAAAAGTCAGAAGAGATTGAGCGTTTACAAAAGCAGATAGATTCTTTAAAGGCAACAAGTAACTGATTGAATTATGCATGGAAGTTTAGGGCATTTTAAAGCAACATTACAAAGAAAAATGGAACGTAAAGCTAAAGCTGAAGGCAGATTTGATAAAAAGAGGCTTAAGTATAAAGCTTCAGAAAATAAAGCAGAATTCAATTTTCCTGTACTTACTAAATCTGAAATAGATAAAGTAAAAAGGGAAATAAGAAATAAAATGAGAAGAGAGAAGCTATTAAATTCGGTTTTAGTTTTTGCTGTTTTTTTAGGTCTTCTATTGGCATTCTATTTTTTACTTTACTAATTCTCTAAAGAAAGACTTTTCTTTTTTTTGATATAGTTTATAGCTCTAAATTTTAACAAAACATTTAGAAATTATTTCCGTTCCTTTACATACCAACAAACACTAAATTATGAAAAATTCCATTTACGCTTTTTTAACTTTAACGATTCTGATTTCATCTTGTAAATCAAATGAAACCGAAAGACCGCACGCGTCTCTCGAAACTCCAATTGCTAAAAAAATTCCCAAAGAATTAACCGTTCACGACGATACGCGGACCGATAATTATTTCTGGATGCGCTTAAGCGACGAGCAAAAAAATGCCGAAACGCCAGATGCACAAACCCAAGACGTGTTGGATTACTTAAATGCCGAAAACGAGTATTTGGGTAAAGCCATGGCGCATACCCAAGGGCTTCAAGACAAGTTGTACAACGAAATTGTAGGCCGTATAAAAAAGGACGATCAATCCGTTCCGGTAAAAGACAACGGCTATACCTATTATACGCGCTTTGAAGAAGGTGGCGATTATGCTTTGTATTGCAGAAAAAAATTAGAAGAAGGCGCAAAAGAGGAGATTATGCTTAACGGACCTGAATTGGCAATGGGTTATGCCTATTATGGCTTTGGCGGACGTTCGGTTAGTCCAGACAATAAAATGCTGGCCTTTGGTATCGATACCATTTCCAGACGCCAATACACCATTTATTTTAAAAATTTGGAAACCGGCGAGTTACTAAAAGACAAACTCAGTAATACGGGTGGTAGCGCCGTTTGGGCAAACGATGGAAAAACCGTGTTTTACACCACAAAAGACCCTCAAACATTGCGTCAAAACAAAATTGTAAAGCATGTTATTGGCACCAATCAATCAGACGATGTGGTGGTTTACGAAGAAAAAGATGATACGTTTAGATGCTGGGTAAGCAAAACAAAATCGGATGCTTATTTGCTTATTGGAAGTTTTCAAACCTTATCTACAGAATACAGGGTTTTAGATGCCAATACTCCAAATGGTGAGTGGAAAGTGATTCAACCCAGAGAGAAAAATTTAGAATATACCATCGATCATTTTGAAGACCATTTTTATATCAGAACCAATAAAGATGCTAAAAATTTTAAACTGGTAAAAACTCCGGTAAATAAAACCGAAAAAGAGCATTGGGTAGATGTTATTCCGCATCGCGATAATGTGTATTTTCAAGGGATGGATTTGTTTAAAAATTATTTAGTTGCTGAAGAACGAAAAGATGGTTTACGAACCATTAGAGTTATAAAATGGGACGGAACAGACGACCATTATATCCAATTTAACGACCCTGCATATTTTGCCGCAACAACCTCTAATTTAGATTTTGACACCGACGTTTTGCGCTACAGATACAGTTCGTTAACCACGCCAAATAGCACTTTTGAGTATAATATGACCGATAAAAGTCAAGTGCTTTTGAAACAAGATGAAGTTATTGATTCGTCATTTTCCGTTGATAATTATACATCAGAGCGTTTATTTGCAACAGCTGCCGATGGAACAAAAATCCCCGTATCCATTATTTACAAAAAAGGTGTCGAAAAAAACGGTAAAAACCCGTTATTACTTTACGCCTATGGATCTTACGGAAATAGTATGGAGCCCACATTTAGTTCTACCCGTTTAAGTTTACTCGATAGAGGTTTTGTTTACGCCATTGCCCATATTCGTGGTGGTCAGGAAATGGGAAGGGATTGGTACGAAAACGGCAAGCTGCTTAAAAAGAAAAATACCTTCACCGATTTTATTGATGTCGGCAAATTTTTAATTGATGAAAAATTCACAACAAGCAACCATTTATATGCTTACGGCGGATCTGCCGGCGGCTTGTTAATGGGCGCTATTTTAAATATGGAACCCGATATGTGGAATGGTGTTATTGCCGCTGTTCCTTTTGTTGATGTAGTTTCAACCATGCTGGATGAAACCATTCCGTTAACAACGTTTGAATTTGACGAATGGGGAAATCCGAAAAACAAAGAATATTATAATTATATGAAATCGTATTCGCCGTATGATAATGTTGAAGCCAAAGATTACCCAAGCATTCTCATTACCACAGGGTATTGGGATAGCCAGGTACAATATTGGGAACCTGCAAAATGGATTGCTAAATTACGCGAGTTAAAAACCGATGATAATTTATTAATTATGGATTGCAATATGGAAACCGGTCACGGTGGAGCATCCGGACGTTTCGAGCGTTATAAAACCTTGGCGTTAACCTATGCTTTTATGCTTGATTTAGAAGGTGTTACAGAGTAAAAATTAAACTAATCACGATAATTTATTAAGGCCTGTTAAGTTTTTAAAACCTAACAGGTCTTTTATTTATTAGGCACAAATACCCTTTTATTTTTAAAATTTTGCATTACCTTTGTATTCCAAATACGTTTGGATAAAATATGAGTCAAAAAGTTTTACTTAACGCAAAAGAGGTAAACATCATTCTTCATCGATTGGCTTGTCAACTTATTGAAAAACATAACGATTTCTCTAACACCGTTTTAATTGGCTTACAGCCTCGTGGCATTTTTTTGGCCGATAGACTGGCTAAAATATTAACCGAAGACTATAAGGTTAAAAACATAAAATTAGGGCACTTGGATATTACATTTTTTAGAGATGATTTTCGAAGAAGTGACAAACCCTTGGAAGCTAATGCCACTAAAATTAATTTTTTGGTTGAAGATAAAAACATAGTGTTTATTGATGATGTGTTGTACACCGGACGCAGTATTAGAGCCGCATTAACAGCCATCCAATCTTTTGGAAGACCAAACGAAATAGAACTGCTAACGTTGATAGATAGACGTTTCAGTAGGCATTTACCCATTCAACCCGATTACAGAGGGCGACAAGTAGATGTGATAAATAATGAAAAAGTAAAGGTAAACTGGAAAGAGCACGACAATGAAGATTCGGTTTATTTAATTGAAAAATAATAATGAACAACTAAAGTTTGAGTTTTAGATACGCATGGGTAACTTTTAACTTTTGACTTTTAACTTTTAACTTTGACGATGAGCGAATTAAGTGTCAATCACTTATTAGGAATAAAATATCTTAACAAGGAAGATATTCAACTTATTTTTGAAACTGCCGATCATTTTAAAGAAGTGATTAACAGACCTATTAAAAAAGTGCCCTCGCTTAGAGATATTACCATTGCCAACTTATTTTTTGAAAACTCAACTCGCACAAAGCTATCTTTCGAGCTGGCTGAAAAACGGTTGTCTGCCGATGTTATTAATTTTTCCTCGTCACAATCTTCAGTAAAAAAGGGCGAAACTTTAATTGATACGGTAAACAATATTTTATCTATGAAAGTAGATATGGTTGTTATGCGGCATCCAAATCCTGGAGCTGGTGTGTTTTTGTCAAAACACGTAAAAGCAAGTATTATAAATGCCGGCGATGGTGCGCACGAGCACCCAACACAAGCCTTGTTGGATTCGTATTCAATTAGAGAAAAATTAGGTACTGTTAAAGGTAAAAAAGTAGTAATAGTGGGCGATATTTTACATAGTAGGGTAGCGCTTTCAAATATATTTGCTTTACAGTTACAGGGTGCTCAAGTTATGGTTTGTGGCCCAAAAACCTTAATACCAAAGTACATCGATAAGTTGGGGGTGAAGGTGGAGACAAACCTGCGCAAAGCCTTAAATTGGTGCGATGTGGCCAATATGCTGCGCGTGCAAAACGAACGGATGGACATTAGTTATTTTCCATCAACAAGAGAATATACACAACAGTTTGGAGTTAATAGAGAACTACTGGATTCTTTAAATAAAGACATAACCATCATGCACCCGGGCCCCATAAATAGAGGTGTGGAAATTACCAGTGATGTTGCCGACTCAAAGCAAGCCATCATTTTAAATCAGGTTGAAAACGGCGTAGCTATACGTATGGCCGTTATTTATTTATTAGCTTCAAAAATAAAACAGTAAGTCATGATTTTAGACCAACACGAGAATACCGCTATCATTACCCAAGAAAAAGCTACCATTGTTGAATTGGTAAAAAAAATTCAAGCTTTATATCCTAAGTTTAAAACCAATAATATTATTGTCTGCCTAACAACACTTTCTAAAATTAGTTTGTCCGAAATTGTTGAATTCCTTGAATTGTCCAATACGCACAGAGCCTCAAAACTCTCGTTTGTTATTGTTTCGGATAAAGTAGATTTGGATGAGATGCCAGACGAAATTGTAGTTGTGCCAACCATTCAAGAGGCATACGATATTATTGAAATGGAAGACATGGAACGCGATTTAGGGTTTTAAAGTTCATTCGCTAGTCGTTTAGTTGTTTAGCTGATTCGACTCAACGACTTAACAACAAACAAAAGACATGTAATGAAATTAACTATTCTAGGCTGTTACAGCGCCACACCGCGCGCTTTAAATAATACAACTTCGCAGGTTTTAGAAATTAATAATCACATGTTTTTAATTGATTGTGGCGAGGGCACCCAAGTTCAGTTACGCAAACATCGTATTAAATTCAATCGCATAAAGCACATTTTTATATCGCATTTACATGGCGACCATTTTTTTGGTTTAGTGGGATTAATTTCAACATTCCGATTATTGACTCGCGAAACCGATTTGCATATTTATGGGCCAAAAGGCATCAAAGAAGTGATTACGCTTCAAATGAAATTAGCCGATTCGTGGACCAACTACAATCTTATTTTTCATGAGTTAACCTCAAAGAAATCCAAATTGGTTTTTGAAGATGATAAGGTTGTGGTACACACTATTCCGTTAAATCATCGGGTTTACACCAATGGTTTCCTTTTTAAAGAAAAAGAAGGCGAACGCAAATTGGATATTGTGGCTGTTGAAAACGCCAATATCGATACCGCCTATTTTAGAAAATTAAAGCAAGGTTTTGATGTAGAAAATAGAGATGGTGTTTTAATTGATAACAAAAAGGTTACCAAACCAGCCAAAAAACCTAAGAGTTATGCCTTTTGTAGCGATACCATGTATAAAGAAGATATTGTGCCAATTATTAAAAATGTAGATGTGCTTTACCACGAGTCTACTTTTTTAGAAAAGCACGCAAATTTGGCACTGAAAACAAAGCACTCAACCGCAAAAGAAGCCGCTAAAATTGCCAAATTCGCTAATGTTGGTACGTTGGTTCTTGGGCATTATTCTACGCGTTACGATGGATTAAACGCGTTTAAAGAAGAAGCGCAAACTGTTTTTGATAATGTTGAATTGAGCGAAGACGGAAAGGTTTTTAATTTTTAGTATTTATTCATTTTGGCTTATAGCCCACTCAATGGCTTCATCTAAAGTATGGCAGCATTTAATATTGGCTTTGGAAAACATTTTTTCAATGGAGGCATTGGTATACGACCAACTGCTGTATGTAACAATAGCGCGTGTGTAGGAAACCCCAAATTTGGCCTCGGTTTTTATCCATGAATTTGGGTCCAATGAATAGGAGTTTATTTTATTGGTAATGTAAATTAATTTTTTGGGATCTTGTGTTTTGGAATCTTTGTAAAATTTTATAACCTCTTCTGAGATAATATCAATCATTTGACAATTGAAATGCACACCCTCGTGAATTTCGGAAATAGCAAATTGATCTAAAAAATAAAAATTACCAAATGGTTTTTCTACTTTTTTGTGATTTAAAATTTTAAAATATTTTGAATCTTCAAACTTCATTTTAGATTTTTATACAGGGTAATTTAGGAATTTTCTTTAAAATCAAAAAAAAGAAAAAATTGTTTTTGGTTGTTTCACTGGCATGTTGTAGGTAAATACTTTTTTTATAATCAGAACTTATTTTAATTGGTTTTAAATGGAATACACCTTCATTATTAAACCCTGCGGATTTGTGTTGGGCAAATACAAAAAAATTCAGGCATTAATTAAATTCTTTTAAATTTTGCATCCAATCAATGGCTTCTTTTAAAGACAAGCATCGCTTAATACTTTTTTGCGTAAACTGCTTTTCAATTGAAGCATTCATATAAGTTGAACTGTTGTACATAACAATGGCACTGGCAATAATTAAACTATACTTTTCTTCAACTTTTTTCCAATTATTCGGATCTACAGAGTAGTGGTTTATTCTATTGGAAATAAACCCGATTATAGCATCGTCGCCATAAAATTCAAAAACCTTTTTTATAATTTGTTCTGCTTTGTCCCAATCAAAATGGACGCCTTCATCCAATTCAACAATTAAGAATTTTTCGCATAAATAATAGGTGCCAAAAGGCATTACCAACTTGGTAGGGTTTAAAATTTTAAAATATTCAGAATTTTCAAACTTCATTTTTAGGTAAATTAGGGACTGCAAACTTAATAAGAATAAAAATGAATAGGTAGGATAAATGGCATGTAATTTGTTTAAAATGATGGAAATATTTTAAACCGCAAAACTCAACTGAATATATTTTAACCCGATATTTTATTGTTTTTCGCAAAAGGATTTAAACCTTAGCAACCACTTGTCCACCTGTTTTTTAAACATATTCGGAAACAGTTTTGCCATTAGTTTTATAAAAAAACCTTTAAATTCGGTGTAATCAATTTCAGCGGTCAATGCAGTTTCGTTATCATTCAAAGCAGTAAACTTCGAGCGCATGGTATTTGTCATGCTTTTATGTTCGTATTTAGCATAAAATTCGTCGGGTAGTTTATTATGGATTATCGTCTCAATTAAATCAAATTTCTTATAAATTAATTTAGATTTAGCGCCAGCTTCACCTTGGTTTCCGCTTAAATGCTCCATCCTTAAAAAATCTTTTTGAGATTGTTTTAAAGCTTCAGGATCTTCAAAATGTTTTGCAACTTCTAGTTTAGGTTTCTTAACGTTTATTGAACAAGTGAATTTCATTTTTAATATTTTTTATGCGCATTTATAAGCGTGTAAAGCAATCCGAAAACAAGAATTATTACGCTAATTAAAAGTCTGTAAAAATGCTCTACATCTAAAAGGAATAATAAAGAAGTTGCCATTATTGCCAGAGCACCGGTAATTATTAAACCGTTGTGCAATAAGGTTGGAAATTTTTTAATGTCGATGTTCTTTTTTTCTTCGGCAGTCATGGTGTTGTAACCCGCAATTAAGTTTGGGTATTTTTTTACTAAAAGGCCGCAAATAATAAAAATGGCGCCCACAAGCGTTTCTACAAAAAGCATTTTACGTAAATTTGAATACTTAAAGTTACAATTTATTTCAATTATCATATGTTATGCAAAAAGATTTAAGCGATTACAGAAAATCTTACGAAAAAGGTGAGCTGCTTTTGGCAAACGTACCAGAAAACCCGATGGAATTGTTCCAGAAATGGTTTTATGAAGTCGATAGGTTTTTTGCCGAAGATGAAACCAATGCGATGACGGTTTCAACCATAGGAATAGATGGTTACCCAAAGAATAGGGTGGTGCTTCTTAAAAAATACACCTACGAAGGTTTTATATTTTATACGAATTATGAAAGCGAAAAAGGCAAAGCCATAGCACAAAATCCAAATGTGTGTTTATCGTTTTTTTGGCAAGGTGCCGAAAGGCAAATTATAATAAAAGGTAATGCAGAAAAGATTGCAGAAAATTTAAGCGACGGTTATTTTGAATCCAGACCACGCGGTAGCCAATTGGGTGCTTTGGTTTCACATCAAAGTGAAGCTATTGAAAGTCGCGAATATATTGAAGACAAGTTGCAAAAACTAGAACAAAAATATGAAGGCAAAGAGATTCCCAGGCCAGAGTATTGGGGCGGCTATATTGTAAAGCCTGTTGAAATTGAGTTTTGGCAAGGGCGCCCAAATAGATTGCACGATAGAATACGCTATAAATTACAAAGCGATTACAATTGGAAGATAAATCGATTATCTCCTTAAAACATCGATTTTTTACTTCTTTTTACTACAGAAAAATGCGTTTCATCGATTAAAAACAATTATTAACGATAAACAACACGTTTTTCATCGATTTTAACATTTAATTAACATTTACTTCTAAGTAGGCTGTTAAATTTACGGCACCAAATCTAAATTTACCTACTTATGAAGTTATTACAAAAACTGCCAGTATTGGCATTGTTTGCTGTTTTGACATTTTCTTGCTCAACCGATAGCATGGATGAAAAAGCAGATTTACTTGTTGAAAACTTAGTTGTTCCACCTACAAAAACAATTGAGACAGAAACTTTAGAGCTAATTAATAATCATAGATTATCTTTAGGCTTGAATCCTTTAGCCGATTTAAAAATTGTAAAGTCTGTAGCTTACAGTCATACCGATTATATGGTTGATAAGGAGCAAATATCCCATGATAATTTTTATACGCGCAGCAACTATTTAAAAGCCAATGCCGGCGCTAAAAAAGTATCGGAAAATGTTGCTTACGGATACAGTAGTGCCGAATCTGTGGTTAAAGCTTGGCTTAAAAGCGACGGACACCGCGCCACTATTGAAGGCGACTTTACAAACTTTAATATTTCGGCTGAAAAAAGTGCCGAAGGAAAATGGTATTACACAAACATTTTCATAAAAAAATAAAATTGTTTTTATAAAACAATTACAACATAGCCTTTTAATTTACTCATTTTTAGTACATGCTGTATTAGGTATGCAACACGAGTGATTGACTGGTTATATTTTAATAACTATGTAGTTATTGAATTTAGCTTTAGGTATAAAATCCTCTCAGTTTTCTGAGGGGATTTTTTGATTGGCTTTTATAAAAATTATAGGTAAATATAACACAAAAGTTGTTGTCTATTTAAATATAAACCTTATATAGTGTTTGGATTATTTACTGTTTTAAAAATTTTAAGATGTTTCCGTTATCAAATTTAATAAGGTATAGTCCATTGCTTAGGTTTTGAATGTCTATATTTTCATTTAAAGACATGTTACCGTTGCTTTGTTTAATTCCTAAAATATTGTATAAAGTATAATTTTCTTTTTGCGTTAATCCTAATATTTTAATAAAATCTGTTGAAGGATTTGGTAAAACGGTTAAATTCTTTTTAAATGTGTTTTCACTTACTGATAGACTCGATAAATTAAATTTTGAAACTTTGTTTCCTCTGAATTCAGCATAATACAGATCGTTTCCATTTACCTCAATTTCATAACAGCCTTGTAGCCCAGTCAAAATATTGGTTGTTGTTGGTATTGTGGACGTTATGTCTATTTTAGAAATTTTATCATTGCTAGCAATAAATAAATCATTACCATTTAAAGTTAGCCCATAAGGATAAGAAATTCCTGTAACAACATCAATTGGGGTTGGTGTTGATACGGAAATATCTATTTTAGATACTTTATTACTACCATATTCTGCGATGTATAAATCGTTACCTTCTAGGACCAAGTCGTACGGATTGTTAAGTCCTGTAACGACATCTATTGGAGTCGGTGTGGTTGCCGTAATATCTACTTTAGATATTTTATTGGCATATACTTCCGCAATATAAAGTTCATTTCCGCTCAAAGCTAACCCATAAGGATAATTTAGTCCAGAAACTAAAACAGACGCTGTTGGTGTGCCAGCCGATATGTCTGTTTTATAAATATTTCCACCCGATGCTGTGAAAAGATCGTTGCCATTGGTTTCAATATAACGCGGGTTGTTAATATATACCACTTGTACTGCAGTAGTTGGTGTTGGTGCAGAAATATCTACTTTAAAAAGACCACCACCGTCTGATGCTGTTATGTATAGATCGTTACCATTGATTTTTAAACCAAAAGGCTCTGCGATATACGTTACTTCGGTAGCCGTTTGGGCATTAAGATTAAATGTACTTAAAAACAATACAGCAATAAGGAAATATAGTTGTTTCATAATTAATATGTTTTTTTCACTTAGTTTATAAATTGGTGTTGATAAAACATATGTATTAAAAACACCAAAAAAATCATTTTGGGGTTTTTAACGATAACCAAATTCAGCGTTAAGTTATTCCATTTTAACCACAATAAATTGCGTGCGCCTGTTTAGCTCATGTTGTGCTTCGGTACAGTTTTTAGTGCCATCGCAATCGTTGGTTAATTTACGCTCTCCAAAGCCGTTGTATTCGGTTATTCTTGAGGCATCAACGCCATGGGCAATTAAATACTTATAGGTGGCATTGGCTCGCTCTTTTGAAAGTTTATCGTTGTATTCCGATGGGCCTCTCGAATCGGTGTGCGATTCAATTTTAATAACCATGTTTGGATATTTGTTCATCATTAAATTTACAATTCTATCTAACTCCGCTGTACCATCACGACGGATGTCATATTTATTAAAATCGAAGTAAATAGGGTAGAGCTCAGTTATTGGTAATTCTTTTTTTGTAACAGGGTTTAAAACAAAATTGGCTTTTATGCGCGTTACACTGTTTGCAATGCCTTTTGTAGTTACCATTCTAGAATCATCAATATAGTTGTCTTTTTTGGTGTTTAGTTTATAATCGGTATCTCTGTCGATATTGATTTCAAAATGTCCGTTTTCATCGGTTTGTAAATCTGCAATTTTGTTGTCGTTGCTGTCCATCAACGTAACCACTGCGTTTGGCACGGGTGCATTTGTAGTAGCATCGGTTATTGTGCCTTCTATTTTTAATTGCGGAATTCTGTCGTAGGCATAAATATCGTCTCCACCAACGCCACCAGCTCTATTGGATGCGAAGAAACCAGACAACCCGTCATCATTCATAAAAAATGAAAAATCGTCTTTACTTGAATTTACCGGAACACCAAGATTTATGACACTTTTAATTTGGTTGTTCTCATCGGAAACCGTTCCGAAAATATCCAACATACCTAAACCTGGGTGTCCGTCGGATGAGAAAAACAGGGCATTTTCGCTATTTACAAACGGAAACATTTCGTTTTTATCGGTGTTTATTATGTTACCTAAATTTTGTGGTGTACCAAAGGTACCGTCGGCATTAATATCCACATAATAAATATCCGAACCTCCAAAACCACCAGGTTTATCCGAAGTGAAATATAATTTTGTATCGTCCTTATTTAGTGCCGGATGCCCGTTGGAATACGAATTGCTGTTAAAACCAAGGGCTTCCACATTTGTCCATTTACCATCAACCAATGTGGCTTTATAAATGTTTAAATGCGTAACACCTTCATCATCTTTTCCTAAAACATTTTTGTTAAGATCGTTTCTTGAAAAATACATGGTTTTGCCATCTTTGGAAATGGTTAAAGGGCCATCGTGATATACGGAATTGATGTCGCCTTTTATTTTGGATTTATGATTTACAATGCTATCGCTACGATTTCCAGTGGTGTAAATATCTAAAAAAGGTTCTTCGTTCCAGCCGTAAACATGTTTTGTTGAAACGCCTAAATCTTTTGACGAAGCAAAATAAATTATGCCATCCTTTTCGAAAGCACCGAAATCGCTATACTTAGAGTTGAAATTAACATCGGCTAAAAAGTACTGCTGTTTGTTATTATATATAGAAGTGATAAAATCGCTATCTTTTAAATATTTGTCTTTTTTAATAACGCCGCCCGCTTCTTTAAAGCGCTTCAACCATGTACGGGATGTTTTATAGTCTTTTATGCCCCTTAGAGCTTGGGCATAATTGTAATAATATTCAATAGGGATATTTTCCTGTTGCACCGCTTTTTGGTAATAAACAACGGCACTGTCAGGGTTTCGCATAAAGGCATAACTATCGGCCAATTGTCTGGTTGCATATTGGGCATTAAAATCTTTTTCGATAAGATGATGATACACCTTTGCAGCACTTACAAATGAAAATTTATTGAATAAATTATCAGCTTTTTTCTGAGAGCCATATTGTGCTGAAGCCGTAAAGCTTAGCGCCAATATAACGTAGGTTAGCATGTGGTTTTTTAGTTTCATTGGGACGATATTTTAAACACAATTAGGTTAGTATTGTGCGGTTTTATTCCATTTTTACAACTATAAATTGAGTACGTCTGTTTAATTGATGGTCTTCTTCTTCACATTTTTGTCCATCCTCACATCCGTTGGTTAATCTGCGCTCACCAAATCCTTGGTGTTCGGTAATTCTTTCAGGATCTACACCTTTCGATATTAAATACTCGTAGGTTGAATTGGCCCTGTCTATCGATAGTTTATCGTTATAAGATAATTCACCACGAGAATCGGTATGCGATTCAATTCTAATGACCATTTCTGGGTAATCATTCAACATTAAATTCACTATTTTATCCAATTCCAAAGCTGCATCTTTTCTAATATTGTGCTTATCAAAATCAAAATAAATGGTATTTAATTCGGCAAGTTTTACAACATTTGGCTTAGGGTTAAGCAATAAATTTGCTGTAATGGTTACAAGTTCTGTTTGCAGGTTTTTTGATGTAAACGTGCGATAATCATCAATATATTTATCTTGACTACCAACAATTTTATAATCTTGATTCCTGTCTATATTTATTTGATAGAAGCCGTTTTCATCGGTTTCCATATAGGCTATTTGATTGTTTTTGTCATCATATAACGTGATTACAGAATTGGCAATAGGTTTGGTGTTAATGGCATCGGTTACCACACCTTCAACTTGCATGATGGGTTCTCGGTAATACGCATAAATATCGTCATCGCCACGGCCACCTCTTCGGTTTGAAGCAAAATAACCCGTAATCCCGTTGGGATTCATTGTAAAAGAAAAATCATCACTATTGGAATTGACAGGAATACCTAAGTTTACAACATCAACAAAGTCATCATTTTCACCTTTAATAGTGGCGAAAATATCAAGCAATCCAAGGCCTACGTGTCCATCGGATGAAAAAAACAGCACCCCTTCGTTATTAATAAATGGGAAGCCTTCGGCGTTTTCGGTGTTTACAACATTTCCTAGATTTATGGGTTCGCCCAATGTGCCGTCAGGGTTGATATCAACAACATAAATATCCGATCCGCCAAAGCCACCAGGTCTATCTGATGCAAAATATAGTTTGGTGTCATCGCTATTTAAAGCTGCGTGCTGTGTTGAAAAATCATCACTATTTATGGGCAGGTCTTCAATATTTGTCCAAACACTATCTTGTAATGTGGCACGGTATATTTTCATGGCCGTTAAGCCATTGTTGTCTTTTTTTCTAACTTGGTCGTTGTAGTTGTTTCTTGAGAAATACATGGTACGACCATCTTTAGTTATGGTCACAGGGCCATCGTGATAAATAGAGTTTACATCGCCTTTTAATTTTGCGGTGTGATCAACATTTCTTCGCGACCCTACTTTGGCTACGTAAACATCTAAAAAGGGCTGTTCGTTCCAGCCATACAAGCGTTTAACCGCGACACCTTCGTCTCTTGAAGATGCGAAATATACTTTTCCGTCGTGTTCAAACGCACCAAAATCGCTGTATTTTGAATTGAAGCGCACCCGATCTAAAAAGTACTGCTGTTTGGCGTTAAATACACTGGTAATAAAATTGACGTTTTTAGAAAAATCGTTAGCGTTTACCACACCTCCGGAATCTTTAAATCGCTGCAACCATATTTGCGATTCTTCATACTTTTTAATACCACGAAGGGATTGGGCGTAGCTGTAATAATACTCTATGGGTACATTATCTTGCTCAACCACTCTTTTATAATATCGAGAAGCTTTTTGTGGATTCCTTAAATAGGCATAACAATCGGCCAACTTTCTGGTGGCATAGTCTTTATTGTAGTTGTTTTCAATAAGATCTTGATAAACTTCTGCCGCTTTTACAAAAGAGAATTTATTGAATAACGTATCGGCTCTTTTTTGTTTTCCTTGTTGTGAAAAAGCAGAGATACTGAGCAATAAAGCTAAACAAATTACTATGTGGTTTTTTATTTTCATCTATACAATAATTTCTTATTAGAAATATCTAGGTGATTTTAATTTAGAACTTAAGAATTTAAATTCGTAAATTAATAAAATCTCGTGGGTTCCAGTGGTATATCTTGCGATATCTGAAATGGGTTTTTCATAAGCATACCCTACACGTAGTTGTCTTGACACTTGAAAATCGGCAAAACCTCCAATGGCCGCTGCTTCTCTGTTAAGTCGGTACGAACCGCCCAACCAAAATTTCTCATTAAAAAGGAAACTTCCGGTAAAATCGTAAGATATGGGTGCACCGTTGGTTGCTTTTAATAACACCGCAGGTTTAAGTTTTATGTTTTTACTTAAATCGACTACAAAACCACCAGTAAAATAGTAGCTAATTCGCTCTAAGGCTTCAAACTCTTTCTGTTGGTTGCTAAAATCGTTAGTTAATATCCTTGGTGCGGATAAACCAGCATATATTCTATTATTACTCCAGTAAACACCAGCACCGATATTTGGTGTCCATCTATCTTCGGTACCAAAGATTAAAGGGTCGTTTACATTACCGGGATCATTACGAAAATCGGCATCAAAACTAAATTGGGTAAAACCGGCTTTTAAGCCAAATGCTAATTTACCATCTGTACCCGTTGGAATAGAGTAAGAAAAATCACCATAAACATACGTGAAGTTTTGAGGACCTAAATCGTCTTCAATAAACGACAAGCCTAAACCAATCCTATCATTCCTAAGCGGTGTATGAATAGACAGTGTTTGTGTTATGGGACCGCCTTTAAAACCAACCCATTGACTTCTGTGTAATCCAACAACGCTTAATGCCTCTCTACTACCTGCATACGCTGGATTTACAGAGATTGTATTGAACATATACTGTGTGAATTGCGGTAACTGTTGTGCAACTCCAATCGTACAGCTGAACAATGCAATAGCGATTATGTTATGTTTAATAAGTTTCATAGGTTAAGTTTTATTTGGTTCCTAAGTAAATTGGACCGGTTAATGGTTTCAATCCACTGTTTTGTAAATGAATGATATAATAATAAGTTCCGTTCGGTAATTTACCCTTGCCACCTATTGATGATTTAGGTGAAGAGCCTCTCCAGCTACCAGATCCTTCGCCTACTTGATAGTTGTTGGATTCGTAAACTAAAGCACCCCAACGGTTAAAAATTTTAATGTCGGCAGTAAATCCGCATAATTCAATACCAGTTATATCAAAGGTCTCATTATAGCCATCACCGTTAGGTGTTAACGCTTTCGAGATTACAATATCGTTTTCACCACAAGGGAGTACCTCGCAGTAATTTAGTGTCACCACGATATCGGTAATACTTATACAACCTGCGTCTGTTGTTGTATATCTAAATCTATAATCTATACCTGTTTGTACTGTAATTGAATCCCATTCTACATTTGTAGGATCAAAAACACTTCCAGTTAGTATGGCTCCCGAGCCGCCATCTATTAGTTCCCAAGTTCCGTTGGTGTTAAGGGTTTCGGGTGTGTAATTATTTAAATCTACAGCACCTTCATCGAAACACAAATCTGGAGCTACTATATCTATAAGAACTTCATCAAGCGATACATTTAATGTTTGTGTATAGGTTTCTTGATTTGCGCATTCATCGGTAGCGGTCCACGTTCGAATGATTTGGTAATCTGTTAATGCAATTTCATCGAAGGTATTGGTTTCTTCAAAAACCACGGTTATACCGGCGCTAACAGAACAGTTATCGGAAAACTCTAAAGCCGGAGCATCAGGAACATCCGTACAGCTAACATCCAATGTTTCTTCAAAGGTTGTTGTTGGTGCTGGAGCCGTTGTGTCTTGAACCGTTATTATTTGTGTGTGCGTAGTAATCAATCCACAGGCATCCGTTGCCACCCAAGTTCGTGCAATGATATAGTTGTTTGCACAATTTCCGTTTGTTAAAGCATCACTTACCGCCACAGTGGCGTCACTACAATTGTCAATTGCTGTTAAGGTTGTAGCATTAGGGACAGCATCGCATTCTACGGTTATGTCTTCAGGTAAATCTTCTACAAATTCTGGTCTGGTTGTGTCTTGAACGGTTATGTTTTGTGTATGGACCGTTGTAAGCCCACTAGCATCTGTTGCAGTCCAAGTACGTACTAATGTGTAATTAGAAGCACAAGAACCATCTATTCTTTCTTCACTAAAAGTTACTTCGGCAGAACCACAATTATCGGTTGCCGTAAGTACTTCAGCATCTGGAATTTCGCTACATTCTACAGTTATATCAACAGGTAACGCTTCAACAAATATTGGGTCGATATTATCAATTACGGTTACAACTTGTGTACAGGTTACCGTGTTGCCAGCTTCATCGGTAATCGTCCATGTTACTATGGTATCACCTTGTGGAAAAGCAGTAGGGGCATCATTACTAATTGTAACTGATGTACAATCGGTGGCACTTGGTGTGCCTAAATCTACATTGGTTGCCGAACATAAACCTGCATCTACATTTACGGTAACATCAATTGGACACGTAATTGAAGGGTCAGCATCGTCAACTACTGTTACTGTTTGCGTACAAGTGGCTGTGTTTCCAGAGCCATCGGTTACCGTCCAAGTTACTGTCGTATCGCCCAACGGATAGGTTGTTGGAGCATCGTTGGTTACGGTATCTACCGAACAATTGTCATCCGTCGTAGGTGTTCCTAAATTTACGCTAGAAGCCGTACATAATCCTGGATCCACATTTACTGAAACATCAGCAGGACATATTATAGTTGGGTTAATATTATCGGTTACCGTTACTGTTTGGGTGCAAGTAGCGGTGTTACCAGAGCCATCGATTACCGTCCAAGTTACAGTGGTAGCTCCTAAAGGAAATACTGCTGGCGCATCGTTGGTTACGGTATCCACTGAACAGTTATCGTCTGTAGTTGGTGCACCTAAGTTTACGTTAGACGCCGTACATAATCCGGTATCTACATTTACCGAAACATCTGCAGGACAGGTAATTGTTGGGTCAATATCATCAGATACCGTTACTGTTTGTGTACAAGTTGCTGTGTTTCCTGAACCATCGGTGACTGTCCACGTTACAATGGTGTCACCTAAAGGAAACACTGCTGGCGCATCGTTGGTTACAGTGTCAACTGAACAATTATCGTCAGTTGTTGGTGTACCTAAGTTTACGCTAGACGCGGTACATAAACCAGCATCTACATTTAAAGATATGTTTGATGGACAAGAAATGGTTGGGTCAATATCATCAGTTACCGTTACTATTTGTGTACAAGTTGCTGTGTTGCCCGAGCCATCTGTTACTGTCCAAGTTACTGTGGTATTACCCAATGGGTATATCGCAGGTGCATCGTTGGTTACGGAGTCTACTGAACAATTATCGTCTGTTACTGGTGTGCCTAAGGTTACGCCCGACGCTGTACATAAACCAGCATCAACATTAACTGAAACATTCGCCTGACAAGTAATAGTTGGGTTTATAGTGTCTTCGACGATTACATTTTGATCAACATCAATGATATTGCCGTTACCATCGTCAAAAGTCCATGTAATAGTAAAGGTTCCTTGGGTGTTATAGGTTAGCGGATCGTTTGTTGTACCTGTAATTGAAGTGCCATTACAATTATCTGTAATTACGGGTGCAGTTGCGGTTACCGAACATTGTCCTATTAAATCCGGAAGGGTTGGTTCTTGAGGTGCAGTTGTGTCATCAACAATTACTGTTTGACCCACATCGATACTGTTACCGTTGCCGTCATCAAATGTCCAGGTGACTACAAACGTACCCTGAGTATTATAGGTAGTGGGGTCCGTTGTAGTACCTGTAATAGTGCCGGAACAGTTATCATTTGTAGTAGGTGCTATTGCCGTTACGCCACATTGCCCGGTTAAATCTTCCAATCTCGGGGTGTCTGGATTTGTTGTATCATTTACAATTACCGTTTGATCAACATCGATACTGTTACCGTTACCATCGTCGAAGGTCCATGTAATGGTAAACGTGCCCTGTGAGTTATAGGTTGTAGGATCTGTTGTTGTTGCAGTGATTGTGCCCAAACAGTTATCATTTGTTATTGGTGCGGTAGCTGTTACCGAACACTCACCTGTTAAATCTGACAAGATTGGAGCAACTGGGTTTGTAGTATCATTTACAATGACGTTTTGATCAACATCAATGCTATTGCCGTTGCCATCGTCAAATGTCCAAGTGATTACAAATGTGCCTTGTGTATTATAGGTTAATGGGTCGCTAGTTGTTCCAGAAATTGCAGAACCATTACAATTATCTGCAATTATAGGTACAGGTGCAGTAACCGAGCATTGCCCTATTAAATCAGCAAGGGTTGGTGCTTCGGGTTCTGTGGTGTCATCGACAATTACTGTTTGATCAACATCAATACTATTGCCGTTACCATCGTCAAAGGTCCAAGTGATTACAAATGTACCTTGTGTATTATAAGTTAACGGGTCTGTAGTTGTACCTGTAATGGTGCCAGAACAGTTATCCTCTGTAGTTGGCGCCGTTGCGGTTACACTACATTGCCCTGTTAAAACCGCTAGTCTTGGTGTATCTGGATCAGTGGTATCATTAACAATGACGTTTTGATCAACATCAATGCTATTGCCGTTGCCATCGTCAAAGGTCCAAGTGATAACAAATGTGCCTTGTGTATTATAGGTTAATGGGTCTGAAGTTGTACCCGTAATGATTCCCGAACAAGCATCACCTGCAGTTGGTACCGTTGCGGTTACCGAACACTGCCCTGTTAAATCGGGTAGTGTTGGTGTACTCGGGCCTGTTGTATCGGTAATGGTTATGGTCTGTGTTACATTAATTGAATTGTTACAATCATCGGTTACGCTATATGTTCTCGTAATAATTTCAGGGTTTGTACCACCATCCGAAACATCGGAGACGAATGCTACTGTAGGGGTAAAACCAGAATTATCAGCTTCATCGGTAACTACCAAAACATCTGGAGGAGGTATAGTGCCACCACATTCAATATCAACGGGAGCAGGGTTACTTGCTGTTGGCGGTTCATTTATATAATCTAAATAGTTGATGCCTATGATAATAGGAGTAGGTATTGGCTCTCCGGCACAATTTCCTGTGGTTTCATAGCCTTGTATCAACGGAAAATCAAACGGAACATTAGATACAGCACCAACACCCGTTATGGTTCCACTGAGTGAAACATTAGGATCAAAAGAGGGGTCGGTTAACATGGTACAATCCCGAGTTACCGTTAGACTAAAACTAATAGTTGCCAACACATCATCTGGAGAAGGGGGAACAGGTAATGTGCCTAAATCCCATATTATAGATCCGTTTGGACCAAATCCTGGACCTGTCATGTAAATAGGATTGTTTGTTGTTGAAAATATACCGGGATTGGGAAAGCCTGTTGAAATATTTAAATTACTTGGGTCTATAGTTTCAGGTATAGGAATGGTAATTAGCGTATTATCTGTAGCTTCGGTTCCCGTATTTCTTATTTCAAGTGTGTATTCTGAAAATTGCCCCGGTTCCAAAATGTCTGGTGGGTTAGGGGTATTTCCGTTAACAGAAGTTATATTTAGTACACCTTCTGGTTCTGGAACATAGGCATCAACAGCAAAGGTTACATTAAAAATGGTATAGGTATCTTGAAAAGTACCATAATTAAATGATGTTTGAGTTTGCCCATTAGCAATTATACTGTTTCCTGTATTATCAACATCAAACATGACTACATCTATACCTGTATTATTGTATAGGTTCGGATCACGGGCGTTACCATCAGTTAAAATAGATCCAGTAAAAAAATTATCAGGGGTATTATTTGAATGTGATAAAGGAATATAAGTTGGTGTGTTTAGTTGTTGGATTGAAAAGAAATCGCCTATAAAGCCTCTTTCGCCTTCACCACCCATAATACCTAATTTTAAGTTTACTTCACCGCTTTGAGCAGCGTTAAAACCGGATACCGGTATTGTAAAAACATCGGCATTAGCACTTCTCACGAAAGCATAGCCATCAAAAACAGTAACGTCCCTCCATTTCATTTTTGAGTTTTCGTACACTACAACCATGCCCCAGCCACCAGATAGTCCTGTGCCATCTATTGTTCCTTCTCTAGTTGGTAAATCGCCAACAAAATATTCACCAATACCATTTAATTGTACGTAGTCGGTAATTTCAACATAGCCAGTAAATATATTTCTATATATGTCTTCAGGAAATAAAATGCTATTTGCGGGTGTCGCGGTAAATGTTGTATAATCGGTTGCGTCTGGCCCTTTAATGCGAATTCTGCGTTTATCGAATTGTTTTGTAACTCCATTTTTGGTTACGTTAAATGTATTGGGGTCACCATCACCATCAGCATCTGCATCAACGCCTTGATCGACTCTTCCAGTCCAATAGATACCCGCATAAATAATTTTTGAACAGCCAGGATCTGCTCTATTCTCAGTTGATAGAGCAAGTGTTGCAGAAGAAGAGTTAAAAGTATCAAATGTGTTGCCAGGAAAAACCACATCATCACGATCAACAAATCTCATGTCTTCGTTGTTGTTACCAGTATCAGAGTAATTAACTAAGGTCAGGTTTGTATTGCCCATCATAGTAAAATCACCTTTTATAGTATATATGGTTTTGCTGGGCGAGTTTACAGAGGTTCTTGGAGTAAAATCCACCTCTACTTGACCATAACTATTTGAAGAAAACAAAAAAAGAATACAGGCAATTACGATGATTTTCGCATAGCCAGTATTAATTAATGCTTTAGTAGCGTATAGTTTTTTCATGTGTTAATCTTTAAAAATTAATCTTGTGCTTTTTATGATGGTATTTCGGTCGAATAAAAAACCCTTACATTAGAGTTTGATGTTATAAATTTTTCTATTTGGTCAGCTGTACATTTAAAATAACATTTTATAAATACATATTTAAGCTTACCAAGGTTCTTATTTACGGTTAAATCCAATCTATTATTCAAATCACTTTGCTTTTTTAAAGTTATGGTAATTAACTCGACATTGTTATAGTCGCTATTGTTTAACACACCAAAAGATTGACTATCGCCAAAAGTTATCTTCTGAACTGTGCCTTCGCCATAAATTTTACTAATAGCATTGTTATTAATATATGCTGTTGTATGTAGGTTTTGTGCCAACTTATAAAAACCATCTCTGTCGTTCGACTTAGATACCGCAGTTTTTAATAGGGTGTTATTGTTCGTAATCTCGAAAATACCATATTCTTGGGCTGTAGCATTTTCTACAGTTAATATAGACACAATGCAGGTAAGCAGTAAAGTGTAATAGGTTAAAGCTGATTTATTTTTCATAATAATTAAATTTAAAACTATACTATTATAAACACTGTGGTCGTTTTTTTAATTACAATAAGTAACTGAAAAAACACGGCAGAGTAAAAATTTTTGAGGGAAAAAATTGTGAGGGAAAACATTGAAAATCAATGTTGTATTAAATATGCAAATTGGATTCGGGATCATAGCTTGTCTAAATTTTTAAGTAGGTAAGACAAAAAAACGTATATGAATCTGCTTTATCAAAAAAAAATGTTAAATCACTTATAAATTCGTTAAAAAGGCAGTGGTCAACATTTTGTCGGTTTAATAAATCAACTCAACGACCTCAATATGCAAACAAAAACTTATTGTTTTGCTTAAAATTTTCTCCATTCCTTTTTTTTAATTAAATTTCTAAAATATTAAAATACAAATAAATTGGTTTTCATCGATAAAAACAACCTTTAATCGATGAAAAATGCATTTAATCGAATTGTTATGAAAACATTGATATTAGTTCGCCACGCAAAATCCTCTTGGAAACACAACGTTATTGATCATGAAAGGCCTTTAAACAAAAGGGGGCAAAATGATGCTGAAATTGTTTCTAAGTATTTGAAATCAAGCGATTTAAAAATTGATAAAGTGCTATCAAGCGATGCCGTTCGTGCAAAAACCACGGCAGAAGCTTTTGTTTTAAACCTAGAAATAGATAAAAACATAATGGATTTAGATCATAATTTATATGATTTTTCAGGATACAATCTCATTAAAACCATTAAGGACATTGATGCTTCAGTTAACAACCTCATGGTTTTTGGCCATAATCACGCCATTACGGATTTTGTTAATACTTATGGCGATAAGCCCATTGATAACGTACCAACCTGTGGCGTAACAATTATTGATTTCGACATTGATAATTGGGCAGATTTAAACTCAGGGAAAACCGTTTACACGTTGTTCCCCAAGGATTTGAAGTAATCCCTGTTTTTATAGAGAAATTCCGTATAAATTATTAGAGCAAATAGAATATATTTGTTATCATATTCCCTTAATTAAAAACATGACGAAAGCCGAAAAACACAACAATAGTTATATAAATAGAGAAATAAGCTGGTTGCAATTTAATGCCAGGGTTTTACAAGAGGCCACAGACGAGACCGTACCATTAATAGAGCGTTTGCGTTTTTTGGGTATTTTTTCTAATAACTTAGATGAGTTTTTTAAAGTGCGCTACGCCACCGTGAAACGTATTGTAGAAGCGGGCAAAGGCGGTAAAAACGAACTTGGGGGCATTAAAGCAAAGGAGTTGTTGGAAATTATTACTCAAATTGTTATTAAACAACAAAGCGAGAGTTTGGGTATTTTAGATACGATAAAATCTAAATTGGAAAATGAAAACATTTATATAATTGATGAAACCCAAATTGACAATGCCCAACACAATTTTATAAAAAAGTATTTTGTTCAAAATGTAAGTCCAGCGCTGGTTACAATCATTTTAAATGATTTGGTGCAGCTTCCAAACTTAAAAGACTCGGGCGCATATTTGGCAGTTAGAATGTTAATGGCAAATGGCCATAAACAATTTGCCCTTTTGGAAATACCAAAGTCCATTAACCGATTTGTGGTGTTGCCCAAACAGGGCGATAAACGCTATATAATTTTAATTGATGATTTATTGCGCCATTGTTTAGGCGACATATTTAATATTTTCGATTACAAAAGCATATCGGCGCACATGATTAAAATATCGCGTGATGCGGAATTGGATTTTGAAAGTGATTTAAGTAAAAGTTTTATCGAAAAAATATCCGATAGTGTAAAGCATAGGCAAATAGGTGAACCCGTAAGATTTGTTTACGATAAAACCATTGATGACGATACTTTGGAGTATTTAATGACGAAGATGGAAATTGATGATACCGATAGTATTATTCCCGGAGGCCGTTATCACAACCGTCGCGATTACATGAGTTTTCCAAGTTTAGGAAGAACAGACCTCCTTTATGACAAAATAGAACCTTTGCCCATTGAAGGCCTGAGTTTCGAATCCAGTATTTTTGAAGCTATTGCCACCAAGGAATATTTGCTTTACGCACCGTATCACACGTTTTCTTATGTTGTTAAGTTTTTAAGGGAAGCTGCATTGGATCCGCAGGTAAAAACCATTAAAATTACCATTTACCGGTTGGCTGAAATCTCGCATGTGGCAAGTTCACTAATAAACGCTGCCATTAACGGTAAAACGGTTACCGTTTCAATTGAATTGCAGGCCCGTTTTGATGAGGAAGCCAATATTAATTACGCGCAACAAATGGAAGATGAGGGCGTCAACCTAATCTTTGGTGTTCAAGGTTTAAAAGTGCACAGTAAAATGTGTGTTATTGAACGTGAGGAAAAAAATAAAATAAAACGCTACGGCTTTATAAGTACTGGGAATTTTAACGAATCGACAGCCAAAATATACACCGATCACACGTTTTTTACTTCAGACCAAAGTATCCTAAAAGACGTCAATAAAATTTTTAACTTTTTTGATGCCAATTATAAAATATTCAGATATAAACACTTAATTACTTCGCCCCACAATACGCAAAAAGCTGTTTTCAAATTAATAGATGCAGAAATTGAAAAGGTTAAAAAGGGAGAAACGGGTAGAATCCGTTTAAAAATGAACAGTATTTCTAGTTATGTGATGATTGATAAATTATACCAAGCTAGTAGGGCAGGTGTTAAAATTCAAATGATAGTAAGAGGTATTTGCTGTTTGATTCCCGGGGTGAAAGGGATGAGCGACAATATTGAAATTATTAGTGTGGTCGATAAATTTTTAGAACACTCCAGACTTTATATCTTTGGGGAAGACCACAACAGTAAAGTATACATTTCTTCTGCAGATTGGATGACGAGAAATATTGATAATAGGGTAGAGGTCAGCTGTCCTATTTATAACGACGCCATAAAACAAGAAATAATTGATACCTATAAAATCTGTTGGAACGACAATGTAAAGGCTAGATTGTTAAACACAGCCAAAGAAAATGAGTATCGCATAAACGATAAACCAAAAGTAAGGTCACAAATTGCTATTTACGATTATTATTTAAACAAGTTGCAAAAATAATATGCTTTCAATAAAAAAATACGCCGCCATCGATATAGGCTCAAATGCTGTACGACTACTAATTTCAAACATTATTGAAGAAAAAGGGAAACCGGTGTTGTTTAAAAAAAACTCATTAGTGCGTGTCCCCATTCGATTAGGTGCCGATGTTTTTATTAAGCAAAAAATCTCAAAAGAAAACACACAGCGTATTTTAGACACCATGTTGGCCTTTAAGCTTTTAATGAAATCGCATAAAGTAGTAAAATACAAAGCCTGTGCTACATCGGCGATGCGGGAATCTTCAAATGGCAAAAAAATAGTCGACTTGGTTTTAAAACATTCAGACATTAGTATTGATGTCATTGAAGGTGAAGAAGAAGCAGCCATTATTGCCGCAACCGATTTGAATAAATTTATAGACGATAACAAAACCTATTTGTATGTAGATGTTGGTGGTGGTAGTACCGAGTTTAGCATTATTCATCGTGGAAAACAAGAGACTTCAAAATCGTTTAAAATAGGAACGGTAAGGCTTCTTAACGACATGGTTAAAAAGGAAGCGTGGGAAGAATTAGAGCATTGGATTAAAACCAGTGTAAAGAATTACGATAAAATAGATGTTTTGGGTTCTGGTGGCAACATCAATAAAATATTCAAAATATCAGGAAAAGCCTTAGGTAAACCACTTACTTATTTTTATTTAAGTTCTTATTTCCATCTGCTGCAAAGCTATTCTTATGAAGAGCGAATCACCGAACTTTCATTAAATCAAGACCGTGCCGATGTAATTATTCCTGCCATGCGCATTTACCTTTCGGCCATGAAATGGAGTGGTTCAAAATACATATATGTTCCAAAAATAGGACTTGCCGATGGCATTATAAAAAGTATATATTACGATACCGTTTCTAGCAATACACAGTAAAATTTTACCATTCATCTTTTAAAATACGGGTATTATAATTTTATAATATATATTCGTCAACCTAATACTACTAGAGTTTTAAACCCAAACCTATTAAATAATAACTTATGAAAAAATTAATACTATTTACAGTACTACTTGGTTTTTCATTTTTTGGATTTTCTCAAGATAAAGATTCTGATAAGGCTGCGGATTCGGTAAAAGTAAAGTCGAAAGGCATTGCATTTCAAGGCGTTATGTACGGTGTAAGAGGTGGTTTTAATATTTCAAACCTTAGTTTTGATACTGCACCAAACATGGAAAATAAGCACAGAAACAGCATATTTGTTGGTTTTTTTGCCAACATTGGTTTGTCCAAAACCATTTCACTAATGCCAGAAATCCAGTTTTCTGCTGAAGGTGCAAACGAAGAAAAATTACATTTGGACTATATTCAAGCACCTATCTTTTTCAGGTTTAGACTTAGTGAAAAAATACATATTGGCGCTGGACCACAAGTAGGTTTAAAAGTACATAAGGTTGATGATGGTATAAAAAACTTTGCCTATTCGGGCGTTGGCGGTATTGAGTACAAGCTATCGCACATGCTTTTTGCCGATTTAAGATATACCTATGGTTTCTCAAATATTTTTGACGACGATTTAAGCGTTGAAGCTAAAAACACAAATATTCAAATAGGTGTTGGTTATAAATTTTAACACTTATTGTGTTTAATTTTTTAACACTTTTAGTGTTATACTTTTAACACTTTTAGTGTTTAACTAACGTTTAACCATGAATGGTTTCGGATTTTCCGAGATTAGCCATAATTTTACTCTCATATTCAAGAAGTTGTTGCCATTTGGTGTCAACTTCTTTTTTATTGCCGTACTGTCTGGCAAAGCCTAAAAACATGGTGTAGTGATTTGCTTCGCTTACCATGAGTTTTCTGTAAAAATCGGCCAATTCTTTGTCCTGTAATTCCTCAGAAAGCAATCTAAAACGCTCACAGCTTCTAGCTTCAATTAAAGCCGCATATAGCAACCGGTGCACAAGTTGTGTGGTTCTGCTGCCGCCTTTTGGAAAAAATTTAAGCAATTGCACCACATAATCATCGCGTCGGTCTCTACCTAAAGTCCAACCACGTTTTAATATAATATCGTGTACCATCTTAAAATGGCTGATTTCCTCTTTTACCAAAGCCACCATTTCTTGCACCAAATCGGTGTATTCGGGAAAACTTACAATTAAGGATATGGCGGTACTTGTTGCCTTTTGCTCACAAAAGGCATGATCGGTGAGGATGTCTTCAATATTTTTTTCTACAATGTTAACCCAACGCGGATCGGTTGGTAATTTTAATCCTAGCATAATTATAGTACGTTTTCAAGAAGATTGACTTCTTTTATTTTAACCGCACCAAAGGTATCAATTATTATGCTAAAGTCTTTGTAAATATCTGTTTCCGGAATGTTAAAAGAAGTGTTAATGCTTATAAAATCGGCGGTTGAGTTTTCATAATCTATCCAAACAAACTGCATGATGGCTTGTTTCCAAAAAGCAGGAGATTCAAATTTTTTGAACACGTCTTTATTGATAACATGTTGGGCGATTATTTGGTTGTTTTTTAAGACTTGAAACTGAGCTTCAAAATTTTTAAAATGAAGTGTTTTATTTATAAGGCTTGAAGTCTTTATCGTTTTTGACGAATACGCTTTGTCGAGGGCATAGTATTGTATTTTAACCCGAAAACCGGTACTTAAAATGGTGTCTGTTAAAATCTCGGTACGTAGTTCGGGGATGTATTTTATTTCCTCTGAAAAAGAATCAAACAGTTTGTTTTCCTTTAAAACCTCGGCATTGGTTTTATGTATCCTGTCACGTCCATCACAACTTATTAAAGTGATAATTAATGCGCAACATAAAATAGATAAATTCCTCATAAATAACAGTTTATATATCTAGCCCAAAAGTGTTCTTTAAAGTTTCTATATTCGGGTTTTTAGCCTTTAGTTTTTCAAATTTATCCGCACTTGTATAGGCGTATTTTTTTTCTAAAACCTCATTTACGGTAATCGATAAATTGATGTCAAAATTATTTAAGGTCTTTCTTATATAGCCCAATAAATCGAATTGCTGACGTTCGACTTCCAACTTGTTGGTTTCGTTGGGAAATTCCAAATGAATCGTCGTGTCTTTTAATTTGGGTTTATCAATCCGCAAAATAGAAGCTAGGTTGTACTGCCCTTTGTCTTCAACTATTTTAACATAGGCATTCCAAGTGTCTACCATTTGCTTTTCGGTAAAAGCATCTTTGGGTAGATTTTCTTCATCAATAACAACATCCATTTGCCGTATTTGATGTTCTTTTTTAGCCCTAATACTGCTTAACGACAATCCAGATGTACGCTTGTTATCTTGCTTTAAAACAATTTTTGGTGGTTCTTTTACCTGTAAACTAGCAACCGCGGCGGGCACCTCTGCTTTTTTAGCAATGGTTTCCGTGGCTTCATGGTTTGCTTGGTTATCGGCAGCTTTTGAAGGTACGGTAACGGGAATAGGTGTGATGCCTTTATTTTTAAAATACGAAGGCGGTATTATGTAATGTTTGCTATTTTTTTTTTCTCCATCAAAAGTGATAGAGGCAAGCTGCATTAAACAAAGCTCAACAAGTAAGCGTTGGTTTTTACTGGTTTTATACTTGAGGTCGCAATCGTTGGCAAGATTGATGCCCTGCATTAAAAAAGCTTGCGAGGCTTTTTTGGATTGCTCTAAATATTTGTTTTTGGTTTTTTCGCCAACTTCGAGAAGTTCGATGGTTTCTGGGGTTTTACTAACCAGTAAATCCCTAAAATGCGACGCTAATCCCGCTATATAATGATGGCCGTCAAACCCTTTTGAAAGCGTATTGTTAAACTGAATTAATAATTCAGGGATTTTATTTTCTAAAATAAGGTCGGTGCTCGTAAAATAGGTTTCGTAATCCAGCACGTTTAAATTCTCGGTAACCGCTTGTCGTGTTAAATTTTTGCCCGAAAAGCTAACCACACGATCAAAAATAGAAAGCGCATCGCGCATGGCACCATCTGCTTTTTGTGCGATAATGTGTAGCGCGTCATCCTCGGCAGTTATACCTTGTTCTTCAGCAATGTATTTTAAATATGCCTTGGCATCTTTAACGGTAATGCGTTTAAAATCGAAAATCTGGCAACGCGATAAAATCGTTGGGATTATTTTGTGTTTCTCGGTAGTAGCGAGAATAAAAATACAGTGTTTTGGTGGCTCTTCTAAGGTTTTTAAAAAGGCATTAAAAGCTGCTTGCGATAGCATGTGCACCTCATCAATAATATACACTTTGTATTTGCCCACTTGTGGCGGAATACGAACCTGATCGGTTAAATTTCTAATATCATCAACCGAGTTGTTTGAAGCCGCATCCAATTCAAAAATATTAAAAGCGAAATCTTCGTCACCTGTTTCGGTACCATCGCTATTAATCATTTTAGCCAATATACGGGCACAGGTTGTTTTACCAACACCACGAGGACCAGTAAATAATAGGGCTTGTGCTAAATGGTTGTTTTCAATAGCATTTAACAGGGTGTTTGTAATAGCTTGCTGCCCCACCACGTCTTTAAACGTTTGGGGTCTGTACTTACGTGCCGATACTACAAAGTGCTCCAATGTTATTATTGCTTTTTGAATAGATAACAAAGTTAAAAATTCAATTTTGAATTCAGTATTTTGAACTTAGAATTTAATAGGAGTTATTAACAAGTTATTGTTGTTAAGTTGATGTGGGTTTTAATGGTTTTATGTGTAAATAATTGGCTTATCCAAAAACTAAACGACTTCCTGTTTTAAAAACAAAAACCGGCAAATAAATCCGCGTTAAGGATTGAACGATCTGTTTGAGCTCGCCGACGATAGGAGGAAGCGAGTAGTGAAAGCCTGACCCCGACCAAAGGAGGGTTAACGCCCAAATAATTGAATATTCATGAAAAAGTAGCATTTGTTTGTTGTAATTTTGCAGGCAAGTAAATCGCCTTATCGCTGTTTCGATTCGTCGGGATGGAGGAAAGTCCGAACACCGTAGTGCAACATAGTGGTTAATGGCCACCAACCGTGAGGTTAGGAAAAGTGCAACAGAAAGTATGTACAGGTAATGCTGTAGTGAAACCGGGTAAACTCTATGTGGTGCAATGTCATGTAAACCAGTGCTTGAGGGCGGCACGCTCGATGCTGGAGGGTAGGCAGCTAAAGTGTATGGGTAACCATGCACTCAGATAAATGATAAGGGTGTTTTGAGTTTTAAATTCAGGACATACAGAATTCGGCTTATAGATTTGCTTGGAAATAAATAAACCCTTCTTTACATTGTTAAAGAAGGGTTTATAGTTAAAATTGGTTGGTAAAAAAATTAATCTTCTTTTGGTGCATACGATAAATCCGGACGCATTTCGCCTGTGTACTCTTCCGTTCTTGTGGTGTAATTCATTACTTTGGCAAAAGTGTCCCATCGGTCTGGGCCTAAAACTTCTTTGTTTGCTTCGCCTCTTTTAGCCGAATCTATAGCGTCTTTTGCAGGGATAGAAACAAAATAATAGCTTTCCATTTGCCCAAATCCGTTGCGGTATACATTGTAATATTCCGTTGAGCCTTTGCTTTTAAACATGGCTTTAACGGCTTTCATGCCTTCGCGCATTTTTTTGGCATTTTCTGGCTTATAATACATGTAAAACCAAGTTCGGTAGTTTTCGGCCTCGGCTGGTTGGGCATCTTCGGCGGGACTGTAACTTAGCGCGTCGTCTTTTACAATGATGTAAGTACCGTGCGAGTCGTAACATGCATCAAAACGATCGAACATTTCTCCAAATTTGTCGCCCATGGCTTTTGCCATGTCTGCAAATGGGTTTTTATCTAATTCTGCAAAGTTTTCAATGGGCGTAACGTAAAAATATTTGAAATCATGGCTCATAGCCGAAAACCACGAGGTTTGTAAATTGTGCTCAATACATGCTGCTTGGAATTCTTTCGCAATTTTTTCGTATTCCATGAACTTGGAAGGCTTTACATTGTCTTGATGAATTTGATAGGCTTGTTGTGAATTGGAAAAGTTTACCGTAAGGCATAGCATTAATGCCAAAAGCATAGTTGTTTTGATTGTCTTCATAATTAATTGTTTTAATTGGTTGGTTATTTAAATGTTGATAATAGCTAATAATTTATCTAAAAAGGGAGTTGTTTTATACTAATTTAATGCTTCTCCCATAGCGGAATTGCTTTCCATCTCTGCAGCTTCAATTTCTATAAAGGCTGCCGTGATTGAGGCGGTATCGTAATATCCGTATTCCTTGACCACTTTTCCATCCGCAAATTGAGAGGTTAAATGCACAGGTATGATCAATTCTTTGCCATTGGCTTTTAGCTTACCGCTCCAAACGGACCAGTAATTCACCCATTTTTTGCCTTCTTTGTCGATGACCATTTCCAATACCGTTTTATCATCTGAAAAACCGTAGGATGAGAAATTGGAAATCATGTCTTGATGGCGTTTCATACTTTCCAGATACGGTATTCCCGTGTTTTTGTTGTGAAATACTTGTGCGGTATCGGCAAAGTGGGATTTCCAAGCATCCCAATCTTGGGCTTCATAGGCTTTTACTCTTTCTTTTATGGATTCAATTTCTGGTGACTCTGAAAAATAACGTTGTGGTTCCTGATTACAGGATACCACTAGGGTTAATATAAGCCCTAATAGGATAAGTTTTTTCATTTTATTTAAGGTTTTAATTAATAGTACTGATAAATTGCCATAACCAAACTTAAAAAAAGACCTGCTTTTTTAGAGAGAATAAAGTTTATGTTTAGAGCCGGGGACTATTAAGGTGAAATCTAATTTACTGAAAAAAAAGCAATTAAGTATGAAATGTTAAAGAAAACTTAGTTGGCTTCAAAAAAACTGAACATATTGCCACCATAACTTTTGGAATAGCTAAATTGGCTTAGATGAGATAAATCGGTGTGTTTGGAATGTTCGATGATTAGCAAACCATCTTCTAATAATAAATTATTCTGAAATACTAATTCTGGGATTTTTGCAAACTGTTCTTCAGGAAAAGCGTAGGGCGGATCTGCAAAAACAATATGGGTTTGTAAAGTGGATTTTTCTAAAAACTTAAACACATCGCTTTTAATGGTGTTTATGGGCATATTGAATTTCTCAGCGATTTGATTTATAAATTTTATACAGCCATAATCCTGATCGACACTAGTGATTTGTTGGGTGCCTCTTGATGCAAACTCGTAGCTTATATTGCCTGTTCCTGCAAATAAATCGAGTACGGAAATAGCATCGAAATAAAAACGATTGTTTAAAATATTGAACAGCGATTCCTTAGCCATGTCGGTTGTAGGGCGCACCGGCAAGTTTTTTGGTGCTACAATTTTTCTGCTTTTATATAATCCTGAAATAATCCGCATTAAAAACTGTGTATTAAAGTGAAGTTTGAATGGTTGGGTTCAACGGGTTGTGAATACTTGTAATTGTCCAATCGCTTCCCAAAGCTTACATGCCTAATGTAAGTATAAGCTATGTTGTATAATTCATCATCTTTCGAAATATTTCCAATAAGAATTAAATGTAGCGTTTCCGGGTTAAGTTTTAATTGTTCGGCGGTAAAAAGAATGTAATAAATAAAATCTTCTTTTGTACTGTATTCAAAAGTGTTATAAAGGATGAGTTTTCCTTTATCTGTTACAATAATTTCAAAATGAGCTGCATTTACATTGACATAAACCTTGGTGCCATCCGCATTTTTTTCGATAGATAGAATGCGTTCTATTAAAATGGTGGAAAAATGTTTGTATGTAAAGCTTCCGAATTTTTCGTAAATAAAATTGTTGATATTTATATACGGGACGTAAACGTTAACACTGTCGTTGGTTTCGATAATATCGAAAGCGATAAAATCGGATTTAAGGATTTTTGAATTAAACTTTAAATAATCGGCTAAACAAGCTTCTTTAAACAATGGTTTTGGCACTAGGGTTGAAAGCTCGTTGGTATGAATAACGTTAACATTTTTAAACGAAACCTGTAAGGCAACCTCGGTGTTAAACAAGTGGATTAGCTGGTCTAAAACTTCAAACGGATTTAGCTTTTTTTCAAAATCAACATGCTTTAAAGCCGTAATTGTTTTGGTATCCCTTTGCAGTATACAAAAAGAAAGTCCACTCAAACTTATTTGAATGGACAATTCCAGATTAGTTAGTTTGTTATAGTTTTTATTCGTTAGCGCCATATGTTTTTGGCCAGTTTCCAGCGGTATTTACTTCGTCCATAGAGCCTACTTTTAAGGCATTTCCGTTAACACCATCAACAGACACTATTTGGTTTTCCTGTAAAACAAGGTCTCTATCTTGATCAAATAAAATCACGTCTTTTTTAACCTTTGCTTCAAACACTGCTATTTTTGTATTGTTTTGCTCTATAAAACCGGCTTTAAGTTCAAATTTTTCACCTTCTTTTCCAACAGGCACATTCATCATGGTTTTATAACGGTCGGAGTTTTTAAATAAGGAGTCTTTTACGGGTACAAATCCCAAAGTATCTATAATAACAATATCTTTAAACATATCAACACCAAATTGCTTGGATAAAACCTCGTCTCTTACACTAGAGTCTCTACGTTGTGTAATCGTAAATTGTGCGGTATCAACAAACTTAATCAAATTATCAAAGTCTCCTGAGAACTTTCCCGTTACTTTTCTGTGCGCCAATTGTGCATCTCTTATATCATTTAAGCTTTTAATGACTTCGGCGTAACGCTTGTTTTTTAGTTTGTTAAAGTGAACCGGACCGTAAACAGATTGGAATGTATTATATCCTAAAAAAGCAATAGTTATCCAAAGCACAACTTGCAACAAAGGTTTAAATTTAGTGGGAATAAATTTGTCAACTAACTTAACTAAGCCAATTGTTACAAGAATTACAGCAATTGCAACGAGAATTAATTTCATGATACGTTATTTATTAAATAAATTTATTAATGGTATTTAGCAAATCTACAATTTTTTTTTAATCGTAAAAACCAAAGTACGTAAAAATCATTTCTATATTTGAATAATTTATTAATTATTTTGTTTTAAATGACCTCATCCGAATTTTACGCCCTTATAAAACAGCAGTTTCCGTTTCAACCCACGTTAAAACAAAATATTGTACTCCAACAGCTTTCAGAATTTATTTTCAGCAAAACACCAAACGCCCTGTATTTGTTAAAAGGTTATGCCGGTACGGGTAAAACCACTATTGTTGGTACCATTGTTACCAATTTATGGAAAGCAAAAAAAAGCGCTGTGTTAATGGCGCCAACGGGAAGGGCGGCTAAAGTGATTTCGAATTATTCAAACAAAGAAGCCTTTACCATTCACAAAAAAATTTATTTTCCTAAAAAAGATAAGGGTGGCGGTGTGAAATTTATTTTACAACCCAATAAGCACAAAAACACCATTTTTATTGTTGATGAAGCTTCCATGATTCCTGATACGCCCGGGGAATCTAAATTTTTTGAAAACGGATCGTTGCTGGACGATTTAATGCAATATGTATATTCCGGTCACCAATGTAAATTGCTTTTAATTGGTGATACCGCCCAATTACCTCCGGTAAAACTCGATTTAAGCCCAGCATTGGATGAAAATAAATTGGCTTTGAATTACAACAAAGAGGTTACAAAAATGGAGTTGGACGAAGTGATGCGACAAGAGCAGGATTCGGGAATTTTAGAAAACGCCACGGTGCTGCGCGAGGCTTTATCAAGAAATGTCCACGATGCTTTTAAATTCGATTTAAACGGTTTTACCGATATTGTAAGATTGGTTGATGGCTACGATATTATGGAGGCCATAAACGATGCCTACAGCAGTTTAGGGAACGAGGAAACCGCTATTATCGTTCGCAGCAATAAGCGCGCTAACCTATATAACCAGCAAATACGAAGTCGGATTTTATTTAACGAACACGAGTTAACCGCGGGCGATTATTTAATGGTGGTTAAGAATAATTATTTTTGGATTAAGCCCACAAGCGAAGCCGGTTTTATTGCCAATGGCGATATAATTGAGGTTTTAGAAATTTTTTCGATTAAGGAATTATACGGATTTCGCTTCGCGGAAGTTAAGGTACGCATGGTTGATTACCCAAAAATGAGACCATTTGAAACCGTTTTGCTATTAGATACCATTGATGCCGAAACGCCCTCGCTACCTTACGAAGAGTCGAATAGACTCTATCAAGAAGTCCAAAAAGACTACGAAAACGAAACGAGCAATTACAAAAGATTCTTAAAAATAAAAGGTAATAAACATTTTAATGCGTTGCAGGTTAAGTTTTCTTATGCCATAACCTGTCATAAATCCCAAGGTGGACAATGGCACACTGTTTTTGTCGAGCAACCCTATTTGCCCAATGGTGTAGATAAAGATTATTTGCGTTGGCTGTACACCGCCGTAACCAGGGCCAAGGATAAATTGTATCTTATAGGTTTTAAGGATGATTTTTTTGAGGAATAGCGCTAAGTTGAAAGTTGGAAGACCGAAGACGGATGTTCACTCAGGGTAAGACGGAAATTTGTTTGCGTACAAAATCTCACCGTATTAACGTTGCGGAAATGTGTACAAATTAATAAATCACTTTTTAATTTATAAAAGTGAGAGTTCCCCTCCTTAAAGGGGCTAGGGGTGGGTTTTAAATTAAAGAGTTAGAAGATAAGTTTTGACTGAAAACTACTGATTTTGGAGTTTTTTTATCAACCAATTAACTTTAAAAATCTTTGTAAATTAGCATAGTATTTTAGCTTTGAATGATTATTAATCTTTAAAAAAATTCCCGAAAGGGGATTTAGGCTTATGACAGTAGAAACCATTATTAGTATATGTTTAGGTGTTGGTCTAGCCGCATCGGTTGGGTTCAGGGTGTTTTTGCCGTTGTTCGCATTGAGTTTGGCTGCTTATTTTGATGTTTGGCCACTCAACGAATCTTGGGAATGGATTGGCAGTACCACCGCATTAATAACTTTAGGCGTTGCTACGCTGGTAGAAATTTTTGCCTATTTTATACCTTATATCGACAATTTATTGGATAGTATCGCGGTGCCTTTGGCGGCACTTGCAGGAACGGCGGTAATGATGTCTACGGTGGCCGATTTAAGCCCCGTTATAACCTGGTCGTTAGCCATTGTCGCAGGTGGCGGAACGGCGGCGGCCATTGCCGGAACCTCAAGTACAACACGATTGGCATCCACGGCCACAACGGGTGGTTTAGGAAATCCCATAGTATCGACCATTGAAACCGTTACGGCTACAGTAATGTCGGTTATTTCAATATTCCTCCCCATTTTAGCTATCATTTTAGTAGCAATCATATTATTTATAATTTTCCGATTGTATAAAAAGTTTAAACCATCTAAAGTTAAAAATCAGTAATATTTATAGTATTTTTGAACTACATTATTTAGAAGTAGATGAAAATAATCTCAATGATTCCCGCGCGATACAGCGCCACTCGTTTCCCCGGAAAGCTCATGCAGGATTTAGGCGGAAAAACCGTTATCCGTCGGACTTATGAAGCCACCGTTGCCACCAATTTATTTGATGATGTTTTTGTAGTTACCGATAGCGATATCATTTACAAAGAGATAGTTAACAACGGCGGTAAAGCCATTATGAGCATTAAGGAACACGATTGCGGTAGCGATAGAATAGCCGAAGCTGTTGAAGATTTAGATATTGATATCGTTATAAACGTGCAGGGCGATGAGCCTTTTACTGATGCAGAATCATTAAAAAAACTGATTGAAGTCTTTAAAGATGATTACGATAATACCATAGATTTAGCCTCATTAATGGTTCATATTACAGATGACGAGGAAATTAAAAACCCAAATACGGTGAAGGTTATTGTCGATAATACTAATTTCGCATTATATTTTTCGCGTAGCGTAATCCCATTCCCAAGAGATAAAACCGTTGATGTAAAATATTACAAACACAAAGGCGTTTATGCATTTAGAAAAGCAGCTTTATTGGACTTTTATCGATTGCCTATGCTTGCTTTAGAAGCTTCTGAAAAGCTGGAACAATTGCGCTATTTAGAATACGGCAAACGCATAAAAATGGTTGAAACCGATGTGCAGGGTATCGAGATTGATACCCCGGAAGATTTAGAACGCGCAAATAAATTATGGAAGTGACGAAGTCATTCCCTTGAAATCGTAAGATTCATGAATTCATTATTATAAAATGTTAAATAATGAATAAAAAGGGAATCTTTTTAAAGTGAATTAGAATTATTATAAACAAAAAAATTGAAAAAAGAGTATCAACACATTAAAGTAATTGGATTTGATGCCGATGATACACTTTGGGTTAACGAAACCTATTTTCGTGAGGCCGAGGAGGAGATTCAACGCTTGTTGTCAAAATACGAAACCCCAAATAAAATAGACCAAGAGCTGTTTAAAATGGAAATGAAAAATCTTCCGCTTTATGGCTATGGCGTTAAGGCTTTCATTTTATCGATGGTAGAAGTGGCTTTAGAGTTGTCAAACTATAATATTTCAAATAAAACCATCGAAGCCATTTTGAATATTGGCAAAAACATGCTTGAAAAACCGGTAGAGTTGCTTAATGGCGTTGAAGACGTTTTAAGCGTGCTTTCAAAAAAATACAGATTGATATTGGCTACCAAAGGCGATTTATTGGACCAAGAACGCAAACTGGAAAAATCTGGTTTAACCAAATATTTTCATCATATCGAAGTGTTAAGCGATAAGCAAGAGCGTAATTATTCCAATCTTTTAAATCATTTGGATATTAAACCCACAGAGTTTTTAATGATAGGAAACTCTTTAAAATCGGATGTTTTGCCCTTGGTAAATATTAAAGCCCACGCCATTCATATCCCATTTCATACCACTTGGGCGCACGAAACGGTAAGCAAAAAAGAAACGAACGGTAAAACGTACAAAACCATTGGTGGTTTAAGAGAGGTTTTAGATTTATTGGATTAATTGGTAAGATATTTCATTGCCTTTTAATCGAGTAAAAATGAAAATTGTACTATTTTTACAATTTGAAAAAAGAAATTACATTAAATGAATTATAGAAACTTTCCCATGGTGCCAAGAGTAATTTTTGGCAGAGGTAGTTTTAATCAGTTAAATGATATTATTGCCCCAAAACGATTAAGCGTTAACGCACCATTTATTTTTTTGGTAGATGATATTTTTAAAAACAACAACTGGTTGTCGTCTCGAATACCTACGTCTTACGATGACCGAATTATTTATATATCAGCAAATGAGGAACCCAGAACATCGCAAGTCGATGAGCTGGTTGAAGATATTATTTTAAATACCAAAGAACGCCCTTCCGGTATTATTGGAATTGGTGGAGGCACTATTTTAGATTTGGCCAAAGCGGTATCTATCATGATTACCAACAAAGGAGAAGCCAAAGATTATCAAGGTTGGGATTTGGTTAAAAACCCAGCTATTTATCATGTGGGCATTCCCACTATATCTGGTACAGGGGCCGAGGTTTCGAGGACTACGGTGTTAACGGGGCCGGAAAGAAAACTAGGTATAAATTCAGATTATACACCTTTTGATCAGGTTGTTTTAGATTCCGAACTTACCAAAGATGTGCCAACCGAACAGTGGTTTTACACCGGTATGGACTGTTATATCCATTGCATTGAATCGCTTACGGGAACCTATTTAAACGCCTTTAGCCAAAGTTATGGCGATATGGCTTTACAATTATGTGAAGAGATATTTTTAACCGATACTTTATCAAGTGTTGATGCCCAGGAAAAACTCATGATGGCATCGTGGCACGGTGGTATGAGCATTGCCTACTCGCAAGTTGGTGTGGCACACGCCATGAGTTACGGATTATCTTATTTATTGGGAACAAGGCACGGTATAGGCAATTGCATTGTTTTCAATCATTTGGAAGAATTTTATCCCGAAGGCGTAAAGGTATTTAAAGCCATGAAAAAGAAGCATAATATTGTGTTGCCTAAAGGGATATGCGCCAATTTAAGCGATAGGGAATTTGATATCATGATAAATATATCGCTTAGTTTAGAACCGCTTTGGGAAAATGCGCTGGGTAAAAATTGGAAAAAAATAATGACGCCCAAAAAATTAAAAGAACTTTACCAAAAAATGTAATATGCGGTGGTTAGCCAAATTCATTTACTTTAAGCTTTTAGGTTGGAAAGCTGTTGGCAACACCAATTTTTCTAACGATACAATTAAAAAAGCGGTAATTATTGCTGCACCACATACCAGTTGGCACGACTTTTATATCGGCGTTTTATTGCGTTCTGTGCTCGGCATTAAAACAAATTTTGTTGGTAAAAAAGAATTGTTTGTTTTTCCTATTGGTTGGTTTTTTAAAGCTTTGGGAGGTGCGCCAATTAACCGGCAATCCAATGAAAACAAAGTGCAGGCCATAGCAAAGTTATTTGCTGAAAAAGACGAGTTTAGAATGGCGATGGCTCCAGAAGGCACCAGAAAAAAAGTTGACACATGGCGCACCGGTTTTTATTATATCGCTAAAGAAGCCAAGGTACCCATTATTATGTTTACGCTGGATTTTGAAAATAAACAAAACAAGATTTCAGAGCCCTTTTATCCTACAGATGATACGAAAGCAGATTTCGAATTCATGTATAATTTCTATAAAGATGTAAAAGGAAAAGTACCTGAATATTCGTAAGGCTTTTAATTAAAAATTGTCTTTCAAAATAAATTTTGGCATACATTTTGAATGCTAATAAATAGAATTGCGAATGAAACATAAAGTAAACCAGTCACTGGCTCTAAAAAGAAACATTCGGATAATAAACACTTAAAGCTACTTTACCTAAAGTAGCTTTTTTATTGGGGCCATGTTTTTTCAATCCGTACTGTTTTATATAAACCTTCAGAAGTTTTCACAGTTAATTCCAAAGTGTCTTTTTTAGTATAACTTGCTTTTGAAGTTATAAAATCACAAATATCAATTTGCGGTACATCGAGCGCATTTAACTTTATAATTTCATCGCCAAAGCTAATTTCCTTTTTCAAATTATCATCCCAAACAACTCCAACAACAAGTTTGTTGTTAATTGCCGTAGGGCTAAATCCCCATAATTTTTCCGCTAAATCATTAGTGGATTCGTACGAGGAAAAATAGAATTTCTTATTTAAAAAATCCATGGTCATCACACCATGCTTTAACGCTTCAGAACCAATCCTCGAGTTATCGTCGCTGGTGGTTGCCGTGGTTACATTTTTAAAAATGGTTTGGTTTATTTTTAAGGTGTCAACCGTAACCCTGTAAAGTTTGCTCTTTTCCGCAGCACCAAAAAAACCAATGCTTTTACTGCCAATGCCTTCACTCTGCACCTTGAATATCTTGTTTTTTTGAAGTGCGTTAAAGTTTTTAAGCGACACATCGTAAAACCCTTTCATGCCCGTATCGATTAACAAATGCTCTTTGGCTCTTTTTTTTCCATGTAAATCAATCCAGATATACGGGCTTTTTTGCCTGCCAATTAAATGCAGTTTTGTAGCATCGCTTTTGTTTAAAGTGAGTTTCTTTTTTTTGTTGGTTAGCCGAATCACATTCTTTTTTAAATCTATTTGAACTATCGATTTTTGCAGCATATTGCTCCCAATGATACCATCAATTTCAAAACAGTCGAAAATAAAATTTTGCTTATTCGCGTCAACTAAAGTGGGGCAGTTTTTAAAAGAAACACCGCCAATTGTTATTTCTGGCACCGATACAACCGCTAAACTATTTCGTTTACTTGTTGCATCTTTAATGTTGATACTTTTTATAGCATTGATTTCAATATCATTTTTAATTTGAGTCGATATTAAGTTTGGCGCACCCGTATCAAATAAAAAACGATAGGTTTTGTTTTCAATGGTAACCGGAATAATTATTTTTTCTGAAATATATTCAAATTCAATTTCTGTGTAATAGTTTTTTGGTGTAACTAAACCCTTGGTGAATAAGTTTTTTTGACCAATAGATTGAATGGAAACTAACAAAAAAATGAGAGCTACAATTTTTTTCATTTTAAGAAAATTATTTTTTTTATTAAGATACCAATAAAAATAAAAAAGCCATATCATTTTTAACGATATGGCTTTTGTTTGTTGTATAAAATGCGTGTTATTTAACTTCTTTTAACGCATTGTCAATAAGCGTTCTTAAATGTTGTTTGTGCGCTCTTGATGCTATATTTCCAGAAGGTGCAGCCATGGTTCGTATATTTTTTAAATTATATAAAGCCATAGATTTCGCATTATTGGAATACCTGCTGCTTTGTTTGCCTGTTAGCATATCAATAAGCATGTTGGTGTATTCCAATTGTAAATTTTGTCTGAATGAATTGACGTTGGAATAAATATCCGCTTTAAAAATAGCATGGTTTAAATCGCTCATTACCATGGATAATTTATACGAGTTACCGTACAATTCAGAATCCGTAATACGCTGTAATGTATTGGGGTGCAGCAAGTGGTTTAATACGTTTTTTTGATAACCCAATACTTGACTGTGTATTTTAGGGTCTTCTGTTGAACGCATAAACCCAAAACCACGGCGTTGCATGGCTAAGTAGTTGTATAAATCGTTTGGCGCATCAAAAGCATTTGGTGCAAAAACGTGTTTGTTTAAGGTTGCCATGGCTCTTTTTTGGTCGTTTAAACTCACCGGGGTGTAAGGTTGCGTTTCACCTGCTTGACCTGCCATAGATCGATCTACATAAACACCGCCAATAAATCTGGAAACAACATTGGCAGCACTTCCTCTTTGACTGCTTAAAATATAATACGCTTGCCTTAATTCTTGGTATGATTGACCAGATTTAGAAAACTTATCCTTAATACCTTCCATCATCGTGTTAATAACCTCAAAACGATCGTTTGAATAGGTAATTTGATCGTTTGATAAATCGCCAACCATAACGCGTGGGTCTATGGCTTTTCCTGGAGAACGCATGTCGTCGGCATCATTACCAAAAATGAGTTCGGGTTTGGTCGATTGATTTAATAAAGCTTCTCTTTCAGCCCCACTTTCAAAGGGTGTGTACCCAAATTGAATGGCCCAAACATCGTAAGGTCCAACGGCGGTATCGTAATACTGTCCTTGTTTACTTCTATCTTTTGTAATGTTTATGGCCGCATAATCCATAACCGAACCGGTTAAACATTTACCTTTAATAAATTCGGCATCGGCAAGTTGTTCCGGCGAGAATAACTGACTCGCTTTCATGTTGTGATTTAAACCTAAGGTATGCCCAACTTCGTGCATGATCAACGCCGTCATCGCTTCTTTTTTCATGCGTTTCATCTCTAAATCGGTCGCGTTCGATGCCTGTAAAACCGCCTTGCCAAATAATGTGTTTTCGTGCATCAGATGGCCTAAGGAACAGTACATTTTATCGTCTTCATAATTTTCAGAATCATCAAAAGTTTGGCTTAACGAGGCTAAATCGAATAGCTTATCGTACATCACCCTATTGGTAAAATGCACGTATTCCAACATAATATCCGCACCCAGAATTTGTCCGGTTTTCGGATTTACAAAACTGGGGCCGTAACCACCAAAAGGCGGTTGTGGAGACGATGTCCAACGCAGTACATTATAACGTATATCGCCAGCATCCCATTCGGCATCATCGGGTTGTATTTTTACGGCCATAGCGTTTTTAAAGCCTGCTTTTTCAAAAGCCACGTTCCATTGCAAAACCGCGTTTTTAATGGTTTCTCTCCACTCCATTGGCGTAGAATTTTCTATCCACCAAGTAATGGGTTCAACAGGCTCAGAGATGGCGGCATTGGGGTCTTTCTTTTTTAAGTTCCAACGGTGCACCAAATCCCGATACGGTGTAGCACTCGTAGAGGTTTGGTCGTTAACCTGTGTTAAAAAATACCCAACCCTTGGGTCGTCGAATCGTATTTCGTAATCGTTATCAGGCATTTCCATTAAACTATGGAACACTTTAATACTCACGTTTCTGCCATCGGCAACCGCGTTGGATCCGCCATTTAAAACAGAAGGCGAGGAGTACACATACTCCACTTGCAAATTGGTGTTTTCTTCGTAATTTCTAATCGAATTAATCTTGGTTTTCGTTTTACTTAAACTACCCAGCTTAAAAGCGGTTGGCGATGCGCCTGGAAACCTCGGATTTTTTATTTGAGAAAATGTTTCACTTAAAAACAAACCATCCGCTTTAATTAAGTAAAGGCCTTTCTTTTTATCGTGTGCTTCAACTTTAATGCTGGCCATATTACCGTGGCTAATATTGGCATCTTTTGATTTTGAAAGAGCACTTTCCGGATCGAAATAAAACGAATTGTTCTGCGTTTCAAATTCAATTTTATCAAAGTGCTTTTTTATTTTAAAAACTTTTGAGCCTCTGTACATGCCTCTTATAATTCTTCCGGCATCCATAACGCCATCTGCAATTTGACTAAAATAAATGTACTCATTTTCAATTTGGTCATCAGAAATCAACATTTGTAAAGATCCCGTAATCGTATCTTGGTAGATGGTAAATAAACCTTCAATTTTTTTACTGGATTTTACAAGGTCTTCAATCTTTTTTTCTTTTGATTTTTTTGGAGCAGGTTTAGCCGGAGCTTCGACTTGGTTTTTTTTCTTTCCGCGTTTCTTTTTTTGAGCTTCGGCATTAAGCGGAACAAGGAAAAGCGCTAGCATAAATGCAAGGCTTAAAAATTTTAAAGCTCTGAGTTTTTGGTGTTTCATGAAATAAATGTTTTAAAGGATTTAAACCCGATTGATTATTTGAAAATTAGTCTTGCTAAAAATAGAAATAATGAAATGTTTATTTCTTTATAAAATGTTAAAAACGCCCAAAAGGGTTTGTTTATGGAATTAAAAAGAAGAAGGTCTGCCGAATGTTTATATGCTGTTACCCGTTGTATATTTTGGCAAAATTCTGTCAATTCGAGTGAATTTTAAGATTGAAATGAGTAAAATTTGTATCGAGAACAATAATTTTTTGAACCATAAATGGATTCTCGATACAATTTTTCGTTGCTCAAAATCACTCGAACTGTAACATAGAAATTATTTTCATTAAAAATGCAGAACGGATTTCTGTTATATTTAAGTACCTTTATAAATTATGAAAGAAGACACAAAAATTGCCGTTTTGATTGACGGCGACAACATCCCATCAAAGTATATTTCTGAAATGATGGAAGAAATAACAAAATACGGCACACCAACCATTAAAAGAATTTATGGCGATTGGACCAAACCGCATTTGTCAAAATGGAAAAATATCCTGCTTGAAAATGCCATAACCCCCATTCAGCAATACGGTTATACGACGGGCAAAAATGCCACCGATTCTGCGATGATTATCGATGCGATGGATATATTGTATTCTGAAAAAGTAAACGGTTTTTGTTTGGTATCGTCCGATAGCGATTTTACTAAACTCGCTACACGATTGCGGGAAGCCGGTATGGTAGTTTATGGCATGGGCGAGAAAAAAACACCCAATCCGTTTATTGTAGCCTGCGATAAGTTTATTTACTTGGAAATCTTAAAAAGTGATAACGATAAAGATGAAAAGGGCCGAAAAACCAAAAAGGAAAACCTATATAGCATCACGCCTAAAGTCATTAAACTGCTCCAAAACTCGGTTGACGATGCCGCCGATGACGATGGGTGGGCATTTCTTGGCGATGTGGGCTCGTTAATACTTAAAAAGCAACCTAATTTTGATCCAAGAAACTTTGGGTTTACTAAATTAACACCGCTTTTTAAATCGCTTCCTCAATTTGACATGGAACAACGCGACCAAAGCAATGCCCGGTTTAAGTTGATTTATGTGAAGAATAAATAGAAAACAAAAAAGCCCAAAGTGTTTTCACGCTTTGGGCTTTTTTGTTTGTGTTTACATATTTTCCTAAAACAAGTCGTTTAAAACTTTAGCCAATCGAATGCCAGCAATTTGCAATTGGCTTCTTACGGTTTCAAAATTATCATACGAATATCGGTATCTCAAATTCTCGCCGGGTTTTACCGTGCTGTACACCTTTTTGGTTAATTGATGGGTTTCGTTTACCCAATCTACAACGGTGCCTTGTTGTATGGCCTTAACTTGGTGTTTGGATAAAACATCGGTATTTTCAGCTAATTCTGTATAGCTCATATCATATTGATCAATCATTTGGGAATCCCAAACACGGTGTAGGTTAGAATCCTTGTAAAACCACTGTAATTTAAAATCGTTTCCGCCCTTGTCCTCTTGTAAGCCAACATGCATAGGTTGGTGCAAATCGCCAATTAAATGAATCAATAATTTCAGATAAAAGGCCTTATCGTCGTCTGATGCATTTTCATCTTTTATAACGCTTTTGCAATAGGCAATACCCGTTACCAAATCGCCATCTGGATTCTTTTTTGAGTTCTCGTAAGTTTCATCCAAAGGCATATTTATATAATGCCACGTATAGTATTTGTTATATTTTTTATCAGATTTTATTTCATCGGCAAAGGTAGAAACAAAGGCTAACGATTTTCTTTTTAAAAGTCTGTTAACCTCTTTTTTTGCTTTTCTGTTAAGGTGCTTATCCGCTATTTTACCAACAACCCTGTGTCCTGTGGCGCTCCAATAATCTTCTGGTGCTTTGGGGTGTGTTGCTGCCGAAAATAATAACGTAATTAAATAAATGCTTAGTAGTTTCATAAAAATATTTTTTCAAAATTAGGAATAAAATCGCTAATAATTTTGCTTTAGTTTTTAATAAATTGTAAAAATAATATTATATTTCGGTAAGAAGAAAATGGGTGTATTCATTTTTGTGAAATATAGCATTTACTTTGAATATTGTGTGACTTATTTAATAAGTCTGTGTCTTAACTAAAACAACTAAAAGAGCCGTAAGCTACATTTGAAAACCCTAACAGATACTAGTAATTTGCCCGATGAAGATTTGGTAAAAGCCATTGTTAAAACCAATAACACTGTGCTTTTCGAGATACTTTACGACAGGTATGCTACATTGGTATATAACAAGTGTTTTGGGTTTGCAAAAGATACCGACGAAGCTAAAGATTTAACACAAGATGTGTTTTTAAAACTCTTTGTTAAGTTGGCGAGTTTTAAACGGAAATCGAAATTTTCAACCTGGTTGTATGCGTTTACCTATAACCATTGTGTAAATTATGTAACAAGAAATACGGCTAAAAAATTTGAGAAACAATCCGTAGATTATAAGGATATTGAAAACCTTTCTTATACCGATGAAAGCGATACCAGTTTTCTGGATATGAAAGTTGATAAATTAAAAGTGGCCTTAGAGCTCATTTCTCCAGAAGAGAAAATGATATTATTGTTAAAATACCAAGATTTTCTTTCCATAAAAGATATTGAAAGTGTTTTAGGAATAGGTGAAAGTGCAGTTAAAATGAGAATTAAACGCGCAAAAGACAAGCTAAAAACCGTATATACTAACAACCTTAAATAATGGATAATCCATTTAAACTTATAAACCAACCACTAAAGGAAGTTCCGCCAGAGTTAAAGACAAAGGTAATGAACGATATTGCCATGGCTAAACTCATCATGGAACTGGCTGCTTTGTTTTCTTATAATTTTAGCCATGTTATAGAAACGGTGATTAGCAAGCGACAAAAAAACAACCAATTATAACCCATCAATTATGAAATTTTTAGAACAGTTAAAAGAATCATTGCAAAATTTATGGCTTGATATTGCGGCATCTGCACCCAAAATTATTGGCGTACTTGTGTTGATTATTATTTTTTTAATCATTGTAAAAATCATTAGCAGTGTATTAAAAAAAGTGCTCTTAAAAGCCAATGTAAATAAACTAGGAGACAAGCTCAACCAGATTGAATTATCAGAGGGCAAAACCTTGAATATTAATTTGGTAAACATTCTTGTTAAAACCATCAAATGGTTGCTGTATATTGTTTTGATTTCCATTGTTGCCGATATTTTGGAGCTCACCATGGTATCAGAAGGTTTAAAAAGCTTTATGGGATATTTGCCAAAACTGTTTACGGCTTTGGCCATTGTAACCTTAGGTTTGCTGTTTGCAACTTTTGTTAAAAAATCGTTGCAGAGTTTATTTGAATCTTTGGAGTTGTCTGGAGGCAAGCTGTTAAGCCAATTGGTCTTTTTATTGTTAATGGTATTAATAAGTGTAACGGCTCTAAATCAAGCTGAAATAAATACCGAAATAATTACGAGTAACATAAAAATGATACTCGCCGCATTTTTATTGGCTTTTGCCTTGGCGTTTGGTTTAGGAGCTCGAAATGTTATTGAAAAAGTATTGCACACCTTTTACACCAGAAAATTATACGAAGTAGGTAAGGTGATTGAATTTAATGGTATCCGAGGCGAGGTAGAGTCTATAAACAGTATATCGGTAACGATAAAAACAGAAGAAGGAAAATTAATAGTCCCTATTAAAGATATTGTAGAGAGCCAAGTTAAAATACAGGACTAATTTTAAGTTAGGGTTAAAATTTGGTTGGTTACTGCCTGTATGTTAAGCAACTCTCTACATGTTATATCCCTTTTCATTTATTTGAAAAGGGATTTTTTTTACCATTAAGCTGATGCTTTTTATAAATGGTTTAAAAAAAGTAACTTAGCTATTTATGTCTAACCAAAACCACTAGTTTTCACCATGAAAAAACTACTATATATTTTAGCTATTTCCTTCTTTTTTCTAAGCTGTTTTAAATCGAAAGACCCCACGCAAACACAAGCATCCAAAACATTTTCTGAAGCCCAAGCTGATGAGGTTGGGATGTCAGAATTCAGATTGAGTTATATTGATACGATGCTCAACCAAGCCGTTTCAGACGATGTTATTCCCGGTGCTGTGGCATTGGTTTCGCGACACGGAAAAATAGTGTACCACAAAGCCTTTGGAATGGCGGATAATGCTTCGGAAAGAGCTTTGCAACAATCGGACATTTTTCGAATCGCCTCACAATCAAAAGCCATCACATCAACAGCGGTTATGATGCTTTGGGAAGAAGGCAAGTTTAATTTAGACGACCCCATTTCAAAATACATTCCGGAATTTAAAGACGAACAAATTTTAGAAACGTTTAACGAAAGCGATTCATCGTACACCACCAAACCCACAGAAAAACAAATCACCATTCGGCATTTATTAACCCACACTTCGGGACTTGGTTATGGCGTTATTGATGGCGACCGTCGATTTAAAAAACTGTACAATAAAGCTGGTATTATCGATTTGTTTACAACCGAAAACATCAGTATTGAAGATAACATTAAAAAGCTGGCAAAACTGCCACTGCACCATAACCCAGGCGAAAAGTTTACCTATAGCGAAGGGCTCGATGTGTTGGGTTATTTTATTGAAATCGTATCGGGAATGCCTTTTGATGAGTTTTTAAAAACCAGAATTTTTGAACCATTGGGCATGCACGACACCCAGTTCTATCTTCCGGAATCCAAATACAATCGTTTGGTTACCGTACAAACCAAAGAAGATGATAAGTGGATAAAATATCCAAATACATTTTACGATACCGATTACCCCATTAAAGGCGCAAAACGCTTTTTCTCCGGGGGTGCGGGATTATCAAGCACCGCAAAAGATTACGCTGCTTTTTTACAAATGTATTTGAACCATGGCACCTTAAACGGCAATAGATTGTTAAGCAGAACCACCGTTGAAACCATTTTAACCAACCAAATACCATACATTTCGGAAGATATAAAAGCAGTTTATGGATTGGCTTTCGGGTTGGTTGATAAAAAAGGACAGGATTTAGGTGGCAACGGAAGCGAAGGCACTTTTGTTTGGGGCGGCTATTTTAATACTACGTATTTTGCAGACCCGAAAGAGCAGGTAATTGGTGTGCTTTTAAAACAAACCCAACGCATTAATGGCGATGATACTTCCAATAAATTCAGAAAATTGGTGATGCAAGCTGTTGATGATTAAGCATTCTTTTTTAGTAATTTTAGACGCTTATAATTGAATTTGTCTTAAATTTATAAAACAAATTTTGACTATCGACAGAATTAACCGATTGAAACCAATTAAGACTTCAATCGTTTTAAAAAATTAAATTTCTTGTATCACTCAAACAGAAATACTCAAGTGTTAAATTAAAATTTTATATTATGAAATACTTAAAATATATCCTTGGAATTTTAGCCATTTTGGTTATCGGGTTTTTCCTTTTAGGGTTTATAAAAACAGAGTTGTCTTATGAATGCGAAGTACTCGTAGATAAGCCTTTAGCCGAATCTTGGGCAGTTAGTCAAGATGAAGAAAAAATGTCCGATTGGTTAATGGGGTTTCAAAAAATTGAACATGTTAGCGGCACGCCCGGTGAAGTGGGAGCCGTATCAGATGTATATTTTGTGACTGATGGCGAGGAAATGACTATTCGAGAAAAAATTACAGAAATCGTTCCAAACGAATCGGTATCTATGTTGTTTACTTCCGACTTCATGAATATGGATTATAAGCTCAAAATGACCTCAATCGATGGGAAAACAAAAATCAATTCAAGCACTACTTGCGAAGGAAATGGAATGGTTTCTAAATCTATAATTGCTTTGATGGGAAACACAATCAAAACGCAAGAGGAAACCAATCTCACCAATCTTAAAAATACCATTGAGAAAAACTCGAAAGACTATTTTTCCACCGAAGAAAACTAGTTGGAAATTCAGAAGCTCCTGCTGGTATTCTAAATAAGGATTACGGGCCTTTTTGATAATTCTGCCTCCTGCGCATCCCGATAACCATCGGGCAGGAATCCACTCGATAACAAAATGGTTAACGTTTAAAAAATCATCAATTCAGCATTTACCACTTACCGATAAAAAGAGGGATACTTTTTTATTTATCAGATATTTTCGTACGTTTGATATTAAATAAATCATACAAATAAGCCCATGCGGATTTTTCAACTAGCCTTCGTTCTTTCCTTTTTTATTATTTTCAACTCCTGTTCAAAAGACGGTGAAACACCAGACACGGTGCCTCCAACAGTATCGTTAACAATTTTGGGTGTTCCAACTTTTTCTGGTGGAGAACCTATAGTTGTGAGCAATCAAATAGAGGTTAGCGTTGATGCTAAAGATGCTAATGGCGTTAGCAAGATTGAGGTGTTTATAGACAATGAAAAGAAAGGTGAAGATAGTTCGGCCCCTTATCATGTTGTAATCGATATATCCTCGTATGCCTCTAATAAAAATTATACTTTAAAAGTTGAAGCTACGGACAAGGCAGGCAATACCTCCTCAACACAACAAGCTATTAGCATTGACAATGAAATACCTGTGATTACCGATGTTTCTTTAGCCCAAGATTCGGTTATAACGGGAAGTGAAAATACGGTTACATTTAACGTATCTGACAATGAGGAGCTTTCATCTGTAATGGTTTATGTTAATAGCGAATTATTTGCAGATATTAAGGATAAAAATTACGAGGTAAATATAGATTCCAAGGTGTTACAAGATGGCGAAAACAAACTGATGATTGAAGCCAAGGATCCAGCTGGAAATATAGGGAGCTATGCTGTTAATTTTATAATTGATAATACAGGTCCAGCCATTACTTTAAATTCAATTACAGAAAATCAGATTTTAGATGAATCTATGCTTTTACAGCCCGAAGTAGCGGATGCTTTTTCAGACGTTGTGTCTGTTGAAGTGTTTTTAGGCGAAACGAGTATATTCCAGTTTGATGAAAATTCCAGTAATTATGATATGGATTTCGTGCCTGATAATTACCCCGTTGGAACGACTGTTTTTAAGTTAATAGCAATAGATAGTTTAGGGAACGAGTCTGTGTTGGAAATTAATATTGAAATTTTAAGACTTTTGATAAAAGTAGCTTTACCAGATGGTTTTTTAAGTCCATATTGGTCTAGCTTTTGGATTTTCGCTTCAGAAATGAATGGTGTGCCCATTGCTTCCAAATCGGTAGGAGCGGAAGACAATAGTGTTAAAATACATGCGCCATCAGAATTCGATTTTGATAAAAAATACATGATAACGTTGTTGGCCGACGAGAACACGAATCCGAATTCCTTTAATAGAATTACAAATATTCAAGGAATAACAAGGAATAGCCTATCCGAAATAAACTTTAATTTACCTCAAAGAAAAACGGTTATCAGTAATGCTACCGTGTCTATGGTTGGGTTTGGCACTAATGAAACAGTAGCGGGAGATGGGCTCGATTATAGTTTTAACCACTATACTTCAGAGACCTCCGGTAATTTTGAATTAACCAGTCTTAATACTACAAGTAATGCTTCGTCTGATTATTTTTTGTATAGTACAAATTTAGACGGGTTTCCTTATGCTTATTTTAGCTTTTCTGAACCTTTGACAAACGAAAGTATAATCAATAAAACAGATTTAAATACCGATACGGCAATAAGTAATGCTACATTTAACATAACCAACGATCCGGGAATATCAAATAGTCAATTGATAATAAATGGATTCCGTACCAACGAGGATCTTCAAAACGGTATTTACCATAAAATTTATTCAGGGAGTCCACAGCAAGTGTTTGGTGTTGAATATGAATATTATTTCTGCTCTAATTTTGACTCTTACTCGCATCAGTTAATTTTGGATGATTATTTAACTTTCAGAAAAGGGCTTCCAAACAACACCTATAATATTCCGGATTGGAGTGTCGATTATCTACAAAATGGAAACGAAATAACCATTACAAAAAGCGGAACCGAGCATGTTTTAGGCAGACTCCAACTGATGCCAACTACTGGAGAAGATTACATTATGACGGTTTTGTTTGACAGTCAAAACACAGACGTAGTTACCCTGCCACAAATTCCAGAGGACATGAAAGATTTACACATTTACACGGTTGCACAAAATCAAGGTTTTGATATGAATCAAATTCATTTTTCGTCTTACAATACGATTACGTCTTACACTGATTATTTAGATAGCGTTATTAAAGGAGATGGTAATGAAACTGATGTTTCAGATATGATTACAACTAAAATGAAAGCTAAAAACGGTGCTTCAGTTACACCGTTTAAAACGTATAATTTTGATTAGATAAAGGCTTTTTGCTCGATCAAGTATGAAATCGGACTTATAAATTATTCAAACGAATTCATACGTTAATTGTTATAAAACAATATGAGAAAAATTTTAACCATAATATTAATCGGAATTATTTTAATGGGATTATTTAGCTTTTTAAAGAAAGAAAAGAAGATTGAAGCAAGCACAAATTCAGTTATATTAGGAATGGTTCTTCTCGAAGAACCTAATTCTTTTGATCTAAAGGGAACAGTTAACGAATTAAGAAAAAAATGGAATTTAAAAGTTAATGATAAAGATGCCGATGATAAAGCGGCCGTTTTAATTATTGATAATTATAATATCGCTATAGCAACTATGCAAATGGCTATTCCTGAAAATGAAGTAGAAAATGTAGCTGAATATAATTACTTTTGGAAAAATGCAGTTCAAGAAACTTCCAAGCATAAAGGACATATTGTTTTGTCAATAATGAACGCTGGAAAAAATGCAGTTCAGGAAAACTTATTATACAGCAAATTAGCTTCTGCTGTAATGAATAATAGTAAATCATTGGGAATTTACATTGGTGGTAGGACTTTAGTTTTGAAAAAGGAATTTTACCAAGCAAATGTGGAAATGATGTCTGAAACAGACCTTCCATTATACAATTGGATTTACTTTGGTTTAAGACAAGAAAATGGAAAACAATCTGTTTTTACTTATGGACTTGCAGACTTTGGTAAAAAGGAAATGGAAATTGTGGATTCTGAAAATTCACTCGATGAACTGAATGAAATGATGTTTAATTTAACTCATTATGTAATTGCTTATGATGTTAAATTAAAGGACGGAGAAACAATTGGAATTTCTGCAGACCAAAAACTAAAAATATCGGAATCAAAAGGTAGGTTTTTAGAAGGATTGACATTAAAAATTGAATACTAAAAACAATGCTGCATTTTATAGAGGTTTCAATTTCCTACCATTTCTGCTCACCCCAATAACTATCGAAACTGTCAACTAAAAGCTGCAACTACTTCCGTTTATTCCGTTTATTATAATTTTTATCGCCGCGAGTTTTCGGCTTTTTATACTTTTTGGCAATTTTAAATTTATACGATCCACCCAAATTCTCTTTCGAGTTCTTTTCGGACTTCTCGTGGAATGCAGGCCCCAAAGTATCGTCGTCTCCTCGTTTGGTCGGGTTGTTGCGTTCTTTTATTTGCGGACGTTCTTCTTCAATAAGTTCGGTGGAAATTTCAACAGCATCTGGGATGCTTAGCATCGGAATTTCCATTTGCATCAAATCCTCGATATTTTCAATAGCCTCTTGTTCCTTTTCAGTAGTAAACACAAGGGCTTCACCTTTGCGTTCAGCACGACCGGTTCTTCCAATTCGGTGCATATAATTTTCAGGATAATCGGGCGTATCAAAATTTATAACATGACTAACATTATCAATATCCAATCCACGTGCCATCACGTCGGTAGCAATTAAAATACGGTTCTCGCCAGTCCTAAATTGCTCAATGCTTCGCAATCTGTAATTTTGTGTTTTATTGGAATGAATCACGCAAAGTTCTTCATGGAATATTTCGTCTAATTTTTCAAATAAACGATCTGCCATCTTTTTATAAGCCACAAAAACTAAAACCTTATTGAAGGTTTCGGTGTCATTCAATAAGTGAACCAATAGATTTACTTTGGTATAAAAATTTGGGACAATATATCGGGTTTGGCTAATATTTTCTAAAGGCGTACCCGAAACGGCTATGGAAACACGCTCAGGACTTTTAAAGAAATCATTAATTAGTTCGTCTACATCTTGCGTCATGGTTGCCGAAAACATGATGTTTTGTCGGCGTTGTGGTAGGATATCAAATATATTAATAAGCTGATGCCTAAACCCTAAATCGAGCATGACATCGACTTCATCAATCACTAATTTCTGAATCGATTTTAATTGCAACACACGGCTTAAAGCCAAATCGTATAAACGACCCGGAGTGGCTACCAAAATATCTATACCTTCGGCAATTGCCTGTTTTTGTGTGTTGATATTAGTACCGCCATAAACCCCCAAAACCCGATTGTTAATGTATTTTGAAAGCTTTTCAATTTCATCAACCACTTGCACAACCAACTCGCGCGTTGGTACTAAAATTAAAACGCGTGGGTTTTCTTGCGTCGAAAATTTTAGGTTTTTAAGAATTGGAAGCATGTACGCAAAGGTTTTTCCTGTGCCGGTTTGCGCAATACCAACCATATCTTTTCCCGAAGCCACCACGTTAAAAGCCTCAGCCTGAATGGGCGTTGGCGTGGTAAACCCTAAATCGTTTAAGGCGTTGTGTAAAGGTGTGTTTATGTTTAAATCTGTAAAAGTCACAATCTTGTTTTAAGCTGCAAATCTACCATTAATTTGTTAGACTAAATGTGTGTTGTTAACTTCAATGGTATAAGTGGCTTTAAAAGTTTTGCCGGCAAGTAATGCAATAATGCCTTCTTTGGTTTTAAAATCTTGATTGGTGTTTTCGCTATCGGCAACGCCCAACCACGGTTCAATGCACACATAGTCGCCCTCTGGTTTTGCCCAAATACCCAAGTACGGAAAATCGTGATAGCTCACTGAAAGTAGTTCGCCATTCAATTGGCTTTTTAAAGTCACTTTTCTAGATCTTAAATCTTTAAAAACAAGTGCATCTCTATTAAATAGATTGTGGGTTAAATTGATGGTGTTCGAGCTGTTTAAAACGGTTTCGGTTTCAGAGGAAATCAACCCATTTTTCATATTTATTAAATGCGTTTTGGCGGTTTCAGTGTGTTCAAACTCCAAACTGTAATCTTCGTAAATTTCATTTTCAAACACGGGGCATTTAAAAGCGGGGTGTCCACCAACCGAAAAATATATGGTTTTATCATCCACATTTTTAATCCGGTGAATCACATCTATCTTATTATCAACAAGTAAATAAGTGATGTAAAACTCAAATTTAAACGGATAATTTTTCAGCGTTTCATCGTCGTAAAACAGAGCGAAAGTTAAACTGTTTTCGGTCTGTTCGTGCAAAAAAATATCGTTGTTATGCCTTATAAAACCGTGTTTTGGCATGCTGAATTTCTTGTCTTCAAAAATATAGCTTCCATCTTTTAAAGCCCCGATAATAGGGAATAGATTGGGTGCGTAACTGCCCCAAACATTGGGGTTGGCATCCCACATAAATTGGGTTTTGTTTTGTGTTGAAGATATGTCGCAAAGTTCTGCGCCAATATTTTTTACCGCTATTTTTAGCTTGTTGTTTTGTAAAACGTGCATCAAAAAAATAATTTGTATGCTACAAAACTCTTAATTTTTTAAGTATTCTGAGTAACTTTACCCCATAAACTTTTTTTTGTTGAGAACCACAAAGATTTTTAAAGTAGAAAACACCGATACGTTTAAGCACCAAATATTGGCTTGGGCGCAACAATTTGACGATGTGGCTTGGTTGGATTCCAATCCCCAAAGCGATGGTGACAAACAGAACCATGCCAATTACGATGCTGTTTTAGCGGTGGATGCGTTTACAAGTATCCAAACGGATTTTTATGATGCATTTGAAAAGTTAAAAGAATACCAAACCACCGTAAACGATTGGATTTTTGGTTATTTAACCTACGATTTAAAAAATGATGTTGAAGCCTTGAGTTCCAATAATTTTGACGGCTTAGCGTTCCCCGATTTATATTTTTTTCAACCTAAAAAACTATTCCTTTTTAAGGGCAATCATATTGAGATTCAATATTTAAATAGTGTTGAAGATGAATGGGAAGACGATTTAAAAAACATCCGTCATTGCGAGAACGGAGGACGTGGCAATCTGCAAAAAGAGAGCAACAACATCAAAATAAAACTCCGCATTCACAAAGACGAGTATTTTGAAAAAATAAACACTATGCTCGCACACATCCATCGTGGCGATATTTACGAAGCAAATTTTTGTCAGGAATTTTATGCCGAGGACACCGTTATAAACCCGTTGGAAACATACAATAAGCTCAATGCGATTTCAAATCCGCCTTTTGCAACCTTTTTAAAATGCCACGATAAGTATTTGCTATCGGCTTCTCCCGAGCGTTATTTGAGAAAGGACGGGAATACCATTATCTCGCAACCCATAAAAGGAACGGCGAAGCGTTCGGACAATATTGAAGAAGATGAGCAATTAAAAAACGCCTTGTTAAAAGACGAAAAGGAGCGCAGCGAAAACATTATGATTGTGGATTTGGTGCGTAACGACCTTTCTAAAACAGCCATAAAAGGCAGTGTTAAAGTTGAAGAGTTATGCAAAATTTATACGTTTGACCAAGTGCATCAAATGATTTCTACGGTAACTTCAAAAGTAGGACAACACACGCACCCCGTTGATGTTATAAAAAGCACATTCCCCATGGGAAGTATGACGGGCGCACCCAAAATTTCGGCCATGAAAATTATTGAAGACTTAGAGGAAACCAAACGCGGACTCTATTCTGGTGCCGTGGGTTATTTTTCGCCAATTGGCGATTTCGATTTCAACGTGGTTATCCGAAGTATTTTGTACAATGAGACCAAAAATTATGTATCGTATTCCGTTGGTGGTGCGATAACGGCAAAAAGCAAACCTTTAAACGAATACGAAGAATGTTTGGTAAAAGCCAAAGCGATGCGAACGGTTTTAGAGCACTAACCCAAACGTTCCTTTAAGCTTTCAATGGTTAAATTTAAAATGCGTTTTACACGTTTTGCTTCAATGTTTTTAATTTCGGCAACTTCATCGTAATCCAGTCTTCCAAAAACGAATAAATCTACAATTTCCGATACTTTTAAGGGCAATAAGGTATAGAATTTACCTAAAATATTTTTGTTGTTTAAAGCCGACATATCTTCAACCTCAAGCGCATTTTGTATCGAGATGTCATCATTATCATAAATAAAAAGAGGCTTGTGTTTATGGTCTTGTTTGTACGAAATATCATTGAGCTCTTCGTTCATAATAAAATCAAAATCCTCATCAACTGTAAAAAGCTCTTCCAATCCGTCCAATTCTTCTTCTAAAATATCGTTCGTACTTAGCGTGTGTTGATGAAAAGCTTCTTTTTCAAACAGCTCATTTAAATCAGAATCCACAATTTTGAAAAGCTTGATTTTTATGGCGAAAGCATCCATGTCTACATCGTAACCACCTTCGTAAAATTTGGCAATAGCCTCGTCTGTAAAATCGTTTGAGGCATACATGTTTTTTGGAATGATGCCTTTTGATTCCGCTATATACAACCGATGCTTTATGTATGACTGCAAATGTTGCGTTGCCGAAACAACTTTTTTATTAAAGGTATCTATGGTGGTTTTGTCGTTTAATTTATCTGTTGAGCACATAATTTCAGGTATTAAATTTATACTTTAAAGTTACAAAAAACATAGTTTTTAAACATGATTTTTGTCATTGTTATCTGCTTATAAGTTGTGTATATAAAGGGGCAATGTTGTATATTTGAAAACATGCTGGAACAATTCAAAGACCATATAAAAAAGGATTTTTCATTCCTAAAAAAAAGTAAGTTGCTCATTGCCATTTCCGGCGGAATGGACAGCGTGGTTTTAACGCATTTATGCCATCAATTAAAACTAAATATGGCTCTGGCGCATTGTAATTTTAATTTACGAGGAAATGAAAGTGATGCCGATGAAGCCTTCGTTTTAGATTTAGCCGAGGATTTGGAATTGGAAGTGTTTATTGAAAGTTTTGATACCGAAACGTTTGCAAAAGACAATAAGCTTTCTATACAAATGGCGGCGCGTGAGTTGCGTTATAATTGGTTTGACGAATTGGCCGAACAATTGCAATTTGACTATATTTTAACGGCACATCACGCTGATGACAATATGGAAACCTTTCTCATCAATCTATCTCGGGGTACCGGTTTAGAGGGGTTAACAGGAATTCCTGCGATTAACAATAAATTGGTACGACCGTTATTGCCCTTTTCCCGCGAAGCGATTGAAACCTACGCCAAAGCTAAAAACCTAAGATGGCAAGAGGATAGCAGTAATGCCTCAACCAAATATTTAAGGAACAAATTGCGGCACGATGTGATTCCTGTTTTAAAGGAAGTGAATCCGCAATGGCTTCAGAATTTTCAAAACACCTTAAAACACCTAAGAGGGTCATCTCATATTGTTGCCGAAAGTGTCGATGTTATTTTGAACAAAGCCATTGAAAGCATGGACAACAACGAGATTAAATTTAAGATTTCGGCTTTTAAAAAACTCGCACACCCAAAGCCTTATTTGTATGAAACTTTTAAGGAATTCGGCTTTACTCAATGGGATGATATTCTCAATTTGTTGGATGCCGAAACCGGGAAACAGGTGTTTTCAGCAACGTATAGACTTGTTAAAAACAGGGAGCATTTATTGTTAAGTGAAATATATAACGATAAAAGTGAACCGGTTTCAATTTCAGAAAAAGACAATAAAGTAGAAACTCCATTCGGAATTCTATTTTTTGATGAAGCGGACGCGATTTCAGAAAAACGAAACAACATTATTTACGTTGATAATGAAAAATTACAATACCCTTTAATTCTTAGAAAATGGGAGGAAGGCGACGTATTTTATCCCTTAGGAATGAAGGGCAAAAAGAAATTAAGCAAATACTTTAAAGACGAAAAATTATCACTTTTAGATAAAGAAAAAGTGTGGTTGTTGTGTTCAAATAATGAGATTGTTTGGGTAATCAATAAACGTGCAGACAATCGATTTAAAGTAACCGAAAACACAAAACATATTATTAAAATAGAAATGCAATAATTTTTTTATTCCTGCCTTTCGGCTATCGTTCAAGATAAACTTTGGCAGGAAACCACTTTAAAAAATAAAACTTAAAGACTAATTAAAAACTATAATGTCACACTGAGCTTGTCGAAGTGTCACATAAAATATTAAGTATTGATTTGAAACTACAGGGCAACATCGTCGATATACCGAACAAGTGCATTTTTAAAGGTGAAATTGTTATTGAAAACAAAAGGATAATATCCATCACCGAAAAAAATCACAACGTTAACCATTTCATACTTCCGGGTTTTGTCGATGCCCATATTCATATAGAAAGTTCCATGCTCGTTCCAAGCGAATTTGCGCGTTTAGCGGTAACACACGGTACGGTGGCAACCGTTTCCGATCCGCACGAAATCGCAAATGTTTTGGGTGTAAAGGGCGTGGAATTCATGGTTGAAAACGGCAAGCAAACCCCATTCAAATTCAATTTTGGTGCGCCGTCCTGTGTGCCGGCAACCACATTCGAATCGGCCGGAGCGGTTATAAATTCAGGAGCTATCAAAACGCTTCTCGAAAATCCAGATATCAAGTATTTGGCAGAAATGATGAATTACCCCGGTGTTTTATTTGATGATGACGAAGTGATGAAAAAGATAGCTTGGGCAAAACAGTATAACAAACCCATTGATGGGCACGCACCAGGTTTAAAAGGCGACAAAATCACCAAATATATAAACGCAGGAATTTCAACGGACCACGAGTGTTTTACGTATGACGAAGGTTTGGAAAAACTTCAAAAAGGCATGAAGGTTTTAATTAGAGAGGGTAGTGCCGCCAAAAATTTTGAAGCCTTAATCGATTTGTTGCCCGAACATTACAAAAACATGATGTTTTGTAGCGATGATAAGCATCCGGACGATTTAATAATCAGCCACATCAATAACCTTTGCGCCAGAGCTGTGGCTAAAAACATAGATGTTTTTAAAGTGTTGCAGGCGGCATGTATTAATCCTGTTGAACATTATAATCTCAATGTTGGTTTGTTGCAAGAGGGCGACTTTGCGGATTGCATTGTGGTCGAGGATTTAAAGGATTTTAAAACGCTTCAAACTTACATAAATGGCGAGCTGGTTTTTAATAAAGGCCAATCGTTAATTGAATCCATTCCTTTTGAAATATTGAATAATTTCAAGTGTATTAAGAAGCAGGTTTCCGATTTTAGATTTGAATCTTCGGCAAAACAAATTCGGGTTATCGAAGCTTTGGAAGGGCAATTGGTTACCAACGAAATCGTTGAAAATGCTTTAGTTAAAGACGGAAATTTAATTTCGAATTTTGAAAAAGATATTCTGAAAATGGCTGTTGTTAATCGTTATCAAGATGAAAAACCGGCAATTGCCTTTATTAAAAACTTCGGGTTAAAAGAAGGAGCCATAGCATCTTCGGTAGGTCACGATTCGCATAATATTATTGCCGTTGGCGTGTCGGATGAAGCAATATGTAAAGCCGTTAATTTACTCATAGAAAACAAAGGAGGTATTTGTGCCGTATTAAATTCAGAAGAAAAAATAGTACCGCTTCCCGTTGCAGGAATTATGAGTGATAAAGACGGTAAAACCATTGGTAAACAATATGCCGAACTCGATAAAATGGCAAAACAACTTGGTAGCAAACTTAAAGCGCCATATATGACACTCTCGTTTATGGCGTTGTTGGTAATTCCGTCATTAAAATTAAGCGATAAAGGTTTGTTTGATGGGAATACATTTAAATTTACACCTTTAGAAATCTGATTAAATTGACCGACGAATAAAACCATACCAACTGAAAACCTGCGACCTCTACTGCCAACTGAATACTAAAACATGCCCGTAATAAAACCGACTTACAAACCGCCATTCTATTTTAAAAACGGATTTATCTCAACGGTGTATTCGGGATTATTCAGACGTGTAAATGGCGTCAATCAAAAACGGGAGCGCCTCATTTTAAACGATGGCGATTTTATAGATTTAGATTGGAGTTTTTCAAAAGAAAAAACAAAAAAACTCGTCATTTTATTACACGGTTTGGAAGGTAATGCGCAACGCCCTTACATGATTGGCGCTGCAAAACTTTTTAATAACAATAATGTTGATGCCGTTTGCGTAAACTTTAGAGGGTGTAGCGGAGAAACCAATTTAAAATACAGAAGTTACCATTCTGGAGCTACCGACGATTTAATTGAGATTATTCAGCATATTATGGCAACAAAACACTATGCTGATATTTACTTAAAAGGATTCAGTCTTGGTGGCAATGTGATTTTAAAATATTTAGGCGAAGGCAACATCATTCCCCAACCAATTAAAGCTGCTATTGCTATTTCCGTGCCTTGTTATTTAAAGGGTTCAGCCGAAGAACTGCACACCTTCAAAAACATATTGTATCACGATAGATTTAAAAGGCATTTAGTAAATAACCTAAAAAACAAACAAGTGCAATTTTCTGATGTTCTGAGTGTTGCGGATATTAAGTCCATCAAAACTTTAAGGGATTTTGACAATGTGTACACCTCTAAAGCACATGGTTTTAAAGATGCTTTTGATTATTACGAAAAAAGTAGCAGCCTTCAATTTCTTCAAAATATAAAAACACCAACCTTGATTATTAACGCGCTTAACGATTCGTTTTTATCGCCCGAATGTTATCCTGTAAAAGAAGCCAAAGCAAATTCTAATTTGTTTTTGGAAATGCCAAACCATGGCGGGCACGTTGGTTTCATCCATAAAAAAAATGTGTATTACAACGAAAAGCGCGCATTGGAATTTGTGAAATCGTTAGATTAGTTTTTAAGCGCTTCTGGAAAACCATCGGTGACAATGCCCCACAATTCCGGTAGCACAAAATAAACGAAAAGCGTTAGGATTATAATTGAAATAACATTCATAAAAAAGCCCTTGCTTACCATATCCGGGATTTTTAAATAGCCCGAACCAAAAACCACGGCGTTTGGGGGTGTGGCAACGGGCAACATAAAAGCGCACGAGGCGGCAACCGTAGCGCTTACCATTAAAATAAAGGGATGAATATCGATGCTCAAAGCCATGGGTGCCAACACGGGCAAAAGCATTGCGGTGGTTGCAAGATTGGATGTGATTTCGGTTAAAAAATTTACCGCAGTAATAATGAGCAGAATTAAAACAAAAGTGCTTAATCCAGCAAAAGTTGTCATCTGATTACCAATCCACAGCGCCAATCCCGAGGTTTCAAAACCCTTTGCCAATGCCATGCCTCCACCAAATAATAGGATGATGCCCCAAGGTAAATCTTTGGTGTCTTTCCAAGAGATTAATGTCTTGCCCTTTGTTTTCGTTGGAATTAAAAAAAGTATCAAAGCAAATAAAATGGCGATAATCGTATCGTCTAATTGTGGCAATAGTTTTTGAAGTAAAAACGACCGCGTAATCCAACAAAAAGCGGTTGCTGCAAAAACAATGGAGACCAGTTTTTCTTCGTATGTCATGTTTCCCAATAAAGAAAGCAAGCGTTTAATTTCTTGTTTTCCACCGGGGAATTCTTGTTGTTTGAATGAAAATGCCATTGAAGTCAAATATTTCCAGCAGATGAGCAATAGAATAACGGAGATGGGAAACCCGAATATAAACCATTGTAAAAAGGTGATTTCGTAACCGTAAATTTCTGAAACCACACCTGCTAAAACCAAATTTGGCGGTGTACCGATTAAGGTTGCTAATCCTCCAATTGATGCGCTATAGGCAATGGCAAGCATTAAGGCTTTTCCGAAAATTAAATTTTCGTCTTTATCCGTCTCAGGATTATCCCTCAATTGTTTTATAATAGCGATGCCAATGGGTAGCATCATTACAGAAGTGGCGGTATTGGATATCCACATCGATAAAAATGCGGTAGCCAGCATAAATCCGAGAATGATTTTTTTAATGTTAGAACCAATAAGTTTAATGATATTTAAAGCAATCCGTTTGTGCAAATTCCATTTCTCGATGGCAATGGCAATAATAAATCCGCCCAAATATAAAAACACAAATTTATGTCCGAAAGACGATGTGGTCGATGCAATGTCCAAGCTTCCCGAAAGTGGAAACAACACAATGGGTAACAGTGCCGTTGCTGCAATGGGGATGGCTTCGGTAATCCACCAAATGGCAATCCAAGCCGTAGAGGCCAAAACACCGTTGGCTTCATCTGAAAGTCCTTCTGGAGCAAAAAAAAGACGAATTAATATATATGAAACGGGACCAAGTAATAATCCTATGCGTTTAGTGTTTTTCATCATTTAGTTTTTAAATTGCATTCAACTTTATTAAATCCATGTTAAAAAAATAAGAATCTTTAAAAATAGGTTTTATTTTTTTTGTATTTTTTGAGACAATTCAACAATTCTTCAATCTAAAAAAATAATTATGCCAACATTCACATTAAAAATTAATAACAAAACCCATACTGTCGAGGCAGATATGGATACACCATTGCTTTGGGTTTTAAGAGATCAGATAGATTTGGTAGGTACTAAATATGGCTGCGGTGTTGGTCAATGCGGAGCGTGTACCGTACATGCTGATGGTACTGCGATGCGCAGTTGCTTATTGCAAATATCGCAGGCAGAAGGCATGGATATTACAACTATTGAAGGGCTTTCGGAAGATGGAAAACACCCCGTTCAAGAGGCCTGGAAAGAAGTAGATGTGCCACAATGTGGTTATTGTCAAGCTGGACAAATTATGACAGCTTCAGCATTTTTAGAGAAAAACCCTAGTCCTTCTGAATCTGAAATTAGAAATGCCATGCATGGAAATATTTGCAGATGTGCAGCATATAATAGTATTGAAGAAGCCGTAAAAGTAGCTTCTAAAAAATTAAGTTAACCAACCTAAATAGAAAACAATGATACCTTCAAATAAAAATACATTCAGTAGAAGATCTTTCTTAAAATCATCAGCTTTAGCGAGTGGTGGTATGATAATAGGTTTTAACTTGTTTAATGCTTGCAAGTCTGACGTTAAACCTTCAATCGATTTAAGCCAATTAAACTATAACGATTTTAATGCTTTTATAAAAATTTCCCCGGAAGGAAAAGTCACTATTTTTTCACCCAATCCGGAAATCGGTCAAGGTGTAAAAACATCAATGCCTATGATTATTGCTGAAGAATTGGAAGTGGCCTGGGATGATGTTTTAGTCGTTCAAGCACCTTTGGACACTAAAAATTACAATCGACAAGTGGCTGGAGGAAGCCAGTCTATTCGCCATGGTTGGACAGCTTTAAGACAAACCGGGGCTACGGCAAAACAAATGTTGGTAAACGCTGCTGCGGCAAAATGGGGCGTTGATGCTTCAGAATGTTCCGTTAAAAACGGCGTAATTACAAACGCTAAGGGAGAAACTTTAGGTTATGGCGATGTGGTTTCAGATGCGGCTGTGCTTGAAGTTCCGGAAGAAGTTAGTTTAAAAGACCCTAAAGATTTTACAATTATCGGTCAAGGTAAAGGCAATGTTGATATTGATAAAATTATTACAGGAAAACCATTATTTGGTTTAGATTATAAAGTAGAAGGCATGTTGTACGCAGCCGTTTTAAGGCCACCGGCATTTGGTCAGGTTTTAGATACTTATGATGCTTCTGTGGCCAAGTCTTTACCGGGTGTTGTTGATGTGATAACGATTGGAAAAAAAGTAAGGGAATTTCAAGAGGCTGGAAAAGGCAATTGGACAATGCAGATAAGCAGTTCTGACAAAGTAGTTGTTATAGCGAAGACCACTTGGGATGCTTTTAAAGGAAAAAATGCCATAAAAGCAACTTGGAAAACAGATACACCACTTGAAAGCACTGAGAAACATGATGACATTCTATTGGGTTTATTAAACGGAAAAAACTTTAGCACAAGACGGCAAGATGGTGATGTAAAAAAGGCTTTTGCCAATGCCGATAAGGTTATTGAGCGTATTTATGAATCTCCATTTTTGCCTCACAACACTTTAGAACCAATGAATTTTTTCGCAAATGTTACGGATGAAAAAGTAGAGTTGGTAGGTCCCGTTCAAACACCTGAAGCTGCACATAGCGTGGTCGCTGAATTATTAGGGCGCGATATTGAAAATGTTCATTTGGATATGACAAGAATGGGAGGTGGATTTGGAAGACGCCTCTATGGTGATTTTGTGTTTGAAGCAGCCGAAATTTCAGATGCCGTTAGAAAGCCAATTAAAATGGTATCATCAAGAGAAGATGATATGACAACGGGTGTTTATCGTCCAGCCATTAAATATAAAATAGCAGCATCCATTAAGGATGGAAAACTAACAGGTTATCACTTAAAGGAGGCTGCAGTTAATTCAAATATGTACGGTTTAATACCAAATTTCTTTCCGGCAGGTGCTATTGAAAATTACCAAGTCGATACGGCCAACTATCAAAGTAATATCACCACAGGAGCGTGGAGAGCACCGTACACCAACTTTTTGGCAAGTGCAGAGCAAAGCTTCTTCGATGAAATTGCTGAAGAATTAGGTGTAGATAGGGTACAGCTTCATATGGATTTATTGGATAATGTAAAAAAGAATCCAGAACCTAATATTGAGTATAATCCAGAAAGACTTCAGAATGTTTTAAAACTGGCTGTTGAAAAATCCAATTGGGGAAAAACCGAAGCAGGTGTTTATCAAGGACTTTCGGTGTATTATTGTCATAACACGCATGTAGCTGAGGTTGCAGATATTACTATGGAAAACGGATTGCCCATTGTTAAAAAAGTCACTTGCGCCATTGATTGCGGTATTGTTGTAAATCCATTAGGCGCTATAAATCAGGCAAAAGGTGGTATTCTTGATGGTATTGGTCACGCTATGTATTCCGATTTTGAATTTAAGGATGGCATCCCACAATCTAATAATTTTAATTCCTATCAGCTCATTAGAATGGGGCAAACCCCAAAAGTAGACATCCATTTTATTGAGAGTGATATTGACCCTACTGGATTGGGAGAACCTACTTTACCACCTGTTGGTGCGGCAATTGCCAACGCTATTTATAAAGCTACTGGTAAACGCTTAACAAAGCAACCTTATATGGGCAATTTGAATGTTGAAGAAAAGGTTTTAGGCTAAAAAATTAATACTAAGAATCCAAAAGCCTTTTTATGCGAAGGCTTTTTTTACTTCACATTCATGACACACGAATTTAAAAACATAGTTGAAGAAGCTTCAATAGCAAAATCAAAAGGCCTAAAATCTGTTTTGGCATCTGTTGTGGCATTGGATGGCTCATCCTATAGAAGACCAGGTGTAAGAATGCTTATTCTTGAAAATGGCAAAATGATTGGCGCTGTAAGCGGGGGTTGCGTTGAAAAAGAAATCCTATTACAATCGGAAATTGTTTTTAAAACAGGTGAATCCAAAATGATGACTTACGACGGCAGATACCGTTTAGGTTGCGAAGGTGTTTTGTATATACTTTTGGAAGTTTTCAATCCCAATGAATCTTTTAGAAATGCTTTTCAAAACTGTTTAGAAGAAAGAAACGCGTTCGAAATACAGTCTTATTTTGTAAAAAAGGAAGGTGTTTTTTCAGGAATTGGCACTCAAGTCAAAATCAATAATAAGTCGTTTTCAGTTTCCGGGAATAAGTTAGAAAACCAAAATACATCAGGCTCAACCTTCCATCAAAAGATGCCGCCCTGTTTTAAATTAATTATAATTGGTGCCGAACACGATGCGGTGCAACTCTGTAAATATGCCGCTTTAACGGGTTGGGAAGTAACTATTGTTTCAGGAGCGTCAGAAGCCAAATCGATTTCAGATTTTCCGGGTGCGCATAGTTTTTCTGCTATTTCCCCAGAGCAAATGGATGTTGAATTAATCGACAACCAAACGGCCATTGTGCTAATGACTCATAATTTCGCTACCGATTTGCGCTATTTAGTGGCTTTGAAAGATACCAATCCAAATTATATTGGACTATTGGGACCAACAAAACGGCGAGAAGATTTGCTCTCTCAATTTATTGAATATTGCCCGAATGCAGAAGATGAGTTTTTAGATAAAATCCATGGGCCAGCAGGTTTAAATATCGGTTCCGAAACGCCACAGGAAATAGCCATTTCCATAATTTCCGAAATTTTATGTGTGATAAGAAAAGAAGAACCCATATCTTTAAGTAAGAAAACGGGACGGATTCATACGTCGTAACTAATTCTTTTGCACAAACCATCAAACATATCCATCATCATATTAGCCGCCGGCGCCTCAAAACGCATGGGAACTCCCAAACAACTTCTAAAATGGGGAAATTCCACCTTATTGGGCAACGCCGTTGAGACTGCTTTAAAATTACCGGTAAAAGAAGTTGCGGTAGTTTTGGGCGCGAATTATAACGAGATTAAAAAACACATTGCACACCATCCCATAACTATTTTAAACAATGAAGAATGGCAAAAAGGCTTGGGAAAATCCTTGGCTTTTGGCATTGAATATATGGCTGTTTCAAAACAAGATATTGATGGAATTTTAGTAACTTTAGCAGACCAACCTTTAATCGATCAAGTATTTCTAAATAAATTAATTGATGCCTTCAATAAAAAAACGCACCCTATAATGGCGACATCGTATAAAAATAAAAAATATGGCGTTCCTGTTATTTTTGACAAGATGTATTTTGAGGAACTACGGAATTTGAATGATGATTTTGGTGCTAAACACATTTTAAAAAAACATAAAGCATCAGTTAAAACTTTAATACCTGAATTAGAAAACCTAGATTTAGATTTAAAAGCAGATTACGATATATTATTTAAAAAGTATTTTAATGAATGATTTAAACACAATATGTTAAAAGAATACCTACCAATAATTTTGCCAATAATATTTTTTGTTATTCTGTTTTATGTTAAATATAAGAGAAAAGAAAAAATAAACGATTCTTCATCTGATTTTGATAATTATGATTTTGATTAAAATGTAAAACAAATGAGCGCATCACCAGAACATAAAGCCAGTACATCAGAAAAGTTCACCGCTTTAAAAACCGGTAAACCGCACACCAATAGTGCCGGATTTGGTGCTTTAAAAGCGGTTTTTGGTCAGGTTACAAAATACATGAAACCTGTTGATGCCATTAAATTATCACTTAAAATAAATCAAAAAGGCGGATTTGATTGTCCGGGTTGCGCATGGCCAGACCCCGATGATGATCGTTCTGCTTTGGGTGAATATTGCGAAAACGGACTTAAAGCCATGGCCGAGGAAGCACAAAATAAAACCATTGGCGAAGATTTTTTTAGAGACCATTCCGTTGAGGCACTTGCTGAATTATCGGATTTTGAAATCGGTAAATCCGGACGTTTGTCCGAACCCATGTTTTTGGCAAAAGGCGCAACACACTATCAACCCATTTCTTGGGAAGACGCTTTTGGGAAGGTAGCAAATCACTTAAATGTTTTAAACCATCCCGATGAAGCGGTGTTTTATACCTCCGGAAGAACCACTAACGAAGCGGCTTTTTTGTATCAGTTATTTGTGCGCGAATTTGGTACGGCCAATTTGCCAGACTGCTCTAATATGTGTCATGAAGCCAGCGGCAGCGCCTTATCTGAAACCTTGGGCATTGGCAAAGGCTCGGTAACTTTAGACGATTTGTACAAAGCCGAAGTGGTTATGGTTATTGGTCAGAACCCGGGTACCAACCACCCTAGAATGTTAACCGCTTTAGAAAAATGCAAAAAAAACGGCGGTAAAATTATAGCTGTTAATCCGTTGCCCGAAGCGGGGTTGATAAAGTTTACAAATCCGCAAAACCCCATAAAATTATTAACTGGAGGCACGAGTATAGCCGATGTTTTTGTGCCGATTAAAATTAATGGCGATGTGGCTTTTATTAAAGCCTTGTTGCTTAAATTGTTGGAAGAAGAAGAGCAAAACGGTAATGTTTTTGATACCGCATTTATTGAAGAATTCACCGATGGCTATGACGCATTTATTACCGATTTGAAAACATACAATTTTGATGCATGTTTACAAGCTTCGGGAATTACAAAAGCTGTTTTTGATGAGGTTTTCAATCCTATATTGAACAACGATAAGATTATTATTTGTTGGGCCATGGGCTTAACACAACATGAAAATGCCGTTGATAATATCCGGGAACTCGTAAACCTTTTGTTGTTAAAAGGTAGTATTGGAAAAGAAGGCGCAGGCACTTGTCCGGTTCGTGGACATTCCAATGTGCAAGGCGATAGAACCGTAGGTATTTGGGAATCGGCGCCACAAGCTTTTTTAGATAAAATTGAAACCAAATACGGTTTTAAACCCACCACAAAACACGGCTATTCGGTTATCGATGCCATTAAAGCGATGTATGAAAAAAAAGCAAAAGTGTTCTTTGGTTTGGGCGGTAATTTTATCTCGGCAGTACCCGATACCAATTACGCTGCACAGGCTTTGGCGAACTGTAATTTAACCGTTCATGTAAGTACAAAACTGAATCGTTCGCATTTGGTAACCGGAAAAGAAGCGCTCATTTTACCCTGTTTGGGCCGCTCGGAAAAAGACTATCAAAAAACAGGCATCCAAACCCAGAGTGTCGAGAATTCCATGGGTATTGTGTCGTCAACCAAAGGGATTTTAGAACCGTGTTCCAATGCATTGTTAAGTGAAGTTGCCGTAGTTTGTGGCATTGCGCATGCCACTTTGAAGGAACGAAGCAAAATCGATTGGTTAAAATATACCGATGATTATAATTTGGTACGCGACGATATTCAAGAGGTTGTGGATGGTTTTGATGATTATAACAAACGCTTAAAAAATCCGTCAGGGTTTTATTTGCCCAATGGCGCTCGTGTCAGGGATTTCAAAACCAAAACGGGAAAAGCGCTTTTTTCTATCAATAAACTCCCCAATTGGAAACTTAAAGATGATGAATTAATTATGATGACCATTCGAAGTCACGACCAATTCAACACCACGATTTATGGTTTAAATGATAGATATCGAGGCATTTATAACGAAAGGCGCATCATTTTTATGAACAGAAACGATATGAAAATTAGGGGCTTGAAAGAACAGCAAGTGGTTAATTTAAAATCTGAGTTTAACGGTGTTATCCGAGTTGCGAATAAATTTAAAGTGATTGGTTACGACATTCCTAAAAGTTGTTGTGCCACTTATTTCCCAGAAACCAATGTTTTAGTGCCTTTAGATAGTTTTGCACACACCGCAAAAACACCGGCTTCAAAGAGTGTTGTAATTACTGTTGAAGCAACCTGAAAATAAATTTTAATGACTAATTTATGAAACCAACGCGATTTGAAAGCACCATGGCATTAATCGATGGGAAAAACTCTGAAGACCCCAATGTGTATCGTGTTCATGGTTTAGATTATCCGAAAGAATTATTGTACTCGCAACGCATGACGCGTAAGCTGTTGCAGTTTCATCCCAATGCATCAAAAGCGTTGCAAATTGCGGCGAGAGCACAGCATATATGCCGATGGCAAATCCCTAGAGATGACTACCCAATGGATCGCGTTGGTTATTTAAAATGGCGGGAAACCCTTAAGAAAATGCATGCAGACATTACCGCAACTATTTTAAAACAAGTGGGGTATGACGATGAATTTATTAATCGAGTTACAGCTTTAATCACCAAAAAACTCATAAAGAAAAATGAAGAGTCTCAAATTTTGGAAGACGTGGTTTGCCTCGTTTTTTTGGATTATTATTTTGAGGAATTTTCAGAAAAACACGACGCCAATAAAATGATAGACATTCTTCAAAAGACCTGGAAAAAAATGTCCGACAAAGGCAGAATAGAAGCATTAAAACTCCAATTTTCTGATAAAAATTTAAAACTCATAAATGAAGCTATTGCGCCATATTTTTAGCCACCAATAGTAATCATACTTCTATTGTTATTATGCAATTTAGGCTCTTGAAGTTTTTCCAAAGTATTCATGCCGCCACGTATTTTAAGCTTTGCTTGCACTGCTTTTTGAATGATGGGTTCAATAGAATTTCCTGCTCGAAGTGTGGTTAACAAATCAGATTCGGTAGAAGAAAACAAACAGTTTTTTAATTGCCCGTTGGCCGTTAAACGCAGTCTGTTACACGAATCGCAAAACGGATTGGTTACCGAACTGATGATAGCAAAACTACCTTGATACCCCTTTATTTTATAGTTTTTGGAGGTGTCGTTCGGGGCGTCTTTTAAGCGCTCAATGTCTGCTTCGGGAAAAGAAGTGTTTACGTAATCCATTACTTCTTTATATGACACCATTTTACTGATGTCCCATTTATTGCCATCAAAAGGCATAAACTCTATAAACCGAACGGAAATAGGTAAATCTTTTGTAAACTTGATGAAGTCTATGATTTCGTTGTCATTAAAACCTTTCATTAAAACCGCATTCAATTTTACCTTAAAGCCTTCCTTTATCAATAATAGAATATTGTTGTAAACTTTTTTAAATTCATTACGACGAGTTATATGTTTAAACTTTTCTTCATCCAAAGAATCTAAACTCACGTTGATGTTTTTTACACCATTAAGTTTCAACACATCAATAAACTTATCGATAATAACGGCGTTTGAAGTGATTGACAATTCCACAGGGAGTGTTGCCAATTTCTCTAAAATAATGGGGATGTCTTTTCTAATTAAAGGTTCGCCACCTGTTAATCTAATTTTTGTAACCCCATGTTTCACAAAGGTTCTTGCGATGTCGTAAATCTCTTCGTAAGTCATTAAATGGCTTTTAGGCGATAGTTGTACACCTTCTTCGGGCATGCAATACGAACAGCGCAAATTGCAGCGTTCAATTAGCGAAATACGCAAATAGGTGTGGTCTCTACCGTGTAAATCTTGTAATATATTTTTATTAGTGTCCATTTTTACCTATTCATTTTTAATTATAAATTAATCGTGTCTTGCACCTTTCAAAATCCCAAATACATGTAAAACCGACGGAAAAATAGCATCCATAGATTCCTTTGCACCGTTGGTTGAACCCGGTAAAGCAATCACTAAAGTGTTATTTATTGTGCCCGCCACACTTCGGGATAGCATAGCGTAGGGCATTCGGTTTTGACCGTAATTTCTAATGGTTTCCTCAATGCCTAAAATGCGTCTGTCTAACAACGGAATTAAGGCTTCGGGCGTTACATCGCGTGCCGATAATCCTGTTCCGCCCGTATAAATAATCAAGTTTACTCCCAGATTTTCATAATGTTTTACTTTGTTTTGGATGCTGTCTTTTTCATCTGGAATTATGATGTAATCTTCAACCTTAACATCGCAGGCTTCTAGTTTTTCAATAATGGCTTTTCCGGCTTTGTCTTCTTTTTGACCATTGGAAATTGAGTCCGAACACACAATAACAGCAGCGTTTAACGGTGTTCTAAATCGGTTTTTATAACTGGATTTGCCGCCTTTTTTATTCAATAATTTTATAGCGTGTATCTCGATGCCTTTGTCAATGGGTTTTAGCATATCGTACATGTTTAGTGCTACCACGCTGGCGCCATGCATCGCTTCAACCTCAACACCCGTTTTGTAAATGGTTTTAATGGTGCAGGTTACGGTAATTTCCAAGTCGTTAATTTCATACTCAATCCCAGTATATTCAATAGGCAGCGGATGGCAGTCCGGTAAAATATCCGGTGTTTTTTTTACGCCCAATAAACCAGCTGCCTTGCTCATAGCAAATACGTTGCCTTTTGGTACGGTGTCGTTTTTAATGGCTTCAATAGTGTCTGGTTTGCTCACTTTTACAATGGCTTGAGCGGTTGCTATTCGAAGGGTATTTGATTTATGTGTGATGTCGACCATTTTGATGTTTTTGTTTGATTGAGACCTGTCAGGTTTTCAATACCTAACAGGTATTGTTTGCGTTTTATGAGTTTACTTTCCACTGATGCGATTCGTCTTCAAAAATTTCTTTTCCAAAAACGGGAACATCAGCTTTTATGGCTTCAACGATAAATTCCAAAGCCTTAAAAACCACCTTTCTTCGCGGTGACGAAACGAACACAAACAAGCAAATTTCGCCTGCTTTTACCATGCCTAAACTGTGGTAAATATGCATGCAGGTAAGTTCGAATTTTTCAAAAGCGGCTTCGCGAATCTCATGGAATTTTTGATTAGCCATATCCTCGTAAGCCGTATATTCAATCGCCGAAACGGTTTTATCGTTTATTACATCAGCACGTACCTGACCTAAGAAAATATTGTGGGCGCCAATGCTGGTTTTGGTTTGATGTTTGGCGATGGAATCCCCTATAAATTCTGAGGAAATCGCGCCTTGTTTAAATACGTTTTTAGGTTTTCTATCTTTCATAATATGTATTGCTTTAGTCCTGCAAAGTTTTAAAAACCTTGTAGGTTTCAATTATTTCTGCTGCACCTTCTTTCAAGCTAAAACAGTTTTCAATTTTTAATGCTTTTAAAATAGAAACTGCTTTTTTACTGCGGATTCCCGATTGGCAAAACAGATACTTTTCTTTTTTCAAATCGATTTTATTTAGGTTGTTTTTTAGTGTGCTCAACGGCATGTATGTTACTTCTAAATTTTCAACTTTTGGCTGTTCGTGTGCTTCTCTAACATCGATAAATTGAATGTTATCTTTTGATAAAATGGAGGTGATTGAAACTTCGTCTGCATCAATTTCACAATTAAAATCGATATCGTTTTTATGAAAATTTTCCTTGTCGTTTAAAACCGAATTGATAATTTTTTCATTTCGATTGATTTTTAAGATAAATGTTTTTGATGTTTGCGCATTATAGCACAACAATTTCCCCGAAAGCACGTCGCCCAGATTTAAAATAATTTTTAAAACCTCATTGGCTTGCATACTGCCAATAATTCCGGGAAGAACTCCCAAAACACCAATTTCCGAACAATTTGGAATCGTATCTTTTTTAGGCGGATTTGGAAACAGGCAACGATAACTCGGTCCGTTGTTGTAATTAAAAACAGAAACTTGCCCTTCAAACTTATAAATAGCGCCAAAAACCAATGGTTTGTTGGTTAATAAACAAGCATCATTTGAAAGGTACCGTGTGGCGAAATTATCGGTGCCATCAACAATAATATCGTATTGATTGAATAAATTGATGGCGTTTTTGTGCGTTAGTTTTTCAGGGTAAGCGATGATGGAGATTTCATTGTTTAAATCTTCCAAACGTTGTTTTGCGGCCATGGCCTTGTTTTGACCTAAAGATGATTTGCCAAATAAAACCTGACGTTGCAAATTGGAAATTTCAACCACATCAAAATCTATAATACCAATGGTGCCAACACCCGCAGCGGTTAAATACTGCAGCACGGGGCAGCCCAAACCACCAGCGCCTATAACCAATACCTTGGCATTGGAAATTTTGTCTTGACCGGTTTGCCCGATTTCGGATAATATGATATGTCTGTTGTATCTCATTTAATGTTTTTTCAGACCTGTCAGGTTTTTAAAACCTGACAGGTCTATGTTGTTCAACCACCGGCAAAAGGCGGTAATAAGGCGATTTCGGTACCTGTAATTTCGGTTTCAACGGAAACCAATTCTTGATTGTGCGCCACTTGAAAATCCTTGTTTTTTAATGCCTTATATTTTGAGTAAAGCATATTTAAAAGCTCGGAAATCAGTTGTCCCGAAAACTCCAAAGATTCTTCTTCTTTTTGAGTCACTTCGGCTATTTGTCCAAAATATTTAATGGTTAAATGCATTTTCAATTTGTTTTAATTCTTCTTTTGTATTCACGTTCATCGTAGAAAATTCATGCGCTTTTTCTAGTTTGATGTTTTTTGATATGCAGGCTTTTACGGCCACTCGTAATCGCCGTTCGCCTTTCTGTAAAAACCCATTAAATGTGTCTTTAATGTGTCGTTTATATAAAGCAATCAACGGCATTGTTTTTCCTTGGTTTTCAATTTGAATGATTTCGGAATTGGCATCAACAGCATCAATTAATTTTTTTAAAATTTCAGAGTTTATCAGCGGAATATCGCAACTCAAAATCAAATTGTAATCGGTTGATGAAGCTTCTAATCCGGAGCAAATCCCCGCCATTGGACCCGCATTTTTTGTGATGTCGTTTACGCGTTTCAATCCGAATACATCGTAATTTAAATCATCTGAAACAATTATAATTTCCGAAACCAAAGGTTTTAAGGCCTCGATGCTATATTGAACAAAGGGTTTGTTGTTCAGCCTTAAAAAACCTTTGTCCGTTCCCATTCGCGAGCTTTTTCCGCCAGCTAAGATTATGCCCGTTATGTCTTTTTTGTCTATCATTTTATGCGAAAAATAATTTAGCACTTGCAATTACGAGAACAAAAGCCAAAATATATCGAAGCTTTTGGTTGTTGATTTTTTTACTGCCATAGTAACCACCCAAAACACCGCCAATAAGTGCAATGCCCACCAATAAAAACGATTCTTTTTCTAAAGTTACGCCGCTACTTAATTGCCCGATAAGTCCGGAAGCGGAATTTACCCAAATAAACAAAGCCGAAACTGCGGCGGCCTCCTTCATTTTGCCCCAATGTAAAAGCAAAATTATGGGCGTTAAAATAATGCCTCCGCCAATACCGATAAGTCCCGAAAAGAAACCAATGATGGCACCAACAATCAACCCTTGCCATAGTTTTATGTCTTTTATGCTGTTGCTTTCTTTTCCGAAAACATTCAACATTTTTAAAATGGCAAACACCAGTAAAATCGCTAATATTTTTTTGTAAAGTGTAGCATCAACTTCAATCGTGCCTCCCAAAAAAGCTAATGGAATTGAGGTTATGGCGAACGATAAAAATAACTTTCGGTTAAAATAACCTTCCTTATAATAATAGTAAAATGAAATACCGGCAACGAATAAATTGAGCAATAGGGCAGTAGGTTTCATGGTTTCCGTTGCGAATGAAAACAGTGCCATTAAAGCCAAATAACCGCTTGCGCCACCGTGACCAACGCTAGCGTAAAGGAATGATACGATGGGTAGTATAAAAAGGAAAATATATATGTTTTCGGTTTGTAACATTTTATAAATCTTTTATTTTTTCGAGTTGCGTATCTAAAAATTCCCAGCAGTTTTTATTAATATTGTCGAAGGCATTAACCAAAGTTTTTCCGTAATCGGTGAGTTCTGCACCGCCACCACCTTTACCACCAATACTGTTTATGGTTACCGGTTGTTTTGCCGATTTATTAACCGAATCAATAAGGCCCCAAGCTTTTTTATAGGATATATTTAAAGATTTTGCTGCTTTTGAAAGCGATCCCGTTTCATCAATGGCTTTAAGTAATTGCACGCGTCCTTCACCTAAAAACACCTTGTTTTTGGATTCGATCCAGATTCTGCTTTTAATTTTATAACTCATATTTATACAGGTAATAAAATAGTTTCAACGGTATCGTTCCTATTAATTTTGGTAACCTCTTCTGAGGCAAAAACCAAAGCATTCGACACGGCAAACGTGTGTTGCATGGCTGAACTTTGTCCTTCTAAAATTTCAACTTTTCCATCGTTATAAACCGCTTTGAGAAATTGTGGACGGTCGCCTTTTTTGTTAAAATCTGAAACGGATTTTGCTTGTATTCGAGGCAATTCAGAGGCATCCCGATTCATCATATTTTGCAAGGCGATAAACACATAAACATAAAAACAAGTAAGTGCCGCTGCGGGATTTCCGGGCAGGGCAAAAATGCTTGTGTCCTCTTTTTTCCCAAAGAACAAAGGCTTACCGGGTTTCTGTTTTACTTTATAAAAAACTTCTTTTACATTAAGTTGGTTTAGAGCCTTGCCAACAAAATCGTAATCGCCCACCGAAATACCTCCGGTTATTAGTACTAAATCATGGTTGTTAATAACGGTGTTGAGTTTTGTTACCGTTTTTTCATAATCATCTGCAACTTTATGAATGCTAACATCGTAAAACTTTAAGCTGTAAAGTGCCGCGAGCAACATTTTGGAATTGCTTTCGTAAATTTTTCCGAAAGGTAAATCTTGTCCGGCTTCAATCAATTCGTTTCCTGTGGTAACAAGGGCAATTGAAGGTTTTTTAAACACGGAAACATCTTTTATACCCAAAGAACTTAAATACCCAATTGCCGCTGGTGTTAATTTCGTTCCTTTTTTCAAGGCCAAATCGCCTGTTTTAACTTGTTCGCCTAAAGGGCGAATATTATGTTCTTTATCTATGTGGTGTTCAATTTCAAGCGTATTGCCATCCGTTTTAACTTTTTCCTGCATCATTACGGCATCTGCCGTATCCGGAATTGCCGCGCCCGTAAAAATCCTTACGGCTTCCCCTTTTTTTAAAACGGGTTGATGTTCATCGCCAGCTTTTACTTCACCTATTAAACGATATGTTAAATCGTCATGTAAATTCAAGGCATAACCATCCATGGCCGATTGCCTAAAAGGTGGCATATTTATAGGAGCATATTGGTCTTCATATAAAAAGTAACCACCAGCTTTTTCAACCTGTTTTGTGGTCTTTTTTAAAATAGGCTTTACGCTTAGTTTTACCAATTGAATAGCGTCTTCGATAGAGATCATTTAAAAATTTCGTTATATCCATACAAATATAACGGATTATATTTTATTGTAAATTAAAATATTATGAAGAATCGTTTATTTAGATTTAATGTAAATAAAGTTTATATGACATATGTTAGTTTATTTTTTACTAATTTCATGGAGATTTACGCTTTTAAACTAACGAACCAACTTTTTTATGCCCATAAAAAGCTATTTAGCGCATCCACACGAGAATAAAAAAGAAGAACTTATAACTGCATTATCAGCATTTAAGGAATGCGAGGTTATGCCTGCAACCAATGAAGATATTTTGGTGTTGGTAACCGACACTTTAGATGATGCTTCTGACGAAATTCTTAAAGAAAAAATTGAAAATATTGAAAGCCTAAAATTGTTAGCAATGGTTTCAGGTTTTAACAGTCCACAAAATCAGCAATAACATGTACAATTCATTATCAAACAGAAGAAGTTTTATAAAAAAAATGGCGCGTTTGTCTGCCATGGCGGCAGCGGCTTCCATGTTTCCGGGCATCATATTTGCCAGCGAACAAGAGGCTGGAATTCCTGATGGCGCCAATTTAGATTGGAAAAAAGGCCCTTGTAGATTCTGTGGTGTAGGCTGTGGTATTTTAGTGGGAACTGAAAACGGTAAAGCCGTGGCCGTAAAAGGCGACCCAAACAGTGCTGTAAATAAAGGCTTGCTTTGTGTGAAAGGCTATCATCAAACCATGTGTATTCAGTCTAAAGACCGATTAACCCATGCTTTGGTGAAGAAAAAAGGAACTTATGTAAAAACGCCAATAGATGAAGCTTTAGATATTGTTGCCAATAAAATGAAAGAAACCATTGCGGCACACGGGAAAGACTCGGTGGCGATGTACACTTCGGGGCAATCCACAATTCCTGAAGGCTATGTGGCTTCAAAATTAATGAAAGGCGCTATAGGTACCAATAATTTAGATTGCAACGCCCGCTTGTGTATGGCCAGTGCGGTAACCGGGTTTTTAACCTCGTTTGGTGCCGATGAGCCCATGGGGTGTTACGAAGATATTGAGTATGCCGATTATTTTGTGACTTGGGGCAATAATATGGCAGAAATGCACCCCGTTTTATTTTCTAGAATGTTAGAACAAAAAGCGAGACGAGGCGCTAAAATTATTGATTTTGCTACGCGAACCACCCGTTCTAGCACAGCATCAGATAAGTCGATTTTATTTGAACCGCAAACCGATTTAGCGGTTGCCAACGCGATTTGTTATGAGATTATTAATAATGGTTGGGTAAATAAATCTTTTGTTGAAAAGCATTGTAACTTCAATAAAGGACTTACCAATATAGGATACGGACTTGAAGACAATTTTGAGTTTACAGACAAACCGGAAAAAATAGATTTTGCTGCTTTTAAGGAATTTTTGAAAGATTACACGCCTGAGAAGGTTGCCAAATACTCAAAAGTATCGGCAAAGGATATTAAATATCTGGCTTTTATTTATGGAAACCCGAATACTAAAGTAGTCTCTTATTGGTGTATGGGCATGAACCAGCATACACGAGGCACATGGATAAACAATTTGGTTTATAACATTCATTTATTGACCGGAAAAATTTCACAACCCGGTAATGGGCCGTTTTCGTTAACAGGTCAACCTTCTGCTTGTGGAACCGCTCGTGAGGTGGGCACATTTACGCATAAATTACCCAAAGGCGTGGTAATGAATGCCGAAAACAGAGAATTTGCAGCTAAAATCTGGAAAGTTCCCGTTGAACGGATCCCATCAAAACCAACTTATCACGCTACCGAAATGTTTAGAGCGGTTGATCGTGGCGATATTAAATTTATTTGGACTCAAGCAACCAATCCTCTGGTGTCCTTGCCGAAAACGAGTCGCTACCGCCCAGGCATGCAAAAAGATTCCTGCTTTGTGGTGGTTTCCGATGTGTTTCCAACACCAACTTCCGATGTTGCCGATGTGATATTACCGGCATCGTGGCATATTGAAAAAAGTGGATTGTACGGAAATTCAGAACGAAGAACCCAGCATTGGGACAAAATGGTTGAAGGCCCTGGAGAAACCACACCAGATGCGTGGATGTTTATTGAAGTGGCAAAACGAATGGGTTATGGCGATTTGTTTCCTTACAGCAAAGAAAACCACGTTGAAGAAATTTATAACGAATACAGACAATTTCATGAAGGTGCAAAACACGGAATGGCGCCATTAGAAGTTTTAAAGAAAGAATCGGGTGTTATTTGGCCTTACGTAAATGGCAAATCTACACAATGGCGATTCAATGCTAAATACGATCCGGCATGTTCTAATGGTGAGGATTTTCATTTTTACGGCAAACCAGATGGAAGAGCCGTAATCTGGCAACGGCCTTACGAACCCGCACCGGAAGTACCAGACAGCGATTATCCGTTTTGGTTAAACACCGGTCGTGTCATCGAGCATTGGCACACAGGGTCTATGACCCGAAGAATTCCTGTATTACACAAAGCGATGCCACATGCCTATATAGAATTTCATCCGGAAGATGCCAAGGCTTTGGGGGTTAGAAATGGTGAAAACATAAAAGTAACCTCACGACGCGGTTCGTGTGTATTACCAGCCTCGATAAACGAGAGAGGGTTGCCCACCAAAGGTCAGGTTTTTGTACCTTTCTTTGATGAAAACATGATGATTAACGATGTAACGCTTGATGCTTTTTGTCCGATTTCCAAAGAACCAGATTATAAAAAATGTGCAGTTAAAGTTGAAAAAGCTTAGAATATGAAAAAAAGACTCGGAATCATATCGCTTTTTATAGTACTGTTTATAACTTTTATTGTTATTTGGAGTTTTAGCTATCAAACGGGTTTAGAAGAAGGTTATGTTCCTATAGAAAATACCGCAATACATACTAATATTCCATCTGAAAGTGGTGTATTTAAACGGTCGGAATTTGCATTGGAATATGCCAATATGCCTGTTGACGCCAATCATCAACGCACATTAGATACATATTACGATAATAGAGCGTATCATGGAGCGCCACCAAGTATTCCGCATCCCGTTAAAAACGAAAGAAGCTTGGGCGGTAATACCTGTTTGCAATGTCATCAAAATGGTGGTTTTGTAAAACGATTTGAAGCCTATGCACCCGTTACACCGCATCCAGAAATGGTTAATTGTCGCCAATGCCATGTAGCCCAAAACAGCAATTCACTTTTTAAGTCGGCCAATTTGGCAAAAGTACATGCGCCAAAAGTGGGCGTTAATAACGCATTGTTGGGCACACCACCTATGATTCCGCACCAAATACAGATGCGTGAAAACTGCTTGTCTTGTCACGCCGGACCCGCTGCACCCAAAGAAATTAGGGTAACACATCCAGAGCGTATTAACTGCAGGCAATGCCATGTGCCAACAGACCGTGTAGTTTCGGAAATCACACCTTTTTCAAGAACCAATAGTAAAGATAATGAATAGAGAAAATTACATATATATATTAGCTTGTCTGTTTGTTTTAGTCTTTTTTTCGTGTAAACATGGTGAAGGCGAATACCACAGTCTTCACGATAAAATTCAAGCCGAAAGTATAAGTCATCAGGATTCTACGTTATCTTCCGAAGCTTTTTTCAATCATTATAAAACCATGGAGATTACCGAAGGCGGGCATACGTTTTTAATTCCTGAACGGAAAAGCCAAATCACATCGTATGCATGTACGGAGTGCCATACGGAACCTCTGGATGAACTTAAGGGCAAGGACTTAAAAAAAGCACATTGGGATATTACATTAGCGCATGCCAATAGCAATACAATGAATTGTGCCACGTGCCATAATGGTAGCGATATGAATAATCTCAATACACTTACTGGTATTAAAGTAGATTTTAACTCCAGTTATAAATTATGTGCCCAGTGCCATTCCTCTCAATTTGAAGATTGGAAAGGTGGCGCACATGGTAAACGCATTGGCGGATGGGCGCCACCACGGGCATCGCTTACTTGTGTTAATTGCCACAATCCGCATAGCCCAAGTATTGAATCCAGATGGCCATCGCGATTTAATACGGAACAAATTGAAGGAGCTTACGAAGGTTTAGAGCATTAAAAAAATAGGTATGAGCAATAATAAAAAATGGTATTCATTAGATTTAAATTTTAACCGAAAAAAAGAACCTTCAGGGTCTTGTGGCTGTGGTAAAACCTCGGGTGGCTGTAACAGCCATAAAGAAGAGTTGAGCGAAGAAGCATTTCTTGAAGCTGCGGTAAATGCATCGATTGGAGATGAAGTAAAAAAGGATGGTTTCGAGCAGGTATTTGACGTTAAAATGGATAGGCGAACGGCCTTTAAAAAGTTAACCGCGAGTTTGCTAATTGGCGCTGGTGCCGTAAGTACATCGTGTAGTGTGGTTACCGGTGAAGATAGCAAAGAAAGAGCACAAATAGATTGGGAAGAGCAGTTTAAAGGCAACTATAAACTGATGAGTGATAAGGAAAAAAATGCCACGGTTGAACGCTTAATGCGCTCTTATGAATTGCGCACCGGAAAAAACATTAGTATGACCTCAGAAAACGCCAAAGACGATGTGCTTTTTGGGTATGCTTTCAATATTTCGAAATGCCAAGGGTATATGGATTGTGTGAATGCTTGTGTTGAAGAGAATAACCAAGATAGGGATTCGCAAATGCAGTACATCCGAATCCATGAAATGAAGGACGGCAATGGCTTTAAGTTTAACGAGGCCGATGATAATTATTACCACGAAGTGCCCGCGGAAGGTCATTTTTATATGGGAACCCAGTGTTTTCATTGCGATAATCCGCCATGTGTAGAGGTTTGCCCGGTGCAAGCCACTTGGAGAGAAGATGATGGTTTGGTGGTTGTAGATTACGATTGGTGCGTGGGATGCCGCTATTGTATGGCAGCTTGCCCGTATGATGGCAGACGCTTTAATTGGAGTAAACCCGAAGTGCCTGAAGCTGAAATTAATAAAAAACAACACTATTTAGGAAACAGGATGCGTAAAAAGGGCGTGGTTGAAAAATGTACGTTCTGTGTGCAGCGATCCAGAAAAGGACAAAACCCAGCTTGTGTTGAGGCTTGCCCAACGGGAGCGCGGATATTCGGGAATTTATTGGATCCCAATAGTACGATACGATGGGTTTTGGAAAACAAAAAAGTGTTTAGGCTTAAAGAGGATTTGGGCACCGAGCCTAAGTTCTGGTATTTTATGGATTAGTTGGCAAATAATTAGGCTGACGACGGACTGAATACTGCCGATTGCAGATTGATGTGCGTTAGGGATTGAGCGGCATGTTTGAGCTCGCCGACGCAGGAGGAAGCGAGTAGTGAAAGCCCGACCCTTGCGGTAACGCCCAACTTCTCGATACAATTCCAATAAAAATTGGAATTACTCGAAGTGACACAATAGATAAAACCAAGAGTTATAATAAAATGGTATGCGACGATTAAAAGTTTTTAGAAGTTTAGTTATTGATAGCCTTGATGCTACCACAAAAGGATCTGTTAAATATAATGTTTGGATGGGGGTTTTAACCTTTATTATGCTTGTTGGTATGTATTGTTACGCCATACAATTGGACCAGGGTTTGAGCGTTACGGGCATGAACGACCGGGTGAGTTGGGGTTTGTATATTTCTAATTTTACGTTTTTGGTTGGGGTAGCCGCAGCGGCGGTGATGCTGGTTATGCCAACTTATGTGCTTAAGGATATTGATTTTAAACAAGCCGTGCTTATTGGCGAAGGGCTTGCCGTGGCGGCGCTTATTATGTGTTTGGCTTTTGTGGTTGCCGATATGGGCGGCCCATCGGTACTTTGGCACATGATACCCGGAATTGGTGTGTTTAACTTCCCGAATTCGATGTTGACCTGGGATGTTATTGTGTTGAATGGTTACTTGTTTTTAAATTTGAGTATTCCGTTTTATATTCTTTTTAGGCGTTACCAAGGCAAGGTGCCCAACCCAAAAGTGTATATTCCTGGAGCCATTCTTTCAGTGCTGTGGGCGGTTGCCATTCATTTGGTTACGGCGTTTTTATATCAAGGATTACAGGCGCGTCCGTTTTGGAACAATGCCTTGTTGGGGCCTCGGTTTTTGGCATCGGCATTTGCTGCCGGACCTGCTTTGATTATTTTGGTTTTGGCGGTTATACGGTCGTTTACGGCATTTAAAATAGAAACCAAAACCATCAATAAGATTGCCATGATTGTTACGGTTGCAGCCCAAATTAATATTATTATGTTGATTTCGGAGTTGTTTAAAGAGTTTTATGCGCCAACCCACCATAGTGAAAGTGCGTATTATTTATTTTTTGGATTGGAAGGAAAAACAGCCTTGTTACCATGGATTTGGACCGCGATTTCAATGAATGTTGTGGCTACCGTAATGTTAACCTTTAAACCGCTTCGAGAAAACCTAAAGGTGCTTTACTTTTGTTGCGGATTACTTTTTGTGGCGATTTGGATTGAAAAGGGATTCGGGCTTATCGTTCCTGGATTTATCCCCGGGCCTTATGGCAAAATCGTTGAATATTTACCAACCAAAATAGAGGTGGGCGTCACTTTAGGTATTTGGGCCATGGGTGCTTTTATTTTTACCATACTCGCCAAAACTGCTATTGGTATAGAATTGGGTAAAATTAGATATAAGAAGAAATCCTGATTACCGAATTGTAATTTTATTCAAGCATTTTTTATTTGAATTTTATGAGATATGTCATAAACTGCGCCGTGCATAGCCTATATATTTGTACCATAAAAATTTAAAAAATGAAAAAACAATACGTATTCATGTGCATGTTGATGGCGACCATTCAATTCGCACAGGCACAATTTACATTAGATGGCGAGTTTAGACCCCGTAGCGAATACCGCCACGGATTTGGAAGCATTATTCCTGATGCTGCCGATGCCGGATTTGGAATTTCTACGAGAATTCGTTTAAATGCAGGCTATCAAGTTGATGCCTATAAGTTTTATTTGAGCTTGCAAGATGTGATGGTTTGGGGCGAAAATCGACAAATTCTACCTTACGATCAAAACAATTCGTTTGCTGTGTTTCAGGCTTGGGCGGAAATTAATTTAGGTGAAGGGTTTTCAACAAAATTAGGGCGTCAGGTTTTATCTTATGATGACCAGCGTATTATGGGCGGACTGGATTGGGCGCAGCAAGGGCGCAACCACGATGCGGCTTTGTTAAAGTATAAAAAAGGAAAGTTTTTAACTGATTTTGGCTTGGCATTTAATCAAGATTATTCGCATCCCACGGGTTTTGTTTCAACAGGAACGGGCTATAATACCACAGGTTTCTTTTCGTATAAAACCATGCAATATTTGTACTTAAAACAGGCTTGGGAAAACTTTTCCGGAAGCTTGTTGCTGTTAAATAATGGATTTCAGAAATTCGATACCAACAACAATCCCGATGGCGTAAATAGCATTCAAACTTTAGGGACACATTTAGATTATAATAAAGGACGATTTGGAGTAGCTGCCAATGCGTTTCTTCAAGCGGGCGATAATGTAGATGGAGCTTATTTATTAGGATTGGATTTTAGTTATAAAGCATCCGATAAAATAGAACTTGGAGCAGGTTTGGAACTTATGAGCGGAAATGATACATCAACTCCAGATACCGAAGCATTCTTTCCATTATACGGCACAAACCATAAATTCAATGGGTTTATGGATTATTTCTTCGTAGGTAACCATGCCAATTCCATTGGGTTATTTGATGTTCATGTGAGTGCCAACTTTAAATTAAGCGAGACTTCTGGTTTATTGGTTAAAGTTTTAAATTTTAACGGCGAACAAGATTTACCAAGTGGAGAAAAATCTTTAGGAACAGAGTTGGATTTGGTCTTCTCAAAAAGCTTTAAAGGATACGCTTTAAAACTGGGCTATTCGCAAATGTTTGCTAGCGATGGCATGTACGAGTTAAAAGGTGTTGCTGAAAATGCCGCATCCGATATGCAAAATTGGGCGTGGGCGATGTTGGTGATTAAGCCTAAGTTTTTAAATGGAACCAATTAAATTATAATATATTCATTTTTTTAAGAACCCTCTTTATTGAGGGTTTTTTTTTATTTCTTCATTCCAGAAATTATTCTGTAAACCCGTCAATTGTTTTGCCCCTAACTTTCTTAAAATTAAATTACATTTCTTACATTTAAGCAGTAAACGAATACTATGCTTAAAAAAGTTTTTGGAAGTGCCGTTTTTGGTGTCGAAGCCACCACCATTACCGTGGAGGTTAACGTTGATAAGGGTGTGGGCTATCACCTTGTGGGGTTGCCCGATAATGCCATAAAGGAAAGTAATTTTAGAATTGCCGCAGCGCTACAGAATAATGGTTACAGAATCCCTGGCAAAAAGATTATTATTAATATGTCGCCTGCCGATTTACGAAAGGAGGGAAGCGCGTACGATTTAACTTTAGCCATCGGAATTCTAGCATCTACAGACCAAATTAAAGCCGAAGATTTAGAAAAATATTTGATAATGGGCGAGTTGTCGCTTGACGGCAGTTTGCAACCCATTAAAGGCGCTTTGCCTATTGCGGTGAAGGCCAGGGAAGAAGGCTTTAAAGGATTTATCCTGCCAAAACAAAACGCTAAAGAAGCTGCCATTGTAGACAATTTGGAAGTTTATGGTGTTGAGAATATAAAGGAAGTCATCAATTATTTTGATAAAGATGAAGCTCTTGAACAGACCATAATCGATACCCGAAGGGAATTTGAAAAAAACCTGGACTTTCCGGAATTTGATTTTTCCGATGTAAAAGGACAGGAAAGCATTAAGCGTTGTATGGAAATTGCAGCGGCTGGCGGCCATAACATTATTTTAATCGGGCCTCCGGGAGCGGGAAAAACCATGTTAGCAAAACGCTTACCGAGTATTTTACCGCCTATGACCTTGCACGAGGCCTTGGAAACCACCAAAATACACTCTGTGGTTGGGCGCGTAAAAGATACCGGTTTGATGGCGCAACGCCCGTTTCGCAGTCCGCACCACACCATATCGAACGTCGCCCTTGTTGGCGGCGGTAGTTTTCCGCAACCGGGTGAGATTTCCCTATCGCACAATGGCGTGTTGTTTTTGGATGAATTACCGGAATTTAAACGCGATGTTTTAGAAGTGTTGCGCCAACCATTGGAGGATAGGGAAGTAACCATTTCCCGCGCAAAATTTACGGTAACCTATCCATCATCGTTTATGTTGGTGGCGAGCATGAACCCGAGTCCGGGTGGTTATTTTAACGACCCCAGTGCACCGGTAACCTCAAGTCCCGCGGAAATGCAACGGTATTTAAGTAAAATTTCCGGCCCGTTGCTCGATAGAATCGATATTCATATTGAAGTGACGCCCGTACCTTTTGAAAAATTAAGTGAGGACAGAAAAGGCGAAACCTCGGTGGATATTAGAAAACGCGTTACCAAAGCCAGGACCATACAAACGGAGCGTTTTAAGAAATCGGATTCGGTACATTATAACGCGCAAATGAACACCAAACAAATCCGTAAATATTGTGTTTTAGATGAAGCTTCAAAGCAACTTTTAAAAACCGCAATGGAGCGTTTAAACTTATCGGCACGGGCCTATGATAGAATATTAAAAGTGTCGAGAACTATTGCCGATTTGGAAGGGGTTGCAGATGTTAATGGTTCGCATATAAGTGAAGCGATTCAGTATAGAAGTTTGGATAGAGAAGGTTGGTTGGGATGAGAAAAATAATGTATCAGATATAAAATAAATGCTATGGCCAAACGAAGAAGTTTAAGGGATAAAAGAAGTAATATCAAGAATTCTAATTTTGTTGGTCGAAAGAAGCAAATTAGTGTCTTTTTGGAAAATCTAAAACTTGGTGTTGATCATGATTCTTTTATGAATATTTTTAACGTTTATGGTCAAGGAGGTGTAGGTAAAACAACATTGTCTCATAAATTTAAAGATTATGCTGAGAAAAGTGGGATGAAAGTTGTGTTAATTGACTTTGAGAATATCAAGCTCTATTCTGTTCCTATTGTGATAAATGAAATGGCAGAACAATTAATTGATTGTAGCGGTCGTGGTTTCAAAAGCTTCTCTAAAAAGTATAATTCGTACCTAGAGAAAAGAAGTAAATTGGTTGTAAATCAATATGATGGAGTAAATAAAGTAGAAAGCTTAGCGTCTGGTACTTTTAAACTAGGTGTTAGCGCAGCTTCAGAATTTATCCCTGGTGGAAGTGTTATAAAAGAATTTTTGCCTATTGATACAATGGCAGAAGGAACGGGGAAATTAGTTAATAAGGCTTGGAGCAAATTTGGGAATAAATATGATGTTGAAGAGGTTTTGCGACCCATTAAAAGCTTAACTGAAATATGGATTGAAGATTTATTTGATTATACGGAAAATGATGCGGTTTGTTTTATTTTTGATAATTACGAAACGTCCAATCCAGATTTTGATTATTGGCTTCATAATTTATTAGAAGAGCAATATGGCGCAGTACCACATAACATACTAATTATAGTAAGTGGCAGGGCAGAATTAGAAATCACTAGATGGTCGTCACTTTCAGATTTACTTGTAAAAATTCCTTTAGAACCCTTTACTATTGACGAGGCCACTGTGTTCTTGCAACAAAACGGTATTCGTGACGTAAATACCATAGAAACCATACTCTCTGTCTCTGGCAGATTACCTGTTTATTTGGCTTTGTTTGTTTTAGAAAACTCAATAGTCGATAATCAAATAGTATCGTTGCCAACCGAAAAAGTTGTTGGTCATTTTTTAAGGCGTATTGCTAACCCAGAGCATAAACACATAGCAAGATTAGGCGCTATTCCTAGGCATTTAAATTTGGATATCATTAAAAGAATATTGGATGATGTTCAAGAACCGGAAAAATTGTTTCATTGGCTAAAACACAGATCGTTTATTCAAAAAAGGAATGGTAAATGGTCGTATCATTCTATCATTAGAGAACAAATCCTCACTTATATTCAAGAAGAAAGTAAAGAAAACTGGGTTGAAATACACAATAGAATAGCCGATTACTACTTAAAAATGTCTAAAAACATGGGTTTCAAAAGTATTAATGATGCTAGAGAAAGCACAGTTTGGGTAGAGTATAATCTAGAATACCATTACCATAAGCTATGCGCCAATCATCGAACCCAAATTCCAGATTTTTTTAAAAGTTTTTTGGAATTCATAAACGGACATAAAAACTATAAAGATGCTTTGTTTTGGTTAGAAGTTTTCATACAAGCTAATAACACAGGAATAAACAGCAAATGGTTAAATGTTTTTGAAAAAGGCATTACAAATTTTGTTAATAGCCAACAAGATTTTGGCTCTGGCTTATGGAAAGAAATTCTGGATTCTGGTTGGTTTAATGAAAACTCTAAGCTTAAAGGTTACTTATTCCATTTAATGGGATATTCAAAAAGATCGCAAGGAGAATTGGAAGATGCTATATTGTATTTTGAAAAAGTCTTGGATACAAATTTTAACAGAAAGGAAGTTACACTAAATAACCTGGTTAATTTGTTTATAGATAATAAACGGTACAATGAGGCAAAAACATATAACTCAAAATTATTAGAAGATGATCATGATAGTTTAAATGGTAGGTGGAATTTAGGCAGAATCCATTCACGCTTAAAAGAATACGATAAGGCTTTCATCCAATTTAAAAAAGTTTTGGAATTGGTTCCAAACAATGCAATTGCTCATTATAATTTAGGAACCGTTTACGAAAATCAAAAAAAACTAAATAAAGCTATTGAGTGTTACAAAAACGCTTTTAAACTAGATTCAAATTATCTAGACCCTTCTTATGCCATTGCTAAGCTATTGGTAAAACAAGAAAAAAAAGATTTAGCAATACAGCAATATAAAAACATTTTAAGCATTGATCCCAACTACATAAATGCTTACAATGGGCTGAGTGAAATTTATATAAATGATAATAATGATGATCTCGCTATAAAATTATTCAAAAAAGGGATTGAGGAAAGCGGCCCAAAGGTTGCTAGTTTTTTATTGAACAAAATAGGAATTATACACCAAAACAAAGGAAACTACACAAAGGCTATTGATGTTTACAACGAGGTTATTTTAATGGATGCTACTTTTTACGCCCCATACTACAATAAAGGCATGTGTTATGGGTATTTAGAAAAATACGATAAATCAATAGAGTCATTTAAAAAATCCATAGAGTATAGCCCTACTTTCTCTGATGCTTACTGTAACCTAGGTGTTATTTATGCAACTTTGGGCAAAACAAAAAAAGCGCTCAAATATTATGATAAATCAATTGATTTAAATTCAAATAACGATGTGTCTTACTTCAATAAAGCTACCATCTATACAAAACAAGGAGAATTAGAGCAAGCCATTGAACTGTACAAAAAAAGTATTGATTGTAATCCTAAATATATTAATGCTTATCGTGGTATTATCGAGGTTTTAACTACTCAAAAGAATTATGAACAATCCATATTATATTGTAAAAAAGTTCTTGTATTAGATTCAAGTTTATATTTAATACATAATGTATTAGGCTGGAATTTAATTTTAATGGATGAATTGGATAAAGCTGAAGAATATTTAGAAAAGCATAAAGATTTATCCGATGAATTGAATAAAGTTGCATCAATGAATATTGGGCATATAAAGCTTATGAAAAAAGATATTGAAAGTGCAAAAGAAATGTACACTTTAAGCCTCAAGCTTTTTAATAAAGACAACCATTTCTTTAAAGGAATGGAACAGGATTATATAGATTTAAAGATGGAAGACAAAGGCATTCTTCTCAAGGGTTTTGAGAAAATATTACTTGATTTAAAAAGTTGAAAATTAATATTGGTCATTAATTATTATTGATAATCAGTGATAGGCTCGAAGCGATTAAATCTTGGGTATTATATAGAAAATGATGACGGTACTAGTTTACATAAAGTCATAAAAACAAAAATAATTTAAGATTATGAAAAAAATAGTTTTTATATGGATGGTCAGCATCTTATCATTTGGATTAAATGCTCAAAGCATTATTGGAGCTTGGGAAGGCAATTACAAAACCGAGACTGGCGAAAACCTAAAAAGTGTAGTCATATTTACTGATGGCTATCAAGCAACAGCAGTTTATAATGCAGACACGGGTACATTTATTAGCACTACCGGTGGTACCTGGGAATTAGATGGAGATACCATGACTGAAAAAGTAGAATTCGATACGAATAATCCAGAACGTGTTGGTACCGAAAAAAGCTTTAAGATTGTGGTAACAAATTTCGAGTTGGAAATTGTTGGCTCTGATAATAAATTAAAAAAAATAGATAACGGAACTCCTGGGAAATTACAAGGTGCATGGTTAATGTCGGGTCGGGTTAGAAACGGAGAAACCCAATCGCGAGATGTAAACAGACCCAGAAAAACCATGAAAACTTTATCGGGTACGCGTTTTCAGTGGATTGCTTATAACACAGAAACCAAACAATTTATGGGAACTGGTGGAGGAACATACACCACGATTGATGGTAAATATACCGAGAACATCGAGTTTTTCTCAAGAGATGATACACGTGTAGGAGCAAGTTTGAAATTCGATTTCAGTTTGGTTGATGGTCATTGGGTCCACCAAGGGTTCTCCAGTAAAGGCGACCCATTGCATGAAATTTGGAGTCTTCGAAATTAGTTGTTTCATTGATTAATAGTATTGGTATATGTATAGCAGGTTGGTTGTGATAAATTCCAACGAATACTAGAATCTGTTTTTAATAATTAGAATATAAAATGAGTTTTTTTAAAAAGTTTTTGGTAAAAGATAAACCTATAAAATCGTATTCCGATTTCTGGGATTGGTTTGTTCAAAATGAAGGCAAATTTCATAAAGTGATAAAGAACCAAGGAGATATTAATAAGGTTTTTTTCAGCAAACTAGCTCCAAAATTAAATGAATTGAAAGATGGCTTTTGGTTTTTAACGGGCATGTACGATAACGATATAGCTGAATTGATTCTAACGGCAGATGGAACGGTTAAAAATATTGTTTTTGTGGAGGAATTGGTTGATGCCGCTCCAAAAATTAATGGTTGGAAAATTACGGCTTTAAAACCACCGTCTAAGGCAAATACTTTTGCTATTGAAATGGGAGGCTATAAATTTGATGAAACCACAATGAGTTTTTATTCGAATGAATTATCAGGTTTTCCAGATGAAATTGACATTACTATTACTCACAAAGACTTAATGGAAGAAAATAGGAGCGAAATCACAAATGGGGTTTATTTATCCTTAGATAACTCATTAGGAGAACTTAAATCAATTTCACTTATTGATAATTTGAATGTAATTAATACAAAAGATGCTTTAAATGATTTGGTTCCAATCGACAAACTAAATGATTTTTTAATTTGGAGAGAAAAAGAGTTTGTTGAAAAATATGATGGTATAAGATATAATACCGATAAAGATAATTTCACGGGACTGGAAGCTAAATTAAAAAACGGACTTCCTTTAATTGCTATTGTTAACGCAGATTTGCTTTCCTGGGATAGCAAAGCATCTCATCCTTGGATTGCCGTTTTAGAAATTGAATATGATGGTAAAGAAAACAAAGGAATGCCGAATAAAGTGGATTATGATTTAATGAATAATATCGAAGAAGAAATACTTTTAAAGCTTAAAGATTTTGATGGTTACTTAAATGTTGGAAGGCAAACCGCGGAAAATATTAGGGAAATTTATTTTGCATGTACAGATTTTAGAAAACCTTCAAAGGTTTTTTACGAAGTTCAATCTAAATATGCCAAGGACTTTAGAATTGAATTTGATATTTATAGAGACAAATATTGGCAATCTTTTGAAAGGTTTATATCCAATTAATATAAAAAATACGTTTTAGTGTTTCTAACAACAATAGGCCTAAACGTCCATGTTTTAGAAAAAATCATCCTTCGCCACCCGCGCTACCGTACGAATCCTTTCGTGTGGCATCTAATTTTAAGCTACAATTATAAACTATAAAATAGATGAGCGGAAATTACAAATTCCATAATCCTGAAGACAATGCAAAAAAACGGGGAATTAATAATTATATTTATATTTTTTCGATTTAAAGTTTGGTTTAAAAAGTTAAATTGAATTTTGGCGACCGTTTGCTTTTAGCAAACGATGATAGTTACAAGGAGATTATGTTTTTTTTGGTAAAAATTAAATTATGAGTATAAACTGGATATTATTGGTTATTGGCGGCGTTTTTGAGACCGGTTTTGCCATAAGCTTAGGAAAAGCACAGCAAACTTCGGGTAAAGAAATGTGGCTCTGGCTATTGGCGTTCATTGTTTGCGTAAGCATTAGCATGTACCTTTTATTTAAGGCCATGGGTGGTGAAGCCGCAATTCCTGTGGGTACTGCCTATGCTGTTTGGGGTGCTATTGGCGCAATAGGTACTGTTATTGCAGGCATTGTATTGTTTAGTGAGCCTATAACATTTTGGCGAATATTTTTTCTTACAACACTGGTTATTTCAGTAGTAGGGCTACAATTGGTCGGTGCGGAAAAATAAGTCAGATTTAATGGGAATTGCTATTTACAGATTCAATTAACCGTTTCCCCCCGCAACCGCTAGTCTGTGACCAGTGGCGGAAAAAATGAACTAGAGTAAATTATATAAAGTAGCTACTATTCGAAATTTAAAACTTCAAAGTATTTCGAAAATCACAAAACCCATAAACTCCAAAACAACCATAACCATTGGGTTTAAAAATATAGCTAGCAAATATGTGCGTTAGGGATTGAGGCATTTGTTGGAGCTCGCCGACGCAGGAGGAAGCGACTGCTGAAAGCCCGACCCCTTTTGGGGGTAACGCCCAAAACCTTTCGAACAACAAGTGTTTCATGTAAACTTCTGAAAAACACGTAGGTACTTTAAAAATCGCGAAACATTTAACTGCATATCTGAAATAAATTCTATAAATTTGGTTTACAGCCAAAAAACAATAATTATGGAAAATAAACAGATAGAAGTTATTCTGAATCCATCTTCAGATTTTTTTGATGAAAACGATCAGCGATGGTCACAACAAAAAAATTTACTTGTCCGTGATTTGCAAGGAAGAGCCACAAAAGTCGAAAAGAAATCAGAGCCTATGGACGGTATGAAAGGCGGATTGGAAACCTTAATTATCACCCTAGGCCCTGCAGTAATAACAGGAATAGTAGATGTGGTTAAAGCGTGGTTGGCTAGGGATAAGTCTACCAAAATTGAATTATCGGCAAATATTAACGGAAAAACGGTTTCGTTTACCGCCGATGCCAGCGGCGTTGACAAAAATACGCTTAAAGAATTCCTTGAACAAGCCATAGAAAAAGCTTCGTAATATGAGTGTAACCTATAAAGCTATATTGATAGGGAACAGTGAATATCCTGAAGATCCGCACGAATTAAAAAAGCTTAATGGGCCCGTAAACGATGTCAAGATATTAAAACAGGCGCTTTGTAATCCTGAAAAAGGATTGTTTAAAGAAGAGCATGTTGTTGAACTTATAAACGCAACATCTGTAGAAATGCTTGCAGCTATGGAGGATTATTTCAAAAATCTAACTTATAACGATCAATCGTTGTTTTATTATAGCGGGCACGGGTTGCACAACATCATGAATAGGTTGTATTTAGCCGCTAAAAACTCAAAGAAAGACTCCTTGATTTCTACAGCGATATCAGATAACACCATCAACATGTTACTGGAATCTTGCGGAACCAGAAAGCATATTTTAATTCTCGATTGCTGCCACAGCGGCTCGTTTAAAGGCGGGGATTTGCCACAATCGTTACTTGGTGAAGGCCGTTTTGTTATAACCAGTTCAAGTTCGGAAGAATTAACGGCCGATACCAATAAACCTGATAGCCCAAGTCCTTTTACAAAATACCTTACCGAAGCGCTCTTAGCAGATGAAATAGATAGAAATCAAGACGGATATGTGAGCATTAATGAGGTTTATGAGTATATCTATCCAAGAATCAATAAAGAAACCAAGCAGCGGCCCCAAAGAAAGTTTGGAGATACTTCCGGTGATCTCCCGCTTTGCAGACGGAAACCTTTACCTAAAAAAGAATTGGATGCGATAAAAGAGAAAGACAAAACCATGAATCTGGGCAGTGGGAAACCCCGATTGAACGTATCTGAACAAAAAATTGACCACCTTGGTGTGGCATTTGACGAGGACTTGCTGGATGAAATTATAGACGTGTTTAATGAAGGAAGCGGTAAATTAAATTGGGCCGCAACTTGTGATGCCGATTGGATTGATATTGAAAACCATGACACTTACATTAAGCTAAAGTTAACCCCAAAAGTAGGCATGAACCGTGGTAGTATTCGTGTGAAAGATAAAAATGGCGGCGGCTCCAAAACTATACGTGTTACGGTTGAAAAACTAAAAGAGCCCGCTAAAAAAATGCCGGAGCCTGAAATAGTAAATAATATAGATACTGAAAAACAAGAAGCGACTGTTTTAAAAGATAATTCTTCGGCCACATCAACAAAACTCTTGGTTTCTTTCAAGGATGTGAAAATGCGGCACATCAATCAAGCCAAAGCCATTGTGGATAACTCTGAACAATCGGGGTCAATCCTTGTGTTTTCAGACCGCATAGTATTTGATGGAGAAATTAAAATCACTATAACGGATATTGATGTGTTGGACTACTATCCACAAGATATCAATCCGGGTTACACCTATAACTATATGGGGGTTTCGGGGAATTATGATGGTGTTAAAAAAATGATGTATTTCTATAATTTTAGTTGGTTTGGTGCCGGACAAACCTGGAAAATGGCGGAACAGATACACCACTTGATCAAGAATAAAAAACTGACCGTTACTGCAAACTTTAAAACACATATTAACGATAATCAAAGCAATCAAAACACTACATCAAACTTACAACCGCCACAAAAGCCCACGATTCCGCCACAGCAAAACAGCATTTACATGCCCGGGTCTTGGAACATTTATATTTACCAATTTGGGCAACAAATCTCTTATTTAAACCTCTATTTTAACGTTGGTGGAGCATTAAGCGGCACCCAGCAAAGTGTTGATGGGTTTTCGCAAATAAGCGGTACTTGGGGGTATAATCCGCTCAACAAACTGTTAACATACAATGTTATGGTTTCTTTAATGAATGGCTCAATACCAGACCATGGCAGTGTAAGCCTGAAAATGGAGGCAAATGGCAATATTTCTGGAACCGATCTTTTGGGTAGGCAATGGACGCTACAAAAAACAGGAAATTAGCAATCTTGTTTCTTTGTTTACTGTTTAGAATTTTTAGATAGAGAGGGTTGGTTGGGGCGAAAACCTTAATCTTTATTTTAAGAGTTGAATGAGTTTTATTAGACTTTCTATTTTTATCTCTGACTTAAAGGCTATGATTAGCATCATTGCTATTAATCCAAATTGCCACCAAGTCCAATTTGGTAGAGGGACTTTTAGATATTTTAATTTTTTACGACTCATACTTTGGTTTTCAATCAAATATAAAATTTAAATTAAATATCTTAAAATTAGATTGTTAACAGCATAAAGTTTTGGTGTGTATAAGATTAAATGAAGAAATAGATGAATATAAATTTATAAAAACGAAATCATAATTCAATTATATTGCAAACATAAACATAAACAAATAAAATCAAAATAAAATAAGATTTAACAAATCTTCAATATTTTGATTGATGCAAATTTATTGTTAATAACTTTCTAAATTTTTTTATATAAAAAAACTAATTACCCAACATTAGCGCTCGTTATTAAAGCACCATATTTCCTGATAGAATCGCCATCTATTTTCATAATCATAAATTGTTTTTCAAAATTTACCAACTAACTGTTATATTTACGATATGAAAAGATATATCGTACTGCTATTCGTTGTTTCAACTGTAAGCTGCAACAACTCGAAAGAAAAACAACAACCTGCTGAAACCAAAACAGAACTGGTTTCAGCATCGCAATCCAAACCCATTTTAGGCATTCCAAAACTGGACTTAAAAGGTGCAAATACCTTAGCACAATTACCGATGCATTGCATCAATACCGAATATCCAAACAAACTCAACCAAACGATTGGTAACGATGACGATTTAAAATCCCCAAGCGCATTGCATCCTGCGTTTTATGGGTGTTTCGATTGGCATTCGTCCGTTCACGGGCATTGGAGTTTGGTGAGTTTACTCAAACAGTTCCCGGATATTGATAATGCTGATGAAATTAAAAATCAACTTCTCAATAACATTTCAAAAGAAAATATTGAATCCGAAGTGCAATATTTTTATGGCAAACACAACACGTCTTACGAGCGTACCTACGGTTGGGCGTGGTTGCTTAAACTCGCCGAAGAATTGCATACTTGGGACGACGAAACCGCACGAACCCTTGAAACCAATTTACAACCGTTAACCGATTTAATTGTTGGAAAATACATAGAATTTCTTCCCAAATTAAATTACCCAATAAGAGTTGGCGAACATACAAATACCGCTTTCGGGTTGTCTTTTGCTTACGATTATGCTTCAACCGTAAATAACGAAACACTTAAAAACCTGATTGCACAACGCGCTAAAGATTTTTATTTGAAAGACGCCGGTTGCCCAATAACCTGGGAACCCAGTGGTTTTGATTTTTTATCGCCGTGTTTAGAGGAAGCCGCTTTAATGAAGCGTGTGCTATCAACTGAGGATTTCAAAGTATGGTTGCATGAATTTCTTCCGCAGTTAAAAGATAGAAACTTCAAACTCGAAACAGGAAAAGTGTCCGACAGAACCGATGGAAAATTGGTGCATTTGGATGGCGTTAATTTTTCGCGTGCATGGAGTTTAAATAAAATTGCCGAAGGATTGCCGGAGTACAATCATTTAAAAAACATCGCCAATCACCATATAAATTATTCGTTGCCAAGTATTGTAGGCGACAGTTACGAGGGCGGTCATTGGTTGGGAAGTTTCGCTATTTACGCGCTTAATTCCACAGTCAAAATCAAATAGAATCTCAATATTATGTTAAAGCCATTGCAAACAACAAGTATGTCTTTAATTTTTTATATTTTTCTTCATTAAACTAATTAACTAAACAAATGAAACCATTTTCTTTAATGCTTTTGGCATGCAGTTTTTTGTTTGCCAACGCCGTATCTGCACAAAACCCGATAGTAAATTCACCAGCTTTAAATGCCGATGGCACGCAAATAGCCTTTAATTTTCAGGGCGATATTTGGACGACAAATATAAACGGTAAAAACGCAAAACGATTAACCGTTCACGAAGGTTACGATACCAATCCGCTGTGGAGCGCAGACGGAAAAACCATTGCGTTTCAGAGCAACAGGTTTGGAAATTATGATGTTTTTACCATACCTTCAAATGGCGGATTGTCACAACGAATTACGTATCATTCAACCACCGATAATTTAACGGATTACACAAATAATGGTGATATTTTATTTTCAACACGACGGAATTTTGCCCAAGTTGAACGCGAATACGAAACGCATAAAGTAAGCGATAAAGGCGGAACACCACATAGGTTTATGAGCACATTAGGCTTCGATTCCAAATTATCACCCAACGGAAAATTTATTGTTTTTGTAAAGGGAAATTGCAGAATCCAACGTGAAGCGTATCGTGGTTCGGCAAATAGGGATTTGTGGTTGTACGATATTAAAAATGATAAATACACACAACTAACCACTTTTGATGGCAACGATTTTTATCCGCAATGGGGCGATAACAATACCATTTATTTTCAATCGGCACAAAGCGGAAAATATAACGTACACCAACTTAAGATTTCTGATACGGGCGCGAAAGAAGGACCAATAGAGCAGGTGAGTGCGTTTAAGGATATGGGCATATTTTCTTTTCATGTGAGTAGAAACGGAAATGCTATAATTATGGCTCAAGCCGATAAGGTTTTTGTAATGGATACGGCAACCAAATCCCAAAAAGAAGTAAACATTGATATCGCTTCAGATTACAGGTTCGATCCTGTGGAGCGCAAAACATACACCAACAGAATTGGCGAAATTGCCGTATCGCCAAACGGAAAATACAGTGCGTTGAATATTAGAGGCGAAGTATTTTTAAGGGAAAATGATAAAGATAAAAGCCGAACGGTAAACGTTTCAAATTCATCGTACAGAGACAGAATGGCCACTTGGGTTAACGATAGCACCTTGATTTTTATTTCGGATAGAGACGGACAGAATGATTTGTACGTGGTAACTTCCGATGATAAAAAAGAATCAAACCTCTTTAAAACCTTAAAACATCGGGTTGAAAGAATTACAAAAACCAAGGAAAACGAAAGTAATTTGGTAATGTCTCCTAACGGAAAACAATTGGCATTTCAAAGAGGTCGGGGCATGCTTGTGGTTGCGAACATAGATAACTCCGGAAAAATTTCAAACGAAACCATTTTGCTTGATGGTTGGGATGCCGCCGATAACGTGTCGTGGTCGCCAGATTCCAAATGGTTGGCGTACAGCTTGAGCGATCTGGATTTTAACAGCGAAATTTATATTCATAAAGCCGATAACTCCAAAAAACCAGTGAACATTTCGATGCATCCAAAACAAGATTATGGTCCGGTATGGAGTGCCGATGGAAAAAAATTAATGTTTTCATCCAATAGAAATAATGGCGATTACGATGTTTGGTTTACTTGGTTAAATAAGGCAGATTGGGAAAAAACAGCTGAAGATTGGAAAGAAGATGATGATGATGACAAGAATAAAAGCAAAAAGAACGACAAGAAAAACGACGATGACAAAAAAGATAAAGATGCGGTTAAGGACATTGTAATCGATTTTGAAGACATCCACGAGCGTCAAATACAGGTTACTTCGTTTACGGGCGGCGAGTTTGGTAGAGCATTTTCAAAAGACGGAAAAACCATTTACTACACTACGGGCAATGGCACCAGAGGCAATCCCGATACCGAATCCGATTTGTTTAAAATTTCATGGGAAGGAAAAGACAGAAAAGCCATTACAAATGGGAATAAAAGACCTTCCAATATTGTGGTAGACAATAAATATTCAAATTTGTACATGACCAGCGGATTTGGTAGTCTTTCAAAAATTAATATGTCGTCTGATAAAACTGAAAGCCTTCCTATTTCAGCGCGATTGAACGTGGATTACCACGAAGAATCAAATCAAATATTCGAGGAAGCTTGGAAAGCACTTAACGATGGGTTTTACGATCCCAATTTTCATGGTCGCGATTGGAATGCCCTAAAGAAAACCTACAAGCCTTTGGCTATGGACGCTTCCACCAGAATAGATTTCCAAAACATGTTCAATTGGATGTTGGGTCAGGTAAATGCAAGTCACATGGGCTTCCGTTCTGGAGAATCTCGCGAAGATTTGCAAAGACAAAGCACCGGTTTGTTAGGCTTGGAGTTTACGCCCAATAACAACGGAAGTTTAAAAGTTGAAGCGGTAATTGGCGACATGCCTGCCGATAGAAGCATGAGTAAAATACGTGTCGGCGATGTGGTTACTGCCGTAAATGGCACTAAACTTACTAAAGATTTGAATGTTTACAGCTTGTTGGAAGGCACTGCAAACGAGAAGATTTATTTAGATGTTAACCGAGGAAATAACGCCGTTGAAGTCGTAATCAGACCTACAAGTAGCAACCGTTTTGAAAACTATAAAGCTTGGGTAAAAGAACGTAAACGCCTGACTGAAAAATACTCGAATGGGCAGTTGGGTTACATTCATATTCAAGGGATGAACTGGACGAGTTTCGAGCGTTTTGAGCGCGAACTCACCGCTGCCGGTTTGGGCAAAAAAGGACTGGTGATTGATGTGCGATTTAACGGTGGTGGTTGGACAACCGATTATCTTATGGCGGTTTTAAACGTAAAGCAACACGCTTATACGGTGCCTCGCGGCGCTGCTGGAAATTTAAAAACCGAACATACAAAATTTAAAGAGCATTATCCGTTTAGCGAGCGTTTGCCTTTAGCGGCTTGGACCAAACCATCTATAGCGCTGTGTAATCATACCAGCTATTCGAATGCCGAAATATTTTCGCATGCGTACAAAGCATTGAATATTGGTACTTTGGTTGGCGAACCTACTTTTGGAGCGGTTATTTCAACAGGTTCGGCTCGATTAATAGACGGCTCTAGCGTTAGAATGCCGTTTAGAGGTTGGTATGTAAAATCGACTGGCGATAACATGGATTTTGTACCGGCAGTCCCGGATATTTTAGTGCTAAACAATCCAGATGATAAAGCAAACAACCAAGACACACAACTTAAAAAAGCAGTGGATGAATTGTTAAAGCAACTATAGATATAAACTTATATGCAAAACTGGTTTAAAAACATTGGTCCCGGGCCATTAGTCGCCGCTGCGTTTATTGGACCGGGCACCGTAACCGTTTGCACACTTGCTGGCGTGGGCTTTGGGTATGCCTTACTTTGGGCGATGTTGCTCTCCATTATAGCAACCATTGTTTTACAGGAAATGGCTGCAAGACTGGGGATTATTTCACAAAATGGATTGGCGCAAGCCATTAGAAGTGAAATTAAAAACCCCATATTAAAAACGCTAGCTATTATTTTAATACTGTCTGCCATTGTTATTGGTAATGCCGCTTACGAAGCTGGAAATATAAGCGGTGGCGTTTTAGGTTTAGAAACTATTGTTGGAAATTCAAATGTTGACATGGCAGGAATTTCAATTAATTTTCTGAGTATTGCGATAGGCATTATTGCTTTCGTTTTGCTTTATTTAGGGAATTATAAAATCCTTCAAAACGCATTGGTTTTTCTTGTGATTTTAATGAGTTTAGCCTTTCTGATTACGGCTATGATTACCAAACCCAATATTTCTGAAATTTTAAACGGCGTATTTATCCCCAAGTTTCCAAAAGATAGCATGTTAACAGTCATTGCTTTAATTGGAACAACCGTTGTGCCTTACAATTTATTTTTACATGCGTCTTTAGTGAAACAAAAATGGCATAACGAATCAGATTTAAAATTCGCAAGAAAGGATACTTTGGTCGCAGTTGTTTTAGGCGGGTTGGTTTCTATGTGTATCATTATTTCGGCCGCATCCATTCAAATCCAAGACATAAATAATGCGGCAGATTTAGCCAAAGGATTAGAGCCGTTATTCGGGAGTTTTGCAAAATATTTTTTAGCTATAGGTTTGTTTGCTGCTGGCATTACCAGTGCCATTACAGCGCCATTGGCAGCGGCTTATGTGGCAACGGGCTGTCTGGGTTGGAGCACCAATATGCAATCTAAAAAGTTTCGAGCAGTTTGGATAATTGTTTTGCTTGTTGGTGTAATATCCGCTTCATCAGGAATAAAATCAATAGAAATTATAAAATTCGCCCAAGTTACCAATGGCATCCTATTGCCCATTATTGCTGGTTTTTTAATTTGGGTTATGAATAAAAAATCTATTTTGGGAACACATGTAAATAATGTAAAACAAAATATTTTCGGGATTATTATTCTAGGAATTAGTATCTTACTATCGTTAGCTACGCTTAACAAAGTGTTTCAATTAAACCTCTTTTAATGCAAAATTACAAGATTGATATCAATGTAGATTTGGGTGAAGGCATTGGTAACGAATCACAATTAATGCCTTACATATCAAGTTGTAATATTGCCTGCGGAGGTCATGCAGGTGATGTTGAAACTATGCGAAGCGTTGTACGGTTGGCAAAAAAACACGGTGTAAAAATAGGAGCGCACCCCTCGTTTCCAGATAAAGAAAACTTTGGAAGAGTGGCCATGAAAATGCCTTCAGTGGTGTTGTACAAATCGATAAAAAAACAGATTCGCGATTTATTGAATGTTTTAAAAGAAGAGCACGCCAGATTGCATCATATTAAACCACACGGTGCCCTTTACAATATAGCAATGGTTGACGAAAAGACTGCAAAAATTATCATTGAAGCGATAAAGAGCATAGCCATTCCCGTAAAATTATACGTGCCCTATAAATCGGTAATTGCCGATGTGGCGATTAAAAATAACATCGCTATTATCTATGAAGCTTTCGCCGATAGAAATTACAACGACGATTTAACCTTGGTTTCCAGAGATAAAAGCAATGCACTGATTTGTGACGATGTAACCCTGTTTAACCATGTGTATCGCATGATTTCCACTGGAAAGGTTAGAGCTGTTAACGACTCGGAAATTGCCATAAAAGCGGATACATTTTGTGTTCATGGCGATAATACCGAGGCTGTAAACCTGGTTAAAACCCTAAGGAAAAACTTGGAAGCAAAAGGGGTGAAAATCATGTAATTTTTATGGCCTTTAACCTTGTATACAAACGCTATGGAGAACGTTCAATTTTGATTGAATGGCCATCTGTAATCGATAAAAAAACACTGTTTGATGTATTGGCTTTTAAAGATAAAATTTTAGAAAACAATATTAAATCTGTCGTTAATATAACTCACGCATATAATTCATTATTAATTACTTATGAAAAAAATATTATAGATTTTGAATCTCAATGCTCTACCTTAAAAAAAATCTATAATCAGAATGCAACTTATGAGCAACCCAAATTTAAGCAATGGAAAATTCCGGTGTGTTATGATGCTGTTTTTGGTATTGATTTAGAGCAGATGTCTAAGGCTAAAAACTGTTCAAAAAGAGACATTATTAAGCGGCATTCGCAAGCTGTTTACACCGTTTATTTTATCGGTTTTTTACCCGGATTTTTGTATTTGGGAGGTTTGGATGAAACGCTTTATTTTCCTCGAAAAGATACCCCGAGATTAAAAATCGAAAAAGGGGCTGTGGCCATTGGCGGTCATCAAACTGGGGTTTATCCGAATGAAAGCCCTGGCGGTTGGAATATTATCGGGAATACACCCATTCCTTTTTTCGACGTAAAAAAAGAGAATCCGTGTTTTGCATCATCCGGAGACCGTATAGAGTTTTATCCAATTTCATTAAATAAACACCACGAAATTAAAACACGTGTTGATGCGGGCGATTATTAATTGGAAAGCGAGGTCATCTATGGTTAAAGTCATTAAAACAGGGTTTTATTCAAGTATTCAGGATTTAGGTCGTTTCGGTTTTCAGCATTACGGCGTGCCATATTCCGGAGCTATGGATCGTTATTCGGCAACCATGGCTAATGCTGTATTGGGCAACGATGAAAATGCAGCGGTAATTGAAATGACGATGACGGGCGCCACACTTCAATTTTATGGCAATGCAAACATTTGCATTTCTGGAGCAGATATGTCGCCAAAAATCAATTCAAACCAAGTCCAACTTTATAAAAATATAGCTGTGAAAACCGGAGACGTTTTGTCTTTTGGAAAACTGAATTATGGATTTAGATGTTATTTGGCGATTTCGGGTGGTTTTAAAACCGAAAAAGTCATGCGCAGCAGAAGTATGTACAAAGGCATTACCAATTCGTTTAATCTGCGTATAAATGACGAGTTGCCGTTTTCGGATTTTATCGAAATTAATTCAAAGCATGCTCGAATTAAAATAAATGCCAATCATTTTAATGCAAATGAAATCGAAGTATATAAAGGGCCGGAATTCGATTTGCTTTCCAAAGAACAACAAGAAAAACTGTTTTCAAAACCATTTAAAATTTCAAAAGAAAATAACCGAATGGCTTACCAATTGGAGGACACTTTGGATAATAGCTTGCAGCCCATAATCACCTCGTTGGTGCTTCCGGGAACGGTGCAACTAACGCCTTCTGGAAAACTTATTGTTTTAATGCGCGATTGCCAAACTACGGGCGGTTATCCCAGAATTTTACAGTTAAAAGAATCATCGATTAGTGTTTTGGCGCAAAAGTTTACGGGGCAAAACATCAGCTTTAAACTTCTGGAATATTAAGAAAATTTTATAACGGTAATTGGTAAGTTGTGCGTAGTTTTACGACAGAGATTAAAAGCAAAAAATGAAAAAACACTTTCTACTTATTACGGTTGCCATGTTCTTTTTAAGTTGTGAAAAGGAAAAGGAATTCAGCGCACAAGAAATCATTGATAAAACCATTGAGGTTACCGGAGGCGATAAAATTAAAAACGCCACCATCGCATTCGATTTTAGGGATAAACACTATAAAGCAACGCGAAATAATGGGTTGTTTAAATTGGAAAGAACGTTTAAAGATTCTATAAACACGATCAGGGATGTCCTGTCAAACGAGGGTTTTCAGCGATACATCAATAATGAAATCGTGAAGGTTTCAGATACTATGGTTCCAAAATACGCGGCTTCGGTGAATTCGGTTCACTATTTTTCGGTTTTGCCTTATGGGTTAAATGATGCGGCCGTTAACAAAAAATATATTGAAAAAGTTAATGTGAAAGGCAAGCCGTACCATAAAATAGAAATCACTTTTAATCAAGAAGGTGGAGGAGAAGATTTTGAAGATGTTTTTGTGTATTGGGTAAACGCTGAAAACTTTAAAACCGATTATTTGGCCTATTCGTATCGCGAAAACCATGGAATAGGATTGCGGTTTAGAGAGGCTTATAACGAGCGTTTTGTAAATACAATTAGGTTTGTGGATTATAAAAATTATAAATCTAATGACACAACGGTTTCGGTTTCAGATTTAGATGATTTATTCGAAAATAACAAGTTGGAATTATTATCTAAAATAGATTTAGAAAATATTAGTGTAAATTAACGGTTAGCACTTGATCTGCAATTTTCCCATCAATTATGGTAACCATGTATAAGTTACCGTTGTTGCTGTCATCAATGTCTTCGTGTTTTTTAAAACCTAAAATTTCGTTTACAAACATGGGTGTTGTATTGCTATGCCCAACAACGAGGACGGTTTTTCCTTTAGTATCGTTTAAAAAGATTTTCTTGTCGAGTTTATAAGGATTGTAAAGCGTTAATTTCAGTCCGTTTTTTGTAGCGGTTGGCAGTGCCGTTTCTTTGGTTCTTTTGTAATCGGTTGAATAGACGGCATCAAATTTTATATTTGAGAATACATCACTCCAATTTAGCGCACGTTTTTTGCCGGCTTCGGTTAAATGCGGATCTTTGTTTGATTGGTCACTACGATCTTTTTCAGCATGTCGAATAAAATAATAGGTAGACGTTTCTGCGGCTGTTTTTTCTTGTGAAAACGTTAACGTTGACAGTAATGCGAATGTGAAAAGAAAGAAATATTTCATCGGTTAAATTTTGAATATTCTCAAATATAAAAGTTTTAAACGACTTGTGCTCGGTTATGGTTAAAGTTGATGTTAAGCCAACTGCATCGCAATTTCAACCATTTCGGTAAACGTGGTTTCGCGCTCTTTACTTGATGTGCGTTCTCCGGTGACCAAAGAATCTGATATGGTTAAAATAGACAGCGCATTCACATTGTGTTTTGCGGCTATGGTGTATAAACCGGCGCTTTCCATTTCTACACAAAGCACACCGAATTTAGACCACTTTTTGTACGATTCAAAATCATCGGCGTAAAATTCATCCGAGGTAAAAACATTACCAGCTTTTATAAAAATTTGCTTTTCTTTAGCGGCTTCAACTGCTTTTTGAAACAATTCAAAATTGGCTGTGGGCGCGTAGTCTGCACCACCAAAACGCAATTCGTTAACCCCGGAATTTGACGATGCCGCCATGGCCAAAACAATATCCCGTATTTTAACATGCTTTTGATAGGAGCCTGCGCTACCAACCCTAATTAGGTTTTTAACGCCATATTCAGTAATAAGTTCGTGCGCATAAATGGATATTGAGGGCACGCCCATACCCGTACCCATTACCGAAATACGTTTGCCGTTATAAGTCCCCGTATAACCAAACATGTTTCTTACTTTATTAAAGCAAACTGGGTTTTCAAAAAAAGTTTCTGCAATCCATTTGGCGCGTAACGGATCGCCCGGGAGTAAAATTGTTTCAGCTATATCGCCTTTTTTGGCTTCAATATGTACACTCATTTATTTTAATTGAAAGTTGAAAATTTAATATTTAAACGTGATTTAATAATTGGTCTCTATCGTGGATTTTCCTGTAACTATGGCAATTCCAGAGGATGTGCCCAAGCGTTCTACGCCAAGACGTATGTATTCCAATGCTGTTTTGGTATCTTTTATTCCGCCAGAGGCTTTTATTTTTACCTGCTTATTTGCAACTTTTTGCATCAGTTTTACATCTTTTATGGTGGCGCCACCAGTTCCAAATCCGGTGGATGTTTTTATAAAATCAGCGCCGCTTTGTATGGCGAGTTCACTGGCTTTTATAATTTCCAGTTCTTCCAAATAACAGGTTTCTAAAATCACTTTTAAAACCTTTTGGGGCATTATTTTTTTTACGGCTTCAATATCTTTCCAAACCGCATCAAAATCTTTGCTTTTAAGAAATCCTAAATTAATAACCATATCAACTTCATCGGCACCGCTTTTTAATGCAGATTTGGCTTCGTCAACTTTTGCTTGCGTAGACATGCTTCCTAAAGGAAAGCCAATCACGCTGCAAACCTTTACATTGCTATTTTTTAACTGTGCTTTAGCTAAAGGCACATAGCAACTATTAACGCACACCGAGAAAAACTGATGCTCCTTAGCTTCGTTACAAAGCTTTATAATATCATTTTTAGTTGCCGTAGGTTTTAAAAGCGTGTGGTCTATGTAAGTGTTTAAAAGTTTCATGGTGTTGATAAAAGTAAGATTATTTTTTAAATAAAAAATAGATTCAAAACAAACAATTTAAGGTAGCAAGTTGCTTAAAAAATGATGTCTAAACTATGATTTAAGTCAGTTTTAGCAATATTAGTCGCACACTAATTGGGTCTTAAAAATAACTTGATGCAAAAAAAGCTAAACAAAACGTTTTGGTTTTGTTTAGCTTTTTTAATTGATTTGAATTAGTCTTAAATTTTCTCAACGACACTTTCAGCTGCTAAAGCGTCTTCCGTTTTAAATGTTTTAATGTACTGTTTAAATATTTTAGAATTTCTTTTGGCGCGCTTGTTGTCAAAGAGTTCTACACCGTAATTAATACCAACGATGTTTGCACCGGATTCCAGATATTTTACTGCGGTTTCGTGATCTTCAATCCCATCAAAAGCGATAATTTTAATCTGGTTTCTAACTGTTTTTTTAATAATTTTTACAGTAGTAAGTGTGGCTCCATTTTTTGAAAAACCACTTGATGTTTTTATGAAATCTATTTTGGCATCCAAACAGATTTCACAAATTCTTATGACTTCATTTTTATTTAATTCCGAAATCTCTATAATCACTTTTAATGGCGTGTCTCCAATGGCCAACTTTACATCGGTAATGTCTTTTAAAACCGAAACATAATTTTTGCTTTTAAGTAAGCCTTGGTTAATTACCATTTCAATTTCATCGGCGCCATCGTGTAGGGCTTGTTTTGCTTCGTAAACTTTTGATGCTGTTGCCATAGCTCCTAACGGGAAACCAATGGGCGTACTTACTTTAATATCCGTTTTACTTAGTAATTCTTTAGCTAAACTTATATAATAACTGTTTATATTAACAGCGCGGAAGTTGTTTTTTTGTGCGGCTAAACATAATTCTATAACATCTCTTTCAGTGGCTGACGGATGTAGTAACGAGTATTCTATATAATTGTCAATTTGCATTGAATAAGTAGGTTTTAATTGTTTTTCTTTGTGTTGACAAACAGCATTTCGTATCGTATTTTATATAATCTTTTAACTAATAACCGTGTAAAAGTAGGATTTTAAAACGCATTTTTTGGAATTTTAACAAGTTTTTAATTAACAATACATTGTTAGTAAGTTAAACGGTAATTTTCGTTTTATATTTTTTAAGTTGATTTATTGGTGTTTCAAATAAATTTGATTACTGTCTAATGCGAACAATATGAGGGGATTGCTATATAAATAAAAAAAGTGTTTGTGAATTTTCCAATTGCTATTTATTAAAAGGAAAAGCAACAATCCTCTTGTAAAAGATTCATGTTGCTTTTCAACTAACCAACCAATTATATAGACTGTTTAAAAACCATTTTGTTACAAACGATTGTTTTTAGTCTATAATTCTTCAGTAATTAAACTGCTTTGATTTCTAAAAACCAATTCATCATCAAAGGCATCGAGTAGAATAATACTATCAGTTGTTACTTTTCCTGCTAATATTTCTTTACTCAAAGCGTTTAAAACTTCTTTTTGAATCACACGTTTTACGGGTCTTGCACCATATTCCGGATTGTAACCTTTGTTTGCTAAATACGCAATAGCTTCTGGCGTTGCATCAAAAGTAATGCCTTGTTGTGCTATAGTTTTAGTCACGTTTTTTAGCTGCATACCTACAATGGCTACAATGTTTTCTTTACTTAACGGCGTAAACATAATGGTGTCGTCAATTCTGTTTAAAAACTCCGGACGTACACTTTGTTTCAATAAACCTAAAACATCAATTTTGGCTGCTTCAACGGCAGAATCTAAGTCTTTTGTAGCTTCAAAACGCTCTTGAATTAAATGACTTCCAATATTTGAGGTCATAATAATAATCGTGTTTTTAAAGTCCGCTACACGACCTTTATTATCCGTTAAATGCCCTTCATCAAGCACTTGCAATAAGATGTTAAAGGTGTCTGGATGTGCTTTTTCAATTTCATCCAACAAAACAACCGAATAGGGTTTTCTACGAACAGCCTCGGTTAATTGACCGCCTTCATCATAACCTACATATCCCGGAGGCGCTCCAACCAATCTGCTTACCGCATGTCGTTCTTGGTATTCGCTCATGTCAATTCTGGTCATGGCGCTTTCATCATCAAACAAATATTCGGCTAAAGCCTTTGCGAGCTCTGTTTTACCAACGCCGGTGGTTCCTAAAAACAAGAATGTTCCAATAGGTTTTTTCGGGTTTTGTAAGCCTGCACGACTTCTGCGAACAGCATCACTTACGGCAACAATGGCCTCTTCTTGCCCAACCACGCGCTTGTGTAGTTCATCTTCTAATTTTAAAAGTTTTTCACGTTCGCTTTGTAGCATTTTGGTAACCGGAATTCCGGTCCATTTGGCAACTACTTCGGCAATATCATCATAGGTTACTTCTTCCTTAATTAAAGAGGTTTCAGACTGCGCCTCCAGCTGCTTTTGAAATACTTCGAGTTGCTCTTGGGCTTCCTTAATTTTTCCGTAACGCAATTCGGCTACTTTGCCGTAATCGCCATCACGCTCTGCACGTTCCGCTTCCAGTTTGAAGTTTTCAATGTCCTGTTTTGTGTTTTGGATATTATCAACCACTTCCTTTTCGCTTTTCCATTTCGCATTGATTTCGTTGCGCTCTTCTTTTAAGTTTGCCAAATCCGATCGGAGCGATTTTAATTTCGCCTCGTCTTTTTCACGTTTAATGGCCTCAATTTCAATTTCCAGCTGCATGATTTTTCTATCCAAAACATCCAGTTCTTCGGGTTTTGAGTTGATTTCCATACGTAATTTTGAAGCCGATTCATCCATTAAATCAATGGCTTTATCTGGTAAAAAACGATTGGTAATGTAGCGTTGCGACAATTCAACGGCGCCAATAATAGCCTCGTCTTTAATACGTACTTTATGGTGCGTTTCGTACTTTTCCTTGATGCCTCTTAAAATTGAAATGGCACTTTCGGTATCGGGCTCATCCACCATAACTTTTTGAAAACGACGCTCTAAAGCTTTGTCTTTTTCAAAGTACTTTTGATACTCATCTAAGGTGGTTGCGCCAATAGCGCGCAGTTCCCCACGGGCCAAAGCGGGCTTTAAAATATTGGCGGCATCCATAGCGCCCTGTCCGCCACCGGCACCAACAAGCGTGTGGATTTCGTCGATAAACAATACAATATCGCCATCGCTGGTTGTAACTTCCTTAATTACGGCTTTTAAGCGTTCTTCAAACTCACCTTTATATTTTGCGCCAGCAATTAGGGCACCCATATCTAAGGCAAAAATTTGTTTGTCCTTTAGGTTTTCCGGAATATCGCCATCAATAATTCTGTGTGCTAAACCTTCGGCAATAGCGGTTTTGCCCGTTCCTGGTTCACCCACTAAAATGGGATTGTTTTTGGTACGGCGCGATAAAATTTGAAGAATACGGCGTATTTCTTCGTCGCGACCAATTACAGGATCCAACTTACCGTCTTTGGCCAATTGGTTTAAATTTTTTGCATATTTATTAAGGGCGTTGTATGTTTCCTCCTGACTTTGCGAGGTTACATTTTCGCCTTTGCGCAATTCTTGAATACTGGCACTAAGCGTTTTTTCTGTTACGCCTTGGTCTTTTAGCATTTGCGCTATTTTGCTGTTCGATTTAAAAACCGCCAAAATTAAATGCTCGATGGAAACAAAATCATCCTTCATTTTTTTAGCAATAATAGACGCTTCGTTTAGCGATTTCCCAGCTTCGCGCGATAACATTAATTCGCTACCCGTAACTTTGGGGAAGCTTTCCAATTGCTTGTCTAAAGCTTGTTGCAGGATATTAATGTTAACATTCAGTTTTTTTAAAATGAATGGCAATACGTTTTCATCAACTTCAAAAATGCCTTTGAAAATGTGCTCGTTTTCTATTTGTTGATGCCCGAAACCCTGAGCAATTTGCTGTGCTTGCTGAATGGCTTCTTGGGATTTTATAGTATAATTATTTAAGTTCATATAAAATTTAATTTTTCATTCCTTTAAAGAGGACATGTTATTATTGTTTTCTTTCTAAAAAAGTAAAAATCTACTATATTATTTTATTTTTACAATAGCACTAAGTCAATAACCTTACCAATGCTATTTGAGCGACAAAATGTCTTGATAGACCTTTGTTCTAATGACTTTTAGTCAGTTTGTAAGATTTAAAATAAGTTTCGACTTAGGAGAGTAATGGATGTGTTTCTGCTTTAAAAGGAACAGTAAAAATGAGATTCCCTCCATTGAGGGTATGAAAATATAATATAGAAATTATGGGATTATTGAATAAATTATTTCGTGGCGATAACGAAGCAAAAGAAGACAAGGTTTTGCCTTGGATTCCTTTAAATGAATTGACTCAGTTAGACAGTATTAAAAATCAATCGGATACCAAAACCCAGGTTATTTTTAAACACTCTACACGCTGCGGTATCAGCAGAATGGTAATGAAGCAATTTGTTGATGCTTATAATTTTACTGAAAAAGACTTTGATTTGTATTATTTGGATTTGCTGAATTACCGTGAGGTTTCTAACGAAGTTGGATATAAATTTCAGGTGCTGCACGAATCCCCGCAGCTTTTGGTAATTAAAAATGGTGCGGTGGTGTCGCATGCCTCCCATGGCGCGATTAACGCTTTGGATTTGAATCGATTTATTTAAACAAAAACACCTCCCAAAAGTTGAGAGGTTTTAAATTGATTATCTAATCGTATAAGAATTTATAATATCCTTGAGTTTGTATTTTAAATCTTCGCCAGTGTCGTAAACCATTTGCTCGTTACTTGGGAATGGCACACGCCTGTTGTCCAACAATAATCTATCCTCTTTGTTTAACGCACGTTTATCGCCTCTTGAGCGTGCGAAATAATGTTCGAAAACAAATTCGCTATCAATGGTAAAGGTATCTAACGGTTGCTTTGATGCCAAATCTAAATACACTACGTCTGCAATAACTTGAGACGACTTGGTTTGAAGCGTTTCCAATAAACGGCATTTTACCCTAATAATTTTATCAACTTTTATATCGTTGCCCAAGGTGTCTTTTACCACATTTCCAGCGCTGTCTAATTGATATTCCCAACCATCTTTAACGTCCTTTTCCCGTAAAAACTCACGTTCCTTAATGCGTTCCGGCGAAATATTAATACGCTTTAAATTGAGGTGCATGGCGTAATCGTATGTAACATCATTTATTTTATTGGCATGATAAACACTCCAAAATTTATTTAATCCGTAAGTATCAAAATTCAACAAATCCTCTTCTAATCGTGTTGGGATTATTTGTTGTGTTTCATTGTTAATGGAAACCAAAATATAGTTGGTGCCTCTTTGGTGGGCTTCATCTAACAGTTCACGCGTGTTTTCGTAATTCGGACTTATTCTGTCTAAATAATCAAGCGTTTGGTAAGCTTCCCTAATCGCAAGTTTGTCATCAGATTCTAAAAGTTTTATGCCTTTTTCATATAAATAATCTGAAAGATTTTTTCGGGACTCAATAATGGCATTGCTATAATTATTAAAGTCAAACGGAATATCTTTGCCGTTTACCTGCAGTGGTAAAATGGGTTTGATAACTTCCTGCCTTGCATTCAAATCCAAATAACGCTCGTAAATCTCCCGATACAATTCTGGGTTATTATCTTTTTTAAGATGGTTTATGGTGTTTAAATCCCTGTCTTCAGCCTTGTAATAGGCGTCTTGTAGCATTAAAACTACGTCGCGTTTACGCTTGGAGTCTTTATTTGTTCGTAGGGTTTTAAGCGCTGTGTTTATGGCCTGATCGTAATTACCGGTATTTACAGCTTTTTCAACTTCTTTTTTTGCACTACAGGCAATACATAATGAAAGTGTAAGGATGATGAGTAGAAATCTTTTCATAGGTTATCATTTTAGGTTATTTGGGATACTATTCAATAGTGGTGCCAAAATACTAAAACTATAGATTAAATACTAATAAATCCGTTAAAACGTAAAATTTAGATATATTTCAGTAAGATTAGTCTTATTTTTTAAAATAAACCGGAAGCAATTTAGTTGAAACCTCGCCAAAGCCAATACGTGTACCATCCTTCTCGCAATGCCCGCGCATAATTACGGTGTCGTTGTCATTTATAAACTTGCGCTGTGTACCGTTATTTAGTTTAATGGGTTTTTCGCCACGCCATGACAGTTCTAACATGGAACCGTAAGAATCTGGTGTTGGCCCAGAAATGGTACCACTTCCCATCATATCACCGGAGTTTATGGGGCATCCATTTATGGTATGATGCGCCAGTTGCTGCGACATGTTCCAATACATATATTTAAAATTCGATTTGCTAACCACGGTTTCTTTAGCACCATTTGGCTGGATGGAAACCTCCAGATTAATATCGTAGCTCTTTTTGCCTTTGTATTGCAAGTATTCCAATTGCGGTTTTAACGGTTTTGGACCATTGACCCTAAACGGCTCCAAAGCATCCAATGTAACTATCCAAGGTGAAATGGAAGATGCAAAACTCTTCGCTAAAAACGGACCCAATGGCACGTATTCCCATTTTTGAATATCGCGTGCGCTCCAATCGTTAAATAAAACCAATCCGAAAATATATTCTTCGGCTTCGTTTACAGGAATAGATTCACCTAAATCGTTGGCATCGGTGGTGATAAAAGCCATTTCCAACTCAAAATCCACTAATTTACTCGGACCAAAAACGGGCTCTGTAGCACCGTTCGGAAGGGTTTGCCCCTGTGGCCTGTGTATCGGGATTCCGGATGGAATAATGGACGAACTTCTGCCATGGTATCCCACAGGAATATGCAACCAATTTGGCATCAACGCATTCTCCGGGTCTCTAAACATGGTGCCCACATTTGTAGCGTGCTCGATGCTTGAATAAAAATCGGTGTAATCGCCAATTTGAACCGGTAATTGCATTTCAATTTCATCCAAACGAAACAATACAATTTCCTTATGCTTTACATTGTTTTTTAACGCGGTGTTTTCGGCATCAAAAATTTCGGCAATTCTATTTCTAACAGCGCGCCAAGTTTTTCTGCCATCGGCAATAAAATCATTTAAGGTATCTTGAAGAAAAATATCATCGGTTAGCGCAATGCCATCAAAATAGCCCAATTGATGCAAAGCCCCAAGGTCTATGGCGGTATCGCCAATGCGCGTGCCTATGGTAATAATGTCATCGCGCGTTAAAAATACACCGAACGGAATGTTCTGAATGGGGAAATCTGAGTTTTTATCGACGTGTAACCACGAAGCTCTATCTGGATTGTTGGCTGATATTTGCATACCTTATGTATTAGATGTTATTTTAATTCGTATCAAACCTACATAATTTTTTTATTTATTTAATTATAAATGCCTAAAAATAGATTTATTTTAATCGTTAATAAATCGGTTTAAAACTTAGGCGTAAAAATATATATTTTGATGTATTTGAATAATCTATTTGTTATTTTTGCGCAACATTTAACTACAATTAAAATTTATGCAACGCGACGAACAAATTTTTGAACTTATTCAAGCTGAAAAAGAACGCCAATTACAAGGCTTAGAACTTATTGCATCAGAGAATTTTGTAAGCGACCAGGTTATGGAAGCTGCAGGCTCTGTATTAACCAATAAATATGCCGAAGGCTATCCGGGAAAGCGTTATTACGGCGGTTGCGAAGTGGTTGATGAAGTAGAGCAAATAGCTATTGATAGGGCCAAAGCCTTATTTGGTGCAGCTTATGTAAATGTGCAACCACACTCTGGAAGTCAGGCAAATACGGCTGTTTTTGCGGCATGCTTGAAACCGGGTGATAAAATTTTAGGTTTCGATTTGTCCCATGGCGGACACTTAACCCACGGGTCGCCAGTAAATTTTTCGGGTAAATTGTACAATCCGTCGTTTTATGGCGTAGAGCAGGAGACCGGTGTTTTAAATTACGATAAAATTCAAGAAGTTGCCACAAAAGAGCAACCAAAACTAATAATTGCAGGTGCTTCGGCCTATTCGCGCGATATGGATTTTAAGCGTTTTAGAGAGATTGCCGATAGTGTAGGCGCTATTTTAATGGCCGATATTGCGCATCCAGCGGGATTAATAGCCAAAGGTATTTTAAACGATCCGTTGCCGCATTGCCATATTGTAACCACAACAACGCATAAAACCTTGCGTGGCCCAAGAGGCGGTATGATTATGATGGGACAGGATTTTGATAACCCATTCGGTATCACGCTTAAAAACGGAAATCTGCGTAAAATGTCGTCGCTGTTGGATTCTGCGGTATTTCCAGGAAATCAAGGCGGCCCATTAGAGCATATTATAGCCGCTAAAGCCATTGCTTTTGGGGAAGCTTTGACCGACGATTTTTTACACTATCAACTGCAAGTTAAAGAAAATGCCAACGCTATGGCCAACGCCTTGGTAGCAAAAGATTACAATATTATTTCCGGCGGCACCGATAACCACTGTATGTTGATTGATTTGCGCAATAAAGATATTTCCGGTAAAGCAGCCGAACAAGCCTTGGTAAAAGCCGATATTACGGTAAATAAAAACATGGTGCCTTTTGATGATAAATCGCCTTTTGTAACCTCGGGCATCCGAATTGGTACAGCGGCCGTTACCACCCGTGGTTTAAAAGAAGATGACATGCCAGTGATTGTTGATTTGATTGATGAAGTAATTAACAACCACGAAAACGAAGCCGTTTTAGAAACGGTAAAAGAAAAAGTAAATGCCATGATGAAAGGCAAACCTTTGTTTGTGTAGTATCGTCATGATGAACTTGTTTCGGCATGACATCATCACATGGAAATATAATGAGCACCTGAAACTAGTTTAGGTTGACTAAAAAATCCTGCGGTAAGCGGGATTTTTTGTTTGGGCGTTTTAACACGCTTTACTCATTGGTATTTATAGAAAATTTTGGAAATCGTGAATATAAATATTTCTCTACTTAATCTTTTTAAAACCTTCATTGCGAAGAAGCTACCGACGTGGCAATCTGTTAATCTTTACCTTAAAACATAATTATAAGTTAGCTAAGTTTTATAAAGGATTTCAAACATTTAGCCTGCGGTGAGCGCAGTCGAACCGTTCAATGGTTAACGCAGTATCCGTTATGTTTTGTGATTTTAGGTATGAAGTTGGTGCTCGTTTGTAACGCGTGCTAGCGGTGGGTCCGTTATTTATTAGTTCCTTCAAGCGTTTTCTGTAGTTCCGTGTTGATTTTTTCGTCCACGATGTCTGTTAGTTTACCACTTTCAAAATCGTATTTTTTAATTAAAGTCGGTTCATTATAATCCTCGAATTTTCCATCGTTGTTTTTATCTACTCCAAAGAGAATAGTCAAATTCTTTTCGTTATTAAGAAACTTATATTCGAAAATATCCATTCCCACAATTTCTACCTTTTTCAATTTTCGTTTTCCTAATGAATAAATATAAAGCGCTTTAAAGTCCAAAAGGTTAATTACTCCGTCCTTATATGTGTCTTTTTCGGAAACACTCATTAAAAGGTAAATATCGTCTTCAAAATATTCGGCTTCCATTTGGCTAAAATTTACTCTCTTATCAAAGAGTTTGTTATTAGTTCCTTCTTTTGAATTATAAACAATTACATTATTGAATGCTCCATAATATTGTCTTGAATATCTTCCATCGCCCATTTCGTAATTTGAAGTGGATTTTGTTAAGTTTAAAAGCCCAGATATGTCTTCTTGTTCATACAGAGTTTTGTGGGAAACTGGAATGATGTATATAGAATTAAGCGTATCAATCAAGCGTGGATTTTCATATGAAATTACTTGCTCTCGTTTATTTTCTTTTTGTAGTTCCTCAATTTTTTCATCCGATAAAATTCCCGTTTCTATATCATCGTCAAATCGTCTATGTTCCATTATTGTTATTGATATAAAAGCCATTAAAGCAACCATCAAAAAAATTACTCCTACTGTTCCTAAAACAGCGAGAAGTCGTTGGTTATATTTCTCAATTTTCATTTAGTTATCTGTTTTTTCATTGTGCCCAATGGTTACGTATTAGAATAGTGCGTTGTTTGTGCGCGAGGATTTTCCGAAGGAAAATCAGATGCAAACAAACAAGTACTAACTTTTGATTTAGGAATAAACTTACGCATTATTTTTATACAATGTTACCACACGTTTTCTTTTATTCCCATTAATTTTCTCATTACCAAATTATATCTAAACATTATTCTCATTCTGTTTTGGCTCGTTTCAATGAGTAAATAACTATACTTTACGTTATAAATTTTGGCTATTTGTTTTCGCCTTTCAGTTATTTCGTCTTTAGGCCAGTCATAAAGAATTAAAAGAATTTCCTTTTTACCATTTCGAAAATTTAATTCAGCTTGATTTTCGTTGTATTTATTGTAAAATTCAGGTTCGACAATTGAATCTCGGTGAATCGCCAATTTTTTGTCAGAAATTCGAAGTTTTAGGGTATCCTTAATGTTGTTAAAATCAAATTTAAATTGTTCGTTAAAAACTGGCGAATGTTCATTGACTATAATTCGGAGAGAATCTTTCAATAAAACTCTAATTTTAAAAACTCCAGTTGAGTCAGTAATAAATTTGATAATACTATCTCCTTGAATTAACTGAACTTTGCTTTTTCGTTTATTCAGATTTTTGGTATATAGGTCTTTAGTGTCCCTAAATAACACAAATTCCGTTGCTTCCGATTTATAAAATTCTACCTTACCAATAATTTCTTTTTGAGCGTAAAGGTTTTGCTGGAAAGCTAGAATGGTCAATATAAAAACTAATTTTTTCAAATGTGTGATAACTCCTTATATAACAACTTTTATTGCTAAAATCCCATAAATAAGCCAGGATAAAGTAAGTTTTGTGTTTCAGTTATTACGTAAATATAACTAATTTTTCTTACAGAAATAAATAAAAAAAGTACTAATCATCCTCAGGAAATGTAATATGCTGATACGCACCCAAATCTGGAGAAACCGTTCGGTTTACATTTAAAATATCAGTGGGCACTTGACTTGAAAACGTGGGGTTGCCCTTATTTATGGCTGCCGATTCGGCACCAATAATTAATTGGTTTAATGCAGTGTCCTTGAAATTGGGGTCTTCGTTAAAAATAGTGTTTTCGTATAGACTGGTGTTTTCCAAATTATAATTTTCTCCCGTAAAATTGTTGTTGTTATCTTCAAAACGGATTAAACAATTGGTGAATTTAAAATTGAAAGCTACCGACGCTTCTTCAATTTCATCTAATAAAATCTCGGGATTATCATTGCCGTAAATAATACAATTATTAAAATTGGCTTCGATTAAATCGGCTAGAATCGCGTTGTTATCTTCATCCGTTACAAAATTATTGAGTAAAACGGAAGGGAATTGCCTAAAGCCGTTACTCCAATAATTGGCAATGGTGCAATGCGTAAAATTGTAGGCACCGCCCAAGGTTCCGGCAAACGAGGATTGCCCCGAATTGTTAATTACCACGTTTTCGGCACTTATTGAGGTGTTGCGCCCCAGCATGCCAAAATTGCTGGAATTGTAAATTTGAGAGTTGGTTATTTTTAGCTTTTCGGTAGCTTCATTCGCATTGCCATCGCTTAAAATCCCAACGGTTGCATTTTTAATTGTCGTGTAGTTTATGGTGTTGTTTATGCTACCGTCCAACAGCCAAATAGTGCCCCATTGCCCTGGCGTATCGGAGAAATTGGGTTCTAAGCGGTCGCCTTCAAAAACAACTTCATTTTCCAATACATCGGGGTCGTCGCTAAAAGCGCCAGTCACATTAATAGTTGCGCCATTGGACACAATAATACCGGAGTTTGAATGGAAATGCAATCGCGCACCGGCATTAACGGTTAAGGTTTCGCCGTTTGGTACGGCGGCAAACCCGTAGATAACATAAGGTTTTTCGTTGGTAAAAGTGAGTTCGGTGGGCAGTAATTCGCGACCTTGTAATTCGGTTTCAATTAATTCGCCGCCAATATCCAATGTTAGAGTTTCAATAACCTTTGTAGTGTTATCTCTGTCTGGATAAATAAAAATGGCATCCCGCACCAAGGTGACCAACTCCACTTTTTGAAGATTTGAACCGGCATCAAACTCAATTTGATCGGTGTAAAGATAAGTCCCATCGGGGTTCGAAAAATTATTGATATCAATGGTAGTTTCAACAAAAATAAATAGGCTGTCGTTTGCCAAAACCTGAATGTTATCGAAGCTTTTGCCTGCAATCCCATCAACATTCAATCTGTAATTAGACGCCGCACCTCGCGCCAAACCCACAGAGGGAATTGCAATATCGTCGTTACTTTTATTATACACTTTTAGGTTATACGTACTTGAGCCAATATTGGTGAAAACGGTATCCAAATAAATGGTGTCTTTAGAAAATTGTAGGCTTCCTGTGCTTGGTGAGAACTCAAAATCCTTTCGGCAAGAACTCCAAAGCATTAAAAAACAAATGGTACATATAAAATAAAGGATACGGCGTTTCATAAATGGGATTGAATAATATAAATAACGACAAAAATAATTAAATATGCATTAGACCGCATCGTTTAATGAAATTTGTTTGGTGAAGCGTAATAATCGTATCAATTTATAACATAATCACCAATAAACTTAATCAAAATGGGCTTTTAAAACACTACTTGATGCAGCAACTCCAATATCGTAAAGTTCTTGTCTGTTTTCGGCATTGCTCATTTCAATTAAGCTTTCCACATCTTTTGCACTGAATGTTTTTCCTAATCCTAAACCATTTAAGTCATTTTCGGTAATTGGAAAGTTATATCTCAAATATTTAATTAGCGCCTTACCGCCCATAAAATCATCTTGTAACGACTCAATTTCCATATCTATATAATGTGCCGTAGGGGAGTTGGAGAGCCATTGTAAAACAATTTGGTTTTGCCAACTGGCATCTTGCATCAACATATCGGGAACATTTTGCGCCCATGTTTTTAACCAAGCTTCCTCAATTTCACTGGTTTGTTTTTTGAAAACACTATAACCGGTGCCTACGGAAACCACGGTTAATTTATCTTCGCCCATATCCCATTTAAAAGGAAAGCCTTTTAAGGTTGCAACCATTAACAATGTGAGTGCCGGATTGTTGGCCATACTAACGCCGCCATCAACAAACGCAGCGCGTTGCCCATCGCCAACATCAATCATTTGTGGAGCAAAATAGGTAGGGGCGGCACTACTTGCTCTTACGGCTTGCCAAAGTGGAATGTTTTTATTCTTACCTATTTTAGTGTCGTAAAATTTACCTTTTGGATGATTGATGATGGGCCACACGCTATTGGTATCGGCTCTTTTGGCAACAATACAAAGCCCGGTTTTAATTTGATCGCTTCCTAAGGTTATGTCGCCAAATGCGTTTTTCAAGCTTTGTTCCAATGCTTTGTAATCGTAGCCTGCTTTTAAAAACTTCCATGTTTCCAAAGGGTTCCAAAAACTTCTTTTATTGCCGAATATTTTTCCGCCTAAATCCATGTAAAGGCTTACTATTTCATCAACCGATTTTCCAATCGCCAATGCCCCAGCAATGATTGAGCCCGTTGAGGTGCCTCCAATGAGGTCGAAATGGTCACAGAGCAGATAGTCGTTTCCATGTTTTTCGCGTAAAATGGTTTCGATTTTTTTTAAATAGCCAAGTGTTAAGGCGCCCCTAATTCCTCCACCATCTAATGAAAGGATGTTTTTTGAACCTGAATTTGGGTCTAGGTGTTCTTGGAATGTTTTTTTCATTTTATTGATTTATTGGTTGGTTATTTTTTTGCAATGTCTATAATGGCTCCAGTTGCTATGGCAGATTATGGCGGTGTCTTATTTAAAATTAATGTTTAAATCTTTAATTTTCTCTTTTTGTTCGGAGTAAGCACTCATAGCAAAGGTGTCGTTTTTTGCTTTGGCCATGTCTTGTGATTTTTTTTCGTAATTCGTCATTAAATCGTCAAGACCTTTGTAATGATAAGCCTCGGCAATGGTAAGTAAAATCCAAATGGCATCTTCTTTTGTAGAAAAATCTGGTTCCTTTTCTAAATTCAAAGCAATTTCCAAAACCGTATTTCTGATATAATCGGCTTTTAATTTTAAATCCTCCCAAGGCTTATGTTGGGATTTTAATAAATCGGTTTTTTTGTAAAGCATGAATGCGGCATTGATACCGTTGTAATAATCTTGTTTTAATTGAAATCCTTTTTCATACGAAACAATGGCATTTTCCAAATAATTGAGGTCGCCGGTTAATTCATATAACCGTTTATTTATGGCGCCTGTTAACCCTAAAACCTCAAGATCGTTACTTTGTAACGGTTGCAATTCCTCTAAAATAATTTTTGCATTAACCAAGGCTTCCAGCTCGTTTGGTTGTTTGGATTTATAGGTACATAAAGCTTGTCGCGAAACAATAAATGCGAGATTGTCTTTTAAAGTCATGTTTTTTTCGGCATAGGTTTTTGCCTCACCGAATAATTTGAGAGCTTTGGAAAAGTCTTTTGTTTTTTTTGCTTCTTCGGCCTTATCCAACAGACTTGCAAAGGATTCGGGGTTTTGTTCGTTTTGGGATGCATCTTCGGTTATGTTCATTTCTAAAGCTTTGAGTTCGTTTTCTAAAAAAGTAAATACGGGGCTATCATTTAATTTTGGTTCTTGATTGAGGACACCTTTTATTATATTGGTTAAGTGCGCTCTAAACCTTTCAACTTCTTTATAGGGAATACCTTGATCTGAATGGGTGTATTGGTGTATCACAAAATGACCGACATCAAAGGGGATACTGCCCATTTGTTCTTGTTCGCAAATCATGATGGTGTGATTTGGTCTTAGAGCGTGCCTAACTCCAAGCTCCCACATTACATTGGCATTTAGCGTTGAGATATCCACCAGGGCAATGTCTGCGTTTTTAATTTCCTGAAGCATCAATTTGTCGATACTTCCAGAAAGGTTTTTATCGATGGCTCTATAACACGAAATGTTCAAGGCATCAAAAACAGGTTTTATGAGTAGGGTATAGGTTTCATCCAAATCCAGCACCCTCATTTTTCCGTTGGCGTAACTGGTTTTTTTTCCAAAACCGATGATGACGAAACATGTTAAATCTTCCATACTCTTAAATTTGATTTTAAGGTTGTTTGCAGGTTGGTTTTAAGATTTGGACAGGGGAGTTTTTGAGATTTACTAATTTAGTGAAAAAAGGATTATGGTTTAAACTCGGGTTAACATTAATTTAAAAGCCGATAAAGTATATGAAATACTACCGCAATTTATTTCTGTTTACGAGTTAATCAACCTTTATCAGCTTCCAAAACCTCATAAAGTCGCTTAAAAGAATCGAGATACTGTTGACGATGTAGTAGGCCATTAGTGCCCCCGTTAATTCGTTTGGTAACCATATGGATGTCGTCGTCATCGGCGTATCTGTTAAGATTGTTTTTTTTCCAAAACCAACAGGCAGAAGTAAGGGCCAATTCTGGATTTAGAATCAAATCAGGGTTGTTTACGCAATCGACACCATGGTCGTGAGCAAATTTTTGATAGTTGTTTTTCCCCGTAAGTTGTATTAAACCACGTCCTCTATATTTCCAACCATCGCCACTGGCCTCATCACCATTGCCCATCCTATTCCCATAAACTCTATTTGCAATTTTTTCAGGTTTGCGCGCGTAGGCTTCTGCTATTTCGTTTGTTTTAAAATACTTTCCAAATACACTCCTTAAAGCTTTCGCCGAATAGTTTAGGTTTTCCTGATTATACTTAAGTCCACCACTTTCGTGCGCAAGTTGAGACAGAAAATGTGCCTTTCTGAGCGGTGTATCTATACCAAAGTTGGGCAATACTGTATTTACATGCGGTAGGTAAAATTCCGCTTTTTTCCAGTTCATGTCGGGGATGATGCTCTGCATTTGGTTGGTGGTTATCATGATTGTTGTATTTAGTTGGTTTTGAAGTTGTTATAAAGGTACAGAATTTTCTCATCATTTAAAGCGTATTGTCAATTTTAAATTTAGTAAGTTTATTATAAGAAATAATTAGGTCAATCTTCAATTAAAATTTTAATGTAAAGGTTTGAAAGATGACCAATTAATTTCTGAATTCTTATTGGTCAAAAAAAACCATCAGCGTATGCGATATTGATTTTTATCTGGGTGGTTTCTCTAGTTTTTTTATTAAGAATTTTGTTTACTGTTTACATATTTAAACTGTATGCCTCTCTTAGCTTTTTATGGGATTTTATCTTGTAAATGATGAAAAGCACACCAATTAATGTTATTAACATTACTAAAATTGTAGGGTTGAGATCAAAATCTTCATATATAATAGCTGATAGTATAGTTAAACTTACCCAGTAAACAAATAACTCAATGGCATGAATATTATGTTTTCTAATTCTAAAGATTAGGAAAATCAGCAATGTTAATAGGCTGGTTACAAAAACTGAAATGGTTTTAGAATCAAAGTCCGTAGAATCTATTAAACCAAAAATTATTGATAGCATAATCATTATCATGTAAATGCTCGATTCGTATCCTAGGTTTTTGTGTTTTAACCATTTGTTTAAAAAAATACCACAGGTTAAAACAAAAGCTATTAGTAGCAGGATTTCACTTTTAAATTCTTCGTACATTATTAAAAGGGAAGTGCATATTCCAATCCAAAAAACAGAAAAACTAGAGTCGCTGATAAACTGGCGTATGTTCCATTTTCTAGCAATTATAAATAGTAAAACAATAAAAAATAGGTTATAAAAAACGAATCCTTCTCTCCATGTGTCTAAAGAATAAATCATTGATACCGTGTAGCATATTGAAAAATATATGCCAATTTCAGTTTTACTAAAGGATTTAATTCTTCTAAATCGAACAATCCAAAATAGTATTGAGCCAATAATAATTAATATAAATGCCAGTAATACAGCATCACTTTCATTATGGCCATTTATGATATTAGGCAGGGAAACCAAAAACATTATAACTAAAAGTAAGGAAAAGAAAAGCCAATACATGGAAACGGCGGCTCCTGTAATCCCTTTTTTAACTTGATTTCTAATTAATAGAATTGTTAGAATAAACGCTATGATTAAATAGTTGAAAAAGCTATTGTCTTCTTTGTTTTTTGTGTTATTCACTATCGTAAAAAAGGATGTGTTTGTTAAGATAAATGCGTACATATAACCGATGGATAGGAACAACCAATAAAAAGCGACTTCAAAGCTATTAAGGAGGCTTCTTTTTCGCATAAATCTATAAAAGGCAAATCCGTAAAGAATGGTTGAAATTGTTATTCCAATGGTTTCTAATTGTTTATCGTCTTCAATTGCTCGATATATATAATCTGATAAAAAGTAAACACCAATAAAGGATAGGGATAAAAATAAAATGGCCCTTGCAAATGTTTTTTTCCAACCTACACCCTTAAATATATTTTGAAGTTCTTCAGGAAGGATAAAGTCTAAGGCAGATGTACTTTTATTGGGCTGGATAGCTTTTATTTCGGTATAATGACCAAAATCCGTATGGCTTTCCATGTCCTTAATTTCTCTACGGATAATTTTTTTCTTTTCATTGGATATATCCCTTATGAGCAATTCATTGACCAACAAATTGAGTTTATACTCATCAAAAGCATGGGTGTTTTTCTTTGGCGGGTTTTTCCGCATTTGCTCCACAATCTTTTTTCTTACCTCATCCTTTGTGGCATCGTCTAGTTGGGCTGTTAATTGCTCGCGATATTCTAGCGGGATAAAACCATTGTTAAAACATGGGATTTTTAAAAGCGATAACAGGTTTTGTTGCGATATAATAGATTTTCCAGGAAACATAACATCGCCCAAATACAGGGTAAGGTCCCAGAAAAGTTGCGGATAGACAGCGCAGATGCACAGCCACTTAAAAACATCGGGCGTTAATTGATAGCTTAAATGCCTAATGCCCAGATTTACATCATCAGGCAATTCAATTCCGGTACTGGCATGCTCAAATTTCCAAGCGCCTAATTGTGTCGATTTTATTTTTTCGAAGGTATCAATAAGTTCAATTAAGCCCGATGAGCTTGCAGGTAAAATGATAAAAGATTGGGATAGTATTTTTTCTCTATAATCCCAATCTGATGTTGGGCGCGGGGTAAGAATGGCAACATCAGACCAGTTATTCATGCCTAGCGCATATTTTTTTATGGCACCTTTGGTAATATCGAGCATTTCATGCCCCATTCCAAAAATAAGAACCCGATGTTTGGGAAATAGCTTTATCAAGTCCTCTAAACTATAATGCTTTTTATTTTGTGATTCACTCCAAAACATGAGCATATTATCTTGGTAAAAAAACTGATCTATATGAATGTCACTTTCAGAAAACTCATTTGCCAAAAAGGAAAAAAAACTGGCTTGATGGCTTTGTAAGGACGATTTATCTATTAAAGCAATATATTCAGAGGGTTTCGATCGGGGCTTATAAGTAAGCTCTAAGAGCCCGCCATGGTTAAGGGTTTCCTTAATGGTACGGTTAATGTCAAAATCCAATTCATCGCCAATTACGCGTTTTCGAAGATGGTGTGCCGTTTGGTATATTTCGTTGTCCCAAATTATTTTAGGTTTATGGTTTAAATTAAATTGCCAAACATAGGGTGGTTTTTTGCCTTGTTCCAATTCGGCAATAAAAGATTGGTTTTGCGATTTATGGTATTCATTTAAAAAGAAAATAAGAATTAAAATAAGTGTTAAATAGATTTCAACGTCGGGTTTTTCAATGTTAATATCTTGTAAGATTTTTGAAGTGTTATTATAATCATAAGAAATAACATTGTTTTTTAACTTAATTATTCTTCTACTTAAAGCTTGGTTATTTTCAAAATCTAATCTTGAATAATAGATAAGATTATCAAGTGTGTAATAGCTTTCCTTTATCTTTCCGATTTTAAATTCTTTTTCAGCTTTTTCAATTGTTTTTTTTGCTTCTGAAAATTTTTCAGTATTTAACTCACGACTTTTTAGCAGATCTGTAAAGGTTTCGTTTATTTCTTCCTTTTTTTGGTTTACTACTTTTTTTTCTGAGATTTCAGGGTCAGGTAGAATAGGTTTAATTAAATAAATATAGCCAATGCCCAATCCAATTAAAACAACTACTGAAAGGACCAACACAACTATAAATTTTTTTCTTTTATTTGAACGTATCTTTTTCTTTCTTTTATCAATATTATTTATAACCTTATTTTTAGGTTTTTGCTTATCGATATTAGCTTTTTTTTCTACGGCACCAAAATAGGTGTCAAAAACAGCGTAAAACTTTTCTTGTTCTTCTGGGGTTTTGGACAAAAGCGGGCCAATAATGTATTTTAGATCCCCGAAAGCAGTTGTGTTGAAATCTATGCGCTGTAAAAGCTTGTAAATATTCAGGTATTGGCCTGTACTCAACTCATAACCTTCTGTTTTCAGAAATTCTAAAAATCGCCAAAGGGGAGCAGTTGTATTTTCTTTTTGCCTATAAGTTGCCATTAACAAACTTTTGTTTAAGGTCTTTAAAGTCATCACTGGTTTTGGCTAAAACAGAATAGCTAATTAATAAAAGTTCTTTTTGTTCTTCGGAAAGCTTATCAAACTCATTAATGTTTTCCAGTTTTTTAAAGTTTAATTGTTCCAAGATTTGCAACCAAGAAAGCAGTTCGGCTGTGGCAGGTTTTTTCCTTTTTATAAACTTTTGGCGTAGGGTTAGAAAGTGTTTTATTAATTGCTCAAGTTCGGTATTGTTAAAGAATTCAGAAGTTAATCGGGCATCAAGAATAGCCAACAGTTCGTCCGAGCTGGGAAATGGTAAATGATAAAATATACAACGTCTTAAAAAGGCATCCGGAAGGTTCTTTTCAGAATTGCTGGTCATTATAACTATAGGTCGGTTTTTGTGTTCGGACTCGAAAAAAGCCCCGGTTTCTGCTACCTCAAAAGAGAGGCTTTCAATTTCGTTTAATATATCGTTAGGAAGGTCTCTAGGGGCTTTATCAATCTCATCGATTAGCACAACCTTTCTGGATTTAGACTTAATCGCGGCACCCAATGCACCCTCTCTAATAAAGGTATTGATGTCCAGATTTTGTTTGGTTTGAACCGACCTAAAATGCGATAAAGCATCATAAGTGTAGAATAAGTCTCTTGATGTAGAAGTGGTTTTTGTTCTAAACACCAAAGGTTTGCCTAAGTTTAATTCATGCGCAATACTGTATGCCAAATGCGATTTTCCTGTACCGGGTTCTCCTGTTAGTAAAAGTGGTTGCCCAAGCGAGATAGCTACATTCACAGCATTAATAAGTCCCTTTGAAGGAATATAATTTTGTGGTGCATTTATGAAATTGTCTGGCTCAAAAGTGCCCAATTTTGACTCTCCTTTGTAAATATTAAAGTTTTTCATCGTGTTATTTCATTTTCTTTGTTTAAAAAATGGTCTATTATTTTGTGTAAATGCGGTTCTATTTCAGACATGGTACGTTTTTTATCTTCGGGACCAAAAACCTTTACCATGGTATTTTTAACGGTTTCTGAGTTTCTGTAAAATTTGCTAAACCATGCTTGTAGCTCAATGTTATCAACGGATTCTAACTCATCCATTTTGCAGAATATTTGAGAAACCTCGTCTTTGGTATCAAAAATTTCACAAGAATCTACACTTTTTACTATTTTATTGATAAGCTTACTTTTTTTAGATGTAATAGAGTGAAATAGGTTCCTTTTGTGGTTAAAGATTAAACAGAAGAAAAACACTATTTTCGTGTCTGTAGCACACTTTATATTGGTTTGAAAAAAATCATTCAGCAACCAGTTTACAAAATCTGCTCCATGATTGGTTTTAAAACAGTCGTGGCTATAAACCTTAAATTTTAGAACTAAATATTTAAACGGTTTTATAGCGTTAAGGTTAATGATTTCATGGCTGCAAAAATTATTTTTAAGTTTTTCGCCGGCCTCCAATTGTATGTTTCTTTCAAGAATTCTCCTAAACTTGTTAATTGAGCCTTTAAGTGTATTTCCGAATTTAAAGGTTGGATAATGTGCTTCTTTAATGGTTATGCTTTTAATGCTTTCGTTTGCATAATCGCTAAGAACCTCTAAGTAAATACGGTAAAAAAAAGAATCGACTTGCTGATTCTCATCACCGCAAATAAAACTGAATTGAAGAAGTGATTTATGGCTAGAATCATAAAAATGTTCTTTGAATGTTTCCCCTTGTTTTGTTCTGTTACAATCAAATTTATAGCTTTCCAATATAGGAGTGTTGGTATCTGGTTCAGACAATATGTTCGATAAACTCTTATTATAGACAACATTTGAAACTTGTTTTTTCCTATTGTCAAAAACCTTTGTGAGTCCTATGGCCACATCGGTGAACGCTTCATCAGTAGTACCCCAACTCATTACTGGTTTACCTTTGGTCGGGAGGCATTCTATTGAACCAAATTGTTCTTGTTCCCATAAGCACGGTCTCAGTATTACGGGAATAACCAATGCAGGGTCGTTTTCATCATCGTGTCTACTTAACGCCGTTTTTAATTCTATATCATTGCAATATTCTGAAGCAATAAAATCGGGGCTTATTAGAAGTAATATTATATCGGCCTCAGTTAAATATTTATCAATTTCTTTTCCCCATTTCTGACCTGGTATAATTTTGCGGTCATGCCAAAGGTCTATAATGTTTCTCCTTTTAAAGCCAGCTAGTTGCTTTAACAATTCATCTTTTAACTTCTCGTCTTGATGAGAATAAGAAATAAATACTTTCATCTTATAAAAATGCTTATGCGATATAATTTATGGAGAAAAAGGGCGTATTTATTATTAAATTAGAACTTTACATTTTTTTGTTTTTGAAGATACCTCCTTTTATTGATATTGGTTTATTATTAAAAAAGTAAATTCAATAAAAAATTCGATATTGATAAGTTAACACAACTTTGCTAAAGTTAAAAAAATGAATTTAGTTATATTGGTTCCTGACGTATGCCGAAAAATGGGGGGGGGTAGTTAAGTTAATTTGTTTTGGCAAACGCGTCCACCTTACCCTCGGATTTAGACATTAAAACACGCCCACTAAAAAAAGTAGGATCATCGTCAATAGACTTTGCGGTATATCCCTGCCAATTACCAATTAAAGTATCACCACCTGCGCCTTGCGGTTTCATCAGGCAAGTTCCACAAATTGGTATTTCGCCCTCGCTCCAATAACTCAATGCGATTTTTCTGTCTGGAGAGACAATGCCTTCCATAGGATATTTCATGCCTTCTGTTCCGTGTTTTTGGGAGTAGCCCACAAAACGGATTCTGTTAGCTGTGGTCCAAGCATAAAGCTCATCTTTTTCAAAAACCTCTTCAGATCCGTCCTCATTTATTTGGGTCCATTTGGCAAACCAATTGCCTTCAAATTTACTGGCGTTTTCAGAATTATGGAACTGGTCGCGAAAAAGGCTTCTAAAATAAAGATCGTTTTTTTCAGCCTTAACCTTTTCAATGTATACCTGAATGAAACCATCCCACAATTTAATATTCTCTTCGGATATGTTTGCTTCTGTGCTGGTTGATAGAATATCGTAACAGCATTTTCGCATAGATTCCAAATTTTCACCTATATAAGATTGTTGATTGCGATAAACGGAATGAAGGCTTTCTTGACCCATAAAATACAGGATTGGCGTAACTTTTTTAGCTCTTCCAATCGACATTCCACTTTCGTAGGCCAACCACGGTTTGTCATTGGAATCGGGAGTTACAATGGCAATTGTTAAAACGGCGTCTTCAATTTCCTTTTCAAGTCGTGTCCGCCATTCTCCAAGTTCCATACCACCTCCTGGTTTTAAATTGCTAGAAAAAAAAATATCTATCTTGGGTAAATTTGCTATGCTACAAATAGTTTCTAACAATTCCCTTAAATTATCCGCTAGTCGTGAATCTTCATGTGCGTGACTTAGAAAAACTTTAGATTCGTGAATATCCTGAGCATTCATCTGTTTGGTTTTTTAGATTTCGATGACTAAATTGTTGGTTTCAATGTATTAAGATAAGAAATTTTTTAAATACGCAGACCATGAAACTGTATTATGCCTTATATATTGATTGATTATTGGAAAACACCCTTTACAATTTTTAATTTATCAATTGAATAAAAGATACGGTCTTAAGGTGATATTATAAGATATTAATGAAAATATAAAAAGCCCATAAACATGATGTTTATGGGCTTTTAGTGGAATTTGACATATTCCTAGCGGAGAAAGAGGGATTTAACTCCTCTTTATATGCTTTTGTAAATCAGTATGTTATAATTTTTTCATCAATTAAGGTAACCGATTTGGACTCCTTTTTTTACGTACTAAATATCACTAAATTGTGTATTGTAAAAATAGTGAATTAAGTCAATAAAAACAATGGTTTTTAGATATAGAACACTAAAATTTGAACTAGTTTTAGTAGGGTGTAGATTGTTTTTATTGATGAATTATCTCCTCAATTATCAAATGGATTTACTATCCTAAAATCAAGTGAGAGACTTGTTCATATTTTATGCCAGCATAAGCACAAAACTCATCAATGGTTAAGAACTCATTGGAGGTTTTATTGAGTTCTTCTTTAATTTTCCGTACGAGTCTAACACTTTGACGATAACTCTTTCCTGTGATTAGCTGAACGTCTTTTGGATAGATGCATACTCTTTGCATGTCATTTTTCATATACTATCTATACTTTTGATTAGGCTTTGATATACATTAACTTACTATATGATTCTACTTTAAACCTGATTAAAAGTACTATTTTTTTATTGATTTCCTTTTTTAGAAAGATACCTCAACTTTTTTCCCTCTCTAGAGGTTATTTATGTTGTTTTCTGTCATCTGTAGCAGATAGTGACATATGGAATCGCTCTTGCTTTTATTATTGATTTAGTCAAGTGATATTTGATTTAAAATCTATCGAGTTTGTTGCAACACCTTAAAGATTTAAACGGATTGTTTAACTAAATATTTAAATTATGGCAAGACAAAAAGGCATAATTAAATTAAAAGGTACTATTGGAGATATTACCTTTTACAAAACCCAAGATGGACATTTAGCGCGCGAAAAGGGTGGTGTTGATGCACAACGTATTGCTACGGATCCTGCATTTCAGAGAACGCGTGAAAATGGGTCGGAGTTTGGTAGAGCAGGGAAAGCAGGTAAAATTTTAAGGACTGCATTACGTCCATTGCTTTTAAATTCTGCGGATAGCAGAATGGTAAGCAGATTAACCCAGTCTATGGTAAAAGTGATTCAAGCGGATACTACTAGTGAGCGTGGATTACGAAACGTGATTGATGGTGAAGCTGAATTATTGTTTGGATTTGAATTTAATATTCGAGGGAAATTAGGGACTAGTTTGTTTGCTCCATTTACCGCTACGATTGATCGTGTGACTGGTACTTTGGATGCTGATTTGGCTTCTTTTATTCCATCTAATATGATTGCAGCTCCAAGTGGTACTACGCATTTTAAAATGGTTTCTGGTGGTGCTGAAGTAGATTTTGAAGCAGAAACTTTTGTTGTTGCTACTTCAGAAACAGCCATTTTACCATGGGATACTACTGCAACTGCAGCAATCAATTTGAGTAATGCTGTTACTGCTAACAGTACTAGTCCTTTGTTTTTAGCACTGGGGATTGAATTTTATCAAGAGATTAATGGCCAAATGTATCCGCTTAAAAATGGCGCTTATAATCCATTATCTATTGTAAAAGTAGATAGTGGTGTATAATGCTATTGGTATTACATAGAATCTATTTCCCTGAAGGTACACTAGGATTGTTGCAAAACGATGGATCAACTATTTGTTACACTATTGAATTGCCCTGGTTAAATAACAAACGTATGGTGTCTTGTATTCCTGAAGGGAAGTACATTCTAAAAAAGCGATATAGCAATAAGTTTGGTTGGCATATTCATCTCATTGATGTTCCAGGAAGAGACTTTATATTAATTCATCCTGCAAATAATGCCAAAAAAGACCTATTAGGTTGTATTGCACCAGTATCTAATTGCACAGGAATAGGTAAGGGTAATTATTCAAGAAAAGCACTCAAAAAATTGACTGATTTGGTTTTTCCAAAGTTAGACAAGAATACGGAAGTGGAATTGTTAATTACCTCTATTTAAAATGTTTCATCTTTAAATTATAAGTTATGAATTTAACAGAACGAGCTAAAGCTCCCACACCTAAATTTTTTAGAGTTTTGAGGACCATTGGATTATCATTATTAGCGGTTAGCGGTAGTATTATTGCTGCTCCTATTGCCTTACCTGCAAGCATTGTAACCATCGCTGGTTATGTAGCGGTTGCAGGGGGTGTTTTATCAGCTGTGAGTCAGGTTACCGTTGATGATCAGGCTAAAAAACAGCCGCAAATAAATGATCAAGTAAATTAGAATCATGAAAACAGATCTTTCACTTAAAGTAGGCACCACGTCTGGTACTTTATTGAGTATTGTACCGAATATTTTTTCGGAAGATATTCTAAAAACTGTTATTTTAGCAGTCGTTGGTGCTTCGGTTAGTTTCGCTGTATCTCTTTTATTAAAATGGTTAACAAAATCTAAAAAATAGATTATTCAGTTTTGATTGGTAACCTTTACTGAATTCATCAAAGTCCAGTCATATCGATTGGACTTTTTTCTTTTGCATAAATTTTTTCAAAGAAAAGAAAAAAAGAAAGCTGATGTTAAGGTAGCGTGGGTGATGCTGTCAAGGTTTTTGTATAAAAGTTTTTTATGCAAAAATGTTGAAACAGGCGTAATGAGTTTCTTTAAAAAAGTTTTATTCAAAACCCGTAGGGCTTGACCTTTATAACATTGCGCGCTGGCAGAAGGAAGCTACCTATATTTGCTGCCTTTTTTTATTTTCATACTCTAATATAAACTTGATTATTATGGAAAATCCTTTTGAAATTATTAATGAAAGATTAGAGCGCATTGAAAATTTACTTACAAACATTTATGCAAATATTGGAACAAAAGAAACCAACTTCATTACTACTAAAATTATGGATATAGAACAGCTTTCAAATTATTTAGGTTTATCTAAATCGCATATATACAAACTTACAAGCAGCCATACAATACCGCATTCGAAAAGAGGTAAAAGACTTTATTTTGATAAGGAAACTATAAATACTTGGGTGTTGGAAAATAAAATATGGACACAGGATGATATTGAAAAACAAGCATCTGATTATTTAATTAAAAAAGGGAAACACTTTTAGGGGAATTAACACTTAAAAAAATAGGTTTCAGTTCGTATTTGAGCGTTGGATGAAGCGTGTGTATGTGTAGCGTTTTAAATAGTTGTTTGATAAAAGAGCATTTAAACAAGCTACTTATACAGGGCTTTTTGACAATAGCTTATTGCTTTTTAAGGAACAAAAAAAGTAATGTGCTATGGCGTATAAATACATTTTATATGCCTATTTTTTTATAACCGCTGACTTGGGTGGTGGGGAAAAGTGGTTTTATAATTTCAAAGAAACGAAAAGTTTATGTTTAAGTTCAAATTTGAGCGTAGGCAAGCCGATATTTTACATAATACCAGTTATAGCTACGAAACAATTAAAACTTGCGTAGCAAAACCTATAAACAATGTTTTGCTACTATAACTTGTATTATGTAACATAGCTTGGGTAAGTTTAGGGTTTTTATGATACCATAATAGATGAATAGCTTATTGTATTTTGGTTTGATTTTATGAAAACCAAAACTGCAATGTGCTATTACCTTGAAGACCTAAAAAACGCTAAACTTGTAAGGTAAGCGGAACAACACAAAAGACAGAGGGTTATTGCTTTACGCAATAAACTGGGTTTTGGGTTGTGGGGATTTTAAAGTCATTAAAGAAACACAAATAATTACCTTGAGCTTTTCAGTTCTTCGTAAGTTTTACCACCTAAACTATTTATAAAATCTTTTAGCCTTATTGTTTTGATTAAGTCAGAATGATATTCATCTTGCTCTGATACATCTTTGAATGTAATTGTGGCACTTATAATTCTATCGTTTTCATCTTTTACAACATTAGAAGTTTCACCTCCACCATAAACACAATCTTCAGACATTAAATAATCAAGTTTTTTTTGAACAAAATCAAGACAAGTTTCATAGCGTAATACATGACAATCGTGAGTTTTCTTTAATTCTTCATAAGTATCTTCATCATTCGTAAATAAGTCACCAACAAAATTAATATCTGCTCCTTTTCTTATAAAAAAATGAAATAAATTTTTGTAAGGTGCTTTGTCAATTAATAATGATAAGAAATTTGGAACCCAATCGTCTACTGAAAAATTAAAACTTACGTTATCATATATAAAAGGATAAAAAATATTTTTGTAAATCTTATAATCTTTATTATTGTAACACCCTTCAATTATTTTAACTAACAATCTTTGTTTATCGCTTTCTGTTAAAAACGGTCTCTTTAACCAGTAAGAAGATAAAAAACGATTATAATTACCATCTTCTAAATATTTGTATAATTCATATGTATATTTATAACCTTGAAGCATCTACATTTTGTATTTTAAATAATTTCTTTCAAAACCTCATATATCTTAACCATCGCATAGGTGTCACGTTTACAATATTCCAGTAAATCTTTTCTTTTTTTTGCGTAATCGCCGGTAAATTCGGCGCTTGCCATTTGTGCAAATATGGTACTTGCAGTACCGCCTTCTTTGATTTCTAAATCTTGGTATGACAACTCTGGTACTAATGCAGGCAGCACATATTTTATTGAATAACTTCCTTTCATTTCTGGGGTATAATACCAACGTTTTTGAAACGGTATCATTAAGTCTTTTAAGCGATTTATTATGTTATTTATTTCGTTGGCATGTGCAGGGAATAATGTGATGAGATCGTTTAGTTTACCTCTTTCGAAGCCTATGTTATAGACTAAAATATCACCTGAAGTACTACAATCTTTAATTAATTGTTTTACAAAAACAATTCTAGGGTCTTCATTGGTGGTTGTTTCTGCTAAATATTCAAAGTGTTGTAACTCTCCTTCTTTTTCTTTCTGAACATGCAGGGAATATTGAAACACAAATTGTTGATAGGGTCTCGTATTATCATAAATAGGAATCGCTGAACCCATGGTTTCAAAATCCAAAAAATATAATGGATAGTTTAGATCGCTTATAAAGGTTGAAATATTTTCTTTATCTATATGCGTGGCACTATTTAATTCGCTTGTGACTTGTAATAGCTGATTCGCATTTAAAGGATTGTTCTCTAAATCAATTTGATCGAGCGTTACAATACCTTGGTCGTATAATTGAAATTTTTTGTTTGTCCTTAAATTTGAAATATCAAAAATTGAATAGTCTGGTATGTGTTTCCAGCAATGTCCTTTGAAATCGCATGAGTAGGGGGAATCACAATGAGCACCAATATCAATATTAGGTATTGTCTCTTGTTTTATAACTTGTTTTAAGTTTTGAACTTGATTCGGTATAATTGGTAACACTTCTAGAACCCTATCAAAAACTGATTCTATCGTAAATAATTCCTGAATATTAATAGGACCATTTTTTAAATATTGGTTATTGATATATACTATGGAAATGTCTTTTAAATCGATTCCAGAATTTACTATGGTGTAGTATTGTATTGCAGCATCATATATATAAGTATCTGAAACACTCGTTGAACTTTTTACTTCATAAGCTTTCCAACCATCCGTTTCTTTTACAAGAATGTCTAACGCCGCTAAAACACCATTAAACTGGAACGTAGCTTCATAAATAATAGTTTCTCCCTTTGCAATAAACTCTTGAGTTTTAAATACCGATTCTTGCATTTTAAAATGGCTAGACGGTGATGCATCCGCACCATTAGGGAATAGCTCTTGAGCCAATAACCCAACATTTGTACCTTGATTGAAGATAGCTTGTAATTGTGCTGGTGTTTCATCCTTTAAATTATAATGATGCTTATAGAGGTACAATGATTTTTCGCATTGTAAGCCTCTTATAAATGTTGATTTTGAAAGGATGGGTTTTTGCATTTTTAACAAGATTTCTAGAATTATATTTGATGATTCATTAAATTCATTAAAACATCAATATTTTTAATAGCCTCATTTAATTTTGTTGTTGATGTGTCATCAACTATTAAACTTTTATTTGGGTGCGCAACAACTAATCTAATTGCATTAATTCTGTGAATCATTTTATCTAATTTACTTGCAGTTAAATTTAAATGTTCAAGAAATCCCAGATTCTTAAAAATATAGACTAAATCTGTTAAATATAGATACTCAATAAAGGTATAGTCATAACCCTTTTTATTATCCTCGTTATACCGAAATAAAGCATCTTTTCCGTTATTAGATTCTGTGCGATTTTCAAATAATTTAATTAGTGTATTATCACTTACTCCATTATTATAAATGTATTCACCCATTTTATGTTCTAATTGAATAATGAGATTGTATAAATACAAATAAACATGCTTACAATTCAAATTACCAATAGTTATCAAACCAACAGTTTCAGAAAGATTATCCAGAAAAAAATAATTGGATTTTGAGCTGTCAAATTTATTGATAGCATCCTCTATGCTTGTTAAATAATAAAGTGTGTTTGAAGCATCAATTTCTTTTTTAATGATATTACCAGTAGAATAATCACTCCACCTAATTGTTGTATAATAATGGGAATAGCTATTATCTTTATTAATAATTGGAAGTACATCAAATTTATAAGCAGACATTATTTGCGATGCATCCTTTATAGTTTTGGATTCACAAATATTAATCCAATCGAGTTTATTAATCCCAGCTAGTGCAACAGATATTTTTGGATTTCCCGGGTCTTTAAAATGGGCTAATTCTTTCATTCAATTTATTACCTTAATAATTTCAATATTGCATACAATCTTAAGAATTCTTCCCAAATTGCTTTATCTATTTCCTTTTGCTCTGTAGTAACTAGATTGGATTTTATATCAAAATCCTTGAATCTCACAAAAACCCTTGACTTATATAATTCATTGGCTTCTGTTACATCAGATTTCATGTATGCATTTGGCCCCGGTTTAGCTAATTCACCATCTGAAATCATTGTATTTACATCTAAAAGCTTTGAAGCGACTACTTCATCAAAGATGTATTTGTTAAATTCATCTTGACGCGCAGCAAAAAAGTATCCTATTTCCGAATTTATATTTAACGAATTGCTATTTGCCAAAAACCATAGTAAACGTTCTATTGAATTTTTTGCTTTTAACAAGCCTTTATTCAGTTTTTGAGCCATTGGATAATTGTTTAATGCTTGAATTGCTTTTCTGAAGCGTAACGCATCAACATACAAGCTGTCTGTTCTCGAATTATCATCTTCGTTTTCAAATAACAGTACATCAGTCCAGCTTAACGACCATGGTATTATATTAGGTGTTTCAGCAATAGCATCTCTAATTACAATGTCTTCATAAAAACGCATGTGTTTATCAGAAGCATGATATGTGTATCCATCTAAATAAATAGCAACATCTTTAAAAGCTAATAAAGTGTCGATGTCATTAACTACCTGACCATCTCTTTCAATTTGGATACACTTTATTAAGAAATCAGTTCTGGTGCTTACTGAAACTCCATCTTTTTCTCCTAAATTTATTTGCGGTCTGATAGCATAAGTTATATTACCTCCATCTATGGGTAATTTTAAGCGATAGGTTTGGATTCCATTTTCTTTGACCTCACCAAACAAAAAGTTCTTATCAGAATATTTTACAGTATAATTCTTTAAAGCATAAATAAATTTAGATTCCAATTCACTTTCTTCAATCATCCCTGTTTTTGTTAGAGAGGAAATACCTTGATTAATTGGTTCCCAATCCTTGGATTGGTCTACAATATTTTTAAATATCTGTTCTGCTCTTTCCCTGCTTAAATCCTCTCTTATATATTGGTTTGAATACGTTAAAATACATCTATAACAACCGTCTTTACCTTGGTCTTTACAGGAACATTCTTTAATTGCCTTATAGGCTTCATTTAATAAATCTGTAAATTCTTTTGGGTTAAATAATTTTTGTAGATAACCTGTTCCTCCAGGGATGGTGTCATAGGCCACCAAATACCTATCAAACCTTTGATTAGCTTGATTATACTCTGAATAAAAGTCGAATGCTACGTGATCTGGATTACCTTTATAATATTTTTTTAGCCCCAATTGCAAACCTGCTTTAAACATTTGCTGTGTCGCCTCGTTTAAAAACTCTTGAACAGGTAAGAGTATTTTTATAGCCTCTGTTTTAATGCTTCTAAATAAAAAGACTTCTTCGAAAACATCATTGGGAACACCATTATAATCTTCTTCTCTATGTTTGCAGAAACCGTAATGAAATTTTTTATAGGTACTGTTTAAAACTAAATTTGGTTTTGAGGTTGACTTACCACAATGCTTGCAAGTTACAAAGCCATGACGAGCTACATTTTCAAATTGATTGATTGTTATGTGACTTGAATTTAATACCCCTGTTCCTAAATTTACCTTTGTTAACTGAACATCTTTTACATATTCGATACCAAATGGAATTTTTACCATTCCCCAGGTACCTTCAATGGTTTTGGGGTTGAATTTGAAGTGCGTAGAAACGGTGTAGTGCTGTTGCTCTCTTTCGTCTTTAGCATCATTAAGTGTCGATTTATTTCTAGAATTTACCGATTTTACGGTCTGTAATCTGGCAAACATATGTTTGTTAGATGCCGAGTTCCAAGATTCATTACCACATTTAGGGCATAGTCCTTTTTCTGCCTTTAAGTCTTCTTCAAGATGGTCGCAATTAGAACAAAAGCGCATTGCAACTAAACTCGATTTTTCTCCACTCCAATCGTAGGTGTTTAAACCCGAAATTTCTAATCTATTGCCTTGACTATAGAAATAATTATCGGGTGCAAACTCTTTCAATGCAGAAGCAGCTGAACGTACTATTTCAAATGATTTGTTTTCAGGTTCTTGTTCGGCACCTTCTGGTTTAAAACCATAAACATGTGCGTTTAAGGTAACACCAGTTTCAGGGAATGCGTAATTAGGTAACACACCCACATTTGTAAGGTGTTCAATAACTTGTCTGGTTTCAATCCCTTTTTTTAACTGCCAAAGCGCCCTTTTTTCACGCGTTAATTCCTTATGCTCGTCATCTGTTTCCCCTAACTCTTTTTCCTTGATATAATCATCAATATCAGCTACTTTTTGAATGATAAAAAAACATTCATTTTTTAAATCCTCGAAGACTCTAACTAATTTATTCTGAAAAACGCCTTGTTGAATGGCTATTTTAATATCATCAATAATAGTCATGTCTATTTGACCATCGTAAGCCGTTTTAAAGGCCTGAATTAATTGTTTTTGATTATCTAAAACAAATCCTAATAATTGATTTATAAAAAACCCTTTGCTACTTAATTTACCTGCCTCTAGTAAGTTTAATTGTTTAATTAAAGCAGGTATTTGATGTCTTTCAGGATCTTCCTTAGTCCAACTATCAAAACAATAAGCTGTAAAATGTCTAAACAAAATGTCTTTAGCATTTAAGAAGCACCCAGGTGTATTTATATCACCTTCCATCATTTCATTAGGTTCTTCATAGTAAAACAAATCATGCGCCTTATTTTGGGAAAAATTTGTGATTAACGCGGTGCCTGAAGAACGTCCTGCACGCCCAATTCGTTGTAAAAAATTTGATGGTAACGGTGGAATACTTGTGTTAATTGCAGCATTTAACGACCCTACATCAATACCCATTTCTAAAGTTGATGTGGCTACCAGCGTATTTAAAGAATTGTAGTTTGGTCTTTCTTTAAAATCGTACTCTGTTTTTTCCCTAACTTTTCTATCAAGTACTCCCGTATGTTCTGATGCATAAATTCTTGGGGAATGCTCTCTATTGTAAATTAAGTTATAATAATTGAATGTGTTGTTGTTTGATTTTCCATATTTACCCGGACATCTATAATTTATACAAGCTGTTCCTTCCACTAGGGCATCATTATTATTGACATTTAAGGTAGATGTACACTCATTACAGCTGTAAGTAGCTACTTTGTTGCTTATAATAATTTTTTCAGGGTTTATGGCAAAATTATCACCATCTTTTGCCGTTTCACTATTTAGAATTTCGGCTTCCAACAAGTGCGCAAATAATTTTTGGTAGAACTCGTTAATAACCGCTGTATTATCGGGTACAAATTGAAAGGATTTTTTAAAATAGGCGTGAAACCAATTGGTTGTTCTAGCATGTGTGCTATCAATAATCCCTCTATTATCTGGATAATTCACTACCAATTTAGGAATACGTGTTCTTGGATGATAACGTCTGCTTAAATAATGTCTACCATCACGCATCCAATTTAAATCCCATATTTTAAGATCTCTTGTTCTAAATTTTACTAAATAATCATGATTTACAGCCCCACGAATACGCATACGGTGTAAACAACCATTTAGAAATTTTAAAAAATCATCTTTCGTCATGCGCTCTAGCATATTCTCATTTAGCCATGGTTCCATGATAGAAAATATGGTCTCAAATTTTTCATGATTAAAACTAGGTGCTGATGAGCTTGTTTTTTCCAATGTCCTACCAATGCCTGCATTATACCCAAACTCTGAAATTATTTCCCAAAATACACGGGTATCAAACTCTTTTTCAAAGGTTTTGGAAAATGAGTTTGTGGTTAAGTTTCTAAAATCTTCAACTCTGGCTTCTCCAATTCTGTCTGCCGGAAAAAAACGATAGAAATAGGCCTCTAAATGGTTTTTTTCTGTTGGATCTGCATGTGTTTTCCAATACGCAATAAATTTTTCTTTTAGAGTAATTAAGTCTGTTGGTTCATTGATTTCATTAATGACTTTTTGCAAAGACGCTCTAAATGTAAACCTGTAATTTCTAGATTCTATAAATCCTGCTTGGTGTGCTGCATCTTGAACACCATTAGTGAATGCTAATACTTTACGATATTTTTCACCACGCTCATCTAAATTTGAAGCGAGTATTTGACTGGTTGTAATAGAATTTAAAGTTGCGATACGCGTACCTATTATACTCATATCGTTATTGGCGTTACATTCAGGACAGGTGTGTAAGCCTTTATTGTCCCTAACTTTTCTGTAAGCTAATAGATTGATTCGTCTATCAGACGGTGTATCATGAAATTTTAAATCTACCTCATGTACATAGGGTGTTATGGCTGCGGTAGGCTCATATTCGTCAATTTTATAATGTGCTGGTGTATTATAGTTTACAAAATAAACGTTTTTGTGATTGCTAAAATATTGTTCATAAACTTCTAATGGATCTAACTCAAATTGGTTTCGGTTGTCTTGCTTATTTGCTAACCATCCGCTTGCTCCACATTCACGACAGAAATACGGTGGTAATGCTTGTGCTTCATTTTTGCCTCCAATTTTATCACGCCATGTAAACTTTGGTTGTTCAGAAAAGACTCTTAACACACCACTTAATTCACGAATCCATATTTGAATTTGAAGGAATAAAAAAGGAAACCGTTCTTTTTCATCTGCTTTAGCTTCTGCAATTAAGGCTAAAATAGACGTGATGACTTCCTCTTTGGGGTGGTAGTCATGTTCAGCATCGTATTCAATGATGTTTTTAAAATTAGCGTTACTATCATCTAACCTATTAATGAGTTGATTTATAGACACAATACCTTCACTGCAAAGTGTACTTATCTCTTTAACAATCTTTAATTTCTTTAATTCGGAAGCTAGTTGATAGGCCGAAATTGATTCAGGAATCTGCCATAATTTCTTTTGGCGCTTTATGTAATCGTGATACTCTTCATCTATTCCTAATCTGCTTTGTTGAATACCGACTAATCTAGGTAAAAAGGTATCTAATTTATCGTCTGGAAGTGTGTAAAATTCTTCGGAAGATAAGCGGTGTTCAATAATCACCGATTCTGGTGGGAAGATTTCTCCAAACACATCAGATGCGTACTGTGTGAGTAGTTTAACCGAATCTTCTCCTTTTCCTATGGTGGCAGAGGTACCAATAGGACATAAATGATTTTCAGGAATATCCAACTTTAATTTCAACCTACGAATCAAATTTGCTACATCTGTTCCTTGCGCTCCGTCATACGTATGTAATTCATCCAATACTAAAAAACGCAGTAGTTCTGGGTTTTCAAAGTTATGTGACCATAGCTTGTTATAATTATGACGCATTAAACCATAATCCAGCATTTTAAAGTTGGTGAGTAAAATATCTGGTGGATTGCTAATGATGTGGTCTCTGTTTTCAATCACATGAGTTTCTCCCATAGTGGTTGGAAACTTGCTTTTGTTTTTTCCTTCACCAATGAATAATCCCGCTGTTATGGTGCCTTTAAGCTTCTCATCATTAAAAATAGTTTCTGCTAAACGTTTGGCCTGGTCTGTAGCCAAGGCATTCATTGGGTATAAAATAATAACTTTTATACCGCTTTCGTTCTTATGTTTATGACAATAATCTAAAATGGGATATAAAAACGATTCTGTTTTACCCGAACCTGTACCTGTAGTTAATAAGGTAGGTTCTGGTTTATGACCATTTTTGGTATGCAATCGTTTAAACGCTTCAAACTGATGTTTATAAGGTGGGAAATTTGGTTTTATTTCTAATGGTAGCTCCTCATCATCTGTATAGGTAACAAAAGGTAATTTTAAGGACACATAAGGTCCTTTAAAAATGCCTTCTTTTGGATGCTCTATAAAGTTATAGAAAGCATCAGACACTACTTTTTCTTTAAAGCTGAATGTTGCTTTTAAATATTCTATTATGGATTGCTTTACTTCGTAAGCTTGTTGCAGTGGTAGCATATTTTATCTTTATTATTCTATATCTAAATAGACAATGTATTCGTTAGTTATTGGTTGGTATTTAGAGTTTGTATAAAAGTCTTTAATAGGAATTATGGTTTTACCATTTTTAACTAACCAAATTTCATAATCTTCTTGATTTTGTTCACCAAAGTTGAATTCATCTTTTGACAAATAAAATATCCCTGTATTAAAGGTTTTTACTTCTATAAATTTAATATTTCCGTTTTCATCTGTAAACCTAATGTCATAATGCAACCCTTCATTATCTTCGGAAGCCTTATAGATGTTCGTGTAATTATTGTCTTTCAGATATTGCATCACACAATCTTCCGAGGCGTTACCAATTTGTTTTAGTTTCCCTTTATTGTCTTTTCCTGGTAAATATGGTTTTCTGTTACCTGCCCCTTTAAAAGGCGTCTTCTTTTGCTTTAGTTTTTCACTCGAAACAACTTCTAATTCATTTGTTTGGGATTGATTTTTGTTTTCGTTTTGATTCGTTTCAGTTTTAGTATTCAATTGTGATTCTAAAATAGCTTTTAAGCTTTCTAAATTTTCTTCAAAATGTAACAGACTCTTTAACTCAATATCCTGATTTATTAGTTCTAATTCTGTATTAGAAAAATAAGAGCCGTTCGTGACTAATATCTTATGAAAGTCCATTATGTTACTTTCTAGTTTTAGATCTCCATAAATACCAGAAATGTAATTATTTAAAATCTTATTTTCCTCTATTTGAAACACGTGTTTTTGGTTTTCTGACATTTCTTTGGCAAAACCTTCATATGCCTCCAGCTTATTTATTTCGGTTAAAAAAGTTTTCTTTTCTTCTAAATTCCCCTTAAGTAGCTTGTTCCAAATTGCTGTTTTAACTTTTGGTTTGTTAGATAATATTATATCTCTGATTGTTTTAAAATGCTGTACTTCATATGAAATTTTATAGGGATAAATATTAGCAAACTCTTTGAGCGATATACGTAACTCGTTAAACAAGTTTTTCAATTTATTGACTTGTGTATTACTAGAAATATTCTCATATTCTAATTTAGCCACATCAAAGCTTACTTTTAATTTTTCTGCTAATAATGTATTTAAAGCGATATCATCTAGTCCTTCATCATATTCAATACCTTTTAAAGTGAACATTGTTTTCCAGAATGCTTGCTTATAATCTGCTAGTCCCAATAATTCTTTAGCTTCTTTTAAAGTATCTTCACTAAAATCTCTTATAATATCACTTTCAACAACCTCTATATCGCTTCTAATAATATTTCGGAATTCTGTCTTGTCATTTTTTACATCAAAGGATAAAGCTAGAATTTCAGCAATGTTATCAGTAAAATCAGAGTTATTAATAAGGTCCTTTAACACATCGAATGAATTTACTTTCATGTAATAGGTGTGCTCCTCAACATGAATGTATTCGTAGGTTGAAGTACCATACTGTTTTTCATTTACCTTATAGTCCAATTCAGAACATAAGACAAGTTTAATCTTATTACAAATTGATGCTTGTATTTGTTGTGATTTTAAATCATCAAAATCATGGATTCTTTGTGCGAGAATGTATGGCTTTAATTCAGAGAGATGCTTATTAAACTGTTCCGAAATATTTTCAAGAATTTGATGTGACTCTAATTCGATTTCAATATCATTTAAATCGTTAATCCCGAAAAACTTTATAGCCTCAACACCACCAGAACGTGCGGGGAAATTAAAAATTGGGAAGTCCTTTTTTAACTTATTAGGTAACTTTATTTTTTCACTAAAATAGATTTGATTTTGATTATAAACTTTATCTTTTTCACCATCATTTGCAAACAACTTTATGGGTGTATTAATAACAATTTTATTCTCTTTATAATGACTTAATGCCTTTTTGTAAAAGGTAACAGACTTTGAACCGTCTGGATATTTAACAGGTAGTTTATTTATAATATCTGCGACTTTCTCAATCGGTAAATCATTAAAATTATCTTTAGCACCTAACGCTACTAAAATTTCTTGAATAACACTTTTAGATAAGTTGTTTTCAATAAATAACGGATGTCTATAATTGATTTCTAAATCATTAACCCAGTTGTATTTTTCATCAATTAATAAATTCCTGAACTTAATATTATAGTGCTTCTCTATTAAATATTTTAGAAAGGACGTTTTTTCTCTGTAATAGTATTTAGTACGATATAAATATTCTACTGTATCTTTATTAGAATCATTATATAACTGACCTTTTAACTTACTGTCAACATGTATCCAAAGAATAAAATTTTCTAATGGGATATTCTTTAATATATCATGGAACCCTACAATGGTAATGACATCTAGTGAATAACTTGTATATACCTCTTTATGAATATATCTGAAATAATTATCAGCACCATTATTTTTAAACTCTTTATTTTCATATTTGGCATGCTCATTCACTTTTAACCACAAAAGATAATCTTGAACCTTGTAAATAGCCTCTTCGTTATTTAAATCGATTCCCAGCTCTTTTGGATTAGCTATATAATTTGCATCTGTATAAATCCCTTCAAAAATAATTTGGTTGGCATGTCCCTTTGGGTAAGTATTGGAAAGTATGGTCTCTGAACTAACCACAACCTCTCCATTTAGGTTTATGGTTGGGATTTCTATTGGTAAAGGTGTATTAATAGCCTCTAGATTTATAAACTCGAAGTTGTGAAATAAACAGCTATTCATTTCCTGAATCACTTCCACTTCATTGATATCTGGTTTCTTTAATTCACTTTTGGTTTCTCTTATAATTTTTTGTGCTAAAAAAGCAGGTTCAAAACTATGAATGTTACATAATCCCTCAAGTTTATCTGCTACAAATCGGCTTCGGTTTTTATCCTTTTGAGTATTGTAATTAAATAGTTCACTTAAACTAAAATATAACTGAGGATTGATAAACTTTATTTTAGCATAATCTGGTGTTTTTAGTGTACTGTTTTTAGTCTCAGGAGTGTACACATATTCATTACCAAGAATTGGTTTTTCATACTTGTCAACAAGCAAATTTAGTTTAATCTTATAGCCTGATAATTCAAAACGTTTTTTTACAATTTCATTTATAAACAAGCTACGTTGCTCAATAGTTAGTGGTAAAGCCGCTATATTGTTAAATACCTGAACAACATCTTTTATGTTTTTAAAGCTGTTATAGATTTCTGAAAAGATTGAAAAGCTAGTGAGATTTACTTTTTCTGCAGGCAATAAATGAAACCCTAAAATTTCAGTTGCTTCTATTTTTTGTAGCATCTTCGCAAAACTATCTCCATAATACACCACTTGGTTAAGTTTACGATAGGTATTATTAACGCAAGGAAACACTTCCTCTTTTTTAAAGGCTGCCTCAATTAAATTGTAATAACCCAAATTATTCAATGTGTCAGCTTTGTAGCTATGATGCAATATTTGTAAAGGTTTATAACTTACCTTTTCTTGGGTAAAGTATTTAGCTACTTTAATAGTAAACTGTACTATTTTTTTAAGAATGATTTTATTTTTATCAGATTGTACGAGTTGGTTTCTTGTAGAATCCAAATCAAACGTAGCATGTAAAATATAAGGTTGTCCTAAATGGATATTAGTTGGAAAAAAGGAATATAATTTCCCTGTAGGTTTTGCCATATTTTCTTCTATGGCTATTTTAATTTGATAGAATTCTTCTTCTATCTTATCACTTTTTAGGACTTCGCCTAAAGATTCTTCTTCTTTAAAAATGTACCATGTGGTGCCTTTGTAACTTATTTTTTCTGTAGGCACAAAAGCATCACTTTCCGTATTAATAGCTTCTTTATGGGTTTCTATAGATTTTACAGATTCGTCAAAACCTTCAAAATTGATACGTTGTAAGCTTTTTAAAAAAAAGAGCGTTTCAGGTGTGATACTTTTAACTTGCTTTAAAATACTGTTAAAAAAAGTAGGTTTATAGGTTATAACTATACTCGTAACATAATTGTTTGATGCTATAGCTTTAACTTCAGGAATGCCTAGAAAAGGTACTGGAATGGCAGTATCAATTAAGCCTTCATCTTTTAAAATAGCGTTACGCTTTTGTTCATCAAAGTTTGAATAGAAAAATGTTTTGCGGCTTTCTTGGTTATACACCAAAGACAGGTTATTGCTTTGAATCTCAATTTGGTCACTCCAATTTATAATAGAACGAAAGCCCAAACCTTTGTTGCCAATATGTTCTTTTTTAGAGATTTTAGAAGAGCGAAAAGGCATAAACAAGGATTTATACCCTTTTTCTGAAAAAGGTGCCCCATTATTACTAATGGTTATGGTATTGGCGTCTTTATCTAATTTAATTAAAACTTCTGTACTACCTTCGTCATCACAATTTTGAAGCAGCTCTAATATTTGCCGCCCATTATAGCCTTTAATGATTTCGTTTTCTTCATTGTACTCCTTTAGTAAATAATCGAAGTCTTTTAAGTAGCCTATTTTTTTTTCTATTTGTGATTTTACGAAGTCTAACATAGGCTATTTAATTGTCGTACTTATTAAAAATAGCCTCAAAATGAGCCCAAGCCACCTTATAATCTTCTACACGGTCGCATTTATCAAATGGTGCGTGGTAGGTTACTACTTTACCTTTGTATAACTCACTTTTTTCTATGGTATGCTCATAGGTTTCTCCTGCTTTTAAGTCTTTAATATCATTCCAAACAGGACGATCTACACCAACTCCTGTTAAACCTTTAGAGCAGGTAAATACAATATTACCTGTGGTATCATACCAAGTGTCATCTTCGTTTTGTTGTAGTACGGGGAACTGTACGTTGTAAATAAGGATTAACTCATCTAACGTTAACCCTAAAGCCATAGCAGTAATAACATCTATCTCTACCAAAGCTTGTCTGCGCTCGTACCAATTGCGCAAGGGCGTTGCCCATTGCCACTCTTTGGTTAAGGTGTTAAATGGTTTTAAGCGTTTATCTGGTTTACTCCAAGTATCTTGTTTAAAATCTTCTTGAAAATTGCGTTCCCATAATGGGGCGTAATATTTGTTTAAACAATTGAGTTGAAGGGTCCTGTTGAATAATTGACGTAAATAGTTTGGTTTAACACCTAAAATTAAAGCAGAAATGCGACTATCAGTTAAGTTTGAAGCACCAATGGTTTTCACAAAAAAATCGAAAACTAAAGAGGCACTTAACCCAGAAAACTCTATTAATTCTATTTCATTTTTAAATGTGACACTAATTACTCCATTAACGTGAGTCGTTTTTGGATGCAAAATAGCTCCTGTTAACGTGCGTTCTCCTGCTTGACTTAACATTTTACGGAAGCCTATTTTGTAATAATCTATCCAATTATCATAAACAGGATTCCCTTCTTCATCTTTACCTGTTTGAAAACCTTTAATTATTGATTCATACCCTGGCGCCACATTTTGCGGTAAGTAATTGGTACGGGCAACATCTTCTTCTTTTAGAACCTCGTGAGATAAAATATCATAATGAGAGTTTAAGGTACAAACCTCGCGTGGTGTTTTATAAAGTGGGTTAGACACATAAAAATGTGGGCCACTATAAATCATCTCAAATTGATTAACCTCTGGAAATTTAGTTTTCCGTTCAATAAATCCAGCATTTAAATCGTTGGTTTCGTCCCAACAAACCGTTATTTTATTTTCAAAATCTTTTACCGTGGTTGGAAATTGCCCTAATTTTTCTAAAACGCTCATAATTTCTTTGGCGTGTACGCTCACTAATTTGGCACTTTGCCAATCGTCTGTACCTTCAAAAGTTTGGGCAATAATTTTAAGTTCTTTTTCTGTGAAGTTTACCAATCGAGAACTATGGGGTTTTATATTCCAAACAAAAGCATTTTTATTTTCATCTTTTATTTTTATTCCCTTTACTTCACCAGCACTATTAGTAATAAAACAACCATCTACTGTTGAAGGATGAAATAGATTTGAAATAGAATTAAAATTAATCTCTAATTTTTCTCCTCTATAAATATGAACTCCATAAATCATTTGATCGTGAACCTCTTGAAAAAGAAGTAGCCCGTTCTTAAATTCAAAATGATATCTCAATCGTTGATATATTTCCTTACGCAAAGGTTGACCTTTAGGGTCGTCATAAACACCTTCTGGGTGTATTAAGCCCAAAAAGCCTTTTTTAGATATCCAATGAAAGCCATTTTCTAAAATACATTTGTACAAGTTGGTTTGTTGGCCTTTAAGCAATGGGTAATTTTGGTAGGCATTCATAAATACCGCAGAGGCTTCAGTTTCTATATACTCCGTAAAATAAGCCTCTTTTTGTGTAGCAACTTCTAAAAAGCTTTGTTGCAATTTACGCACTTGTGGTGCGGTAGTTTTACGTATATCCAACTCTGGGAACACTTCACTCATCAAGCCTTTTTCTTCAAAAAGTAATTTTAACCAAGGCGGGTTACCCACAGCAACATCAAAGCCACCTCGTTCTTTAAATACCTCTATAAATTCTAATTGGTAATGAAAAAAGTGGTTGTTTGCCGCTAATTGGTTCACAATCTTGCTACGCTCATTTTTAAACAACGAGTCAGGATTGCTTTGTAGGGCTTCGCCTAATTTTTTAAGGGTTGCTGTTTTGTCTTTACGGTAACTTTTTAGGGTGTATTGTTTGTTTGGCTCTTCAAACAAGCTTCCTTGTCGTAAACTTGGTTTTGGCAAAAGGTCTTCTTCAACTTCTAGGTCATCATCTTCCAGCAGGTTTAAATCTATATTGATGATTTTTTCAATATCATCGTACCATTGTTGGCGTGTTGGTAACTCTTTGGCATCCCGCATATCCCAAAACCATAAGGCACACCAATAATCCATAATGAGTTTTAATTTGTAATAGGGCGCATTGCTGTTGTTACGTTGTGCTGCTAGTTGTTCTTTTTCATCATAACTGCGTAGACCTAATTTATGTTGTTCCTCGGCTTCATAAGCCCCAAAAAATTCACCTTTGGTTTTGGTTTGGGCATTAATACGTGCTTGGAAGTGATAGTGTTCTTCCAGCAAGAAGTCTATGGCTTTAGAGAGTTTTTGCAAGCGTATAAACTCGTCGCCGTTTATGGGTTGGCAGAAGTCTTTTTTCCAATCGCGAATGTGTGTGGCTTCTGTATCGAACTCGTCTTTTAACAGCTTAATACCAGCTGAAGGCACCATGTTTTTATCGGGCAGCAGGAAATGATAAATCTCGTTGTCCTTGCGTTGTATGGCATCATTAGGTTTAAAATGTAAATGCTTTGGTGCTGTGTCCCACCATTCTTTTTTAATAGGCGAATTGCGTTGTCTGGTGGTTCCTGTTTTTGGGAATTCTACTATAATATCTTTTTTGTTATACACTTTTAACCAAGCGCCCACAACCGCATTCCCCACACCCAAACGGTAGCCAAAAAATGGGGTTTCCATATCTTTATGAATCACGTTAAGCCATAAAGAGAGTTTACCCAACTCGATAGCCGTAGGGTTTAAATCGACCCCATAGGTGTTATTGGTAGCAATGTAGGCTTTTACCTTTTGTAATTCCTCACGAAATTTTTCGGGTGCTATTTTTTGGTTAAGCTCTTTTTGGCGATAGCTTAAATAAGCTTCTGCCAATTGGTTAATCAGTTCGTTATGAAAAGCTGCAGCACCCATTGCAGGTTCCAACAATTTGAGTTCTAAAAGTTCTAGCGCTTTCATTTCGCCAGTTTCTACTTTTTCTAAAATAGATTTCAGCGTGTATTTTACCGTACATTGTGTTAACACCTCTGGTGTATAATACGACGCCGATTTTTGGCGGTCGCGACCACTTAAGCGATATACAAATTGCCCTTTAGGAATAATGACCTCTTTGTTGTTTTTATCTTTCAACACTTCATCATCCTTAAAATCGTCACGTCGTTTACGCGGTACGAGTAAGGTACCCTCTTTAGGTTTTCCCTTGGGATGTACTTCTATATAATCTTGTTCGGCATAAAACCCACGGAAGGCTAATAAACTCTCGTACACCGAACCCAATTGGTTGATGCCCAAATTGGCATAGGAAATACGCCCACGTGCTTTTCCTTTTTGCTTTCGCGATAGGGATAATTGACAAATAACATCTTGCCATACAAAGTTGCGGTACTTGACCCCTTTGAGTTGGTTGAGCTTATCATCATCAAATAAAGGCGAATCGATATGACGGATTCTAAAACTTTTGTTACTGCCGTTTTCGTTTTCACGATAGCCACTTCCCATTAATTGAAAAAGTTGCTGTAAGGAATCGTGAAAGAAATACCCATTTAAACTATGGTCTGTAATGAGCTGGGTTTGTTCTAAATCGCGTAGCATTTCCAAAGAATAGCCTTTTTGATAGACGCTATCTGAAATGGGCAGGATATCTAAATCGGCTCGAGATTCGGCATAAAACACGAATAACAAGCGATACACTATGCTTAAACAGTCGTCCTTCACTTGGGCTTCAAAATTATCGTCGGTTTCATCAAACTCTTCCGACAGTACCGTTTTGCGGTAATACAAGGCTTCATTTGCCAGCGCTTCCACAGCGTGGATGATTCCTTCTTTTAAATCTTTGGTAACCTCGTAAGCACTTTTATGGCTGTCTTCTTCCAGTTGGTCCATTAACACCATATCGCTATCTGGGGCCAGCATTTCTTTAGATAACAACAGATAGAATAAGGAAAAATAGGTGCGTGTTACGGTCGCTTCAGAAAAGAATTCTTCCAAATCAAAATATAGGTATGAGCCTCTAAACCATTTTTCAACATCGATTAAAAACACCACATTACCAGCTATTAGTAAAATATATTGCGGGCGTTCCTTTTGATCTAACAAGCACAATTGTGAAATCGCTTTATTAATTATGACAGGCGATATTTTAAGGTCTTCTTGCACCTTAAAAATGCGGCTCCATTGTGCTCTGTGATAACGTTGCTCTTTAGACTGTAGTTCTTCGTCATCAATATTATACCGCTGTTCGAATAAGCCATCGGGTTCTTCATCTCCTTCTTTAATAAGCGGTTGCATTTCCATCACCATCATATGTAACTTATCACCACGATACAATTTATGGCGTACAGGAAGTACTTCGGTTTCACTAAAATGAAAGGGGTCGTTATATTGATGGTTGCTGCCATCGTAACCTAAAGCATTTAAAAGCAGCGTATGAAATTGGTGGGTTTCGTAAATTTTATCTTTGGTGCGTAAACGCCCTTCAATAATGGTTTGCTTATACTTAAAATACTTATCCTTAAGCGGACTAATGCGTTTTTGTAATGCCTTTTGGTCTTCGTTGCTAAAGCCAGATTTGGTGTGTACTTTTTTAACGAAGTCTTCATCGAAATAATTGGTAGCGAAAAAATCGCCTATGTTGTCTATAAACTTAATCATACCTATGCGTTAAAAAATACAGCCATTACTTTAATATATGCTTCTTGGTCTAGTGCCATGACATTTTTAATGTACTGACTGGAATCGGCCACAATAGAATTAATTTCGTCCAACTCTTTTTCCTTTTTATTTTTCATAAAATTGGTATCGGCCGTATTTTCAAATTTTACCTCTAGCTGTTTTATAGAAGCTTTTTGCCATTTTATAATCTTTTCTTCCTGTTTTACCATTTCGTTGAACATCTGTTTTGACAGTTCTCCTTGTAACTGTTGCATATGTTTCTGTTGTGCATATTCAATTGCTACAGGCAACATTTGGTGTAAGGTCTCTAGTTCTTGAGAAGTGATGTGCTCATCAAATAATTCTTCCTTTAGATGATAGGTTTCTAGAAATTCAACTATAGGCAAACAATTGATTACTTTATCTTCTGAAACTCCCACCACAAAAAAGTCTGAAATAACGGGCTGGCCTAAATTGTTTGAAATTTGACCTTGTAAGATGTACCACGCGGAATTTCTAGGAAGCTTACCACTTAATTTTGCAGCCAACGCTTCGTTTTTAGGCACACTTGCTTCTAGCTTGGTCATATAGTATTTAATAGCAGGATGCAAATCGTATAACATTTGAAACTCTGCCCATTCGTCTGTTTTTTTACGAGCATTTTCAATAGCTTGTTGCACTAAATCTTTATCGGTAGTCAGTTTAAACAGCTCATTGACTTTCGGCTTTGATTCTGGTGGTAAATCATATAAAATTTTATTTAGCTCTTTGGTATGCGTAAGCTCTAAATATTCATCCTCTTTATGAAAAGTAAAATCACCAGACTGTATGAGTTGGTCACCACTTAACTGTGTGAATAATGTTGTGTAATAGCTAAAGTCGTTATTGTAAATAGTTAGTTGTTTTTCGTAGGGATTATCCGTTATGGTTGCTGCCGTCGTATCGTCTTCACTTATAAAAGCTGCTCCATAATCGAAATTTTCTAGTTCTTCTAAAAAATCCTCATCTTGTTTCTCTATAGCTTCAACCACTTTCTTTTCTTCCTCATTGGCATTGTAGAGTTGCATAATGGAACCGATATCACCTAACGTTTTATGCTTTTCTTCTTCCTTTCTAGTAAGGTTATCAATAATATGTAAATCGGTTCTTAAGGCTTCATCATCTGTTTTTCCAACTAGGTAATAGATGTATGGGGTTTTCTTTTGCCCATAACGATCGATACGCCCATTACGTTGCTCTAGTGTAATTAATGACCACGGAATATCGTAATTAAACATTCGGTTACAGTAGTAATGCAAGTTTACTCCTTGTGAGCCAGCATCGGAACACAGCAAAACTCTAACCTTGCTATCTGCTTTTCCGAAATCTTCAATTTTTCGTTGTTGTTCCACATCAGAATCAGAACCACTAAAAGATTGTATTGCTTCTTCTTTAAGTCCAAAATCTCTAATCAGGTTTTCTTTAAGATAGTCCAACGTTGCAATACGTTCAGCAAAAACCACATAGCGGTCGTCTTTCTTTTTACCAGACCAACCTAACTCCATAAGCGTCGCTTTAAACTTCTTATATTTACTATCTTGTTTTGCCTTTAAAATGTCTTCCAAGTACATTCTTAATTCTTCCAACACTTCAAGACTATCTTCAAAATTGGAAGAACTACCACCAATAGATTTTACCTTTTCAATTCTATTATTGATAGACATCAAAGCCGCATAAGGCGACGACATAAATGCTTTAAATATCATAATAGAGAATAATAAATCGTCTTTTGATTTCTTATTCTTAAGCGCTTGAATCCCTTGAATTTTTAAGGTTTGTTGGTAACGTAAAAAAGCGAGTTCTTCCGAAGACAAATCGGTTTCTAAACGAACAATTTCACGGTCTTGAAAATTGGCACGAACAGCGTCTTCTGTAATATCGTTTTTAAAACGTCTTACATAATAGGGTTTAACATCTTCATTGGTATAATTGCCACTTTTGGGGATAGCCGTAGGCTCAATCATATTAATGAGGTTGGCAAAGCTTTCCTTTTTTCCATTATGAGGTGTGGCTGATGTAAGAATCAACGACTCACATTGCTTTGCTAAAAATTGTGCCAAATCTCCACGTTGACTCTGGTTGTTGGCTACCGTATGACATTCGTCTATTACAATAATGTCCCATTGTGATTTTTCTATATAGTGCCTGAATTTCGCATTGTTCTTAAGCGTATCAATAGATACAATGGTCTTGTCGTAGTAATCAAATGGGTTTTTGTTTGCCGGTAATTGTGTTTTTATTTTGGCAATACCCTCACTATCCAATCGCACTAATGGAATAGCAAAACGATTCCATAATTCCTGTTGAAACTGGCCTAAAATAGATTTTAAAGCTAAAACCATAATACGCTTCCCTTTTCCTCTTTTTATCATTTCAGAGATAAAGATTCCCACTTCTATAGTTTTACCCAATCCTACACCATCGGCAATTAATAGTCGAGGTCTAGGTAATTGTAATGCTGTTAATGTTGGTGTTAATTGGTACTCTGAAACATTAAATGCTGCTTTGGTAGCAATAGCAATTTTATCGGAATAAATCGTAGAATTACGGATATGGGTTTCTATATATAGCTTGGTTTTACGATACCCACTTTCGGTATCGGCAATAAACCGTGTATCGTTTGGGTCAACGGGTTTTATTTCGCTATCTATTTTGGTATCGAAAGCGAAACGTTTTCCTTTAACCAATTCACTTATGCCTTCAACATCCAATAATTGACTACCATCAGAATTATTGACAATATTTGTAATTAAAAAATCTTCACCTCTAGTTGTGATGCGTTGACCTACTGAAATAGTTTTTGTGTTCATTTAATTCAAATAATTTTAAAGAGATAAATCTAATTGTTTCGCTCTATTTTCTATCAGTGCTATTAAAGTACTTTTATTTCCATCACTTAAAAAGCTACAGGCGATTAATTCTTGCCATTGCTGCATGCCTTTTTCTATACGATTCCAGAGGTTCTCAATAGCTTTTGCAGGGATTTGTGCTTTGGCCATGGCTTCGTTAAAATCTAGACGTTTTAGTTTGCGTTTTTTACCGTTGAGGTTTAGCGCCAACTCTTCTTGATCCTCTGGAATTAATAATTTAACAGCTACCATATCATAGGCTGGTGCCAATGCATAGTGTTTACTGTCTTTTGCAATGAGTGAAAAGTTTTTTAAATGCATATCGTTATTTCCAATAAGGAAAGAAACAATAACTTGCTCATAAAATTTTACGGCATCCAGTAATGGGTTTTGAGCATAAGTTATAATGCCTTTTGTAATTTGCTCGTAAGATCCACGGTATTTATGCTCTGTGAGTCGCTCTGTGAATTGGCAGGCATCTTCCATAGGGTACTTTTCATTTGTAGCAGTACGATCTATACGCTTGGTTAAATAAGCTAAAGCACCATCTTTTAAAGGGATTAATAAAAAGGGTACTGTTGCTATGCCGCAAGCTTTCGCTAATAACATGGATAATGCTTCAATTTCAGGCATCTGTGGATACATATGAAATGGTGGTTTTAAAATGTACCTGCCATTTAATGCGCCTACAATGGTTAACCTGTTTTGAGCATTTTCTTGAGTAAACCCTAATGATAATTTTGGTTGTACGCCTGTAACAATGATGCGTTGTGCAATGTTTTCTTTTGCCAAGGCTTCTATTTGAGACATCTTATACTCTAATTGCAGTACAGGCGTGTCTTCTTGCCAAAATGCAATTAGGCAGTTTTGATGGTAATTTGTTTCACCATCTTCTAGTTTTTTATGACATGCTAAACAATAGTTCATACTTTCTCTATAATGCTAATATTGCCAATACAATCTCTACAGGTGGTTAATAATAAGCCCATGCGATCTCTTGGATTTATTTTCCAATTTTTATGTGCGATGTCTAATAACCAACCTTCTGGAATTAAACCATCGAAGAACGGGAATAGGTATGCGGCACTAAACGGTTCTTCCTGTAATGGTAAGGTTAAACTCACTGCTAATGTGCTTTCATTTTCTAGGTATGCTTTGTCATACTTAAAATGATAGCCATTGTCGTCTTCGGTTAATATACCTGCTAACGTTTTATTTACCCAGATTTCTCCTTGTCTCATCGCTTATAGGTGTTGGTGTTAGTGTGTGGCCAAAAAATAACAAAACCTGATTTACTTTATCGGTCATTACATTTGGTTTTCCCTGTTCGAGTTCGCGTACAAAACGCAAGCCTACACCTGTGAAGTCTGATAACTCTACTTGTGTTAGATCTGCTTTTTTACGTCTATCCCTTACAAATTGGGCTATGGTGTTTTCTCTATCCCATTCCATTATATTATACCTTTATGGGTACAATATAGTGAATTATTTTATAATTATACCTTAAAGGGTGTAAATTTTATAATTATATTGTGTTTATACCTTTAAGGGTGTAGTTATGTATGGAATCACTTGTTCACTGTTTTAACGTGTTCATTGACAATGAACATCAAAGAATAATGAACACCGACATCAACTATGTTTGAAAACAACTAAACAATTACCTTCGTTTGTCTCTTGAATTATTACTAAAGGCTATTAAATTAAACGATTCTCTTAATCTGCTTCTTACACGATTGCCATAAAATTGCTCTAGCTCTGAAGCTGATAAGTTGGTGGTGAGATGTGTCTTGACTTTTTTATTAATAAATATATCGTAGCGACTTAAAAGAATTTCGCCCATCACATTACATTCGTTGCCGAAGTATTTTAAATTGTTTTCTGTACCTAGATCGTCAAAGCAGATAATACCTACTTTGGATTGATGCAAACTTGGTTTGCTGTACCTGCTTATGACGTCATAACCCTCTTTAATGAATTCGAAACTTACTTCTCTACAGGATTTTACATAGTATTTCCTTTGAGGTGTTGCCAAATGCTTCATCAGTGTCATTAAGGTTGTTTTACCACAGCCTATTGGTCCAGAAAGGAGCATTCCTTTTTCTAAATTGATACCGAATTGATTCGCTAGTTTTTCGTCGTTTGTATTATATGCAATAAGTTTATGAATGATGGTTTTGTCTTCATCATAAATTTTGAAATGGGAACCAAAGAGTTCTTGTCCTTTAGATTCTAGCCATTTGGTTGCTTTTTGGTAGTTGTAATTCATTTTGATTGTAAGTTCTAATGATGGGATTACTCATTCCTTCTTATTAAAACATTTTGGTATTCGTGAATGCTTTCCATTTGCTTCACTCCGTACGCAATGACGTTAAAGAGGTTCTGCATAGTTTTTATTGGTTGCTGTGTTGAGGTTATTTGGGCGAATTGTCGGTGTTGTGTCGGTGTTGTTGTGGTGTTGTGCATTAAAATTAGCGCTATTAATCATCCAATTTTGTGCCGCTGCTTTCCAATTGGCCATAGGTGTTTTGCCACCTACTAGCCAGCCATTACTGGAGAAGTAATTAAAAAACTTTTTGGCTTCTAATTCTGGAAAATTTTGTTCCTGGAAGTATTTTAAAAGTTCTTGTTCTGTTGGCATGTCCATACTTTTATTCTTTTTGCGCAACTTTTTTTGTTTTGTATTATCTTCTTTTTTTAAATCTAAAGCTTCATTTTTAGAATCTGGAGATTGCTTGCTCACGTTTGAATTGTTTAACTTATTTGTATTGTTTATACTGTTTATATAAGATACCTCTGCTTGTTCAGGACTTGTACCAGTACTAGTATAAGACTTGTCTGTTACTTGTTTTATAACCTTACTGTTTTTTGGTTTTGGTTTTAAGTTTTCAGAAAAATTAAAGAGATGTACCAAGCTTCCTTTATAAGGATTGTATGATGGTTCGTATTTTATATAGCCTAATGCGTGTAAATTTTTTAAGCATTTATGGTAGGTTGCTTTGGAGCTAATTTTGCTGATGCGCATGACTTCATCGCGTGAAATGCTAATGGGATTTCTGAAGCGGTTACAGTTCCAGAATTGAAACAGTGCGATGTATAAACTGATGTGTGTTGGGTTTAAGGTGTGATCGTTAATGACTTTATCAAAAAAGCCGGTTAAGTGTTTGATGTAGTTCATGAATACAGATATTAGTTTTTTGATGATTAATTTTCTAGCATGTTTTGGATGTCTTCATACTTATAGTAAATGATGCCACCAATACGCTTGAAATTGAGTGTTCCGTTAATGCGAAGGTTTTGAAGTGTTCCTGGAGAGATGCGCAATAGTTTTCTAACTTCTGAAGATTTTAACCATTGCGCTGGTTTGTCTTCTTTTTTGATAGTCTTTAATTCTGTAAGTAGCGCATTCACTACATTTAATAGATCTCTTTTAGTAACCAGTTGGTGATTTAAGAGTTCTAAATTTTCTGTTTCTGGGAACAATGTCTTTGGATGTAAATTCATAATAAAGTGTTTTGTATTGTTATGGTACAAAGCAACCTTATTTCGTAATTTTTCATTAACAAGGTGAATCCAAGGTGGGTGTTATTTTGATTGAAAATCGTTTAAGATGTTGATTTTTAATTATTTGTTTAGTGAGTTCTTATAGGTTTATTTAGATGAGAAATTGAAAACTGTTTAAATTATGGCCTTAATAATGGAAACCATAGTAGGGATGACCTTGTGTGCTTTAGGAGTCTTCTTCAAGTAATTTTTGGTTGAGGTTGTCTGCTAAACTATTTAAGAATTTGGTACGTACCGTTTTTCTGATCTTGATATCTTGGTATATTCTGTAAATGCTATCTTCTAATTCCATATTAAAGATTTTGCCAATATGAGTCGCCAATTCTTTAACATCGGTATTACCATTGTTGATTAGCTTCGCATGTTTTAAAGCATAGATAAGTTCTACCAAATCTATTTTGGTACCAGACCAGGAATAATTAATTTGTTGGCCATAGTTATTGGTGCCACTTTTATTGTCGATTTCATCAATTTTGCGTTCCAAGTAATTAATCAACATGTCAGCACTAATTAGGTTTGCTACTTGATAATCGTGTGATGTTGATATTTTAGAGTCAAAAAATAATAGCATGGAGTGATCGCGAATGATATCTTTATAAGGTCGTCTTATAAAATAATTGGTGTCGTTGTAGGTTGCTCTCGATCTATAGTATTCATAGAAGTCACGGTTTTCCTTTCCAGATAGCGTTGCTTTATTTAAGGCTTTGATATAATGTTTACGTTTTCCTTTTTTGCCTGGAGGCAGGGTAGATTCTATCTTTAAAATGTATTTGTAGTATAAAATTTTAGAAACTAATGATGGCTTTAATTCTTTAAAGAAATAGATTTCATCTTTTTCATTATCAAAGCAAAATGTTTTTACCCATTTATTGATTTGCTTAAGCTTTTTTTCTAAAAAGAAAATCATTTTTTGACTATGCTCTATGATGTTGCTATACGTGCTTTTGAGTAATTCAAAGTCACGCTCCAATTCTTGAAAGAATGGTATGCAAAAGGTATTCATAGATTAAAAAATGGTTTATTTTGAGTGCTATCAAAATAAACCATTTTATGTTAAAATTATTGAAATGAACACTTAAAAAGTTTTCAACATTATCAAAATCAACCAATTTGTTTGGCTTTTGAAATGGTGTGTGTATTGCCTAGTTTTTCCTTTAATAGTCGCATATCGTCGCTTACTTTTCTATCTAAAACTTTTGCATAATGTTGTGTGGTTCTTAAATTTTTATGGCCAAGCATTTTACTAACGCTTTCGATAGGTACACCATTTGAAAGTGTGACTGTAGTCGCAAATGTATGACGCGCAATATGGAATGTAAGCTCCTTATTTATTTCGCATATTCCTGCAATTTCTTTTAAATAGGCGTTCATTTTTTGGTTGCTCAATATGGGAAGTAATCGATCTTCGTTTAAACATTGTGGATGATCCAAATATTTATCAATGATTAATTGTGTTACTGGTAGGATTGGAATTTTTGAAGCTGATTCTGTTTTTTGACGATGTGTAAATATCCATTTCTCACCATCAATACCCAAACTGATGTGAGATTTAGTTAGGTTTTTAACATCGATATATGCTAATCCAGTAAAGCAGCTAAATAAGAATATATCTCTTACCAGAGATAGACGTTCTGTTGCAAATTCCTTATTTAGTATTTTTTGAATTTCATCTTCTGATAAGTACACGCGTTCGACTTCTCTAACTTTTGCTTTGTAATTGCTAAATGGGTTTTTATCTATCCAATTATTCGCTAAACATATCTTGATGATTTTGCCGAAATTCTTGATGTACTTTACAGCTGTATTATTGCTGCAGTTTCTTACGCTTCTTAAATAGAATTCATATTCTGTAACGAAAGCATGATTAATTTTTAAGATATCAATGTCTGATACTTTATATTTCCATTCTAAAAAATCGATAGTATGTTTTAATGATGTTTTGTAGCGTTCTAATGTTCCTGGTGCATATTCTTTACCAACCAGTTCTTCAATCTTTTTATTATGATCTTTGAATATGGGAATGAGCATACGTTGCTTTTCATCAAGTCCGAGTAGTTTACTTTTAAATGCTTTTGCTGTAATTGGGATATTCTGATGAATAAACTCCATTTGCATATCAATAATCTTGATCTTTAGCATATCAAGCTGTCTGTTTACTGAACGAGCTTCTTCTGATTGGCCTTTCATTTTGCCGGCAGATGCAGACCATTTGGCGGGTTCTACAAATCTTCCGGTACTCATTTCAACTCGTTTACCGTTAACTGTAATGCGCGTGTAGATTGGGAATAAGCCATTCGCATTGACTTTTGCTCTTTTTGCATAAAAGAGGATAGATACTTTTGTTTTCATTTTTGGTAACCTTTTTAATTAATATTAAACTTAATTTTTAGCCCAATACGACACAAGATGTTTACTATTTGAACTAGCTGTAACACTTGTAAATACTTGGGAAAGCTTAAAAATCGGTTACCCTAAAAATTGTAAAAGTTGAGGTAACCGATTTTACCACCTTTGTTACACGATTTAATGAATATTTTGGTATGTGCTAAAAAGAAAAAACCCTTTAAAACATACGTTTTAAAGGGTTTTGGTGATTTTTGAAAATCAATCAGCGGAGAAAGAGGGATTCGAACCCCCGGAGGTGTGACCCTCAACAGTTTTCAAGACTGCCGCATTCGACCACTCTGCCATTTCTCCTTGAGTGCCTCATCAGCTATCCGCTGAATGCGGGTGCAAATATAGAACCCTTTTTTATTTCTTTCAAATAAAATATCCACTTTTTTAAAATAAATTTTGCCTCGCATCCCATAAGTTTAATCGAAAAGAAATCCTCGAGGCTTGCCTTGTGGTTTCCGTCGAAATTGTCATTCCCGAGAAATCGGGAATCTAAATAACAAATTTCGCTTTTTTGCCCTAAGGTTAAAATGAAACGTGCGCAAAACCTCTATGTCTTTGTCTCCAAGATACTTCGTTTCAAGAAATTTTTATTTTATCCAACTTCATGCTAAAAAGAAATTTTCAAACCTTATTTTTGTAACCAAAGCATTGCAAAAAATATGGATACTATAAAACAGTTACAATGGCGGTATGCAACCAAAAAGTTCGATGCCGATAAAAAACTATCCAAAAACAAACTCGACATATTAAAACAAGCCTTTAATTTAACGGCAACATCCTATGGCCTGCAAACCATAAGCCTCGTCATTGTTGAAGATAAAGTCATACGCGCATCCTTGGTAGAGCATTCGTACAACCAAAAACAAGTATTGGAAGCCTCGCATTTATTGGTCATTTGCATTCAAGACAACATTCAAAAATTCGATGTAAACGACTATTACAAAAACATAAAAGCCATACGCAACACCCCAGACAGCATACTGGAACCCTACAGAAAAGGACTTGCCGAAATTATGGGCAGCATGACAATTAACGAGCAACAACAATGGTCCACAAACCAAGCCTACATCGCCTTGGGCAACCTAATGACCATCTGCGCCATCGAAAATATAGATTCCTGCCCCATGGAAGGATTCATCTCAAAAAAGTACGACAGCATTCTAAAATTAAAAGAAAAAGGACTAAAATCCGTATTGCTGCTCCCCGTAGGTTACAGGGCAAAAGACGATATGTTTTCCGGTTTTAAAAAAGTAAGAAAACCAATTAAAGAAACAATAATAGAAATATAAATTATTTGGGCGTTACCACAAGGGTCGGGCTTTCGGCAGTCGCTTTTTTGTGTTGCATAGGTGCAACAACACAAAAAGAGCTTCAACAAATGCCTCAATCCCTAACGCAAAGGCAACGTCCCGTACAACCATAAAGAAAAATACATTATGCCAGGATTCGAATTATTTGGAGATTTAGAACGAAACGAAGTTAACGATGTTTTACAAAGCGGCGTACTTATGCGCTACGGTTTTGATGGCATGCGCAATGGCCATTGGAAAGCCAAAGAGCTGGAAAAAGCATTGGAAAACACCTTGCAATCCAAACACGTACAACTGGTTTCCAGCGGTACCGCGGCCGTATCGGTAGCTTTGGCAGCAGCAGGTGTAGGCGCGGACGACGAGGTTATTATGCCCACATTCACCTTCGTGGCCAGTTTCGAGGCCATTATGATGCTGGGAGCCATCCCCATATTGGTCGATATTGACGATACTTTGGGCCTAAACCCAGAAGCTGTAGAACAAGCCATCACCCCAAAAACAAAAGCAGTAATGGTGGTACAAATGTGTGGCAGTATGGCCAATATGAAAGCTCTGCAAGCCATTTGTACCAAACACGGTTTATTGTTGGTAGAAGATGCCTGTCAAGCCATTGGCGGAACTTTTAATGGCAAACCCTTGGGCAGCATTGGCGATTTAGGCTGTTTTTCGTTCGATTTTGTAAAAACCATAACCAGCGGCGAAGGTGGCGCCGTAATTACAAATAATAAAGATTATTACCTAAATGCCGACCATTATAGCGACCACGGTCACGACCATATTGGTAACGACAGAGGCGCAGAATCCCATCCGTTTTTAGGCTATAATTTCCGTATTTCCGAGCTGCACGCCGCCGTAGGTTTGGCCCAAGTAAAGCGATTACCGGAATTTTTGGAAATCCAAAAAAGAAACTACGGCATTTTACGCGAGGCTTTATCGCAAATACCCGAGGTTACGTTTAGAACCGTGCCCGAAGGTGGCGAGGAGAGTTATGCCTTTTTAAATTTCTTTTTACCCAATTTAGACATGGCACGACAAGCATCCGAAGCCTTTAAAACCAATGGTGTCGACGGTTGTTTCCATTATTTCGATAACAACTGGCATTACATCAGAAAATGGGACCATCTAAAAAACTTAAAATCATTGTATCCAATTTCCCAAGAAGTTAAAAAAGGCTTGGCTTACCTTCAAACCAAAACCTTCGAGAAATCAGATTATTATATAGCCCGAAACATATCCTGTTTAATAAAATTATCGTGGACCGAGACCGAGGTAAAAGCGCGTGCTTCAAAAATGGTTGAAGCCATAAAGCAGATTGTTAAAAGTTAAAATTAAAGATGTGCCATTTGGTTTTTCCGCTTTTTGTTTTTACCAACAAAAAGGTTAATGGTTACGCTTGCCGTTAAACCGCCCAATGCGGTGGCGCCCCATTCGCCGGTATCAAATCTGTTGTTGTCTTTACTGCTATCGTAAACCTCTTTGGCAAGACCCGCAAGGGTAGCGGCGCCCAAACTGTACCAAAAGGCTTTCTTTTTGTTTTTTGTGGTGGTGTAAACTACGGTATAAGTGGTTGCCGATATTAATGCACCGGCACCAAAATGTAATTGGTCATCACTGGAAATAGTCTGTGCTTTGCATAATCCCGTAACGGATAATGCCAAAAGAATCATAAAGGGTTTCATATATTTAGTGTTTTGTTACTTTATTATAATTGTAAGTATTATTTACAATAGCATTATTATATATTTGATGAAATACCCGTTTATTTGATTATTGACCATTATTTGAATTAAATTAGCTAATTATTTGAATATGACAGCTATATGAAGATCACTACCGAAAAACAACTCCGTGAGTTATACGGTTTCCCTAGCGGAAGAGCAAAAGATAAAGTGTTTTCAACCTTGGATAAGCACGCCATAAACTTTATAAAAAAATCGCCTTTTGTGGTCTTGTCTTCGTCAAATAAAGACGGTAAACACGACGCATCACCACGAGGTGGGTTTCCGGGTTTTGTACATGTGAATAGCGATACGGAACTTATCATTCCGGATGCCAAAGGCAATAATAGAATGGACAGCTTATCGAATATTATAGAAACAGGAAAAGTTGGTTTACTGTTTTTAATTCCGGGTGTTGACGAAACCTTGCGTATAAATGGAAACGCCTATTTATCAACTGATACAAACCATATAGATTTATTTGCTTCGGAACAACACCCTCCCAAAAGTTGTATAATTATTAGCGTTGAAGAAATGTTTTTGCACTGCGCCAAAGCCTTTATGCGCTCCAAGTTATGGGACACATCCACCCAAATTAACCGCGATGCATTGCCAACTATGGGACAAATGCTTAAAGACCAATTAGGCTCAAAAGAAGCCCCGGAAACCCGCGAAGCCATGGTTAAACGTTATAAAAAAGATTTGTAATTACTTAACAGGAATATAAAACTCCGTTTTTAGTTTCTCTTCCGCCACACGTTCCGGGTTGCTTATATAGCGTTCCCTAACAGGTTCGTCGCGCAGTTCGTAATCGGTGTTCAACAGCCATTCGTTAAAAATATAGTTATAAACCTCGGCAAAATATTTATAAGAACCTTGATATAAAAACACAGCAAATTTGCCGCCCTTTAAAGTTTTTACACCAATTTCTCCAACGGGTTTTGCCGCTTTGTGAATAATCAAACAAGCGTCGTATCTAATTTTATCGTCGTCGGTAACCTTTGGGTCGTCATGCGGTAATCCAATCATCTTAATACCTTTGGTAAATAGTTTTTGTTCCTTTACCTGTCCCCAAAGTTTTTTCCAAGCGCCGGCATAATCTAATGTTTGGTAAGCGCCTTGCATACGATAATACAAGCATTGTTTATCTTCAATATCTTGAATTTTTGGCTTTTTAATGTTTATACTTCGACTTTGCTCAGTACTGGATTTAGCATTCATAATGTTCGTTTTTTTTAAAGTGAATAGTTTGTTTTTCCGATATTCGGTAGGCGATATTCCAAAATGGGATTTAAAGGCTTTTGATAATGATGAGGGCGTTTCAAAACCAACACTGTATGCAATAGTTTCCATACCCGAAGAGGTATACCGAATCATTTTTGCAGCCGTTTCCAATCGCGTTCTGGAAATGTATGCGCCAATGGGTTCGCCCAATAAAGCTCTACTAATACGGTGAAAATGAAATGGCGAAAAACACGAAATTACTGCAAGGGTTTTTACATCAATCTTGCTATCCAAATTATTGTGAATATACTCAACAATAACATTTAGTTTTTCTTCATAAAAGGCTCTGTTTGTTTGTTTCGGTGGCATTGTTTTGTATTAGTTTATTTGATATAACAAATATATTCGCTAATTAATATAAGCACTTTCCCAATCTTGCTGTATTTCACTCTCACATTTAAAATTGTTATTTATTATGTAACTTATAGCATGTTTCAATCGTCATATCACTTAAAATTAATTATTAACCAATCAATCAAAATTTAAACTTATGAAATCATTTTCAAAGCAAATCGTTTTAACATTTTCTATATTTTTATTATATAATACGAATTTTGCTCAAAATAAAGTTGAGCAAATTAACGAGCTAATTAGTGTGTATGCCGAGTACGGTAAATTTAACGGTTCTGTTTTGGTGGCGGACCACGGAAAAGTGATTTACAAAAAAGGCTTTGGTATGGCAAATATGGAATGGGAGATACCAAACCAACCCAATACAAAACATCGTTTGGGGTCGATAACCAAACAGTTTACGGCAATGCTTATTTTGCAGTTGGCCGCCGATGGGACATTGGATTTACAATCACCCATTACAACTTATCTTCCGGATTACCCAAAAGATAAAGGCGACAAAATTACCGCACATCATTTGCTAACGCATACTTCTGGAATACCAAATTACACCGCGTTTCCCAGATTTTTTCAAGACGAAAGCCGCAATCCGTATACACCCGATGAATTTGTTGAAAAATTTGCGGATAAAGATTTAGAATTCACTCCCGGTGACAGGTTTAATTATAGCAATTCGGGCTATTTTCTTTTGGGCGTAATCATTGAAAAATTAACGGGAAAAACATATGAGCAAATGCTAAACAGCCATATTTTTACGCCATTAAACATGCATGATTCGGGTTACGATAATCATGCCGATATTATAAAAAATCGCGCAACAGGCTACGAAAAAAACGGTAACAGCTATATAAATTCAAGATATTTGGATATGTCTATTCCGTATGCCGCTGGGTCTTTGTATTCAACCGTTGAGGATTTGTATCTGTGGGATCAAGCCTTATATACCAACAAATTGTTACCACAAAAATATATGGACATGTATTTTAAACCTCAAATTTCAGCTTGGGGAAATAACCATTATGCCTATGGTTGGGGTGTTGGTTATGAAAAAATAGGAAAATCTACCGACAGTATTTATACCATAGGTCATGGCGGCGGCATTAACGGATTTAACACCAATATTTCCCGAGCACTTTCCGATAAATCGTTGGTCGTGCTTTTAAGCAATGCAGGAGGCGCACCACTTAATCAAATGACGCAGGCTATACGGGGTATTATGCATGGTAAAGCGTATAGTTTACCCAAGAAATCGGTGGCCAATGCCTTGCTTGCCGTTATCAACGATAAAGGTATTGACGCAGGAATAACGTACTATAATACGATTAAAGATTCTGAAGATTATGAGTTAATAGAAGGCGAAATGAATGCTATTGGTTACCAACTGATGCAATCTGAAAAGGTTGATGAAGCAGCAAAAGTGTTTAAACTTAATATTGAGGCATTCCCTAAATCGTCGAATGTATATGATAGTTATGCTGAAGCGTTGATGACTTTGGGCAAAAATGATTTGGCTATTGCCAATTACAGAAAGTCTATCGATTTAAACCCGAATAATCAAAATGGTATCGATTTTTTAAAGAAATTGGGCGCCGATGTTTCAGAGTATGAAAAAGAGATTGTCGTGCCAGAAGCTGTTTTAGAAACCTATGTTGGCAAGTTTGAACTGGCACCCAATTTTGTTTTAACCATTAGAAAAGAAGGCAGCCAATTAAAAGCGCAAGCCACAGGGCAACCCGAGTTCGATATTTTCCCTAAAACCCAAAATGTGTTTTATTTAAAAGTGGTGAATGCCCAATTAACGTTTAATAAAAACGATGTAGACGACGTTGTTAGCATCACCCTTTTACAAGGCGGACGCGAAACTACGGGTAAACGCATCGAGGAATAAATCATAAATCATTGGTTTGATATTTAAAAGCACTTTCCAGCATTTGGAGCGTGCTTTTTTGTTTGTAACTGTTGATAACTTCACTTTTGTTTGAGTAAGAAAAGTTTTAATTTTGATTGCAAGTAAATTATTCACACGAATTTATATCCACACTAAAAGGCAAAATATTGGAAACACTAAAAATATAATGATCAGATGAAATGGAATAAAATATTAATAGTGCTACTCTTTTTGTCGGCCTGTAAATCGGATAATAAACCAGCAGATAACCCGAAACCAACAAATGTGGATGCGGAAACTGCATTAATGGCCAACATGCTTAAGGAGTTATACGATACGGGCGATCCAAATGTAAATTATCATTGGAATAAAAAACTGGCTTATTTGTATAAAGACAAAATGGCAAATGGACCACAGAACAAGAAATCGACCAATTGGTTTCGGTATTGCACAGAACTGTTGCGGGCCGGAGAAAATGAACGTTGTATTGAAGAAATTGAATCTTTTATAAAAGAGCGAAATTCTACTGTTGAACAACTCATTAATAGAAGAACACTTCCTATTGTAGAGCTATTGGCACTGGCGTATTTACGAAGCGGAGAGGTTGAGAATTGCAATAAATACCACAACGCGTATTCGTGTATTTTACCTTTAAAGGACGAAGCGTTTCACAGGAATAAAAACGGATCTCAAAAAGCCATTGAAATATACGCCATGATGTATGAAAAATTCCCAAAAGACATGTACAAATGGCTCCTAAATTTGGCACATATGACGCTGGGCGAATACCCCGATAAAACCCCTAAAGACTACTTTATTACATATCCCAATTGGCAAAAAGAAAAAAAGGATTTCCCTGCTTTTAAAGAGGTTGCCATGGGGTTAGGTATTGCCCAAAACGGTTTATCGGGCGGGGTGTGTTTAGATGATTTCAACAACGATGGACTTATTGATATTTTTGCAACGTCGTACGGAATGACAGACCAATGCAAATTGTTTATCAATTCCGGAAAAGGATTTGACGATGCCACGGATAAAGCAGGTTTAACGGGTATTGTTAGCGGACTAAATAGCATTCAAGCGGACTATGATAACGACGGTAATGTAGATATTTTAATTTTAAGAGGCGGTTGGTTAGGCGCAGGTGGCAACCACCCAAATTCACTTCTTAAAAATAATGGCGATGGCACATTTACCGATGTAACAAAATCTGCCGGTTTGCTTTCTCTGCACCCTACGCAAACAGCATCGTGGGCCGATGTAAACAATGATGGTTACCTCGATCTTTTTATAGGAAACGAGTCAAAACCAAACCAGTCCCATCCTTGTGAATTGTACATCAACCAGAAAAACGGCACCTTTTTAGAGCAGGCTTCAAAACACAATTTAGGGGACATAAAGGGCTTTGTAAAAGGGGTGAGTTTTGGTGATATAAATAACGATCAGTGGCCGGATTTGTACGTTTCCATCATGGGAGGCAGAAATTTATTATTCAGAAATGATTCCGGAATTTTTAAAGACATTACAAATACCGCAGGTGTAAAAGACCCCATTTTTAGTTTCCCGTGTTGGATTTGGGATGTGAATAACGATGGGTTCAATGATATTTTTGTAAACAGCTACGATGCAAGAAATCTGCATCAGTTATCAGACGATTTTTCAAAAGAGATTCAAGGCAAGCAAGTTACCTCAGAAAAATCCAGATTGTTCATTAATAATGGTGATGAAACCTTTACTGAAATGAGCAAAGCATACCATGTAAATATTAGCATGTACACCATGGGCTCGAATTTTGGGGATTTGGATAATGATGGTTGGCTGGATTTTTACATCGGCACCGGTGCACCAAATTTTAATTCGGTTATCCCGAACAGAATGTTTAGAAATGTTAACGGCACCCATTTTGAAGAAGTCACGTCGGCAGGACGGTTTGGGCATATTCAAAAAGGACATGGCGTTGGGTTTGCAGATTTTGATAATGACGGCGACCAAGATGTTTACGCCGTATTGGGAGGCGCTTATGAAGGCGATACATACCCAAATGTTTGTTTTGAAAATCCCATATCGATTAATAATTGGATTGTACTCGATTTGGAAGGCGTAAAATCAAACCGCAGTGCCATCGGAACAAAATTAAAGCTCGAACTTGAAAATGACAGAACCGTATATCACAGCGTAAATACAGGCGGCAGTTTTGGTGGCAACACGTTACAAGCAGAAATAGGATTGGGACGTTCCGAATCCATTAAAACCTTAACTGTGTATTGGTCCAATAGCGAAGCGCAAATATTCGAAAATATTCAAGTGAATAAAAAATATAAAATTATTGAAGGGCAAAACGAAATAGTAGAAAAAACATATACGAAGTTAAATATGCTATTTAATCAGGATGGGCATCATCATTAAATGTTTTGTTCGTAGTTGCTTTTTAGTTTCTTTAAGCTTGTTTTTTGTTTATAAGTGTTGATAATTACGTACAACTACGTATTGATTTTCTTGTGTTAAAATTTTATCTTAGCTTAATTGTAATGTCCCGATTATTATCGGGATTGTTTCTGTATTATCAGACTATAAATCATTAAAGCGATTTTATTCTGAATAGTTAGGCAAAGTTTAAATCTATTATATGGAAGAACAACAACCAGAAGAACAGACTACTGACAAATTCGAAGAAAAATTTGAAAAATTCATTGAAACGGCAAATGGAGAAATTACTTCATTAAAAACAGAATTGAACGATATTACGGAGTTATACAACGATTTCGTAAAAAAGCCGAGTACGGCAGTTTTAAGTAAAGCAGAGAAACTGAATGAAACATTTGAAAAAGTAAATGAATATAGTTCAGAAATAGCACAAATCGAAACTAAAGTTCAAGAGTTCGAAACTAAGGTTTTTGGAAAAACCACCGAGGATACAGAGTCTTTAAAATTTAAGCTAAATGACTTAAAAACTCAACATGAAGAATTGAACGGAGAATGGGAAGGGAATTTCGAAACTCTGTCTTACAAAATTGAAGGTCTTTTACCGGGCGCAACTTCCGCAGGACTTGCTAAATCATATTACGACCAAAAAAGGAGTTATAAAACACCAAATGTTATTTGGTCCGCTGTTTTTACTTTGACAATGATTGGGATGGTTTATTATGCAATACAAACAGTTAATGATAGTAGTGACATTGGAAACGCATTTATGAATATACTATCAAGAGCACCTTTCTTTATACCTACCATTTGGCTTGCATTATTTGCAAGTAAACAGCAAAGTCAAAATAGAAGACTTGAACAGGAATATGCTTATAAAGAAAGCCTTGCCAAATCATATGATGGATATAAACGAGAAATCGAAAAACTACCTGAAAGTGATGAGAAAAATGAAATTATGGAAAAGCTGATTCGTTCAATGGTCGATGCGGCTGGATTTAATCCAAGTTCTACTTTAGAAAAGGTTTCTCATAATGACAAACCACCCATTTTGGGAAACTGGTTTGGACGGAAAGAAGAAATTAAAAAATAAGATATTGCCTTACTCCGTTTCGGCTAAATACAAATTATTATGGATATAACTGAAATAGTTTCTCGTTTGGATGACGCAATAGGTTCGGACTTCGTTGCCTCACTGGCTGGTTTGTCTTTGGCGGCAGCTGCATTCTTCATACCTAGTGCAAACCATACACTTGAAAAACTGCAAGAACGCATTAAGACTTTGAGTAAATCAATTACTAAAGGCAGTAAACATGGGTATAACGAAACACCTTTAACTAAAGAGCTTGAAAAGCTTGAACTACAAGTAAAATCAACAGAAAAAGCTAAAAAAGGACTTATAACTGCATTTATGATTTTTACATTTTATGTGGTTTATACAGTAGGAATTGATTCATGGATTGATGAAAACTTATTTACACCAGGACTAGTGGAATTTAACTCTCTAGAATTTACTTTTCAAACAGTGGATGTTATTATTAGTTATATATTTCTAGGTTTTGCTGGACGTTATTTGTGGACTGGTACGAGAGCGATTGGAGATTATTTTGACATTGATTTTAAAGATGAGCAAAAACGCTTGAAAGATATTTTCGATAAGATAAATAAAAAATAAATATCGTCTTGATTCATGCTAGCGTTCCTCCCGCGCTAGCGCTCTTCTCCTAACACGTGCCATCAAAACAAATAAATACGCGTCACAGGTATTCAGCAAAAACACTATGCTTAATCCCAGCCCATTCATCTTTCAAAATCCCATAGCAACAGGTACTACGTTTAAATCCATCAAGCATTAGGGTGTCTTTTCGTAAAATGCCTTCAAGGGTAGCGCCCAATTTTTCAACCGCTTTTCTAGATTTTATGTTGCGTTCGTCTATTCTAAATTCTACTTTATCAAAATCCATAACTTCAAAGGCGTAGCGTAGCATTAAAAATTTCATGTTAGCGTTAAGTCCGCTGCCTTGAAACTCGCTTCCAATCCACGTCCAACCAATGTGCAATACTTTGTTTTTCCAATTAATCAATCCAAAACGCGTGCTGCCTGCATAGGTATTACTTTGTTTATCGAATATAATAAACGGTATGGTGGTTTTGTGGAAATAGCCATCAACGGCGGTTTGTACGTAGGTTTTTAAATCGTCGGGCGTATCGATTTTACTGGGCGAGAATTGTATTAAATCGGGCTGTTGCGCAATGGGCCATAGGTGTTTGTAATTGCTTAAATCTAATAGCGAAAGTTTAACGCGGTGGTTTTCTAGGGTTGGTGCTTTCATGTGGTTTGCGTCATTGATTTGTCATTCCCGCGAAGGCAGGAATCTTTTTAATTGTAAATGCGTGTTCTATTTAAGGGATTGCCACGTCGTCCAGATAGCTATCGGGGCTCCTCGCAATGACGTTTAGTTTAAACCAATCCAATTACAATATCAACATTCACCTCGTGCTTGCCATCAAATAGGATAACATTCAAATGGTCCTTAAATAAAAGCTGTGCTTTTGTGGTTTCGCTTTGTAAGCGTTCATCTGTTAAATATTCATCATCGGTACCACAAATCAAACTTACTTTTGCCGTTAAAAACGCAAAATCTTCAGCTTGTAGTTCTTTGGGAATGCCACCGGAATGCAACACCAATTGGGCACATGGTAATTGACGTTTTGCCACATAACGCGCCGCAACACTAACCCCTTGCGAATAGCCAAACACTATCAAGTTGAGGTCCACCGGGATGTTTTCAGCTTTAAAAACCGCATCAAAATTACGCATCACGTTTTCGGTTTCCATTTCAGTGCTTTCTTTTGTTAACCAACTGGAACCAACGTGTTTGAATTCGGATTTTAAATAATATTTACTGGCGGCTTGCGGTGCAATAATATAATTTTCATCAGGATTCAATCCTTTAAAATATCTTAAAAAATACCGACTCAAATAGCCCATGCCATGGCAAACAAACCACACGTTTTTGGTCGATTTGGTAAGTTCGTTTAGCGTAGAATACGAGTTGGATATGGTGTATGATATTTCTTTTTCTTGTAATTTCATTTACACTTATGTTTTGTATTTTTGTTTGCGATTTTAAAAATACACTATTCTATGCAATTATCTAAAGAAGTCATATTAGAACGGTTTCAAGCTATGGCTAAAAACACTTTGTTGGAAACCTTAAAAATTGAAATGATTGATTTTGGCGATGACTTTTTGATTTTGAAAATGCCAGTAACCCCTAAAGTACATCAACCCGATGGTGTATTACATGGTGGCGCAACAGCTGCTTTGGCAGAAACCACCGGAAGTTTTGCAGCTGAATTGTTTTTAAATACCAAAGGTTATTTTGTTCGCGGTATTGAGATTAGTGCCAACCATGTAAAAAGTGTACGTGATGGAAACGTTTATGCTAAAGCTATTTTTATTCATAAGGGCCGAACCACGCAATTGTTTGAAATTAGAGTGACCGATGATAACGATAACCTGATTTCGCTGTGCAAATTAACCACCATTTCGCTTCCTAGAACCAAATAACCTCAAAATTTTGGAAGATTTTTTTAACCGTATTGAAACACAATACCGCAACCATTTGCCTTTTGTGGTTTACAGAAAACCCAATGAAGATGCTGTTAAAGCGATGCTTCAACAAACAAGCGATTTGTTTTTTACCCAAGAGTTTACCGAAAAAGGATTTGTGTTTTCACCTTTTGACGATGCTGAAGATTCGGTTTTAATACCTATTGAAAATTCGGAAGTAATTTCTATTTCTCAACAACTTGTCATTCCTGCGGAGGCAGGAATCCACTCAGATAGTAGTTTTGCTCAAACTGAAAATGAATCAAAAAACCGTCACATCAACCTCATAAAAAAAGGCATCAAAGCCATTACCGAAAATGCTTTTGAAAAAGTGGTTTTATCGCGGCAGGAAACGGTTAGCCTTTCGGCGGAAACCAATCCCATTTCCATGTTTAAAAACCTTTTAAAGGTATATAAATCCGCTTTCGTGTATTGCTGGTATCACCCCAAAGTAGGGATGTGGTTGGGCGCCACACCGGAAACCTTAATTAAGATAGAAGGCAAGCAATTGTCTATAATGGCATTGGCTGGAACGCAGGATTTTAAAGGCACCTTGGATGTGGTTTGGAAAGCCAAAGAAAAAGATGAGCAGCACATTGTTACCCAATTTGTAACCGACAGTTTAAAGCCTTGGGTGGAACACCTAAAAATAGCGGAAACCGAAACCGTAAAAGCGGGTAATTTACTGCATTTAAAAACCATGATTTCGGCAAGATTGCAAGCCCATGCAAAATTAAAGGACATTATTTCGGTATTGCACCCAACACCGGCAGTTTGCGGATTCCCAAAATTTGATGCCAAACAATTCATTTTAAAGAACGAAAATTATAACCGCGAATTTTACACCGGTTTTCTTGGGGAGCTGAATTTTGAAACCACAAAAGCACCGCGTTCGGGTAAACGCAATATTGAAAACAGGGCTTATGCCATAAACAAAAAAAGCACGCAATTGTACGTTAATTTGCGTTGCATGCAATTAAAAGATAGCAAAGCCCTAATTTACGTTGGTGGCGGTATTACCGATAGTTCCATTCCGGAAAGCGAATGGGACGAAACGGTTTCAAAATCGCAAACCATGAAACGTATTCTTTGAATTTTCTACAAATTCAAAGCTATTTTTTATTAAACATTCGTGTATTAGTGGCGCAAATTTTCACTTAGGTTTTGTACTTTTGAAAACCATGAAATACCCTAAAATTCCACTAGCGCAAACCGTTATTCAGCTTTGTAAAACCAAGGGCATAAAGCACATTATTATTTCTCCGGGAAGCCGGAACGCTCCCTTAACCATTGGGTTTACCAACAATCCGTTTTTTACGTGCTACAGCATTGTCGACGAGCGTTGTGCCGCCTTTTTTGCATTGGGCATTGCACAGCAACTGCAAGAACCAACGGCTGTGGTGTGCACATCGGGCAGTGCGTTGTTAAATTATTATCCCGCTGTGGCGGAAGCCTTTTATAGCGATGTACCTTTGGTGGTGTTATCGGCAGACCGACCCAAACATTTAATTGGCGTTGGCGATGGGCAGACCATAAATCAGAAAAATGTATTTGAAAACCATATTTTATATTCGGCAAATTTGAAGTTGGATTTAAATGAAAAAGACGATGTAGAGGAGGAGTTGCCCATTTTTAAAAATATGGAAAACAAAATTGAAGCTTTATTGGGTTTAAAACAAGGTATTCAAAACTATAATGAAGTTGAAATAAATAAAGCCATTAACACCGCATATTCAAAAAACGGCCCCGTGCATATTAACATTCCGTTTGATGAACCTTTGTACGATATGGTTGATGAACCCGAAGTAACGCCTAAGGTAATTCCCGTTGAAAACAAAACTTTACAAGTTGAAGCTTCGGTTTTAAGGGATTGTATAAATGATTGGAATGCGGCTTCAAAAAAAATGGTTTTGGTTGGCGTTAGTCCACCAAATAATATGGAGCAGCAATGGTTGGATATATTGGCAAAAGACGACAGTGTGATCGTGTTTACCGAAACCACCTCGAATTTGCATCACGAGGCGTTTTTTCCGAGTATCGACAAAATTATCGCGCCTTTAAAAGATGATCATTTTAAAAACTTGCAACCCGAAATTCTGTTGACTTTTGGCGGTTTGATTGTATCGAAAAAAATAAAGGCTTTTCTTCGTAAATATAAGCCCAAGCAACATTGGCATATTGATTTGAATAAAGCGAACGATACGTTTTTTAGTTTAAACCAATGGATTAAAACCACACCAAATTTCTTTTTCTCACAATTTTTGCCGGAAATTGATTTAAAGGAAAGTGATTATAACGGGGTTTGGAAATCGGTAAAAGAAACCCGAAAGTTTAAGCATGCCGATTATCTTAAAAGTATAGATTTTTCCGACTTAAAGGCTTTTGAAATTATTTTAAACAGTATTCCAAACCACACGGTTTTGCAATTGGGCAATAGCTCTACGGTGCGTTACGCACAATTGTTTGATTTGAACAAAACGCTGGAAGTATTTTGCAACCGCGGAACAAGTGGTATTGATGGCAGCACAAGTACAGCTGTGGGTTGCGCGGTGGCCAACCCCAAACAAACCACATTGATTTCGGGCGATTTAAGTTTTATTTACGATAGCAATGCCCTATGGAACAATTATATACCGAACAATTTTAGAATCATTATTATAAACAACCAAGGTGGCGGTATTTTTAGGATTCTGCCCGGGCATAAAAACACTGAAAATTTCGATACTTATTTTGAAACCAATCATAATTTAACGGCCGAACATTTATGTAATATGTATGGTTTTGTATACGAATCGGTATCCAGAACATCCGATTTAAAAGACCGTTTAAATACGTTTTATGCCGCAAGCCAACAGCCGAAATTATTGGAAATATTTACGCCTAAACATTTGAATGACGAGGTGTTGCTCCAATATTTTAAGGCTATGGCTTAAATTAAAGTGACTTACCGTAAATTGCTGTGTCTAAAAAATAGTTATCTTTAAAAACGTATTTATAAACCCAATTGGATTGTTTTGAGTTTTTAGCTTATAGGCAAAAAATCAAATAAAATTCATTAAAAAACTATTTTAATTATGAGTAAAAGAGACGAGCTTATTGCAAAATATGCTGCAGATTTAAAAGACAAATGTGGTGTTAACCCAGACATGGATTTATTAACCAAAGTAACAATTGGTTGTGGGCCATCAATTTACAATGCAGATTCTGCAACGGTTTCAGGGTCGGACGACACCGAATTGGCCACCGTTAAAAACAATTTTTTAATTAAAAAATTAGGATTAAAAGATAGCGCCGATTTAGATAAAGGCATAAAAGCCGTTATGGACAAATACGGACAATCTAACAGAAATAAATACAGAGCGGTGGTTTACTATTTATTGGTTAAGCACTTTAAAAAAGAGTCTGCTTATTAATATGGGCAGTTTTATATATTTTAAAAGCGTTGCAATTGTTGTAGCGCTTTTTTTTATGCCGAAATTTTAGTGCTTTGTGGGTAGTTTGATAGTTGTTTGGGCGTTACAAAACTTAACAGGTATAATTACCGACTGCAGACTGATTACTGCCCACAGCGGACTGCTGCGCAAGGGATAGAAGTGGAAAGCCCACAGCGAGCCCCGATTGTTATCGGGACGAAGCGAGGACTTGTAGTGGATAGCCCGACCTGCCACCCTGAGCGCAGTCGAAGGGCAAGGTTGCGCCAAAAAATAAACTATAAATAACCGATTAAGTTGCGCCTTGTAAACTACGACCGCGGATTAAAAATTGTTACCTTTGCCACATGATACATTTAGGACAAATAAATACTTTGGAAATACTGCGCGAAACCGATCATGGCGTGTATTTAATTGATGATGAGGACAACGAGGTTTTGTTGCCCAATAGATATGTTCCGGAGACTTTTAAAATTTGGGACAAAATTGATGTTTTTGTGTATTTGGACAATGAGGAACGACCGGTTGCCTCAACAGATTTTCCTTATATTATGAAAGGCGATTTTGCGTTGTTGCGTTGTAATCAAGTTACAGAATACGGTGCTTTTTTAGATTGGGGCTTGGTTAAGGAATTGTTTTGTCCGTTTAAGGAACAGGCCTTTAAAATGAAACCCGGTGGTTGGTATTTGGTGCATTGTTACTTGGATGAAAAAACCGATAGGCTAGTGGCATCGAGCAAAACAAACCGGTTTTTAGACAATAAAGAGCTTACGGTTGCCGAGTTTGATGAAGTGGATTTGATTGTGTCTCATCCATCGGATATTGGGATGAACGTGATTGTAAATAAAACGCATTTGGGCTTGATTTACAATAATCAGATTTTTAAGGATATTAGTGTTGGCGACAAACTAAAAGGGATTGTTAAAAAAATACGCCCCGGCAACAAATTGGATATTGCTTTAGGGCAAATTGGCTATAGAAACATTGAGCCCAATGCAGAACGCATTATGCAGGAACTACAGGATAATAGCGGGTATTTGAATCTTACCGATAAGTCGAATCCGGAAGCTATAAAAGAGCAGCTTCAAATGAGTAAAAAGAACTTTAAAAAAGCGGTAGGCTCGTTGTATAAACAGAAACTTATTGAAATAAAACCAGACGGTATTTATTTAGTTTAAGGAAAAAGAGGTGCTGGTTTTTACTTTGCCGTAAACGTTATTAATGGCCTCTTTTATGCTGTTGTAACTAATGTTTTCTGAAAGACAGAAACTGTTTTCAATTTCGGCATTCATTTTGCCCGCAAGGTTGTAGCTAACAACCGCATAACTGCATAGGTTTTTAACTTTTTTTCGAAATAAATCGGCATCTAAAAGTTTTACAGAGTACGAGTTTACTCGGTTTGCAATAACACCAAAAGGTTTTGCGGTGCCAAAGTATGTGTTAATTTCATCGAATATTTCTTTGGAATTGTCAATGTCGACATGTACGCCTTCGTTAAATTCAACAACCGCGATATGATTAAAAAAGTAGATATTACCCAAGTCCTTTTGTACAGATTTAATGATGTGATTTGAAAATTCAGACTCGATTATTCTCATAAAACTGCAAATCTTTTCCTCGTTGCTCTAGGTGGATTAAAAGTTATACTGTTTTGGTTTTCTGTTACTTATGACACTTGATGATGCATAAAGTCACATTTAGAAAAAAACGGATTTGCAAATATACTATGCATACATAATATATTTAAGGATAATATTATTTTTATAGAGAACACAATGTTTTGATTGAATCTGTAACAATAATGTTAGGGTTTTATGTTTAAGTTGCTTTTAATCAAACAAATGCAGGTTTTGGGCATTATTTTTGTACCAATGAAATTTGAAAATATGGTGTGTTTTACGAATTGTTGTTCTTGAAAACGTCAGATATTTATTTTTAGCAATTCTAAATAAGGATTTTACTGCTGTTTATATTAAACACACTTTATCAAAATTGGCAAAGCATTTTACTATTTTTGCGTCATGATAAATCAAGATACCATAGTCGCATTGGCAACACCCTCTGGGGCAGGAGCCATTGCCGTTATTCGACTTTCTGGGAGCGATGCCATACGTATTGCGGAGAAACAGTTTAAATCGGTTTCTGGTAAAATATTAAGCAAACAAGCGACGCACACCATACATTTAGGGTATATTATTGATGGCGAAAGAACCATTGATGAAGTGTTATTGTCCATTTTTAAGAACCCAAATTCTTATACGGGTGAAGATGTTATCGAAATTTCGTGTCACGGTTCTAATTACATTCAACAAGAAATTATCCAATTGTTTTTGCGAAAGGGCTGTAGAATGGCTACCGCGGGCGAGTTTACCCTACGTGCCTTTTTAAACGGGAAGTTGGATTTATCGCAAGCTGAAGCTGTCGCAGATTTAATTTCTAGCGATAACGAAGCGAGTCATCAAATAGCAATGCAGCAAATGCGTGGTGGTTTCTCGTCTGAAATTGCCAAACTCCGCGAAGAGCTTTTAAATTTCGCATCGTTAATAGAATTGGAGCTCGACTTTGCCGAAGAAGATGTCGAGTTTGCCGATCGTACCCAATTTAAAGAATTGGTAGCTCGTATTGGTTTGGTTTTAAAACGTTTGATAGACTCGTTTGCGGTTGGAAACGTGATTAAAAACGGAATTCCCGTTGCTATTGTGGGCGAACCCAATGTGGGGAAATCAACGCTTTTAAATGCGCTTTTAAATGAAGAACGCGCCATAGTTTCGGATATTGCCGGTACGACACGAGATACCATTGAAGATGAAATTTCAATTGGCGGCATTGGGTTTAGATTTATTGATACCGCTGGTATCCGAGAGACTAAAGATGTTGTTGAAAGTATTGGTATAAAAAAGACTTTTGAAAAAATTGAACAGGCTCAGGTTGTTGTCCTGCTGTTGGATGCCAAAGCGTTCAAAACTCAAAGCTCAGTATTCAGGGTTGAGATAGAGAAGATAAAAAATAAATATCCGCAAAAACCATTGCTTGTTATTTTAAATAAAGTTGATGAAATAAGTAAAGACGATAAAGAAATAATTGCGGCTATTTCAAAAGAAATCGAGAAAACCCATGTTTTAAAATTATCGGCTAAAACAGGAGAAGGCGTTGAGACGCTTAAAGAAAAACTACTGGAATTTGTTAATACCGGTGCTTTAAGGAATAGTGACACAATAATCACAAACACAAGGCATTACGATTCGTTATTGAAAGCTTTAGAAGAAGTTGATAAAGTTAAATTCGGATTAGAAACAGGCTTGTCTGGCGACCTTTTAGCCATCGATATTCGACAAGCTTTATATCACTTTGGGGAAATTACAGGCGAGATTACCAATGATGATTTACTGGGGAATATTTTTGCTAATTTTTGTATTGGGAAGTAAATTCATTTATAATAAAAATCTTGAAAATGGCCCTTATTATTTCAAAGGAAGAATTAAGAGCCGCTAACATTCCATAAAGTTTTCCCGGATCTTTTAAAAAACACATATGTATATCTAACGATACCGCTTTTGATAATTTTATAGTCATTTTCAGCAATATAATAATATCAAAAAAGGATCGAGTAACTTGGTTAGGAACCAACGTAGAATTTCAATGGTTTATGGCTTTTTAAAAGAAAGAGTTTCAATGGAAAAAATCATTAGAGAAATACTCTCCATAATATTATTTCTATTTAGGTTTGGTAAATAAAACATAAAAAAAGGAGTAAAATACAAACATTAAAAACAATAAAGCTAAAGAGATTATTCTAACGTTTTCAAACGGTAAAATAATATTAAATAGTCCAATCAACATAGCTATTAATGACATACTGCTTAATTCTTTGTCATTCTTATCAAAACTGCGGCTATAACATATTTGCTTAAAGATTCTGGTTAGTATCGGAATAAAAAAAGAAAATATAAGTACCAAATAAAATGCACACCACTGTGGATTTAAAACGCTTTCGGTAATTCCTAAAAGATAAAATAAAAAGAACATGCTGGCAAGTTCCAAAATATCGAATATAAAATCCAAACCCATATAATCTTTATCCGAATTGTCGTTATTTTGAATATGCTGAACACTAAAGTACAATGCTAAAAACATGGCAAAACCAATTTGAATTTTTTCTTTGTTAAAGCCACCAAGTACAATAAGCATAAATAATGTGCCTAAGACTGCGGGATAGAATAAAGTGTACATTAAACGGTGCAACTTTTCCTTGTCTAGTTTCCTTTTTTCGCTCATACTTATATATTTAATATTCTTCTAATTAAATATAATATAAATAGTTTTAATTTTAACGTGATAATTTTAGGGAAATGCTGTGGCTTTAGCGCCAATTGTTATAATTGAACAATACTGTACCATGTGTAGTTAATCAATTCATCCATACTATTATACAGTTCGGTAATTGATAATTTATTTTTATTGCGTTATCAACCATATTTGCACCATAAATTAAAAAACCATTAAATTATAGGTTCATGAAGAATACCTCAAAGAAAATAAGTAAAGGAAAACAAATTTTTAGAATCGTATTACTTGTTGGGACTTTAATTTCCTTATGGTTTGTGCCCTGGATATTGGTAATAGCATGGATATTACCACTGCCAGATACGGTACAGGAGCAAGTCGATCAAACTTTAAGTTATGATTTTGATGGCGTTATTGTATATGTAGATGAAGCCGGCAAACCTCCAGCATTCTATACAGCTGGTTATCATAATAAAGAAGAAAAAATACCAGCCAATCCTAATGCCTTGTTCAAAATTGCAAGTATTAGCAAGCTTTATGTTGCAGTTGCTATCACTAAATTGGCTAATAACAATCTTTTGTCTTTGGATAAAACAGTTGCTGATTACTTTCCAGAACTCGTAGGAAGAATAGAAAATGCTGATAAAATCACCTTACGAATGATGGTACAACACAGAAGTGGCATTCCTAATTTCACGGACAATCCTGATTTTTGGAAAAACCAACCAAACACCAATATAGATGTGCTTCAATATGCATTGGATTTACCGGCAGACTTCGAGCCAAACAAAGATTATGGTTATTCAAATACGAATTATTTATTGCTTTCAAGAATCATAGAACAAGTTACGGGAGGTAGCCGTCAGGACTATTTCAACAAGGAAATATTAATGCCACTTGGGTTGAAGAATACTTTTGGTTCAATTGATGACGTAAATATGGACGATGTTATGAGGGGTTATTATGTTGGCATTGAAAAAGACTTCAAAAACGAGAATAATGGAATGATGATAGCTACAGCAGAAGATGTTGGTATTTTTTTAAGGGCTTTAAATGATGGTACATTACTTAATGAAAAAGAAATGGAAATCTATGCGTCAATCTATGAATTTAATCATGGCGGATTAGCTCCAGGTTACCAATGTATGGCAGAATACCATAAGGATATTGATGCTGTTGTCGTTCAATTTATGAACACAACCGATTTTGAAGGCTACCAATGGAATTTGTTGGAGATAACACATACACGCGTTGTTAAAATATTACGTAAAGCAAAAGGTCTTTAAGTGAAACAATTGTACTAATACATCGTCTATAAAACAAATAATGCAATCAAAATAAATCAGTATGACAGTTTTAGTAGTGGGTGCCAGTGGTGCCACCGGAAGTAAATTAGTAGAACAGCTTTTGGCTAAAAACCACCAAGTAAAAGTAATTGTAAGATCACCTGAAAAGTTACCGGAATCATGGAAACCCAATGGTAATCTGGAAATTATTTCTGCTAGTATATTAGAACTAAGTGATACGGAAATGGTTGAAATAGTCAAGGATTGTCAAGCCGTTGCGTCTTGCCTCGGGCATAATTTAACTTTTAAAGGCATTTACGGACAACCAAGAAAACTCGTAACAGATGCTACGCGACGCTTATGCCATGCTATAAAATCAAATTATCCGCAAAGTCCAACAAAGTTTGTATTAATGAATACGACTGGCAATCGAAATCGCGACTTAAACGAACCTATTTCTTTTGCGCAAAAATGTGTTATTGGGCTTCTTCGTTTGTTGTTGCCACCTCATGTAGATAATGAAAAAGCAGCAGATTATTTACGAACACAAATTGGTCAAAACAATAATTTTATTGAATGGGTTGCAGTTAGGCCAGATGGCTTAATTAACGAGGATAAAGTAACTGCTTACGAAATACACCCTTCGCCAACACGGAGCGCCATTTTTAATGCGGGTAAAGTGAGTCGTATAAATGTTGGCCACTTTATGGCAAACTTAATCGATAACGACAACTTGTGGGCTACTTGGAAAGGACAAATGCCAGTTATCTACAGCAAATTGCATTAGAGCTATTACGTGTATTATATTTAGTGACATCGGGTTTACGAAATGTATGGGCTTCGTGTGAATAAACATTTTTTATGCGATGCCGTAAGTTTAAGACTATTTTGAATCCTACTTTGGTATAATTCTATTTTATTGATCAACTTAATAGTTTGACATAAAATTTCACCTCATTTTTATTTCCACAAAACAGCTACATAAATGGAGAGCTTTTTTTGTAACTAATTAAGTAAAAATGCATCCAAAAATAAAGATTTTTAAACTTTATAAGAGATGGGTTTTATTTTTCCGTACAAAGCAAAGGTTATTAATGTTATAACCATTAGTCATGACGTTATTTTATTAAGGGTAACTAAACCATTTAAATTCAATTTTGTGGCTGGTCAAGCAGTTGATTTGAGTATCGATAAACCTGGTTACGAACTATCTGTAGCTCCTTTTACTTTAGTTAATGAAGCATCAGACGATTATTTAGAGTTTGTTATAAAAATATATCCAAATTCAAATGGTCTTACAAAAGGTATTGCCCAATTATTACTTAATGACGTAGTTCAACTATCCAAAGCCTGGGATTCCTACGAATATAATGGCAGAGGAACTTTTATAGCTGCAGGGACTGGTATTACGCCTTTTTTACCCATATTTAAAGACATGCGGGATAAAGGAATTGATTTAAAGAAAGAGCATAGGTTAATTTATGCCAATAAGACAAAAGAGGATATTTTATTTTACACAAAGTTGAAAAAGTTATTTAGCTCCAAGTTGTTTGTTACTTTAAGTAGAACTAAATCTAAAAATCTTCATTTTGGTAAAATAGATAAAGATTACTTAATAAAATTTATCAAAAACACAGAACAGCATTTTTATGTTTGTGGCCCTAAAAAATTTGAAGAAGATGTAAAATCACACTTAATCACTATAGGTGTAAATCAAAACTATATTCAGACTGGTTACAAATTTTAATCACTCATTTATAATAAAATCATTAATCATAAAGTAAACCAATCATCAAGCTTAGTTAATTATTTAATTAATGTATTGTTTGTTTCTATGTTTTAAATAAGCGGTTAATGATAAGATTAACATACAACAAGCCGTAATATAAATCCATATAGGAATTGGAATTGGGTCGCCAGCTGCATAAGAGTGTAAACCTGCTAAGTAATAGTTAACCCCAAAATATGTAAATATAATTGACCAAATTGCCCACAGGCTGGCTATATTAAAGGTAAGTTTACCTCGAAGCTTCGGAACCAATCTTAAATGAAGCACGACCGCATAAATAATAACCGAAATAAATGCCCAAGTTTCTTTAGGGTCCCAACTCCAATAGCGCCCCCAACTCTCGTTGGCCCACATGCCACCCAAAAACGTGCCTATGGTTAGCGCAAAAATGCCTATGGTTAAAGCCATTTCGTTAACTATGGTCAGCTCTTTAATGGCATGTTTTGTTTTTTTAGTGGGTTTAGCACTAAATAATATGAGTGAAATGGTGCTCAACACTGCCGATAACCCAAAAAAACCATAACTGGAAGTAATAATACCAACGTGTATCATAAGCCAATAAGATTTTAAAACTGGCTCTAAAGGAGTGATCTGCGGATCGAGCATGGAGCCACCGTGCGCAAAGCCCATCATAATCATAGCTACCAAGGCCCCAGCAGCAGGAATAAAAGCATTCCGGTTTTTATAAAGCAATAATCCGGCTAGTACACCCATGGCTGAAATAAATATGATGGCTTCATAACCGTTGCTCCATGGTGCGTGCCCTGAAAGAAACCAGCGGACCGCTAAGGCTGTTGTTTGAATAATTAATGCCACAATTAGTAACACCGACATTGATTTAATTAAAAAACGAATACTCCGATTCTGCTTCGATTCTATTGAAAACACCTCTGCAAAACCAAGAATTATCATAAAAAGCCCCAAAAAACTGTAAGCAATCATTAACCAAAAGAAAATGTTTAAATGGTTATAAAGAATTTCCAAATTCACTTTTAAGGCTGTTGGGACAACGTCTTTTCCAAAATTTTGTTGAAATGAATTTATGTTTTCAAGAGCTTGATCTGCTTTAGTCCAGTTTTGGGTTTTTAAACTTTTTTTAACACCATTAAAATAATCGTTCAAAAACCCATATGCGGTTTTGTCAATTTCAACTAAATTTTCATTAGTACTATAAATCCAACTCGTCCATGTATTTAAGGGGTCGTTTTTTATAGGAATTGCCGTTGTGTAATACCCAAATGCAATATTGCTAAAAATATTGAATCGTTCGGTTACTTCTATTACGGCTTTGTCATAATTGGATTGGTCGGCTTTTCGTTTACTAAAAGATTTGCTGTTTTGTTCATCTAGCTTATAAATTCCGGTATTTGTGTCAACAAGATTTGTATATGATGTGTAGCCTTCCCTATTAGCACCAGTTTCTTTAATAAGTTTATCACCTCCTTTTTTACTAACTTTTATCAAAGGTTTGTCTGCCCAAAAACCAGGGTCAATTTGCATTGAAATAAACCATTGGTTAGAATTTATACGAATATTATTATTTTGATAAGCGTCTTTTTTGTAAAGTTTTCTAAGTAGTTCTAAGGTGTGTGTGTCCATAGGTTTTATTCTACCTTGAAAATCCTGAACCAAAAGATGCCCAAATTTTTTGGCATGATTAGGATTAATAATTCTATTTGTTCCAAGTTCTTCTGGTTTAGCAAATTGAGCGTTTGCTCCCAGAAGTGGCTGCTTAGCTCTTGCCGTGTCTGTAATTTCGGCTTTATTGTTTTGGGCAATACAGGGGGTAGTGCCACCTAAAAAAGCTACAAGCAATAAGAAATGAAACAGATTGCGGTTTTTTTTATGTGTTTTTTTTAATGATTTATTCAGCTTCCAGAAATAAGTATCTTTCCAAAATAAGGTAAAAAACATACCAATAAATAATAATGAATATCCGAAATAGGTCATGTTAGTTCCCCACTTATCTGCATTCACCGAAAGAATGGTTCCCGTTTCATCCGGAAAATAACTGGCTTGAAAAAAACGATATCCTTTATAATCCATAACATTATTCATATAGATATGATGTTGTTTTTTATAACCAGTGTCTATAACCGTTATTTTGCTCTCGTACGAAGAGGGATTGTTAGACCCTGGGTAGCGTTCAAGCAAAAAATCATCACAGCGTAAATGAAAGTCTGTGTATAATATTTTAGAACCAAATCCTAAAGATACATTTAAACCGTTGATAGTTATGGTTTTATCTAACTGGGTGATGCCTTTTCCTCCCTTGATTATCAGGGTGTCCGCGAATTTTCCCGAGCTTACTTTTAACCGGATAATATCCAAAAGATTTTTATTGTTAGGATTGCTCTTATCACTTTTATAATAAACGATTTTTCCTCTAAAGGTGTTTTTTGGAATAATAAAACTGGTGTTGTTTACTGTATAAAGGGCCCTTTTGTTTAATAATGTATATTTATTTGCTTTGATTTTTCCTGAGTTTTGAGCGAATAAAGACGAGTCGATTAACACGCCTTTTTGTTGACCTTCCATGGAAAAATATTGACCGTTTGTAGGAAGGGCAATTTTAAGAATACCTCCTTTTTCTTCCAACTGAACAGCACCTTTAATTGGCTTGTTGAAACTAAATAACATCCCATTGATTTTTTTGGTTTCGCCAGTTCGTATATAATTATTTTTTCGGCTACCTTGGTCAATAGTTATTATATGGAGCATTTTCTCTCCTTTTTCTGTTTTTTGAATGGAATCTTTAGCTAACGGGATGTAGTCGAGTGTTTTAAGTGTAATAACTTTATCATCAAACTTATAATTTTGTTTGAAAGTTCTTTTAAATGGCCACTTTGTGTTTTTAGCGTTAAAATATGACATCATATATGGATGCTTGTCGTAGCTGAGTGTTTTATTCCCATCGGTGACCACTAGTTTGAAATAGGTAAGGTCGCTGATTATTTTATTGGTGGTTTGTCCTTCTTCAATGGGCATTTGCCCTTCAAAGCCCGTATATCGAGTAATTGCACCTCCTAAAAACATAAAAATAAACGCCAAATGAAATACGAGTATTGGCCACTTTTCTCTTCTTGTAAGCCTATAGGTTTTTATATTAACGGTAAACAAGGCAATAAGCCAAAGCATAAGGATTTCAAACCAAGTAGCGTTGTAAATTAATGTTTTCGCCGTAGCGGTATCATAATCATTTTCAATAAAAGTGGCTACGGCCATGGATATGGCGAATAACAATAACAGAACGGTCATGGTTCTGGTTGAAAATAAAATATGTGTTAAGTGTTTCATTAAAACTTGTAAATAGTTGAAATATTATAAAACCAGTGCCGATAACTTTTAGCATGGTTTTTCATTACACAGAAAGAGGAGGGAGGTCTTGTAAATGCGTAGGTCTTTAATAGGTTGATGTTTGGCTATTTTAAAAAAATGCACCTCTTTTTTAAAATAGATTCCCTTAGGGAATTCCGCTTTTAAAAGAGATGCATTTAAAAAAGCAACATAAACAACCACTTTTGGTTTACTAACCCCTTTTTTTAAATAGATTTTAAATATTCGGTAAGATCAGTCTTTTCAGAAGCGCTTAGGTTAAGATTGTTTTCTAGGTTATATCTTTCAACCACATCGGCCAATGTTGCTGCAGAGCCATCGTGAAAATATGGGGGATGCTGCCAAATACCTTTCAATGGTGTAACACGCCAAAGTTTTGTTGCAGATCGCTTTACATAATCTTTATCAATTGCCACGGATGCACTTTGTGGGTGCAATTTTCCGCCTTCAATAACATCGGTAAATAAGGGTCCGGAATGGCAGGTTGCACACTGTCCTTTTCCCGAAAACAGCACCTTGCCTCGTTCAGCTGCAGCCATATCAAAAGAACCCGTTGGAGGCTTTGGTGCCGATATTGAAAATTGATATGCTTGCAATGCCGGTAGTTTATCTGTTACTAAGTCGTCGCCTTCTCTGTTGTCGACTACCAAACCAAGGCGTGGGTCTTCAAAATATCCGTGGCCTCGCATTTGAGTTACGGCCACATATCTATTCCAATAAGCCACTGGCCCCACTGGTTCGTGCTCTATATCGCCATCACCGGTAAAAATAGCTTTGGGTAAACCATATAAACCAAATGCAGGAGGAATAACCACGGGGTTGTTTATGCCATCATTATTGAATCTTGGGTCGTAAATTCCGGGTCCCCAAGACGCATAAATATCTTTAGTAGCTTGATCTAAAGCTGGCGATAATGAAATGATTAATCCTGGGTTTAAATCTCTGTTGGCCCAACCGTCCAATCGATTCCCTATTCCAGGAGCAAATGAGTCGTCAACAGTTGAGTGGCATAGGGCACAAGTAATACCCACACGATCTAATTTTAAACTACCATCTTCTTTTTCGCTAACCTGTCCTTGAACACCAACTACAGCGTTAAGCTGCAAGAGTGTTAATGTGGTTTGCGGATCTTCTAAATCTACATCTCCGTTTTGGATAGCTGTTACCACGGCTTCTGGTAAAGCCGCGGCATCAACTTTCAACCCAACACTTAAAGCTGTGGCAGGACTCACAGCACTTTCTATGACTTGATTCATTTGTAATACATCGGTCCAAAATGTTTCATCACCAAACGTATCGTATCTAAAAACTTGTTTTCCTTGTTCCACCAATTGTGGATCTAATGGGGGTAAATTTAAATTACCCTCACCCGGTGGGATTGTGATAATAGTACCAGAATCGTCTCTATCACAACCCACTGCAGTGATTAAAAAAATGAAAACTCCAATTATTTTAATGATATTATTTAATTTCATAATTACTTATTTTATTATTATTTAGCTAGTGTAATAGTACCTTTCATGACCTTATGAAGATTGCAGAAATACTCGATGTCCTCATTAATTACTTTCGACCACTTTTCGCCTTTATTAAAAGGTTTTGACGTCCATTTATGGCTTAGCTCTTCGGTAACATCATGAGGCACAAAATCTTTATTAATCCAAACAACAGTATCTCCTTTTTTTACGGTTAAATTGGCGGGATTAAATTTCATTCTAAATATGGTTACCGTATGTGTTGTGGGCGCTTTGGAAAAACCCACATTGTTTTCTGGATTTTTATAACCCATTAAAAACATTATCAGTAAAATTAATGCCGCAAAAAACAGTAAATATTTTGAAATTGAAGATTTATGTGTTCGCATTATTTTGAAATTTTACTTCGTGCCATTTTTGCATGCCCCAAATGTGCTTCTAATGCCGGAACAACTGCCTCCAATAGGTTTTTTAATTCTGCATTTTTGGCTTGCGGAATTAATAAGCCGTTAACTGCATCAATAACTGCTTTATGGTATGCAACTTCGTTATCAATGTAGGTTTTGTCAAAATCTTGTTTTTTGGTTTTTTTGAGCTTTTTAAGGGTTTCTTTTGATTGTTTTAACAAAGATTGGCTTACCTCATTATCTTTGGGAGTTACACCTAGTTTTGTAACCAACGCAACGGCTTGTTGAATTACAGCGTTATGATCTTCCATCATCCTGTTGGCAAAATCAATAACCTCTTTGTTTTTAGACCGCTTAATAGCCATTTTTGCATAATCAATATCTATTTGATTGGCAACAACAGCCACAGAAGCTATTTCTGAATCATTTAATTTTGGCGTTTCTTGGCCCCACATCATGTTTGGTATCGATAATAACAATACGCAAGTCATAATCAACGTAATTTTAATTTTTGTATTCATAATTTTGTTGGTTTTAAATGTATTTGCCTTTTTGATGCAAATAAGCTTTAGGGGTTACAAATTTTCTCTAAAAAAGTTATTTGGTTATAGAATTAATAAATCTTGACTTTTCTTTATCTTTTGAAAATTTTCCACTAAAAAAAGTTGTTTTAGTAATACTGTCCCTGTCTTTAATACCACGAGAAGCTATGCATAAATGGTTAGCTTCGATATAAATGGCCAAATCGTCTGTTTTTAATAAATCTTTTAGTTTTTGTCCAATTTCAACTGTAAGTTTTTCTTGTATTTGAGGTTTGCTGGCATAGAACTGAACAATGCGATTAATTTTGGACAACCCAATAACTCTGTCTTTTGGAATATAAGCCACTGCTGCTTTTCCGAAAAAAGGCACAAAATGATGCTCGCAATAAGAGTGTACCGCAATGTTATCAACCACAACCATTTCACGATAACCACTAGCGTTTTCGAAAAAAGATATTTTTGGAAAATTATTTTCATCCAGCCCTCTAAAAATCTCATTGATATACATTTTTGCCACTCGTTTTGGGGTGTCTTTTAAACTTGGATTGTCAAGGTTTAACCCTAACGTTTCCATTATTTTACCAAAATGATATTCTATGGCTTCTAATTTTTCTTGATATGTTGTGTTTTGATGTAATTCTTGAATGCTATTACTTGATAAAACCTCGGTTTTATACATTCCTTTGCCGTTAATTTTCATGGGTTTAATATATAGTTTGGATTAAATTTTGATTAACACCGAGTTTAACTAAGTCCTTTTTTGCACTTTTTAGCAAGGAGATAGGTCCGCATAAATAAAAATTTTGATTGGTGTTACTTATAGTTGCTTCTAAAAATTCATAGTCAATATGGCCAAAAGCGTGATGACTTAGATGATCTCTACTTAATATATTGTGAAACCTGTTTTGTAATATTTCTTTAAGCTCCTTTTTAAGGATGATGTCTTGTGCTTTTCTGTTGGCAAAAATTAAACGATGGCCTTCTATATTATTTTGTTCTTTTAGCAATCTTAGTATGGGGATAAAGGGTGTTATTCCAGAGCCAGCAGCAATAAATACTCCCGGACCTTTGTATGTGAAGGAATCCCATGCTTCAGAAATTAAAATGCTATCATTAACTTTTAATTGAGCTAGTTTAGCGGTAATTCCATGGTGTTTTTGATAGATTTTTATAATAAACTGTAGGTCTTTATCCTTTTCATAAATACTCGTAAGTGTAAAAGGGGCTTTTAAAAAATTTTTGCCCTCAGGTAAGGATATTTCTACTGCTTGACCAAGGTTATAAGTAAATGGTTCTGGCTTTTCAATTGACAATTGAATAACATTGTGCGCCAACCATGATTTGTTTAATACTGTGGATAAATAGTTCAAAGTTATAGGATATTAAAAATTAAAACTTCAGTGAATTCTTCAAACCTTTAAGGTTTTGTTTCTTTAGATGAGATTCTTAAAAAAAGGTTACAAATACTGTAACCTTAAAAAGAAATTTGCATCCAATAAGAAATTATATAGATATGAAAGGCAACCCAACAATCAAAATTGAACTTAATGAAGCTTTGATCATTGAGAAAGTACTAGATGGGGAAATAGAATTATTTGAGATACTTTTACGCCGTTATAATGAGTTGTTGTTTAGAACAATAAGAAGCTATGTTGATGTTGAAACCGATGTAGAAGACATTATGCAAGACACTTATATCAAGGCGTTTGAGAAATTGTACCAATTTAATAATAACGCTATGTTTTCTACTTGGTTAATACGAATAGGCATAAATGAGGCCTTACAGAAAAAAAGAAAGACTTCAAAATATAAAACTGTTGCTCTGCAACAAGACGATTATGTTTTACAAATTGAAGACCGGACAATTATGAACCCTGAACACAAAGCTATGTATAAAGAATCCTCCTGTTTTATGGAAAAAGCCATTGATACACTTCCAGAAAAATATAAAATAGTATTTATGCTTAAAGAGGTTGAAGGGCTAGCCATTTCTGATATATCAAAATGTTTAAACTTGAGTAATAGTAATGTTAAAGTTCGTTTACATAGAGCAAGGAAAATGCTTCAAAATTCCATTTTGAGCTTAACCGATTACACGAATATTTTTGAGTTTGGTAACTCTAAATGTGATAGGATTGTGAATAACGTTATGGAGTATATCCATAAAACGTATCCTAGATTTTAGGATATTTGTTTATGTGCTAGTACCAAATATATAGCGGCTTTCTTGTTTTTAGACATGAACATTGAAAAAATTAGCACCATCAATTCCCTTTTAAGCGCACCCACAAATCGGCTAATAGTTTTTTTCCATCGCGCTTGTTTTTTTCTTGTTCTATAAATTGAACATCGCCAAATTCGTCTACTCGAATTTCATACTGAAATACAAAATCTTGGGCGTTTGGTGTCATGCTTAAAAGCCCAAACCGTAAGTCGTTATAAAATAATTTATTGTTTTTTTTGGTGATGGTGTACCAACCTTCAGAAACAGCAATCATCTGTTTAACCTTTTCGTTGTCAATAAGTTTTCCCAGTAACTCATGATTTTTTTTATAAGTTTCAAAAGTGATGGGTTGTGTGTCAAAAAAAGAATAATTACCCAACAAATAAGCATTATTGGTATCAACATTTACGCTCCAAAGTATGGTGTTAAGCGGTGATGGTCTGGTGTCTATTTGTTGATAGCTTATGCCTTGGTTTAGTAGCGCATCTTCAAACTCTCTAAACGCTGCCCATTTTAAAACAAAGGTCAAAGCCAAATATGTGGTACTGATAATTAAACCGATATTATTGTAATAGCGCCGTTTTTTGGAGGTTTTTTTCTGGAACATTGCCAAAATTAAAAACACTAAAAACGGCAAGGTGTAAAGAGGATCGATTACAAAAATGGTTTTAAACGCCAACCGCAAGTCAAAAGGCCAAAATAGTTGTGTGCCCCAAGTGGTGTGGGCATCTAAAATGGAATGCGTTAAAAATCCCCAAAAAAATAACCAAGACCAGCCTTTAAATTTTTTATAGGTTTCAAACCTAGAAACCAGCCACCCAAAAAGCGGTGCAAAAAGTACGGCAAACGCAACGGAGTGTGTAAACCCACGGTGGATAGACAGCGCCGTTACGGTATCTGTAAAGTGGGATGCGAAAATGTCTAAATCTGGAATAGTGCCGGCAATGGCACCATATAAAACAGCTTTATTGCCTACTTTTTTTCCTAATATGGCTTCGCCAACGGCAGCCCCTAATACTATTTGTGTTAATGAATCCATGTTGTTTGCAAAAATAGACTTTGCAAAGCAATTATAAAATCTTAAATAGTTTTGATAATGGGTTTATACAGTATCAGTTTTACTTTCAGGTATTTACTAAATCTAAATAGGGTTTTTGCACCATTTCAAATCACATTTTATCTTTTGAGTGAAAAAATATTATTAAAAAATCGATAAAACGCTTGTTTTTTACGATTAATTACATAAATTTGTGGTTTGAACCCCTAAATCTTCGACATGAAAATAAGAATTATATTAATAAGTTTTAGCTTTTTTTTAGTTACAGGCCTTAGTTTTGCTCAGAAAAATAAAGCTCCAAAAAGCATTATAAGCGATAAAGTTTCTATTAAAAAATATCATACTAAAGAAGATCTTGAGCGCATGCAAAAAGGACAATTGCTGGATTTATACGTCGAGCGAATAGAAAGCCTTGTTAAGTTGCTGCCTTATATTGCATTTGCAACTAAGCCGGGTGTAACCATGACTTCCTTGGGAATCCCAAACGATAAAGATAACCGATCGGCACTGGACGATCAATTCGAAGCCACTAAAAGCTTTTTAGAAACAAATGGTGAATTCCAACGGCGCATTTTGCCTTACTCGGATACAACAAACCTTGTCGCTGCTATTTTGTTTTATGAAGAAACCATGAAATCCTTGCATGAATATAGCGAGTTTCATTAATAATTAATTTCAACAATTAGTTGTTTTTTTAGTTTGTTTTAAAATTTAGGAATAATATAATAGACGAAAGTCATATTATTTTATTCCTTTTTTCATTCAAAAAAGTGAATTTACCCTATTATTTTAAATCTAATTAAAGTGCATTTCATCGATGAAATCATAAATATATTATATAATTTTATGTATTTTATCGTGAAAATTGGTATTTCATGGATTTTTTATTATATATTTGAGCGTTATATAATAGGAAATCTAATTTGTTTTTCCAACATAAAATATTAATTATGAAAAACTTTATTCAATTGCTTTGCATATGTCTTTTATCTATAGGCAGTGTTTTTGGGCAACAAGAAAAGGGGATAATAGGTACCGATAATTGGTTATACAATTGGACGGAGTTTAACCCCAAATCGCAAAACCATGGCGAGCCTAACCAAATATTAGCCGGTAATATTACGGAAGACACCAAGTTGTCTAAACGTAACGTATACCTTTTGTCTGGAAGTGTTTTTATTACAAACAACGCAACACTTACCATAGAACCGGGAACGGTAATAATTGGTGATTATCAATCTAAAGCATCCCTTACTATTACTAAAGGTGCAAAAATAATTGCCGATGGCATTGAAACAGATCCTATTATATTTACCTCAAACAGAAGCGTTAAAAGAGCCGGTGATTGGGGAGGCATTATAATTCTTGGAGATGCGCCAACAACAAAATTTGGAAGTGGCTCGGTAGCTTCATATTATCCTAAACTTGATGCAACAACCTATGCAAATTCAAATTATGGAGGTGAAAATTTAGCCAGTAATTCTGGAATTTTAAGGTATGTAAGAATTGAATATGCCGGAAAACGAATTAATAACGATGGGTATTTTAACGGACTTCTGCTGGCAAGTGTAGGCAATGAAACCGTTTTGGAAAATATAATGATAAGCCATTGTGCCGGTAATTCGTTTGAAATTTTGGGCGGGGAAACCTATTTGCACAAAGCCGTGTCATACAAATCTAACAGTAACGACTTTAAATTTAATTTTGGTGCAAAGTGCATGCTATCAAACTCTTTGGCCATTCGGTCGCCTTACGTGTCAAACAGCGCCGGAGCCCGATGTTTATTGATTAATTCTTATGATAATAAAGAAGAAATCGATTTTTCTAAACAAGGAACCACCGTTGTTGCAAAAAATTTAACCTTAATAACAGATACCGACGATTTAACATCAGCCATTCAGCAAGGTTTGGTTAAAGAAGCCGTATATGTTGGGCATAATGCATCGCTTGAAATGAATAAAAGTGTTATTTCTGGGTTTAATCCAGCGGTTTTATTTGAAGATAAAATTAAGGTAAATCAAGAAAATTTAGAGAAAATCAAATTTACCGATATGTATTTTAACAATTGCAATGGAAACATTTTTGTTGAAAACAATATGAATAATGAAGATTTGGAAAACTGGTATGGAAATTCTGCTTTCTTTAATGTGTATTCTAAAAGTGATAACTCTGAAACATTTATTGATTTGAATAACAAACGACGTCCAGATTATAGACTCAGAATAAATAAAATAATAGCTTCAAACGAAATAGACCCAGATTTAAAGCGCGTAGACAATTAGAAGTGTAATTTAATAGGATTTAAAAACACCCTGTTTTGATATGCTAAGGCATTATTTTAATTGAATCAACAATTATAAAACAGGTAAATTAAATTCTATAGCCCCAAAGATGATTGTTTCTCTTCTAACGAAAATAATGTCAAATGAAGAATTTTACTATTACCTACATAGTTGTTTTTTTTATGCTCTCAATACCTAAAACCATGGCTGCTCAGGTGGTTATTAGTACCCCAAGTTTAGGTTTTAGTCAAGCTTGTGCAAGTGCTTCATTTAATACTTATAATATTAGTTTTGCTTTTTCACCTGAAGGCAATTTAGGTTCAACCAATCAATTTATAATCGAACTTTCCGATGCTTCGGGAGCGTTTTCAAACGCCACCGTAGTTTATACGTCTGCACAAGGCGCGGTTACAACATCGCCGGCAACCCTGAGTTTTTCATTGCCAACAGATACTGCTGGCCAATCCTATAAAGTTAGAGTTAAAAGCACGGCACCAGCTGCTACAAGTACGGGGTCTGTGTCTTTTCCTGCCTATTATAAAATTCAAGACACGCCATTTTCAATCAATAATTTAATTGAAACAGGTGTGTATTGTTCTGGTGGCAGTTATTTGTTAACTATTGATAATCCGGGAACCGGCGACAACGATTCGCCGTTGCAATACCCATCGCTCACTTTTAATTGGTACAAAGAAACCAGTCCAACTACATCGGTTTTTGTAGCTTCCGGTAATACATTGTCGGTTAATCAACCGGGAACGTATTTTGCCGAAACCAATTACGGGTCATGTACGTCCAACTCGTTTTCAAACCGGGTTACGGTAAGCGAATCTACTACAAATGGCACCTCTACCATTAATTCCAGTTTAGGCAATCCGTATTGTGCCAGCCAAGGCTCTACAACTTTAAGTGCCATAAATGGAGTGAGTTACCAGTGGTATAAAGATGGTGTTGAAATTTCTGGAGCTACAAATCAAATGTATGAAACGAATGAGACTGGGGCTTTTTCAGTTGATATTGATTTAGGCGATTGTAGCACGAGTGCCTCCATAGATTTAGACGGAATTGGTTTTACAAGTGAAATTGATGTTACGGAAGTGAATATGATTGAAGATGGTGAAACCTTAACGGCAACGGTAACCACAACAGCTAGTTCACCTGAGTTTAAATGGTATTTTAATGATACATTAATAACAGGTGCCACTGCCAATAGTTATGAGGCCACTAAAACAGGAAATTATAAGGTTGAAATTACACAAACCGTAGGCTGTGATACGACTAAGGAGTTTCAATTTTCCGTTCAAACGGCCTTTCCCAATGTTTCCGATATTCCTAATTTAATAAGTCCCAATGGCGATGGGATAAACGATACTTGGGTTATCCCACAAGAGTATGTAAATGGAGCAAATGCTACGGTAACTATATTAAGTGCACAAGGGGAAATTATACTTCAAACAAATAATTACTTAAACAATTGGCCAGAAAACCAATTGGATTTTAAAAGTGTAAATCCGGTTTATTACTACGTTATAACCACTTCAGATAATAAAACTAAAAAAGGCTCGATAACAGTTGTTAAATAGTATGAAAAAATGCCTATTACATATCGTTTTGTTTTTCTGTATAACACAACTGTTTTATGCTCAGGAAGATGGCGTTATCGCGTTTGATGTGCCTTCGAGAAATTCCTTGAAATTCAATAAATACACCATTAACCCAACATTTAGTTTTGTTAGAGAGCAAAATAAATACATAACCTTTTACAACAAAAGGCAATGGGTACAGTTTGATGATGCACCATTAACCTATTTAGCAAGTTATGCCGGCAGGTTTCGGGAAAATATGGGGATTGGTGTCGGTGTGTTTCAGCAAGATTACGGGGTGTTAACTACCTTTGGCGGTATTTTAAACTTTGCCTACAATGCTGCACTTAATACCGATAGCAATTTAACCTTCGGTATGAATCTTGGGTTTTACAAAAGCGGTATAAACGAAGGCAGGGTTAACACAAACTTTCCGGATCCATCCTTGGAAAACATTCCATCAAATTCGATAATTACCATAAACCCAGGAATAAACTACGGTACGGCGTTTGTAGATTTTGGTGTTTCCGTTAAAAATGCGGTTGCATATAATTTACTAATCTCTGAAATGATTGAAGACAATCCAGAGCAAAGTATTCAAGGTCATTTTATGTACACGGGTTATATAAATAGTCGCGGTTTTTTTGATGAAAGCAAATTTTCAGGATTATTGCGTTCCGAGTTTAAAAAAGACCAAACCATCATTTCAGGGCTTGTTATGCTAACCGTTTCCAAAGGTATTTGGGCGCAAGCTGGTTATAGTAGTTTTTATGGGGTTTCAGGCGGATTGGGATTAAACATCACTTCGCAAATCGCCATTGAATATAACTATGAAAAAGCCATAGGCGATGTGTCAGCTTTTGGTAATTCGCATGAAATTACCTTGGCCTACAAATTCAAAAACCAAGAACGTTATAACTATAGTGGTGACGATGAGGAGCAAGCGCTGTTGTCTACAACAAAGAAGCGAAAAGTATTGGCCAAAAACAGCACCACTCCTAAATTGACAGAAGAAGAAAGACGCATAGCTAAAGAAGAAGCACAAGCCAGAATAGAAGCAAGACGATTGGCAGCAACAGCCAAAGCCGAAGAAAGACAACTGGCAGCGCAACAAAGACAGACTAAAACAGAGCCGGAAGCCCAAACAATAACCGATGAGGAGGTTAAAAATGAATTGGATGAAAATGCTGAAATCGAGGCACAGAACAAGGCTAATGAAGAAAGGTTGAAGTTAGAAGAGGCGAATAGACTAAAAGCGGAAGAAGCCACACGATTAAAATTAGAGGAAGAGGCTAGAGCAAAAATTGCGGCTGAGACCAAGGCTAAGGCCGAAGCAGAAGAATTGGCTAAAATTGCTCAAGCCGAAGAAGATGCAAGGTTGGAGGCAGAGAAGAATGCCCAAGCTGAAGCCGAAGAAAAAGCTAAAGAACAAGAACGATTACAAGCTGTGCAAAAAGCAGATACGGTACAATTAAACGGTGTTATGGTCCCTACAGCTAATGATAGAGAAGCTTTGGCCATGCAAAGCCTTGCCGAATTAACGAAGACTTCAAAAATTGAGCAGCAGGATTTATTAACGCGTTTAGGAGCTACTGTTGATAGTAAGAATCAAGATCTTAAAGATTTAAAAGAAGAAAACGATTTAAGCGAACAAGGTATTTACAAAGCTCCAAAACCGTTTAAAAGTGTATCGGCAGAAAACGCCAAAATAGAATCTTTAAAAGATGAGATTGATAATGTTATTGAATCTCAAAATCAAAAAATAGCCCAATTGGAGATTTTATATAATGAAAGACTTAAAACGGTCAATGATAAAAATGATGAAACCAATGCCTTTTATTTTAAAGCCATTCAAGATTTAAAAACGGAACAAATGCAGGCTTTAAATACTAAAGATAGGTTGCTATCTACTTTAGAAACGATTAAAGTCGCCACAGAAATAGAAAGAAAAAGAAGGATTAAACGTGCGGCTTACGATAATGAAGAAGACCGATATTTAAAGGATAGAGCAGCATTAAATCAAATAAAGCAATTTACACCAGTTGCCTCAGAGCCTTTGGCACCAGAAGATTTTGACTCTGGAGAAGCGCACAGTAGCAGCATACAAATTGTTAAGGATGTTAAAAATACCGAAAGCGGATATTATGTTGTTCTTGGCGTGCATAGCGATGTGGCAAAAAGAGATGAGTTTTTAAGAAAAGCAGTTGCGGCAGGACAAGCAAATATTGATTTCTTCTTTGATGTAAATACCAGTAAATACTATATTTATTATCAAAAGTTTGATGATATTGAATCTGCTAGAAACGCCATGTCATTAAAAGGAAGCGAGCCATACAACCAAAATATGTTTATGGTTAAAGTTGAAAACTAACAACGTTGAAAATAGCTTTAATCCTATCAAATTTGCCCGAGCTTTGGTTGAATTTGGATAGAAGGTATTTGCGTTTTATTGAGAACTGCTGCTTTTTACTGATATGAATAAACGTAAATAGTTCATTATTTTTAAAAATTTGGAAGCCGTTTACTAAAATTGATGTATATAAAATATTACAAAATAATAATTTTTTTAAGTTTAAAGTAGCAATTCAACGATAAAATGCTTAATTTATTGTATATCATGCTAGTGGTTTAAAAAATTTTAACGATATTTATCCCGTTTAAAAACATTAAATTTAGACGAAATACACTTTAGGTAATATTGTACTTACTTTAGTGATTTAAAAACAGCTAAAATTATTTCTTTTTTATTCCCCAAGTAAAACTGAAATACTAAACTTAACCGATCATGAAAAAAACTACTTATGTTAGCATTGGACTTGTAGCTATACTCCTTTTAATAAGTTTACAGGCTTTTTCTCAAAATTTTGTACCATTTGCGCCCAGGTTTAATCAGGATTTAAAAGGTGATATAGTTTTGATTGGTAACAATATTTTAGGTCCAGACAATAACGCATTTAACGACAACTCTACATACAACCATAGGGTTAATATGCGATATATTGATATTGACGGCGATGCCTCAACATTTAGTTCCTCTAGTGCAGATTTGGTAATCCCAGATCCTAGTTGTTATAACATTATTCATGCTGGGCTATATTGGAGTGCTGTTAACAGTGGTTCAGAACCGATTACGGATATAAAATTTAAAGGACCATCAGGTAGCTATAACGATGTTGTTGGAACTGTTATCTTTAATTCCAACGGAACTTCTGTTGACGGTGGTAATAGTTTTCCATATGCTTGTTATGCAGATGTTACTGGTATTGTTACTGGTTTGGCTACAAATATAGGTACGTATACCGTTGCCAATGTGTCGAGTGCCGAAGGGCGTACGGCTTCTGACAGACCTTATAATGGTACAGGACATTCAGCAGGATGGTCATTATTTATTGTTTATGAAAACCCTACATTACCCGGCAAATCAATTACCAGTTTTGATGGTTTTAGTGCTATAAGTGTTGCCGGGGGAAATCCAACTTTGGATGTTCCTGTTTCTGGTTTTAGAACCGTTCCTGCTCCAACACCGGTTAGAGCGAATTTTGCATTTGCAGCTTTAGAAGGCGATAGCCCAATCCTGGGTGATCAGTTGTTGCTTAACGGTGTAAACCTTTCAACTGCAGATAGGCCTGCTACCAATTTTTTTAATAGCTCGGTTACACAATTAAGTGCATTGCCCGTAAATAATAGAAACCCCAATAGTACAAATACTTTAGGTTTTGATACGGGTGTCATGGTTGTTCCTAACCCAGGAAACACAGTAATAGCTAATAATGCCACTTCGGCAACGGTTCGTTTAGAAACTAGTGGCGATACTTATTTTCCTTATTTCTATGCTTTAGCAGTCGATATAATTGAACCAAACATAGTTCTCACTAAAATAGTTGAGGACGCTTTAGGGAATGATATTGGTGGCCAGTTAGTTAGTCTTGGCGATGAACTAAATTACGTCATTGGTTTTCAGAATACAGGAAATGATAATGCTACAAGCCTTATAATTAGAGATATACTTCCTATAAATGTTGTTTTTAACTATCCATCAGATTTAGGGATTTTACCTCCAGGAGTGAGTGTGCAAAATTATGATTCTACTACCAGAGAAATAATTTTTGAAGTTGATAACTCAGTTGTCGAAGTAAATGACCCTGTACAGGAAATTCGTTTTAAAGTAACCGTTGTTCAAACCTGTAGCTTATTAAATGATGCTTGCGATAATATTATTAGTAATCAGGCATTTGCAACTTACAACGGAACGTTAAATCCATCTTTCACCATATCAGATGACCCCAGTTTTAACACCAACGCAGGTTGTTTGTTAAACACCTCGGCTACTAATTTTTTAGCTGATATTGACTGTGTGTTTTCTGAGGAGGTTATACTATGTGGAGCAAGTACAGTGTTAACGGCCGGTGATGGATACGATTCGTATTCCTGGTCTACAAGCCCATCCGGAACACCTGTTATTGGCACAACCCAATCGATAACCGTTACTACTACAGGAACATATTATGTACAAAATACGGCGACCGCACCTTGTCAATCTATCGATCAAGAATTTGAAGTGATTACTTTTGGAGCGGGTGTAACAAACCCATTAATTCCGTTTGCAGATCAAGTGGTAGTTTGTCCGAATGATGGTAAAGAATTGCCCAATTTCTTTTTATGTGGGGCAGGTGATACGCGAGATATTCAAACCAATATTACCGATACCTCTTCAATTATTTGGGAGCGATTGGACGAAACAAGTTGTGCGGCTGTTGCCAATCAAGATTGTGCCAACGAAGACCCAGGCTGTACTTGGAATCAAGTTGCAACGGGACCAAATTATCTCATAGATACGGCTGGTCAATACCGATTAACCTTAAATTATACTGGTGGTTGTTTCAATCAGTTTTATTTTAATGTATATACCAATTTACTGGTTCCAACGGTATCGTCGCGAGATATTTTTTGTACCACGCCAGGTGAGATTGTTGTAGGCGGTGTACCTAGTGGTTACGAGTATAGTATTGATGGCACTAATTACCAAGCCAGTAATACCTTTTCAATAACTACTCCAAATATATATTCAGTTTATATAAGACAGATTGGTGTATCTCCAAATCCGTGTATTTTTACTGTACCGGATGTTCAAATCCGCGAACGCGATTTTACGGTTTCCACCATTATTAACCAACCTTATTGTAATGGCGAATTGGGTAGCGTGGTTTTGGCCGCAAATGATGTGCGTCCGCAATATTTCTTTTCAATTTATGATGGTGCTACTTTGGTGAATAGTGTAGGGCCTATCAATGATGATAACTATACGTTTTCAAACCTAAACCCGGGAATTTATACCGTTAACATATCTACTGAAGATGGCTGTACATTTTCTGATGATATTGAAATTATAAATCCACCGTTGTTGGAAGCGACGGCAGCAATAACGCAACCATTAACTTGTACCGACGGTGAAATAACGGTTTATCCAGTGGGTGGCACACCACCATATTTTTATTTTGTAAACAGCACAACGGTCTTTCAAACAACACCCATAATTCCGGTAACAAGCGCAGGTGTTTATAACATTACGGTTGTAGATTCCAACAACTGTTCCACAGATACCTCTATAACTGTTGATACGACTCCGGCACCAGATTTTAACGTGACTAAAACGGATATTCTGTGTGCGGATGATTTGAATTCTGGTTCAATTGATATCAACGTAACCAATCCTAACGGAAATAGTTTACGATACAGTATAGATAATGGCACAACGTTTTTTAACTCGCCAATTTTCACAGGACTTACCGCTGGAAATTACGATGTTGTTGTGGAATATACCTTTGGAACAGACGTATGTTTATCAGCTCCACAACCTATTACCATTATATCTGCAACAGCTATTTCAGGAACGGCAACCTTAACTACACCCTATACTTGTACAACCAATGGTGTGATTACCGTTTCTGGAGTTTCTGGAGGAAACCCACCGTACACCTATAGTCTTGATGGTTTTACCTTTCAAGCAGGAACCACTTTTTCTGGATTGACCGATGGGACTTACACAGTAACCATTCAAGATGCCAATAGCTGTACATTTGTTACAGCTCCAATTACTATCGACCCGTTAAATCCGCCAACCGATTTAACATTTAGCAATACACCATTAAGTTGCCCTGCAATTACAACAGATGTGACCATTACTGGAACCACGGGTGGAACCTTACCATTAGAATATCAAATAATAGCACCAGCAGTTTCGGCTACAGCATATCAATCTTCAAATGTGTTTTCTGGATTAGCACCAGGTACATATACATTTCAAGTGAGGGATGCTAATGATTGTGTTTATTCCGAAAACTATACTATCAACGATTTACCACCCTTAAGTATCGTTGCCCAAACCACCAGTGATGTTAGTTGTTTTGGAGGAGCCGATGGCGCTATACAATATAACGTATCCGGCACAACAAATTTTAATTATACCATTAACGGTGGTACGTCGCAGGCAGGATCGTCTCCAATTAACCTAACAGGCCTTAGTGCGGGTACTTACAACATCGTTATTACCGATAATGATACTAATTGTACTTCTACAGCATCGGCAACCGTGGGAAGCCCAAGTGCTGCATTAACATTATCAGCAGATACATCTCCCATTACATGTAATGATGATGGTAGTGTGCGATTAACCGTTACAGGAGGTTGGGGCGGAAACACCTTTACAGTGACCCAACCCGACGCCACTTCTGCACCAACATCGGGAGGGGGAGTGTTCTCTGGTTTAACGCAAACGGGAACCTATACCGCTACCGTAACCGATGCAAATGGTTGTGTAGCTACAACAACATTTGTTTTAAATCCTTATGTAGCGCCAACCGCAAGTATAGCCACAACCTCGAATCTTTGTTACAACAGTACTTCGGGTGCCAGTCTTGAGGTTACTGCTTCGGGAGGACAAACACCTTATCAATATAGTATAAACGGTGGTGCCTTTGTAAGCACGAATACCTTTACTAATTTAACACCTGATTCCTATGTGATTACGGTTAGGGATGCTTATGGTTGTGATGTAGTTTTACCGGCTCAAATCATAGCTCCTCAGTTAAACTTAAATACGGTTTTAAACAAGGGCTTGGACTGTACGGCCACAGCAGATGCTCAGATTACAGGTACTTTCTCTGGGGGTTATGCACCCTATACTTATGCCGTCTCATTCAATGGTGGTGCTTATGCGTCTTTAGGTGCAACAGGTTCGCCATTTAATTATAATACAAATACAGATGGAACCTATCAGTTCAGAGTGACCGATGCTCAAGGTTGTACCGTATTTTCTGCGGTAGAAACCGTGAACGCTATTTCGTTACCTGAAATTACTTCGTTAACCCCAACAGAGCCTTTATGTTATGGCGATTCCAGCGGAGCCATTGATGTAGTAATCAATAATACAATGGGCACCCCACCTTTTACCATTAATGTGCTTAATACCACCACAGGAACAGATTACGGTACACAAACAAGCAGTTTGCCTTCGGGCGATTACACGGTTACCTTAACCGATGCCAATTCTTGTACGGACGTTGAAACTGTTACAATTTCAGAGCCAAACCCCATTGCTTTCGATTTAACTAAAGTGGATATTACATGTAACAACCCAGGTGGGTCAAGTTTGGGGTCTATTACGGTTGAAAACGTTACGGGCGGAACGGCACCTTTTACCTATTTTATAACAAATAATTTTGGTGATGTTATTCCGGGTAACCCGTATTCAGCGGTTTCCAATGAGAACCACACCTTTAATATCATCAATTTTGGTACATATACCATAAACGTTGTTGATGCCAATGGCTGTAGTTTATCGCAGCAAATCGTTATTGCATCTCCACCTTCGGATTTATTAATCGATGTGGCCACCGTTGTACCAGATTGTACTTCTGGCGGTACTGCTGTTGTGCAGGCTATTTCTGTAGTAGGGAGTGGTAGTTACGAATTTGCCATTTTGGAATTTAATACGTCGCCATACGCCTTACCTACTTCTTATTTACCACCAGATGTACCTGGAGGTGATACAAGAACTTTTACCAACTTAACACCGGGTGTTGTTTACACCTTTGTGGTGCACGATCTTGTGACGGATTGTTACTATGTGAAATCTGCCGATGCGGCCATTGACCCAGCCTCACCTTTAACATCATCCGTTATTCCAAATAATGTGGTTTGTTTAGGGGAAGATAATGGAAGCGTAACTTTTACAATTGATAATTTTGACAGCACAACCACTTCAGTTGATTATGCTATTTATAGGGCTTTTACCAATGTGCTTATTGATGGGCCAACCAATGTACCGGTTACTTTTGGCGTTCCGGAAACCGTTACAACACCAGCTCCCGGAACATTATCTATAGGGCAATATTATATTGTTTTTACCGAAAACGGTACGGGTGCATTTAACGGCTGTGAAACTGCTTCAGCCATATTTGAAATTAATGAATCTTCTGTCGATTTAGATATTACAGCATCTGTAGATACCAATGCAAACTGTAATCCAAGTTCAGGTGTAATTAGTGCAATAGCAACTCATGGTACGGCACCGTATCTCTATCAAATTACAACATCGGTAGTACCGCCATTGGCAACGGATCCTTCGTGGGCATCGGCTAGTACTTTTAATGTAAATGCTGGTACTTATTACGTACATGTTATAGATGCTTATGGTTGTATCAGATCGACTAGTGCTTTAGTTATGCCTACGGATCCTGAACCTGTAATTACTGCAGTAAACAGCAACGCTTGTACGGCAACTGAGGGTAATTTTGAAATTGATGTTGCATTAACAACATCGGGCGTAGCTCCGTATAGCTTTAGTATTGATGGCGGTGCATTTCAAGTACGTACTACACCATTTACCCTATCTGGATTATCTTCTGGTTCGCACACTGTTGAAGTTAGAGATGTCAATGGCTGTGGTAATTTGGTAACTGTAGATATTGAGGCACCTCTTGGTATATCAGCAGCTGTAACGGCTTTACCTACCTGTGCTATTAACGATGGAGAGATTACTGTAACTGGTGCCGGTGGAAGTGGTAGCTATACCTATAGTATTAGCCCAAGCCCTGCTACCATTGTGCTTGTTGGCAATACGTTTACAGGTGTGCCAGCGGGAACCTATACCATTACCATTACAGATACCGTTACAGGTTGTACCAATACAACAACTGTAAGCTTAGATGCTGCAACACCTGTAACTTTTGATGCGCCTACTATAACCGATGCTACCTGTAATGGTGGAAGTGATGGTCTTTTTCAGGTGAATTTATCACCTACGAACGACAATCCGGTTTACACCTATCAAATAATTGCTGGCCCTACGACAACGGCGGTACAAAATTCTAATGTTTTTACAGGTCTGACAGCGGGAACTTACACGGTTGAAGTCAACTCAGGTAGAGGTTGTACAAATACACAGGATATTACAATAGCAGAACCTCCAGTATTGACTGCCTCGGGAAGCGCAATAGCTTTTGCTTGTGCAGCAGATAATTCGGTTAATCCATCCACCCTTACCATTACAGCAACGGGTGGTACCGCACCATATACCTACAGTATTGATGGAACCAATTACTTAAGTTCTAACACCTTTGAGATAATAGATACAAATGCCGTACAAAACATTACATTTTATGTAAAAGACAATAACGGTTGCGATACTACGGGATCAGTAGTTATAAACCCGCTAATACCCATAACCAGTACATTTACAGGCACACCAGTGGATTGTAATGCATCTGGTACGGTTACCATTAACGCCACGGGAGGCTCAGGTAATTTTGAATACCGATTATTGCCAAGTGGAGTTGCTCAAGTATCCAATGTATTCTCTATTACATCTCCGGGTGATTATTATTTTGAGATTACCGATACAACCACCGGATGCTATATTACAACAGCAGCTTACAGCGTGGCACCTTACGATACGGCGACAATAGCCTTAACGCCAACAGCTCCGGTAACCTGTTTTGGTGATAACTCGGGCGCCTTTGAATTGCTTGTAAATGGATACTCAGGGAACTATACATATACTGTATTGGATAGCTTTGGTACTGCAGTTCCTGCTTTTACTAACATACCTGCCAATACGTCAACAAACCCGATAAGTGTTACCGGTATGGCAGCAGGAAGTTATTCAGTGGAAATTACAGAAACGGACAGCCCATTCTGTACCGCTTCAGGAAGCGTAATTATAAACTCTCCTGCGGCAGCTTTAAGCTTAACTGCATCGGAAACATCGAGCGTAACCTGTGATGATAACAGTGGTACCATCACAGCAGTTGCAACTGGTGGTTGGGGCACGTACGAATACGAATTAACAGGCGCTGCAACGGTGGCATATTCTTCAAACGGAACGTTTAACAATTTATCAGCCGGTAATTATACGGTCAATGTAAGAGATGCCGGAGGCTGTATAGTTTCCAACAGTGTATCATTAGTTGTTCCACCTCCAATCACGGCAACGGCAACGGCCAACGCACCGGTATTATCTTGTTTTGGAGATTCAAATGGAACGATAACTGTGAGTGCCGTGAGCGGCGGACAAGGAAGCAATTATTCATATACATTGAATATGATTGCTCCAACAGTAAGTACTTCTGGACCGCAATCGTCAAATGTATTCAACGGATTGGTTGCCGGTACTTATAATGTTGAAGTTACCGATGCTTATAATTGTACATTCACGTCCGCTGATATTGTTATTACCGAACCTTCACCAATTCAATCCAATTTAGTGGCTGCAACTACAACTACATGTACAACCGATGCTTCATTGACCTTAAGCGCAACGGGAGGTACAGGAACTTACGAGTATAGTTCCGATGCTGCTTTTAGCACTGTTTTAGGCACCTTTGCCTCATCGATTACTATTAATGGTGCAACACCGGGAACCTATCAATATTACGTAAGAGATGCTAATGGCTGTGTGTCTAGTGTATCCAACGAAATAACCATCGATCCATTACCAGCATTAGTGGTAAATTTAGATACTACCAATGCCTCCATCAATTGTGCTGGCGACAGTACCGGCGTTATTATTGCAACTGCCGAAGGTGGTTTGGGCAGCTATATATATACCTTGCAAGATGGTACGGGAACGGATATTTCTCCAGCGCCCGTGCAAACCAGCCCTGGTGTATTTACCGATTTACCGGTTGGAACCTATCAGGTACAGGTTGATAGTGGCGATTGTTTAACTGTAAGCGCGCAAACTACCATTACTGAGCCAATAGCACCTTTAGTTGCTAACTTTACGGTAACCGATGTAACTTGTACGGGAAGTAATAATGGTGTGATGGAAATTACGGCATCGGGTGGAACAGGTATTATAAAATATGCGATTTCTCCGCAATTGAACCAGTTTTTTGAAACGCCTATTTTTGAAGATTTAGCTCCCGGGACTTATCAGGCTATTGCTCAAGATGAATTAGGCTGTTATGTTATTTTGGATTTTACAGTTAGCGAACCTCTACCGGTGATGCTAACCATTGTGCCAAACTCCATTATTCCTGAAGTTTGTAATGGTGATTTAGATGGTGAATTCAGTATTGATATTTCTGGAGGAACTTTGCCATACAGCGTGAGTTTAGATGATATTAATGGCACGTATACACCAGGAACCTTAACACAAACCCAATTCGATTTTACAGGATTGGCCGGTGGCGATCACGTAGTTTACGTGCGCGATGCACAAGGTTGCGAATCTGAATGGAATATCACATTCCCACCATCGGTTTTAATAGACCCCATGGTTGCGGTGGATTTTGGTTGTACCAATAATTTATCGACCAATACTGTTACGGTAACCGTTGATGCGAGTGTTAACCCATCAGATTTAGATTATTCACTTAACGGCGGTGCCTATCAAACCAGCAATGTGTTTAATGATGTGCCTCCGGGATTAAACCATTTTATAGACGTTAGGCACACCAATGGCTGTATCCAAAGGACTGATACCTTTGATATTGCGGCTTATGATCCTTTAACATTGTCTTTAGAAGATGGCGCGCTAAACGAAATTGTAGCAATAGCTTCCGGCGGTACGGGCGATTACGAATTTACATTGAATGGTGAATCTTACGGAAGCACCAATACGTTCCTGATTTACGCATCTGGAGATTACACCGTTACCGTAACCGATAGCAATGGTTGTTTTGCCTCTGTTACGCGATATTTTGAATATGTTGATGTGTGCATACCTAATTATTTCACGCCTAATAATGATGGAAATCAAGACGAATGGGGACCAGGTTGTACAGACCAGTACAGAGACATGACCTTTGATATTTTTGATAGATACGGTCGTAAAGTAGCCACTTTGCGTGCAGGAGAAAAATGGGACGGAAAATACAATAGCAAAGAGCTTCCTACGGGAGATTACTGGTATGTTGTAAGGCTTAATGATACTAAAGACAATCGAGAATTTGTTGGCCACTTTACACTGTACAGATAAAACCCTCAAAAAATAATAAAATGAAAAAATCAATCATATATCTTCTTTTTATTGCTGTAACATTTAGTTACGGTCAAGAATTGAATTTACCAGTTTTTACTCAATATTTGGCAGATAACGAGTTTGTAATATCGCCTGCGTATGCTGGTATTGGCGATAATTTAAAAATCAGGGCCAACGGATTAACACAATGGGTTGGTATAAAAGGCGCGCCCGATAACCAATCGGTTTATGCCGACTTTAGAATTGCCGATCGCTCGGGTATTGGTGTGTCTTTGTATAATGACAGAAACGGAAACACGATTCAAACCGGGGCTAAATTCTCGTTTGCCCATCACTTGGTTTTAGATTATTATTCGAAACAATATTTATCGTTTGGTATTTCGTATAACTTAAATAATTTTAGAATTGACATTAATAATTTTACAAATTATGACTCAAGCGGAAACCCAATTCCACCTTCAAATATAACAGACGATAGGCGCACATCAAACCACAATTTCGATGTGAGTGCTCTCTACAGGTATAAAGGCTTCTTTTTAAGTTTTAATGCCAATAATATTTTAGACAAAAACATTGATAAAGACATTAGAAAATTAGAACCAAATCTCATTTCAAATTATCAGCTTTATTCTGGCTTTACCTTTCGAGGGCCTAAAAAAAGTGGATTGGAATACGAACCTTCTGTATTTTATCAACTGTTTAGTAGCGATAAGCGATCTGCAACCGATTTGAATTTTAAGTTTAGAAAATACAATAAAAACGATGATTATTATTGGGCAGGACTATCTTATCGATTTCTTAACGACCAATTTTTAAAACCCTTAAATGTTGGGCCTATGGCCGGGTTTAAAAAGCAACAGTTTTATTTCGCTTATGCCTACCAAGTTACCATTAACGATTTGGCACGATTTAATTCGGGTACACACGTGGTTACCATTGGGATAGACTTTTTACAAGGTATTAGCAATTGCCCGTGTACACAAAGTGCCGTACGTAAATCGCTTAGTTATGATTAGTAATCGTTAAAATTAAAATATTCAACTGTTTTAATATTGCCTTTAATTGAAATGGCGCCCAAATAATCTGGCTGACGTGAAAATGTAAAAAGCTTCCATTGGTGTTTTTCCGCGGCATCCCATTTAGTTTCCAATAATTCAGTTTTTTTATCTGAATGTATACAAACTGAAAACGAATCTAATGGAAAAGAAAGCCCCACGGATTTCGCTTTTATAAAAGATTCTTTTCGTGTCCAACATCGGTAAAAGTATTCAACCTGTTTCTCTTTTGGAACTTTTTTTAAAGTTTCAATTTCTAAGGTTGAAAAGAAATTTGAAGCGATTTCAAAAACATCAAAATTATCTTTAATCTTTTCAATATCAACGCCAATTTCAAAATTCTTAACAAAGCTGAGTACGATTATTTCCCCGGAATGTGATATATTGAATTTTAAATCTGAATCAAAATTGTATTCAGGTTTCCCGTATTCGCCGTATTTGAATTCAATTTCTTTGGCATCCATATTCAAATAAAAAGCACTTAAAAAACGCAAAGCGCCACGCGCAATTATAAATATATTTTGGTCTTTTTTAAATCGGAATTTTGAAGCCTTTTGTTTTTCATCCATATCAATAAGATGCTTTAGGTTTTCAATTATAGGGGTTACATAATTAACATTTACCACCCAAGTGTGTATTGTTTTTGGGGTTAACTCTATTGGGGTTTGCAGTAACAAATGTTTATGATTTAATTAAGGTGCTTATTCAATGTTTCAGCAACAGATTTCACGTCGGGTTCATCAAAAAGCGTTCTATGGTCGCCTTCTGTATTTATAATGTGAACATGATTTGCGAGCTTATTCCACGACGCACATATTTCCTTATTAAATAATTCATTTACTTTTTTGGTTAGTACCAGCGTGATATCCAAGTCGTAAGACTTCCATTTGTATTTATTGTAAATATTAATGAGATGCACGGTTGTGCTTGAGGTGTTCTTAGCTTCAGTGCTTCCAAATATTTTTATAAAAAAAGGCTTTATATATTTTTTATAACGATAAGAAACCATGATGCTAATGACGCTTGTAGGGTTTTTAAGAAGACGTTTTAAAAATCCTAAAACCCTCATTTTAAGTCTGTCAGCGGTAATAAACTCTTGTTCGGCCATGGTGTCCATAACAATAAGGTTGGCTTTGTGCCCCAAGTTTTTTAAAAGGTTAGACATTTCAAAACCTACCGCGGTACTGTGGCAATACACCATTAAATTAAAAGGGCCTTCTGGATAGGCCATGCGTATTTCTTTTACATAGTCAACAGCCATAGCTTCAATGTTTTTGTGTTTTGGCAGTTTACCAAATAACCCCGATGGTTGTATGGCATAAACGGGTCTGTCTTTATCAATATATTTAGCAAATGTGTTGTAAAAAAAAACGTGTCCGCCACCAGCATGTAAACAGAAAATGGGCGCTTTGGAGCCTTTGCTTCGTATGGGAACAAGGTTGTTCCAGTTTTCTGTTTTCAATCCGCTTTCGTTTTCAATCAACGTTGCTAAACTTGCAATAGTTGGATGTTCTAAAAGTGTGGTTGGCGATAGTTGAATGTTAAGCAAATCTTCAATTAGAGTAAACATCCTCACAGCTAATAATGATTTGCCCCCAATTTCAAAAAAGTTATCCTCACTACTTATGGCATCTTTATTAAGTAAGTTTTGCCAAATTGCCAATAGGTCAACTTCTATTTTGTTTTTAGGAACCGCAGCAATATTTGTATTTTTTTTAACTATTGATGGCTGTGCAATAACGTCTGGATTGATTGGTGTTGTATTATCGAATATAGTTTTTATGGATGGGTTTTCGTTTTGGTCAAGTACGTTGATGATTTCTTCAAATTGACTTAAAAACCAATGATTTGTTTCATCTGAAAAAAGGGATTTATCTGATGATAAATGAATATCGATAGATTGGTTTGTACTTATTACGGTTAAGGTTAAAGGATAGGTTGATGTGTTGCCACTTTGTAAGCTATGCACCTCAACACCTCCAGATTTAATGTTTTTCCATGGGAAATTTTCAAAAACAAAGAGGCTATCAAAGAGTTGGTTTGAAGTATTTAACCATTCTGAAATACTGTTTATTGAAACATGCTCAAATTTTCTGGCTTCTAACTGCTGTGACTGTATTTTTTTAAGGCAGTCCTTGACACTCAAATTGTGGTCTAATTTTGTCCTCACAGGAATCACATTGGTAAACATGCCTGCCATGAGTTCTATATTTGGAAAATCACCCGATCGTCCTGAAACCGTATTGCCATAAACCACATCGAGGGAATTTGAATATTTAGAAATAATTATGGCCCACAAACCCTGAAATAAAGTGTTCAAAGTAATTTGATTGGATTTTGCCAAGGCTTGTGCTTTCTGTACGGTTTCAGTCGATAGCTGTACATTGCTTTTTACCGCCGCTTGTAATGGCAATTGATTTTTATTGAAGAAGAATGGAGTTTCAAAGTCTTTAAAAGTGTCTAGCCAGAATGTTTTTGCAGCATTTTCATCGGTGTCTTTTAACCAATTCAAATAGGATTTATATGGTGGTATGGGTTCTAATAAAGCTTTTACATTTTTAACCAAAGCCTCATAAAATGTAAATACATCTTTTAAAATAATGCTTGATGACCAACCGTCCAATAACAAATGGTGACAGCTCCAAACCATGACATGAGAATCCTGCATCGTTTTGATTACACTAACTTTTATTAAGGGTTTTTTTTGAAAATCAAGACCAGATTTTTTATTATTGGCTTTAAGAGTTTTTAGCTTTTGTCGTTGGTTTTCAATGGTTTCGGTAGTCCAATCTAAAGTAGTCAAATCTATTTCTATGGTTCCACTGGGTTTTACAATTTGTATGGGCTTTTTTATTTTTTCCCAATGCACTGAGGTTCTTAAAATGGCATGCCTCTTAATAGCTAAATTCCAAGCTTGTTTAAATAAATCTATTTTTAAAACACCGTCAATGGTGCATTGCACATTTAAAAACCCAAGATCTTTTTGTTGGGTGAGATGATGAAAAAGCAATGCCGTTTGCATGGTGCTAAGCGGGTAAATGGCTTGTATTTTGGGTTTGGCTATTTTATCCATAATTCATGTAGGTTACAAAAGTTCCATTAAATTGTCAAGGTCCTCTTGATTAAGGCCGGATTCAGGAAAATCCGAAGGCGTGTAGCTACCACTTTCCTTTATGTTGCAATAGGCAATAAGCGCTTTTAAATTAGCTTCGTAAGCATTGGCTAATATAAAGATATTGTCTTGTGTGTATAAATCTTTTGTATAGCTCCAATTAATGTGCAATTTACCGTTTTTAACAAGAGTGTTGATTTCAATTTGATATGTTCGCTCACTTAAAGGGCTTCTTGTGCCATGCGACAGAAATTCAAAATCTATTTTCGAATTATCAAAGAAGTCGTTAACACTTCCTAAATAATTAAAAACCACTTTTGGGTTAATGTCTAAATCGGTTATTACATCACTTTTATTCCATAAATATTTTAATATGCCATAACCCATCCCGTTATTGGGAACGGCGTGTAATTGCTCTTTTACAGATTTTATTTTTTCGCCAATATCATCCGTTTCGATATTGCTAAGCATCACAGGATAATAAGCTGTAAACCAACCAACGGAGTTAGAAATATCTACGGTGCCATCATCCACGGCGCGCCCTTGTTTTTCCAATCCTAGAGAAAAATGCTCGATATTGGCCCATTCGCAGATTGTATTTAAAAGTGCGGTAATCAATAAGTCTTCGGTTTTGGTGTTGTATAGTTTATTGGCTTTTAAGAGTAGCTCAGTAGTACTTTCGGCATCAATAATGTTGGTGTGGTTGCGTATTGAACTTTCGTTGTACACCTTGATATTGGTTTTAAAATCCACAGGAAACTTTTTTGAATCGTTTTTCTGTATAGACCAAAACGGTAATTCGTTTAAAACTTTACCGGAATCAATTAAAGATTTTAAATAGCTGCCCCATTGTTTTAGCGAATCTGTTTTTTTGCCAAAAGTGATGCTTTGGTTGTTTGCTATTTGTTTTAAAGCAGATTGCACGTCGTTAAAAATGATGTTCCAAGACACAAAATCGATTACCAAATGGTGTGCAATAATATACACTTTGTTCTTTTGGGTTTTTCCACAATTAAAATATATGAATTTAAATAAACTGCCTTCTTCCAGATTAATGCTCTGTTGGACAGAAGCAATTTTGTCTTTAATTTCAGCGTCTTGTGCGTCTTTGTTGGAAATAAATTCTAAGCTGAATTCATTAAAAGGACTGATGGATTCCGGATTTAAAATGAAAGCTTTCCAGATATTCTCATGTTTAATAAAACTGGAACGAAGCGCATCGTGATGATATATTAATTTTGATGCTATGGACTCAATGTTTTTAGAGCTGATATCATTTGATATGTTTTTTACTTCGGCTATTTGATTCCAAAAATGCGGCATCATTTTATGGGTATCGAAAAACCAGTGTTGTATGGGTGTTAGTGGCACTTCGCCTGTAATAATTGATTCGATAACGGTTTCAATATTGGTCTCTTTTGAAAAAAGCGAAAGCTCAGCTATGGTTTGGTTTTCAAAAAATTGATTGGCTTTTAACTCAATGCCAACTTTTCGAGCTTTTGATATAATTTGAATGCTCAATATGGAGTCGCCACCAATTTCAAAAAAATTATCGTGTATACTTATCGGCGAAAAATCTAAAACCTCTTCCCAAATTTTAACTAGTTTTTCTTCAATTTCGGTTACTGGCTCTTCAACACTTACTGTGTTTTTTTCTTTCGCGCCGTTAATTTTAGTTTTTAACAATTCTCTTTTATCAACTTTTCCATTTGGTAGTAAAGGTATTTTTTCTACTTCCATAAAAGCAGAAGGCATCATATAATCTGGAAGCCTATTTTTTAAATGTGCTTTTAATCCATCAATGTCTAAAGAGTTTTCTGTCTCTAAATAGGCTACTATCTTTTTTTGCTTGTTTAATTTTGAACGGTTGGCTTCCTTTACAACAAAGTCTTTTATTTTTATTGCAAGTAGCTTGCGCTCGCTAATGGAAAGTTGCTCTATTTTATATTTTAATTTTTCTTCGGTCATTTTATAGCTTTAATTACGACTATGGAATTTGCCCACCACGTATCTTTTACATCCTTTGGCATTTTTAAAGGAATAGTTTTAATAATAAACGCAGAGAAATGTTTGAGCAACGATTGCTGGTGTTCTCTACTTAAAGAATCGATTTCATTTGAAAAATAAGTAAACGCTCCACCAGGTTTTAAATGTTTTGCGGCGTGCGAAAAGAAATGTTCGGCAAACGTTACGCTTCCATTTACGTATTGCATATACTCATCGTCATTCAAAGGATATGTGTGGAAGAGTATGCCATCAAAAACCTCTAAAGCATCAATGGTATCCTGCCATAAACCCGGAACTAAGTGTATGTTTTTATGAGTATGTTTTTCTTCAAATGCTTTAAAGTAAGTATTTATAACATCGTTATTGCATTCTATGGCGGTATAGCTGTCAATTTGGAACTCAAGGATCATTTCCGCCGAAATACCTCTGCCAAAGCCAATCTCTAAAATATCGCCTCCGTTTTCTGCAATGGCTTTGGCCATTTCCTGCATTAACGGAATTTGCCAATCTTCCATGATTTCCTGGGGTGTCATTACTTTTTGTTGCCTATCGGAACTGTGACCTTGGGCTGATACTCCCGGAACAAAATGTTTAGTCTGTTCGTCTAAAATCTTCAAATTACCAGCAAATTCCTTTAACGCTCTATTTACAACTGCATTACGTTGTGCGTCTTTTGGTGGGCGAATAAAATCATCGTCATGTAAGGAGACAACAACTTCAAATTCCTTGGAGCGTTTAATCTTTTTCATATTGTTTAAGCTTCTATTTGGTTTAGCAAGAATTTCTGTTCATCGCTATTCAATGCATTGATAGAAGAAAAAATGGCATCTAAATCTTCATTGTCCATCATTTTTAAAACATCAACCAATTGTTTTATTGGCATGGTTTTATCTAAATTTTTAAAATCTGTACTATTATCGTCATCAACAAGAACAACGGCATTCTTTATTGCGGCATTATAGTCTTTTATGACTTTTTCAATTTCATTTAACTCCACCCTAAACCCTCTGATTTTTATTTGTTGATCGGCGCGTCCTAAAAACTCAATGTTTTTATCGCTGGTATATTTTCCTAAATCACCGGTTTTATATAATTTTTTAGATGGATTATACGGGTCTTTTATAAAGGCTTTATCGCTTAACTTTGGGTTGTTTATATAACCGCTGGCAAGCCCATGGCCACCAATGTATATTTCGCCAACACTCCCAAAGGGCACCAAATTAAGGTGCTGATCCAATAAGTAAATTTCTGCACCGGCAACTGGTTTTCCTATTGGAATGATTTGATAATCTGTATTTTTAATTTGATGTGCAGTACACCAAACAGTAGCTTCTGTTGGACCGTATTCGTTGTAAAGCTTTACACCGTTTAGCTTGTTGAAATGAGCTGAGGCTAGGTTAGGGTAACAAGCCTCACCAGCAACTATTGCGGTTTTCAGGGACTTTAATTTTTTAGCGTTTACATATTCAAGAATCAATTTATATAAAGAGGGCAGCATGAGTGTATGGCTAATAGATTGATCTTGAATAATGTTGGCTATTGAGTCAACATCCTGTTCCATGCGTTTTTCTGCAATCACTAAATTACCACCGGTGCACAAGGTCCAGAAAATTCCAGCTTTAGAGCTGTCAAAAGAAATGGAAGACATTAGTAAAAAGGCACTGGGGTTTCCGTCATAAAAATCTAATCTACCTGCCGTAGAGCTTATAATATTTTTGTGGGTAATAGAGACGCCTTTGGGCTGCCCCGTGCTTCCAGAAGTGTAAATAACGTAAGCTATATCAGTATTATTTGCATCCGTAATTTTTTGTTTAATTGGACTTACGGGAGCATTTAACGCTTCTATAAAAAGTTGCTTGGTATCAGGTGCCTTAAATATTTGGGAAAAATGTTGTTGGGTTATAACCGTATTGACCTTGGCATCATTAATCATAAAATGGATACGCTGTTCTGGGTATTCTGGATCTATTGGCAGGTAAGCACAACCAGCTTTTAAAATTCCTAACATGGCAACTATCATATCAACAGATCTATCAAGACACAAACCAACAATTTCGTTGGGTGTATTAATGTGATTTATTAAATGATTGGCAATTAGGCTGGCTTTGTCGTTTAAGACTTTGTAGGTAATGGAAATCCCTTTATAAGTTACGGCGATATTATTTGGATGCGAAACACTTATATTTTCAATGATAGTGTGAATGCCCTTGAATTCTGAAAAATGATTAGATGCCGGCTTTTCTTGGTTTAGGAAGAATTGCTTTTCTGAATCTGTAAGCATGGGAAGTTCTAAAATACGCCTTTCTGGATTTTTTATGGCACCTTCTAAAAGTAATTTGAAATATTCTTGAAAACGATTGATGGTAGACTCTTTAAATAAATCCGAGGTATACTCGAATGTTGAGGATAGGATACCGTTTTCTTCAGCAATATATAATGTCAAGTCGAATTTTGAAACCTTAAAATCATGCCAAGTATGAATTAAATCTACATTTTCATTAAATGAAGGATTTTCCGGGACGGCATGGTACAGAAACATCACCTGAAAGAATGGGTTTATGGCTAACGATCGTTCTACTTTTAATGCTTTAACCAAAGCATCAAAAGGTACATTTTTATTTTCAAATGCGGCAAGGGTGTTTAGTTTAACTTTGTTTACCAAATCCTTAAAAGTTATGTTCGGCGAGCAATTTGTTCTTAAAATTATGGTTTCATTAAAAAAGCCTATAATATCTTCCAACACTTTTTGATCCCTGTTTGTAATGGGCGATCCTATTAAAATATCCGTTTGCCCACTACATCTGTATAGGAACACGTTATACACCGTAAGCATAAGTACATAGGGCGTGGTTCCCAGTTGTTTTGCGAACGTTAGAATATTATTGGATGTTGCTTTGCTGTAATGTTGTGTAAATGAGGCAGCCCCCTTAAAAGTTGGATGCAAAGGCCTTGTAAAATCTGTAGGCAAATTTAAAACAGGGATATTGCCCGAAAGTTTAGTTTTCCAATAGTTCAGGCTGTTTTTGTTAATTTCGTTTTTACTCTGCCAATACCCATAATCGGTGTATTGCAGCACTGTTTTTTTACTGAAATTGTTGTTGTTTAAACTTAGCGCTTTATAATGGCCTGCCAAATGTTCCCTAAATATCTGCATGGACCATTTGTCGGTAATGATGTGGTGCAACGTTATTTGCAGGATGTATTTTGTAGTGTTTGTTTTAATTAACGTAGCACGAACCAAAGGGGGTTTTGTTAAATCAAAATATTCTCCGGCATCGGCTTCTATAATTTTTTCGCATTTTACTTTTTTTTCTGTTTCAGTAAGTGGACTAAAATCGTGAGTATCAATATGAAGCTCAGAATCATCATTGATTTTTTGAAAAACAACCCCATCTTCAATATGGTAAGTGGTTTTTAAAATATCATGTTCTTTATAAACATTCTTTAAACTTTCAACCAATATTGGTTCATCAAGATGCCCGTTAAAGGTGTAAGTTTCAGAATAATTGTAAAATGCATTTTTAGGATACATTTGTTGTAAAAACCAAAGCCTTTGCTGTCCGTGCGACAAAGGAATTTTTATACCGACGGGCGCTTTTTCAATGGGGTTTATGGAAAGGTTGTATTTATCCCTATTTTTCCATCTGTCTAGCAATGATATTTTTTGAGATTCTTTTTCCATCTATAATATTATTTGATCAGAGGTTATCTCAATCCTAGAGAAACAGCGATTTCATAGGTCCAAGATGTTATTAGTTCGTCTAACATTAAATTAATATCAAACACGCGTTCTATAAACCAATATAGAGAAATAACAATTAATACGATTGATATATATACCAAAAGCTTTGGGTAAAGTTGTAATTTTCTCAAAAGGAATAGCACAGGAAATATTATTGCAATAATAGCAATTTGACCTATTTCAACACCAACATTAAACCCTAGTAAAGATAGGGTTAAAAACTCGTTAGTTAAACCAAGATCACTCAAAACACTAGCGAAACCAAAACCGTGAAACAATCCAAAAATAAATGCGATAACCCAGTCTTTCATTTTAAAAATAGGCCTTATGTTATGATACGCCGCTAATCCAATTGAAAAAGCAATGATTGATTCTACCAACCGAGAAGGAAGGTTAACTATTTCTAAAGACGCTAGGGTTAAAGTGATGGTGTGTGCTACTGTAAAGAACGTCACTACTTTAATAATATAGATAAATGCCGATTTAAAGGTCTTAACTGGTTCCCAATTAAAAGCACGATGCGTTTCAAGGTTGTTTTTTCGCCTTCTTACCACAGACGGAAGTATAAGCGCCAATAAAAATAATATATGGTCTAAACCAATCCAAATATGCCAAACACCTTGTTTAACCATGGCATAGAAACCATTCCAAATAGACGATTTGGTTAGGTCCATGGTGTCTTGTGTTTTGCTGGGCGAAAAGTCCAAAGTAATATTGGCTTCCTCATTTATAACGCCATCACGCCAATTATATTCTGTAATTAAATACCCCCGGTGGGTGTTGTCTTTATCGAAAATTGCGCTATATTTTACGTTTAAATTTTTAGGTAAACTTTTGGTGTTTTCCAAGTGAAAGTAAACTTGAACAAAATAGCCCAAATTAAATTCGAAAATTCCCGTATCTTCTAAAATAATTTTATGATTCCCCAAATCTGATGAAAAAGATGTATTGCTTAAAAGGTACGCTTTTATATCATCTATAATAGGTTCGACGTCCCCTAGTGTAACTCCATCTTTAAAATCGGTACCAAATACTTTGTTAACTTCCCGTATGTTTATTTCAAATCTTCCATGAATATCATCCGTTTCATAAATGCGTAAAAAAATATAACTTTGATTGGGTATGTGTGCCAAGGCAAATAAAGGCAGGAAAAAAAGTATCAAGAGCAATTGAGTCTTTTTCCTTAAAAAGGAGTATTTCATAGAATTTTTTTAGAGAGCACGACAACGCGCTTTTTTTATAAATAAAGCAAAAAAAAAATTTCTTTCTAAAAATATACGTTGAATTACAGTTTTAGACAGTGAAAAGTGCTTAATGTCTTGAAAAAACAACTTCTTGTCGAAACCAATTGGTTACTTAAGTAAAATTGGTTAAAATATTATACATTACAATAAAAAAGCGAATACATTTATTTTGTGTTTGTTAAAAGAGCTATTTGTTTATGGGTAAAATTACAACCTTGTTATTGTCTGCATCAGATGTAAATTTGCTCATGCAAAATTATGGCATTGACCGTTTAATGGACGACTTAATTTTTAGGTTAATCAAAGAATTTGAGAATTTCAATACAACCGATACAGTCATTCCAATTCGGTCTGGATTTAATTATAGTACAGAACATGTGGGCCTTATTGAATGGATGCCTGTCTATAAAAAAGGAGAAGAAGTCGTTATTAAAGTTGTTGGTTATCACCCTAATAATCCAGATAAATTTAATTTACCAACTATTTTATCTACCATTTCATGTTACGATACCAAAACGGGCCACTTAAAAGGTTTGGCCGACGGTGTACTTTTAACGGCACTTCGCACAGGAGCGGCATCGGCGGTAGCAAGTAAATATCTGGCACATCCACAAAGCTCCACTTTAGGGCTCATTGGTTGTGGGGCGCAATCTATTACCCAATTACACGCTATTTCCAGGTTGTTTCCTATTAAAAAAGTGCTCATTTATGATATTGATATTGAAGCTGTAAAATCCTTTGATAATAGAATTTCTCTGCTAGGATTGGATATAGAGATATTGCCTACTGAAATTGTTGATATTTTAAGCGAGAGTGATATTGTTTGCACAGAAACTTCTGTCAATGTTGGAGAGGGCCCATTGTTTACGGAGTATAAAAACAAGCCGCATCTTCATATTAATGCAATTGGATCAGATTTTCCGGGTAAGATTGAATTGCCTTTAGCTTTGCTTAAAGAAAGCTTTGTTTGCCCCGATTTTATCGAACAGGCCAAAAAAGAAGGGGAGTGCCAACAATTAACGGACGACGAAATAGATTCTGATTTATATACCGTTATTCAAAACTACCATAAGTTTAACCATTTAAAAGATGAGTTAACCGTTTTTGATTCTACAGGTTGGGCGTTGGAAGATCAAGTTGTTATGGACTTATTTCTTGATTTAGCCAATGAATTTAAAATTGGCAAGGAAGTATCTCTCGAAAACATAAGCAGCGATGTAAAAAATCCATACCATTTTTTATATCATTCAGTTATCGTTTAAATTGATTATTGGGAATGGTTAGGTATTTTAATTCTTGATTGCGTATTTCTCTAAACCCTGTTTTTTTAGAATAAAAAGTTGTAGACTCAACGATAACAACACGTGTAATTTTTTCTTTGACGTCTTGGATTTTAGAAGGCGGTGATGTCCAATAAAACGGAAAAGCCTGTATGGGCATTAGATTGTCAAAATGAGCTGTTTTTTTGTTCCAGTTAGTTAGGTATTGCACTAAAAAATCTTCGTATTGCTTTTGCTTGATAGCGTTTTTATGCAAACTACCTTTTAATTTTTCATATTCAAAAATCTCCTTTACAGATCTTTCGGTATTAAAATAGTTGCTCATGTTGGCATTGGTTGCACCCCATGTAATAGGCAGTCTTGGTTGTTCTTGCCAAAATTTAACAGCTCCAAGAGTAAACTGATAATCATAATGAGAGAAAAAATTTGGTGCCAAACGGTATCTTTCACTTTCGGAGGTTTCACCATAAATCTTGTAAGTGTAACTTAATGGGGCGTCGCACCAGGTAAGGCTTTTGGCTTGGCACCAAAACCGTCCACCACCAATTATAACTATTGAAATAATAAAATACTTTTTGTTGAAAATTTTATTGAGATTGTATTTTTTAAGCGAAAAAAGAAATAATGATGCAATAAGCACAACAACCCACATCCAAAAGAAAATCCCAGAAAAACCAAATATTCCTAAATGCATAATGGCAGCCCCAAAAATTAAAAAACGTGCGCATTTTATATGAATGAAAAATAGAAGCATCCCACATTCTATTGCAATGGTAAGCAGCTTTAAAGGGATATTGAACCAGCTTAAAAACCCAGTTAGATCTGTTATGGTTTTGGCTGTTAAAAATGATAGCCAACCGTTTGCATAACCCGAAGGTACCAAAAAACTTATCTGGTCTTTAAATATCCAGTATATGTTGAATTTGTTTAATCCCGAGGTAAAGTAATGGGTTGCAATTAAGCACCCAAGCATAAAGAGAAAAAAAGTTGGATTAAAAGTATTGGTAACAAGTTTTAAAATATAAAATACAATAAATAGAATTAGTATTTTAATTAATAGGAACGGCGGTGTGGCAATGGAAAATGTGGGAAGATATTCAAATTGCCCTATTATTGCCAACAAAACGGTTAAATAAGGAAACAAAAAAAAAGGTCTCCAGTACACACATAAAGTAAGCACAACCAACAAGATGCGATCTGTGTAATGCACCTTGTTAAAAAAGAAATTAACATCGTAGGTTGCATAAAACCAGGTTAATAAAAGTGTTGAAATAATCAGAAAGTTCCTGATTAAGTTATTATTTCCAAAATCGCGCCATGTTATAAGAAGTTTCTTGTTGAAAAAGCCAATAAAAACCAGAACGATAATCAACAAATACGGTTTGAGGACCAATTGCTTTAAAAATCCAAAATAAATAACGTTTTCGTAGTAAGCTTCAATGGGTAGTATTGTTGCCCAAAACAAACCTCTGTGCAATATTATAAACGTAATTAGCACAATAGTTATTTGTACGATTATTTTAATCCACTCTTGAAAATCTACATTAAAATTATTTAAAAACTTTTCGTAGAATGAATCAATTAATCTATTCATGCAAATAGCTGTAAGTGGGTTATTTCGTTAAAATTAGGGATTATTTTCGTCAAACTAAAGTAATTACTAGTCAACTTACGGTGTAAAGGCTTGATAGCTGTACCAATTAAATGTATATTTATTAACTCTATAATTGATGGTTATCAATTAAGAAACCAATAAAAAACAAAATTTTAACTAAACTTTTTTACGTTGGATTTATCTTGGACAAAAGAACAGCTTGATTATAAAAAGAAGGTGATTGATTTTGCCGAAAAAAACTTAAATAATGCTTTAAGTGACCGTGATAAAGATTGCATTTTTTCTCGTGAAGACTGGGAGAAATGTGCAGGTTTTGGTATACAAGGGCTTGCAAGTCCGCTTGAATATGGTGGCAAAAACAACGAAGTAGATATATTAACGGCAACATTGGCAATGGAAGGTCTGGGTTATGGCTGTAGAGATAATGGATTGCCTTTTAGTTTGAATGCACAAATGTGGACCGTACAATTACCAATAGTGCAATTTGGTTCAGAATTTCAAAAAAACAAATACCTAAAACCAATGGCATTGGGCAAGCAAATTGGATGTCATGGCTTAACCGAAGCCAATGCGGGCTCAGATGTTTTTAATATGGAAACCACAGCCAATAAAGTGGAAGGGGGCTATATTTTAAATGGCAGCAAAAGACTCATAACCTTAGGACCCATTGCAGACATTGCTTTGGTATTTGCAAAAACAAATCCGAAGTTGGGAAAGTGGGGTATAAGTGGTTTCATTGTTGAAAAAGGCACCAGAGGTTTTAGTGTTAGCGAAAACCAACCAAAAATGGGACTGCGTACGGTACCTATTGGTGATTTGGTGTTTGAAGATTGTTTTGTGCCCGAGGAAAATCGACTTGGAAAAGAAGGAGCAGGTTGGAGCATTACCATTACATCTTTAGAATACGACAGATGTAGTATTTTGGCTAGCCAGCTCGGGGCAATGGAATACCAATTAGAGTCCACCATAGCATTTGTTAAAGAAAGAAAACAATTCGGAAAATCTATAGGGGAATTCCAATCGGTTTCAAACCGTATTGCCAACATGAAACTACGTGTTGAAACTTCTAGACTTTTATTATATCAAGTCGCTTGGTTGAAAAGGCAAGGAAAGCCTGCCATGATGGAGACAGCCTTATTAAAATTGCATTTAAGCGAAAGTTTTGTGGCCTCAAGTATGGACGCCATTCGTTGCCATGGCGGTAGCGGATACCTTACCGAGTACGAAATTGAACGGAATTTAAGAGATGCTGTTGGCGGTGTTATTTATGCAGGCACTTCCGATATTCAAAGAAACATCATTTCAAAAACCTTAGGACTTTAATCGCATAATGGAACTATTCACATTAACTGATATTATAAAGAATTCAGCTGATTTTTACCCAAATAATGAGGCTTTTAAATGTGAAGATACATCAGTTTCTTACAAAGAATTAGATGTTAAAACAAGCCAGCTCGCAAAATGTTTAATTGATTCTGGAGTAAAAAAAGGAGATAGGATAGGCATTTATTTAAACAGATGTATTGAAACGGCAATAGCTATTTACGGTATATTAAAAGCAGGTGCTGCGTACGTACCGCTAGATTTTAGCGCACCACACCAAAGGACCCGTTTTTTAATTCATAATTGTAGTATAGCATTTTTAGTAACTTCAAATAAGCAAAAACGAAAAATAGCATCCCTGCTCGATGGTAGTTTATCATTAAAAGGAATAATTGGGCTAACGCATGATATGCCAGTAAAAACCATATCATGGGATATTGTTTTTAATATAAACCTTAAAAATTACCAAGCCACAAAAATTATTGAAGACGATTTGGCTTACGTGATGTTCACTTCCGGCTCGACAGGAACGCCAAAAGGCATCATGCACACACATCGCAGCGGGCTTAATTATGCGAAGTTATCAGCTGATTTGTATCGAATTAACCCAAATGATAGGATAGCTAATCATGCACCAATCAATTTTGATATTTCAACTTTTGGGTATTTTTCAGCACCTTTAGCTGGGGCTTCAACGGTAATAATTACAGATGCTCACACAAAATTCCCGGTAAGTCTTGCCAAATTAATGGAAAAGGAAAAATTAACCATTTGGTATTCCGTTCCTTTAGCATTGGTTCAAATTCTATTAAGTGGCGCCTTGGATAAAATTAATTTGAATAGTCTGCGATGGGTATTGTTTGGAGGTGAGGTTTTTGGGTTAAAATACCTAGAGGAACTCATTAAAAAATGGCCCAATGCAATGTTTTCCAATGTATACGGCCCTGCCGAAGTTAATCAATGCACATATTTTAATTTTAATTCAATATCAAATGTAAATTCTCATTTACCAATTGGGAAAGTATGGGGTAATACCGAGTTTAAAATACTTGATAATGATGATAAAGAAGTCGTTAAAGGAGAAAAAGGAATATTGGTTATTAGGTCGGGCACCATGATGCAGGGATATTTTAATAACGAATCCCTTACGCATCAGTCATTTTACAAAGAACAAAACACGGCAAATTTAGAATTGAAATATTATAGGACTGGAGATGTTGTTTATGAAAATGAAGATAATGATTTGGTTTTTGCAGGCAGAAACGATCGGCAAGTTAAAATTAGAGGATTCAGAATCGAACTTGATGAGATTGAATCCATATTACTTAAACACCCTTCTGTGAAGGAAGCATCGGTTTTGGTTGTAGAACGAGAAGATAACAACAGCATGGTTTATGCGGCCATCTTATTATTTCCAGAAACGATTACCTCTATTACAGAACTCATGGCGTTTTGTAAGTTGCATTTACCAGTTTACGCTGTACCGGACCAAATACAAATATTCGAAAGTTTACCAAGAACGAGTTCTGAAAAAATAGATAGAAACGCTCTTATAAAACTAATAACAAAGCAATAAAATGGACAAAACAATATTAATTTATATAAAAGAACAATTACTAAATAATGATATTGAAGACGATTTTGATGCCGATGACGACCTTTTAGGTTCCGGTATCTTAGACTCTCTAGGAATGGTACAGCTTATAGCTTTTGTTGAAAAAGAATTTAAAATTGCGGTTTTGCCAGAAGAAATGATTATTGAAAATTTTATGACCGTTAACCACATTGTAAACTATGCTAAATCTAAATAGTATGATATTGAAAAAGGCTTTTAAAATATAGATATATGCACTTAACCAAAAGTCAATTTTCAATATGGATGGGGCAAAAGCTAAACCCCATGTCGCCATTGTATAATATGGCGCATACTTTTGATATTTATGGCGCCATAAATCCTATCGATTTTAAAAGAGCTTTCAAAGCATTAATAGAACAGTCTGATGCGTTGCGCAGTGTTTTTTACGAAATTGATGGAATGCCCCAACAACAAAGTCTACCGGAGTTTCAGTATGAGATGGCAGTTTTGGACTTTTCAAATTTGAATACATCCGAAATTAATAATTGGATAAAAACAAACAGTAAAAAACAATTCGATTTAAGTAAACGCACTTTTGAAACTAAATTGATTAGGGTAAACAGCAATCATTTTATCTGGTTTTTAAATATCCACCACATCGTTACAGATGCTACATCATCAACTATTCTATTTGGTTTAATGAGTAATTTGTATAAGCGCTTCAATGAAAATGAACATGAGAATTTAAAGCCCATACCGCAATTTGAATCCTATATCAACTTCGAAGCAAAGCATCGTTCTTCACAAAAAAGCAAAGAGATTAGTGCGTATTGGGAAGAAAAAATCGCTACATTGGAAACTGCTCCAATATTATACGGTAACAAAAACAACTATTCAACTACCAATGCAAAAAGAGTTTTAATTGAACTTGGTTCTAAGCGGTCTAAAAAATTAAAAAGCATTGCACAAATGACGCAAGTGCGTTGTTGGACACAAGATTTAACCTTATTTAATATATTTCTTAGCATTCTTTTTGTTTACATTTATAGGATTAGCAGACAAAATAAGCTGGCAATTGGCGCACCCACACATAACAGACCCAGTAAGAATTTTAAAAATACTCCGGGACTTTTTATTGAGTTTTTTCCTTTAATAACAGACGTTCAACCGAACGATACCTTTTTGGAGGTTTTGCAGCGCGTTAAGTTGGAAACCAACTCCTATTTGCGCAATGCACAACCTGGAATGTCTAATGCTGCTTTAAACAAAAGCTATAGTGTTGTTCTTAATTTTATTAATGCAAATTTCTCGGATTTTAATGGTATACGTACGCAATCACAATGGATTCATCCCGATCACATTGATGCCACACACGATTTAAGGTGTCATGTTTATAATACGCATGCAGAAAGTGAGTTGTCTTTGTTTATGGATTTTAATGAGGCGGTTTTTAGTGCTGAATTATGCGAGAAAGCCCCAACGCATTTTCTAAATGTTTTGGATGAATTTATAGACGACATCAATCAGCCCTTTCAACAAAAGTGTTTGGTTACAACTGATGAAAAAGGGGTATATGTGACTAAAGAATTGCAGGCTACAAACCCATACATTTCAATTTTAGAAACTTTTGAAAAACAGGTAAAAAACACGCCAAATGCTATTGCGCTTCAATATAAAAACGAAACGTTAACTTATAACGGTTTAAATAAAAAAGCAAATCGGTTAGCACATTATTTAAATAAACAAGGTGTGGTTCAAGGCGATAAAATTGCTATTTATAATTATAGAAATTCAGACTATATTATTAGTGTTTTGGCAGTAAAGAAATTAGGAGCGGCTTTTGTACCTATTGCTTCAAATCAGCCTTCAGAACGCATTGATTTTATAATTTCAAATTCAAATTGCGCTTATGTTTTAACGAATAATGAGTTGAAAAGCAATTTAGATGCAGTTGAAGTTCCAATAGTTGATACATCATCAATTAAAGAAAATTTAGCAAATCAATCATCTGAAAATTTAGGTATTAAACAAGTTGAAAACGGACTCGCTTACGCGCTTTATACATCGGGTTCTACAGGAAACCCAAAAGGTGTTTTAATTTCAAATAAAGCCTTGTCAAATTATATATTTTGGGCTAAAGATTATTATAATTTTTCCAATACATCTGCTTTTGCGCTTTGTACTTCAATAGGATTCGATTTAACCATAACATCAACCTTTTTGCCTTTAATAAGTGGTGGACGAATTGTGGTTTATAAAGAAAACACTACTGGTCCAGATACGGCAATTTTAGATGTAATTAAAGATAACCTTGTTGATATCATTAAACTAACGCCTTCCCATTTAAACCTTTTTAAAGATAAAGATTTAACAGATTCAGCTATCGAGAAAATAATAGTTGGAGGTGAAGACTTTAAAGTGAATCTAGGAATATCCATAAAAAAAGCATTCGGAAATCGCATTAAAATTTTTAATGAATACGGTCCAACTGAAGCCACTGTTGGATGTATTGTTGCCGAATTCAATCCAGAAAATCATAATGAAAGTTCAGTACCCATTGGGGTGCCCATTTCAAATATGCATGCCTATATTTTAGATGAATACAAAAATTTAGAACCAAAAGGTGTAATAGGTAATTTGTATTTAAGTGGCAATAGTTTAGCGGATGGGTATTTGGGATTGGAAGGATTAACAAAAGAAAAATTTATTGATAATCCTTTTGTAAAAGGACTAAAAATGTATCATACTGGCGATTTAGCACGAATAAATGATGCTGGAGAATATGAATATTTAGGTCGGGTAGATGAGCAGGTTAAACTACGTGGTTACAGAATTGAGTTAACCGATATTGAATCTAATTTAAATGCTATTGATGGCATAGAAAATTGTGCTGTTGTTTTAACCGAAAGCAATAAAACAAAGATTGCCGAGGCAGATGTTATAAACTGTACAGATTGCGGATTACCTTCAAACTATCCGAATAGCGATTTTGATGAAAACGGTGTTTGCCATTTATGCAACGCGTTTAAAGGGTATAAAGAAAAGACTGAAAAATATTTTAAAACTGAAGCCGAATTAAAAGCAATTTTAACTACAAACAAGGGCAATAATTCAACTTACGATTGTTTATCGCTGTTAAGCGGTGGAAAAGATAGTACTTATATTTTGGCGCAATTGGTAGGTATGGGCCTAAAGGTTTTGGCATTTACCTTAGATAATGGTTACATCTCAGAGCAAGCTATTGGCAATGTAAAACGCATTGTTGAAAAACTTGGAGTTGACCATGTTTTTGGAACAACAGAACACATGAACGCCATTTTTATAGATAGCTTGAACCGTCATAAAAATGTGTGCAATGGTTGCTTTAAAACTATTTATACACTTAGTACCAAAATAGCCCTGGAAAAGCAAATTCCGTTTATCGTTACAGGTTTGTCACGCGGGCAATTTTTCGAGACACGACTAACCGAAGAGCTCTTTTGGGATGAAGATTTAGATGTTAAAAAAATTGATGATACCATTTTAGAAGTTAGAAAATTATATCACAGAGAAGAAGATGCGGTAAAAGATTTATTAGATGTATCCATGTTTGAAGACGACGAAGTTTTTGATAAAGTTCAGTTCGTGGATTTTTACAGATATTCCGATGTAAGTTTGGAAGATATGCTTAAGTATTTAGATGAAAAAGTAGGTTGGATAAGACCAACTGATACGGGCCGATCCACAAATTGCCTCATCAATCAAGTGGGTATTCATGTGCATAAAAAAGAAAAAGGCTATAGTAATTATTCGTTTCCGTATAGTTGGGATGTGCGCTTAGGGCACAAAACCCGAGACGAAAGTCTTGAAGAAATCAATGAATATATTGATGAAGTTGAAGTAAAACGTATTATGGAAGAAATTGGTTATGAAGAATCTGATGCTTTTGAAAATGATGAAAAATTGGTGGCCTATTACACCGGTGATGCATCCGTTACGGTAAAAGAGCTAAAAGAGCGATTGTCAAAAAGATTGCCAAATTATATGGTCCCTTCTAACTTTAAGCATTTAGATAACATGCCGCTTACCAAAAACGGAAAAGTAGATAAAAAAACATTGCGAAGTTTTAATACCGAGCAATTGGAACTTGCAACCACCTATGTGGCCCCAAGAAATGAAATAGACGAGCTTATTGAAGATATTTGGAAAGATGTACTGCGTTTAAATAAAATTGGTATTCACGATAATTTTATTGCTTTAGGTGGCCATTCATTGGCGGCAATACGTGTTACTTCGAGGTTAAATGAAGAGTTGGGTATGGAAATTCCGCTCAATAAAGTGTTCAATCTGCCAACCATTAAAGCATATTCGGACTATTTAGAGCAAACCATGTTAGAATTATTATAAAAAAAGTTAAAACCACTAGTGTTAAAATTCCGTAGGTATTGAAAACAAATAATGCTATTGTATTATAAAAGTGAAAACAGTTAAAGCACATATTATTAAATTTACAGCCATCGCCATTAGCGTTATGTATATTTTTATGCCTTTGCATAAAGAGGTTAAATACGTTTTGCACAGTATTTCCCATGCCTTGGAAATGCCCGATAATTTAATATCGCACCATCATAACGAGAACCTAAACTATAAATTTAAAGCATCTACAAACAGGTATCACGAGCATAACATACTGGATTTATTGGATGGTTTATCAGACGCAAATAGCAACACCAAAAACCAAAACTTACCAAATGTGGTCGATATTAAAATCGATAAACATTTTCATAATTCAAAATTCAATATTCAAGAATTAACCGTAACCAAATCATCACCAGTTATAGATTCTTATAAAGAAAAAGTAAAAGCGCTTTTTTACGTAAAACTTAAAATACCTCCTCAAAAATATTCTTAACGGCATTGTTTAAAAAACCATTACACCTTTTGTAACGGAATTACATGCTGTCCTTTAAAACATTTCAATCTATTATAATATAAACAGTTGCGCATGTTTTGCCCTTACTTTTGTTTGGGAACGTGCTATGACAAAAAAATTAGATAATGAAAAAACATATATTTCTCTATATGCTTTTAGCTGTTTTTAGCAGTGTAAAAGCTCACGAATTAAGCGGTATTATTACATCAGAAGATAATAATAAACCATTACAAGGCGTTGGGGTTTACAATAAAACCACAGGCGCATATACATATACCAATGTTTCTGGCTATTTTGAGTTAGATGATATTTCGGAAAACGATATCATCTACTTTTATCAATTGGGTTACGAAAACCAACAACTCGTTATTGTTAAAAAGCATTTGGATAGCGAAATCAATATCTCATTAAAAATATCTTCAGCGTCTTTAGATCAGGTTTTAATCGTTTCAAAAGTAAACGTATTAAGTAATTTTGTTAATGTTGATTTAAAAACAAGTCCTGTAAAATCATCGCAAGAAATACTGAGAAAAATTCCGGGATTAATTATTGGTCAGCATGCTGGCGGCGGAAAAGCAGAACAAATATTTTTACGGGGTTTTGATATAGATCACGGCACCGACATAGCTATTGATGTTGATGGTATGCCAGTAAATATGGTGTCGCACGCCCACGGTCAGGGCTATGCCGATATGCACTTTATAATCCCCGAAACTATTGAAAATATCGATTTTGCAAAAGGTGCTTATTATGCCGATAAAGGTAATTTTAACACGGCTGGATATGTTGATATTAATACAAAAAGAACCATAAAGGATAACATCGTTTCGGTTGAAGCTGGCCAGTACAATACGTTACGCGCGTTAAGTATGTTAAAAATTGTTGATGAAGAAAATAGTAAGGCTTATTTAGCTTCAGAACTAATGCTATCCGACGGCGTTTTCGAGTCACCACAAAACTTCAACCGTATCAATGTCATGGGGCGTTATAATTTCAATAATTATACCGACCAAGAATTTAACATGGCCATTTCCCATTTTCAAAGTAAATGGGATGCCTCGGGACAAATTCCCGTGCGTGCTGTTGAAAGCGGATTAATTGGAAGGTTTGGCGCTATAGATGACACCGAAGGCGGAAACACCAGCCGAAGCAATTTTTGGATAAACCACAACAAACAGTTGGACGAGCATTCATTAATAAAATCATCGGCTTATCTTTCAAAATACGATTTCGAATTGTTTTCAAACTTCACCTTCTTTTTAGAAGACCCTGCAAATGGCGATCAAATCCATCAAAAGGAAGACCGAACCCTTATAGGAGCGAAAACAGCTTACGAGCATTCGTTTCATCTTGACGACCACGATGCCCAGTTAAAATATGAGTTAGGAGTTGGTTTTAGGTATGATGATGTAAACGATGTGCAATTATCGAGAACTTTAAATAGGCAAACTATTTTGGAACGATTAGCATATGGAAATATTGATGAGCTAAACGGATTTGCATTTGGGCATATAACCTACAAAATATATAAATGGACATTCAACCCGGGTTTGCGCTTAGACTATTTTAATTTTGATTATGAAAATTTACTGACCACAACCTACGACAATAAAAGTGAAAATAAATTTTTGGTTAGTCCAAAACTGAATGTTATTTATGCCGCATCCCCAAAATTGCAAGTTTTTGCAAAAACCGGTTTGGGCTATCATTCAAACGATACCAGAGTGGTTACGGCAAATAACGGCAAGAAAATTTTACCAACCGCTTTTGGTACCGATATTGGAGTAATCATGAAACCCGTTGACCGATTAGTAATTAATGCGGCGTTGTGGAGTTTGTTTTTACAACAGGAATTTGTGTATGTTGGTGATGCCGGAATAGTAGAACCAAGTGGGAAAACCAAACGCTATGGGGTAGATTTTGGTTTGCGTTACCAAGTAACCGATGGCTTATTTTTTAATACCGATGTAAATTATACCTATGCCAGAAGTAGCGATGACCCTGGCGGACAAAACTACATTCCGTTGGCACCAGATTTAACTTCTTCAGGAGGTTTAAGTTTCAGGGATTTTGGTAATTTTTCGGGTGGATTGAGTTATAGGTATATTAAAGACCGTCCGGCAAACGAGGACAATTCTATCGTGGCCGATGGCTATTTTATTACCGATATGAATTTAAATTACAACCTTAAAAACTGGACCTTCGGATTGATTGTTGAGAATTTGTTTGATAACGAATGGAACGAAACCCAATTTGCAACGGAAAGCCGATTGTTTAACGAACCAGATGCTGTTGAGGAAATTCATTTTACTCCCGGAAGCTCTTTCTTTTTAAGAGGAAAAATATCGGTTAGATTTTAGATTTAAAGCACAACTATTTAAAATTAAAGAGGTTGTTAGAAAAGTTAATTTCTATTCTAAATGTCACATTGAGCGTAGTCGAAATGTTTTGGTTTTCGGAACATTGAAACTTCCACTGCGCTCCGTTTGACATAGGATAATCACTTTTTAGGTAACCTCTTTGCTTTCAGTTTTTGGCCCAACCGTTTAGATTAAAAACCGGTTTTCATTTTTATCACTCTTCCTGGATTACCCACCACAATAGAATAATCTGGAACATCTCTAATTATCACAGCACCAGCCCCAATTACGCACCATTTCCCTACTTTAATTTCTGGTATAATTACTGCGCCTGCGCCAACATGGGTGCCTTCTCCAATTTCAACCAAACCACACAGTGTGGCGTTAGGTGATATATGTACGAAGTCTTCAATAATATTATCATGATCCACACTTGCAAGGGTATTAATTATAACATGATTGCCAATTGTTGTATTTGGTTGTATGGCAGCTCCTGCGTAAACTACTGTGCCTTGACCAATTTTTACACTGGAATCTATAATTGCCGAGCCATGTATGGCTTTTGAATACTCACTTTTTAAAAATTTTGAAACCTCATATCTTTGCTTGTTGTCACCAATGGCAATGATAAATGGGTCGCCTTTATGCGGAAAACCATTGGCCCTTTTCCTTGAGCTTATAATTATGTTATCAAAATTCGGATGACTTAAAGCTGGATCATCATCAAAAACATCTGTAACAGAAATTCCATTATGAATCAGTATTGATTTAATAATTTGAGAATGCCCACCAGCACCGTATAATCTAATTTTGCTATAGCTCACTATTTATATCGAATTGCGATTGTTTAAAAATATCTATTATATAATCTTTAAAACATGATAATTGTTAGTTGTAAACATTAAGCTTAAATTATAAAAAGTGTTAATTCTTTAATGAGTCTTCATCCTAATTAGATTATAGTTGTTGAAATAAAAATTATTTCTCAACAACCTCAACCTCAAACAATTTATCCCAACGTTTGCCTGTAACAAATATAGTTTTAGTTTTTGGATTGTAGGCAATGCCGTTTAAAACATCTAATTTATCGTGTTGGGCTACCTTTTTCTTAAGTGATGAAAAATCTATCACACCAACCACAGCACCGTTTTTAGGGTTTATAATGGCCACACCATTTTTTTGGTAAATGTTAGCGTAGATCTGACCATTAATCCATTCCAATTCATTAATACGCCCTATTTTACCTTTGTTTGTATACACTTGAATATAATCCTGCTCTACCAAAGTATCAGGATCTAGCAGCCATATTTTTTCGGTGCCATCGCTTTTATAAATCATGTTATCGTCATTGCACAACCCCCAACCTTCTTTACTGTTACCGTATTTAAAACTACTTAATTTATCGAACGTGTTAACATCGTACACAAAACCTATGTCTTCTTGCCATGTGAGTTGATAAATTTTGTTATTTAAAATGGTTAACCCTTCACCAAAATACGCGTCGGCCAGATGTATATTTTTAATTACATTACCGGTTTTATAATCTACTTTTCTAAGTTTCGATTCTCTGTATTGCCCCGTGCTTTCGTAAATGGTGTCGTTAAAAAACTCAATGCCTTGGGTGTACGACGTAATATCGTGCGGATATTCATTTATAATACGAAACGTATAAATTTTTGGAATTTCGTTATTTAAAATAGTAACATTTGTATTGGTTGTTTGCTTTTGGTTATTGAAATACACTGTAGCTTCAACCGTGTATTTTCCCAATTTATGATTGCTTAAATCAAAAGCTTCACCAATGGCTTTCCCGTTTAAAGTATATGAAACCGAATCGATAACATGATTTTTTTTGTTTTCTAAAGAAAGGTTTAAAGTTTCGGATATTGAAATATTGCCTTTTTCAGCATTCGTTGTAATAGAAAAATCACTTTTTTTCTGACCGGAATTAGACCCGCAAGATGCCATGATTAAGCTTAAAAATATGAATGTGAGTGCTTTGGATGTATACATTTTACGCTATAAATTTAGACCAAGATATTTATTTAAAAACAGTATAAAAAATTATTGTGAAAATTTTAAAAGGTTGTATCTTTGCAGTCGGCAAGTCCTACACAACCAGCTCCTGTTGAATCCTCCAGGGCGGGAACGCAGCAAAGGTAAATGGTCGTAGCGGTGTGATGTAGGTAGCTTGCCTTTTTTTGATTATTCTGAATCCTTTCCAAAAGAAAGGACTTTTAATATACCGATTAAGATTTGTTAGTGGAAATACTAGCAAATCTTTTTTCATTTATGCCCTTTATATCGATTTCATTATTAATTTTACCTTTTTAATTATTCATTCGTTTTTATGTCTAAAGTTGTTTTAATAACAGGGGGTTCCTCGGGAATAGGAAAATCAGTTGGCGAGTATTTAACCCAAAAAGGATTTGTTGTTTATGGCACCAGCAGAAACCCGGAAAACTACAAAAACAGTGCGTTCTCAATATTGAAACTGGATGTTAAAAATAATGATACCATAAGGGAAACCGTAAACACCATTATTAAAAGCGAAGGTAAATTAGACATCCTTATCAACAACGCCGGCGCGGGCATAACGGGGCCCATTGAAGAAATCCCAGAAGCTGAAATTAAAGCCAATTTCGAAACCAATTTTTTTGGACCTATAAATGTGATTAAAGCTGTATTGCCACAAATGCGCAAACAGCAATCGGGTTTAATAATAAATATTACCTCTATTGCTGGCTATATGGGCTTGCCGTATCGCGGGATATACAGTGCCAGTAAAGGTGCTTTGGAACTTTTAACCGAAGCGTTTAGAATGGAGTTGAAAGATTTTAATGTTAACATGACCAATGTGGCCCCCGGAGATTTTGCTACCAATATAGCGGCAGGCAGATATCACGCGCCACTTTTAGATGGTTCGCCCTATAAAAAACCATACGGTAATACTTTGAAATTAATGAATGAACATGTCGATTCCGGCAGTAATCCAAACATGATGGCAGAAGCCATTTATAAAATTATAAATACAAACTATCCGAAGGGCCATTATAAAGTAGGGGAGTTTATGCAAAAATTTTCTATAGTGCTTAAAAGAATCCTTCCCGATAAAGTTTACGAAAAACTATTGATGAACCATTATAAACTTTAAAAGCTTTTGAATGGTCTTTAAGGCTTCCATTTCTACAAAAAAACAAAAGGATGGCAACTGCAATTCCGAATGTAAAATAAAGAACCCAAAACAATACGTTTTGGGTTCTTCAGCTATTAACCACCATTAATTTGTAATGAATACAAACTAATATATATGACGTGAAAAACTAATTTTTATTATATTTTTTAACATCTTTAACACAAGAAACTCGAAATTTAATTTCGAGTTTCTATTTTTTACACACTAAGCAATTTACATGTTTTTTAATGACGACTAATTCAAATAAAAAAAACTTTATGATTAGCGCTTATTATTTTGACGTATTATTTTTTAATTCATTACACAGAGAATCAATGTTTTAACTGTTTTGCATAAAAAAAACTCGAAATTTAATTTCGAGTTTTCTAAACATACGAATCTTTGATTGACGAAAATTTTATTAAATGAAGGTGACTAACTCTTAAAATAATTATTTTTCGTGTGATTGTATGGGCATATAACGAATGGTTTTTGTATTTATTGTATTGATTGTCTGTTTTTTAACATTTTTAACATTTTTTTTTAAATGTATTAACAGTTTAGCAAACAAAAACCCAAAAGAGATATCCTTTGGGTTTTCTTATTTAATAACCGTGCAATAACACTAACCATCAACTATCATGCAAGTCATTAAATGTTATGTTTTAAAGGAAACCTCCGCCACCGGATTTTGTATTATCATCACGATTTTTGCGCGATTTGGCACGGTATTTACCGCCACCAAAGCGGTACGATAAACTTGCTTGTACGGTGTGGCTCTCCCAATTGAACTGACCGTTCTGTACAAAAGGCTTTGTGCCTTCAAAAGCAAATTTCATGGTGTTTAAAACATCATTGAAGTTTAAACTAAATGAGCCTTTGCCTTTGGCAAAACTTACACGAGACCCCAGATTTATAAAATACATGGGTTTCATATCAAACTGTAGCGTTTTGTTTTTTCCTCTGTAAAAACCAAAGGCCGTAAAACTTAGGGTATTGCTCACTTTAAAATTATTGAACATTCTAAAGTTCCAAGCTACATTGTCAACTTCATCAATATTGGTTTCAATATCATCAATAGTGGCTGTTTCAATAGGCGCTGTTAAGGTTTCGGCTATACCTTTTTGTGTTTGCGAGTACAAATCGAAACTTCCGTTTATGCTCCACCATTTAGTTGGTCGGTAATTTGAAGATAATTCAATCCCGTAAGCCGAGGTATCATCAAAATTATCATGGGTTAAAATAATACGTCCGGAATTTACATCGGTTCTATCAATAAACAGGGCTCTGTTAATTTCATCTGAAATAATTCTGTAAAAAACACCTCCGGTTACGCTTCCTTTTCTGTTATTTAAAGTTCTGGTGTAATTGGCTTCAACCGAATTTGTAAACTGTGGACGCAAATCGATATTTCCAAAAGAAGAAATTAAAGGTGTGCTCCACTCTTTAATTGGGTTTACTTGCCCAATGCCTGGGCGGTCTACACGACGGCTATAACTAAATTGATACGAATTCTTTTCTGATGGCGAATAGGTGATAAAAGCCGATGGATAAAACTCAAAATAATCATTTTTAAACGCCTCGGTACTTGCAGCTTCAGACGATAGTGCCAAGGCGTCCTCCTTTACATTTTCAGTGCGCAGACCTATTTGATAGGTCCATTTATCAAGTTTTTTGCTAAAGGTGGCGTAAGCGGAATAAATATCCCGGGTATAATCAAAATCGTTGTTTGGTGTCGGTCTTAAAACACCTTGGGCGTTTAAAGTTTGACCCGTTGATGAATAGGCGATATCCGAATTAAACAAACGTGCCTGTAAGCCCAATTCCAGTTTTGTGGTTTCAGATAACGGGTTAACATAATCTAAATTTACCGTGGTGCTTTTTCTGTCGGTATTATTAAAATCCTTATAATCTTCATTTGAGCCTAGTAGAAATTTAAAATCTGCTGGGGTGTCATCCTCAAACGTATTGTAATCCACTTCTAACTCAATATTATGGCCATCTTCTAAAAAATCATGCACATAGTTAAAATTGTACTGCGATGACATGTTATCGCTTTCGGCAAGGAAAATTTGATTTTGGTCAAACGACGGATTGCTGTAAAACAACGCTTCAGTTTCGCCTTCGGTACTGCTATTGGATGTATTTTGCGTGGTGAAAAACGACATGGTGTTCTTGTCATCCAAATAAAAATCCAAGCCTAATTTATACAAATGCGATTGCCTTTTATCTAAAAACTTAAAGAATTGCTCCGAGTTATTCTCAGGTCTTTCAACATTTCCGCGGTTTCTGTTTTTTGAGATATTATTGCTGTAACTCCCATATAAATTTAACTTTCCGTTGCGGTAATTCATGTTTAAGGCACTATTGAATTTAGCTTCTTTTTCATGGCTTAACCCCAAGCTTAAGTTACCGTTAAAACCTATCATGGTATTTTTATGAAGCACGATATTTATAATGCCGCTCATACCTTCGGGATTGTATTTGGCTGAAGGATTGGTGATTAACTCAATAGATTTTATGGCTGTTGAAGGAATTTGTTTAAGCAACTGCGCCGTTGGAATGTTTGATAGTTTACCATCAACCATAACACGTACATTTTGGTTACCGCGTAAACTAATATCGCCCGTTTGGGCATCGACGCTAACCGATGGAATACCAACCATAAGCTCTGATGCGCTACCTGTTGCCGCTAAATCCTTACCAATGGTAATTACTTTTCGGTCTACTTTTTGTTGAATTGTAGAGGTTTCGGCCAAAACCGTAACGGCATCTAAACCTTCGGCTTCTTCTTCTAAATGAATGTCACCAATATTGACTTTGTAGTTGCCTTTGCCAATGGTAATGTCTTTGGTAATGGTTTTGTATCCTATATATTGAATACTCAATTTGATATTGCCTTCGGCCACTTTATCAATTTCGAAAGTGCCATCTTCTAAGGTAATACCGCCAGTTAAAATTTCGCCTGCCGTGTTTTTTATAATAACATTTACATACGGTATGGGTTGTTTTAACTTTGCGTCTAAGACTTTACCTGAGATTGTACCCGTTTTGTCGGCATCATTTCCAGGATCTGTGTGTGCTTGTGTAGTAATCGCGAATAGTAATAAACACGCTAAGAATAAGTTTTTCATTTTGATTGGTTATTTTTTTGATTGATTAAAAGTAATACTGTGTAGACGTGTAGATTTAAATACTGTTACTATATTTAACAAAACTTAACATCTTTTTAACATTATGAGTAAGAAAACACTAGTGATCGGCGCTTCGGTAAAACCAGATAGGTATTCAAATTATGCCATTCGAAAGCTTGTAAATAAAGGGCATAACGTTGTATCTTTTGGGCTTGAAGCGGGTACGGTTGCGGGAGTACAGATTGATAGACAACTACAACCATACGATAATATACATACCATTACACTGTATTTAAACCCCAAACGGCAAGAAGCGTATTATGATTATATAGTGTCCTTAAAACCCGAGCGCGTGATTTTTAATCCGGGGACGGAAAATTATGAGTTTTATGAAATTTTAAAAGAAAACCATATTGGTTATGAGACAGCTTGCACTTTAGTCCTTCTTTCTACTAATCAATATTAAGCCCAAATATGTGATGATGCCGTTGAGTGGTAAAATTTCCCAATGAAATTTATAAGCTCCTAAAACACTTTCCGGTAACGATGTAATGGCAAGGCTTAATGTTATGGATAACAACGCAACAATCCACGCATATTTGTCTTTAATTTCACGTTTGGTTAAAATACCAAAAGCGAATAGACCTAAAAGCGGCCCATAAGTGTAGGTAGCAAATTTGAATAAGTTGCTTACCACGTTGCCCTCCAAATTGTTAAATACAATAACCACGATTATTAATAACAACGAAACGCCAACGTGAACTTTTTTTCGCAGCGGTTTTTGCTCTGCTTCGGGTCTTTTTTCAATGTTCAAAAAATCTACCGAAAACGAGGTGGTCAATGAGGTTAACGCACTATCTGCGCTACTATAAGCAGCCGCAATTAACCCGATAAGAAAGGTAATGGATAGCGCATTACCCAAACCTTGATTCATGGCAATTTCCGGGAACAGCAAATCGGTACGTGTAATTTCGTTTACAACCGGTATTTGCAAGTTGAATTTATCGGCATAAATAAACAGCAAAGCACCAAGTGATAAAAAGGCGAAATTTACAACAATAACTAAGGTAGCCATGGTAAACATGTTTTTCTGGGCGTCCTTTTGGTTTTTACACGTTAGGTTTTTTTGCATCATATCTTGGTCCAAACCCGTCATGGCAATCGCTATGAATATACCTCCAATAAAGTATTTCCAGAAATAAGTGGTCGCATAGGGATCATCAAAAAAGAAGATTTGACTTTTAGCAGAAAACGATTCAGATTTCAGCATACTGATTAAGGTAAAATCCAATTTTTGGTTTATCAAATAAATACCAACACCCACCGAAACGAGCATCGCCAAGGTTTGCAAAGTATCGGTCCAGATAATCGTTTTTATACCGCCTCTATTGGTGTACAGCCATATTAATAAAATGGAAACCACAACGGTTAACCAAAACGGCACACCGAGCTTTTCAAAAACAATATACTGCATCGATAAAGCCACTAAATACAGCCGGAATGAAGCACCGGTTACCCTAGAAAGCAAGAAGAAAAAAGCCCCGGTTTTATAACTTACTTTACCAAATCGCTGCTCTAAATATTGATAAATTGACGTTACATTTAGTTTGTAATACAACGGAAGCAATATTAATATGATAAATAAATATCCTACAAAAAACCCGAAAACACCTTGCATATAGGCAAATTGCTGGCCGCCAATCATCCCCGGAACCGAAATAAACGTTACACCGGAAAGCGATGCCCCAATCATTCCAAAAGCCACCAAATACCACGGCGATTGCTTTTTGGCCTTAAAAAAAACGTCGTTACTATCGTCTTTTCCAGTTAGATATGAAATTAAAATAAGTAAGCCAAAATAGGCAGCAATAAGTAGAAGGATTTGTGTTGCGGTCATAAAAACAATTTTTCAACTGCCAAATTACGTAAAAGTTGATAAGATTATAAAACAAGTTCAGAATAAATAGTAAATTCGCAACCTATGGAGTTTTCTTCAAAATTGTTAGAACGGGCCGTAAACGAAATGTCGCAATTACCAGGAATTGGTAAACGTACCGCATTGCGTTTGGTTTTGCATTTATTAAGGCAGCCTAAAGAGCAAACCACTGCACTGTCGCAAGCATTACAGAATATGCGCAGCACCATAAAGTTTTGTGAATTCTGCCACAATATTAGTGATTTCAATCTATGCGAAATATGTGCCAATCCCAACAGAAATGAAACTATTATTTGTGTGGTTGAAGATGTTAAAGATGTAATGGCCATTGAAAACACCAGTTCATTTAAAGGGTTATACCATGTTTTGGGCGGAAAAATTTCGCCAATGGATGGCATTGGACCACATGATTTGAATATTGAAACCTTAGTAAAAAAAGTAAAACAAGGCGTGGTTAAAGAACTTATTTTTGCGTTAAGTTCAACGATGGAAGGCGATACCACCAATTTTTATATTTACAAACAAATTCAGGATTATAACGTTATCACATCAACTATAGCGCGAGGTATTTCGGTTGGTGATGAGTTGGAATATGCCGATGAGATTACCCTAGGAAGAAGTATCGTAAATAGGATTCCGTTTGAAACCTCTTTAAAATTATAATTTCATTTGAAGCTCTCAGTTGTAATTTTAAACTATAATGTGCGCTACTTTTTAGAACTCTGTCTAAAAAGTGTGCAAGCCGCTATTGCCGAAATTGAAGCAGAAATTATTGTAGTTGATAATAATTCTGAAGACGATAGTTGCAACATGGTAAGTGCATTGTTTCCTGAGGTGAAACTCATAAAAAATAAAGAGAATTTTGGTTTTTCAAAAGGAAACAACATTGGCGTTTCTCAGGCTACAGGCGAGTATATTTGCATATTAAACCCTGATACAGTCGTTGCAGAAGATACATTTAACAAGATTCTTGATTATGTACAAACAAAAGAAAAATTTGGCATCGTAGGGTGTAAATTAATAAACGGTGCAGGAGATTTTTTACCGGAAAGCAAGCGAAATGTTCCGTATGTAAATGCCGCTTTCAAAAAATTGCTGGGTAATTCAAAAGACTATTATGCGAATCGTTTAAATGAAAATGAAACGGGCAAAGTCGATGTGTTGGTCGGGGCGTTTATGCTTGTAAAACGCGATGTGTACAATGCGGTAAATGGTTTTGACGAAGATTATTTTATGTACGGCGAAGACATCGATTTATCATATAAAATGCTAAAGACTGGTTACCAAAATTACTATTTTGGAGACACTACGGTTATCCATTTTAAAGGCGAAAGCACTTTAAGGGATAAATATTATGCACGTCGTTTTTATGGCGCCATGCAAATATTCTACAAAAAGCATTTTAAGAAAAACATACTGTTCGATATGCTCGTCTGGCTTGGTGTAAGGTTGGTTTATATTCTCAGAAAAACACCGGTAAAAAAGGTGGTGCCTATTGAAAAATATGTGTTAGTTTCTAATCAAATCAATGAAAAGCTTAAATTTGTATTGCAAAAAGAGATAACTTTAAAATCAGATTTAAGAAATATTCAAAAATTTACAGAAGTTATTTTTGATGCCAAAGCATTAGGTTATAAAAAGATTATTGAAATGATTGAAGAAGGTGTAAACAACGAACCTGTCACCTATAAAATTTTATCGGAAAACTCCAATTTTATATTGGGGAGTGACGATGTTATCAGTAGAGGAGAAGTTATTATTTTAGAATAATGATTTTGTAAATAATTTAAAAAAATCAATCATTTTTTATTAATTTTGCAAACTCAAATTAAAAAACAAGGATTATATTATTGATATGGCAAAGTTTGAACTTAAATTACCGAAAATGGGCGAAAGTGTTGCAGAGGCAACAATAACTGCTTGGTTAAAAGAAGTTGGCGATTCTATCGAATTGGATGAAGCGGTTTTAGAAATTGCGACCGATAAGGTAGATAGCGAAGTGCCAAGTGAGGTTGATGGTGTTTTAGTTGAAAAACGTTTTAATGTTGATGATGTCGTTCAAGTTGGTCAGGTTATAGCGGTAATTGAAACCGACAGTGAAGATGGTGGTTCCGTAGCTGAAACTGCACATGCTGAAACCGAAAATCAAGCGGCGGCTGTTGAACAAGTTGAGCAGACTGTAACTGTTGCAAAAGAAACAGTGGCTACGGTGAGCTCTAGCGCGGGTCGTTTTTATTCACCATTGGTAAAAAACATTGCAAAACAAGAAGGTATTACACAAGAAGAATTAGATGCCATTACAGGTTCGGGTAAAGACGGACGTGTAACTAAAAACGATATTCTAAACTATATAGAAAATAGAGGCGCTGCTAAAAAAGTAGAAGCTCCGGTTGAAACCCCAAAACCGGTTGGAAAAGCTGAACCACAACAAAAAACAGCACCAAAACCTATTGTTGCAAGTGGCGGAGATGAAATTATTGAACTTACCAGAATGGGCAAACTCATTGCGCATCACATGGTGGAATCCACGCAAACATCGGCACACGTTCAAAGTTTTATTGAAGCCGATGTTACCAAAATTTGGAATTGGAGAAAGAAAGTTAAAGATGGCTTTATGAAACGTGAGGGTGAAAATTTAACCTTTACGCCAATTTTTATGGAAGCCATTGCTAAAGCATTGCGCGATTTCCCGATGATGAATATTTCCTTGCAAGGCGATACCATTATCAAAAAGAAAAATATTAATCTGGGTATGGCCGCGGCTTTACCAGACGGCAATTTAATTGTGCCGGTTATAAAAAATGCCGATCAGCTTAATTTGGTTGGCATGTCCAAACAAGTTAACGATTTAGCAAACAGAGCACGTTTAAACCAACTAAAACCAGACGATATCCAAGGTGGAACGTACACCGTTACCAATGTGGGCACCTTTGGAAGTATTATGGGCACACCCATTATCAATCAGCCACAAGTAGGGATTTTAGCATTGGGGGCCATACGTAAAGTGCCAGCGGTTATCGAAACGTCTGAAGGCGATTTTATTGGTATTCGCTATAAAATGTTTTTATCGCATTCTTATGACCACCGTGTTGTAAATGGCGCATTAGGCGGGCAATTTGTAAAAGCGGTTAAAGATTATTTGGAAGCTTGGGATAGTCAAAGGGAGATTTAATTTCATTTTGAGCAAATCGAAGAATCTGATTATGGAAATAATAAAAAAACCAACCCATAAAACGGTTGGTTTTTTGTTTTTTACACTTTGGTAAGTTTAGTACCTTTATCAATTGTAAAATAAAAGTGATTTATGCATTCAAACAAAAACAATAATTTATCAAGCTTTGTAAAAAGCCAAATGGCTGTTGTTTTTTTTGTTCTCAGTTTAAATGTGTTTTCCCAACCTAAAACCATTTATGCAGATCAAAATGATAGAATCATATCTAAATCGGATTACCAAAAGAAAATAAACTCGTCTATTTATACTGGTTTTCTATATAGAACAGATTCCGTAGTTTTGGAAAAATTGAGATTGAATTATTACTTTGGTAAATTAACTCCAATTGTAAGAACTCAGTTTTTTAAATTTTTAAATCATAGGCATCAAATAGATACGACCAAATCTTTGCTTATTCGTTACACGGATACTTTAAGAGCAAAATCTGAATATCCGATAAGGGATTTTTTTATTTTAAACAACCATGAAATCAAAGATTATAGCGTTACTTATAAGAAATTTATATCAGGAAAAAAGAGTAGTGAAGTGTATTACAGAAGGTATAAAAGGAAATTAGTTTATTTGGAATTCTACCTTCATAACAACGGTCATCCAGAAGTTTATGAAAACTTACGTTGGCACAAAGACTACGGAGGCCTCATAAAGAAGATTTTTCATTATTTAAAAAGTGATTTAAGGACAATTATAATTCATCCCGATGGTGAATTTTATATAGAATCTTCTGAAACAAAACTGCCTTTTCCCGATTTGTTTAGGAAAAGAAATTGGTTTAAACATAAAAACCAATTCATTAAAGACATTAAAGAATTAAATAACATATATAATTAATGCAACTCAATCTCACAAAACCCATTTGTTTCTTCGATTTGGAAACAACAGGAGTTAATATTTCAAAAGATCGTATCGTAGAAATAGCCATACTTAAAGTACACCCTAATGGCAAGGAAGAAAGCAAAACCTGGTTGGTAAACCCGGAGATGCCCATCCCAAAGGAAGTAACGGAAATCCATGGCATTTCTGATGCCGATGTGGCCGATAAGCCCACGTTTAAGGAACTGGCAAAAGAAATTTACAACCTTATTAAAGACTCCGATTTGGGAGGCTTTAATTCCAATAGATTCGATATTCCGCTTTTAGCCGAAGAAATGCTTCGTGCCGAGGTTGATTTCGATATGAAAAACCGTTTGTCTGTCGATGTGCAAACCATCTTCCATAAAATGGAACAGCGTACTTTAAGTGCTGCCTATAAATTTTATTGCGATAAAAATTTAGATGGTGCGCACAGTGCCGAGGCCGATACCAATGCGACCTTTGAAGTGTTAAAAGCGCAAATCGCCAAATACGACGACCTTGAAAATGACACCAAATTTTTAGCCGAATTTAGCTCGCGAAAAAAGTTTGCCGATTTTGCAGGTTTTATAACCTATAACAAAAAAGGCGAAGAGTGTTTTTCTTTCGGAAAACACAAAGGCAAAAAAGTCACCGAAGTGCTGGAAAAAGAACCCGGGTATTTTGGTTGGTTGTTAAATGCCGATTTTCCGTTGTACACCAAAAAAGTGCTAACGGCTATTAAGTTAAAGAGCTTTAATAATAAACTGGACTAAAGTGAAGTTGCAGTTTTCAGTCTTGGTCGCGGACCTTGGCAGATAGCTGCGTTAGGGATTGAACGGTCTGTTTGAGCTCCCCGACGCAGGAGGGAGCGAGTAGTGAAAGCCCGACCACTTGCACTGAGCGCAGTCGAAGGGTTGTGGTAACGCCCAAATTAAATCTTTGCATCTTAGCGCCTTTGTGCAAGAAAAATGAATATATTATGAAACTTATTTGCATCGGCAGAAATTACACCGAACACATTAAAGAACTGGAAAACGAAAAACCATTGGATCCGGTAGTTTTTTTGAAACCAGACACGGCCATTCTCCTTAAAAAACAACCCTTTTTTATTCCGGATTTTTCGGATGATGTGCACCACGAAGTCGAAATTTTGGTAAAAATAAATAGAGTAGGGAAGCATATTGATAAAAAATTTGCACATAAATATTATAATGAAATCGGGCTTGGAATTGACTTTACCGCACGCGATTTACAAAGCCAGTTAAAGGCAAAAGGCTTACCTTGGGAAAAAGCAAAAGCCTTTGATGGCGCTGCCGTTGTTGGAAATTGGTTACCTGTTGACAGTATTAAAAACGTGAACGATATAAATTTCTCGTTGCAAAAAAACGGTACCGTAGTACAGCAAGGAAATACAAGCCACATGCTCTGGAAAATTGATGACTTGATAGAATATGTGTCAAAATATTTCACTTTAAAGATTGGAGATATTATCTTTACGGGCACACCGGCGGGAGTTGGCAAAGTTATTGCTAACGATAAGTTGGAAGGATTTATAGAAAACAAAGCTATGTTTTCAATTACAGCTAAATAAAATGGAACAACATTATAAACTATATAGGGTACGCGAATTGGCCGATAACGACGAGGATTTTGTTAAAACCTTGGCCGAAACATTTTTAGAAGAAGTGTCTGAAGATGCAGAACGGCTAAAAAATGCGGTGGCCGAAAAAGATTATCAAGAAGCTTATCAAGCAGCTCATAAAATGAAACCTACGGTAGATTTGTTTGAGCTTGGTATTCTTGACGATTTAATCGAGGTTCAAGATTGGGGAAAATTCACCAAAACAGATATGGATATTACCGAAAAGCTAAATATTGTTATTACGGCGGTAGACAAGGCTTTGGTGGAAATTAAATCCGATTTTAAGCTGTAATGCAAGCCGAAATAATTACCATTGGCGATGAGTTGCTCATAGGGCAGGTTATCGATACCAATTCTGCATATATTTCAAAACAGCTTAATAAAATTGGCGTTTCGGTTTATCAAATGACTTCCATTCAAGATGATAAAACGCACATTCTGCAAGCTTTAAAAGAAGCCGAGGGAAAAGCCGATATTATTATACTTACCGGTGGATTGGGCCCAACAAAAGACGATATTACCAAAAACACGCTTGCTGAATTTTTTAACGACACCTTAGTTCGTGACGCTTCCGTATTAAAAAATATTGAGCTTCTCTGGGGAAAAAAAATAAATCAACCGCTTAAACAGGTTAATATAGACCAAGCTTTGATACCTTCAAAAGCATCGGTTTTAATGAATAAATACGGTAGCGCCCCAGGAATGTGGATTGCATCAAAAGGCAAAGTATTTATATCGCTTCCCGGTGTGCCTTTTGAGATGAAGGCTTTAATGGAACACGAGGTGCTTCCTAAATTAAAGGATACTTTTAAATGTCCGTTTATATTGCATAAAACACTATTGGTTTATGGTGTTGGCGAAAGTTCGCTTGCCGAAAGAATAGAGGATTGGGAAGACGCCTTGCCAAAACACATCAAGCTTGCTTATTTGCCAAACTTAGGCAAAGTGAGGCTGCGATTAACCGCAAAAGGGTTTGATGAACAACAAATAAAAAACGAGGTACAGCAACAAATAGACCGCTTGTTACCTTTAATTAAAGATGATTTTTTTGGTTTTGAAGAAGACGAATCCTCCATTGAAACCGTTATAGGAAAGCAATTGGTAAAATTAGGCAAAACACTTGCTTTGGCCGAAAGTTGCACTGGCGGTAAAATAGCCGAACAAATCACTGCCAATGCAGGAGCCTCCGCTTTTTTTAAAGGCGGTTTGGTAACCTATGCCACACAATCTAAAATAGATGTTTTGGGAGTTCCGAAAGCCATTATCAATGTCCATTCCGTGGTAAGCGCGCAGGTTGCCGAGGCCATGGCAAAAAACGCTTTGCAAATGTTTAATACCGATTACGCCATTGCAACCACAGGAAATGCGGGGCCGGAAAAAGGCGATTCCAATGCCGAGGTTGGCACCGTTTTTATATCCATAGCGACAAAAACACATGTTTTTTCCGAAGTATTCAACATGGGAAACCATCGTGTAAAAGTGATAAATAAAGCCGTAAATAAAGCCTTCGAAATGCTTCAAAAAGAAATTTTAAAAAATAGATAAAAAATAGGTTGTCATAATATAAAGTATTTGTATATTTGCACCTCGAATTTAAGCAACAAAAAAATTAAAGTTATAAATAATGTCAAGAGTTTGTGAACTTACAGGAAAGAAGGCAATGGTTGGAAACAACGTGTCTCATGCATTAAATAGAACTAAACGCAAATTTAATGCGAATTTAGTGAAAAAACGTTTTTACATTCCAGAAGAAGATAACTGGGTAACTTTAAAAGTTTCTACTTCTGCTTTAAAAACAATTAATAAAATTGGTATTTCTGCAGCAATTAAGGAAGCAAGATCTAAAGGGTTTTATAAATAATAGCTGTATTTAACAAGTAAAAAGACATGGCAAAAAAAGGCAACAGAATACAAGTAATATTAGAATGTACAGAGCATAAAGAGTCTGGGCAACCAGGAACTTCACGTTACATTACTACAAAAAACAAAAAAAATACGCCAGAAAGAATGGAGATTAAAAAATTCAATCCAATTCTTAAACGTATGACAGTTCATAAAGAAATTAAATAATTAGAAATTTTTCCAAGAAAATTTCAAATAACCCAAATTAGAAATTTTTCCAAGAAAATTTCAAATAATATAAATTAGAAGTTTTAAAAAATTTCAAAACGCATAAGTAGTCATGGCAAAAAAATCAGTAGCATCATTACAAACAGGATCAAAAAGATTAACAAAAGCTATAAAAATGGTTAAGTCTCCAAAAACAGGAGCTTACATGTTTGTTGAGTCTATCATGGCTCCAGAATTTGTAAACGACTTTTTAAACAAAAAGTAAAAACCAAATTACATCAATATTTTAAAAACTGCTTTCATTTCCTGGAAGCAGTTTTTTTATGCTTATATTTTAGTAAATTTACTGCCATAATTGCAGTAAAAAAATGTGGTGCGAAAATTGACAATAACCATTTGGGCGTTACCACAAGGGTCGGGCTTTCGGTAGTCGCTTCCCGATAAAAAAATCGGGAGAGCTTCAACAATACCTCAATCCCTAACGCAAAAGCAAAATTATATGGAGCCTAACAACTCGACAACAAACAACCAGCAACACTATGAGCTTTTTTAAAAAAATATTTTCATCGGAAAAAAAAGAAACATTAGATAAAGGATTGGAAAAATCCAAATCCAGTTTTCTCGGTAAACTAAGTAAAGCCGTAGCGGGAAAATCTAAAGTAGACGATGAAGTTTTGGATAATCTGGAAGAAGTTTTGGTATCTTCCGATGTTGGCGTAAACACCACATTAAAAGTTATCGAGCGCATAGAAGAGCGTGTTGCAAAAGACAAATATCTGGGCACCGACGAGCTCAATAAAATTCTCCGCGAAGAAATCGCAGGCTTATTAAGCGAAACCAATTCCGGCGAAGACACCGAGTTTACCATTCCGAAAGATAAAAAACCCTATGTCATCATGGTGGTTGGCGTAAACGGTGTGGGCAAAACTACAACCATTGGTAAGTTGGCGTATCAATTTAAAAAACAAGGTTTAAATGTGGTGCTTGGTGCAGCCGATACTTTTAGGGCCGCAGCGATAGACCAATTACAGGTTTGGGCAGACCGCGTAGATGTACCTATTGTAAAACAATCTATGGGTAGCGATCCGGCATCGGTGGCTTTCGATACTTTACAGAGCGCCGTAAACCAAAATGCCGATGTGGTTATTATTGATACTGCCGGCCGTTTGCACAATAAAGTAAACTTAATGAATGAGCTTACCAAAGTAAAACGTGTGATGCAAAAAGTGGTTGATAACACGCCAAACGATGTGTTGTTGGTGCTTGACGGCTCTACCGGTCAAAATGCTTTTGAGCAAGCCAAACAGTTTACCGCAGCTACCGAAGTAACAAGTTTAGCGGTTACAAAATTAGACGGCACTGCAAAAGGTGGGGTTGTAATTGGGATTTCAGACCAGTTTAAAATACCCGTTAAATATATTGGGGTTGGCGAAGGTATTGACGATTTACAGGTTTTTAACAAGTTTGAGTTTGTCGATTCGTTTTTTAAATAAACGTTTTGTCATTCCCGCGGAGGCGGGAATCTTATAATCGATAATTTTTCATAATTTTATAATTATGAGTTATTCTATTTTTCATAACTTTCAAATAAAAGCATCTCCAAAAAAGGTGTTTGATGCGGTGTCCCAACCCGAGCACCTCGATAACTGGTGGACTTTAAAATCTTCAGGGAAACCAGAGATACATGCAACATATAATTTAAATTTTACCGATGATTACAATTGGTTCTGCAAGGTTTCAAAAGTAAAAAGCAATGCGGCATTTCATTTAAAAATGACAGATGCCGATAAAGATTGGAAGCCAACCACCTTTGGTTTCGATTTGGAAGAAACCGAAAATGGTACCATGGTGAAGTTTTGTCACGTAAATTGGCCGGAAAACAATCATCATTTTAAACATTCTTCATTTTGTTGGGCTTTGCTGTTAAACGGCCTAAAGAATTATTTGGAAAAAGGCATTATCATTCCTTTTGAAGATAGAAATTGAGACGGTAATTTATCATTCCTGCGCAGGCAGTAGAATATTTCATTTAAATTTTTCACTATTTTAGTGCAAAATACTGACCATGAGACTTTCTATATTTTTCTTATTCTCCTTTTTAATCTTTTCTTGTAAAAACCCAAAAGCAGACCATAGTGTTTCTGATAATATTGCTTTAGAAGACGCCATGGTTTTTTCAAACGATTCCATTAAAGATTTTAGAGCATTTAAAGTTTTGGATTCAGAATATATCAATGTTTCTGAGCTATGGGAACCTTTTGAAAACGACTTAAACGATTTTACGGACGAAACTTATAACCGTTTAAAACCATTAATTTTAGAAGCAAACATTCCAACCCTTCACGAACACATATCATCTGGTAAACTATCTTACGAATTGCTCACTAAATTCTATTTGTATCGTATTAGAAAGTTCGATAGAGAAAATTCTTTATCATTAAATTCAGTAATCTCATTAAATCCGAATGTCATTAAAGAAGCCATAAAAGCAGATAACACAGATTTTGAGGTTGAGCCACATGCCATTTATGGCATGCCAATTTTATTAAAAGATAATATAAATACAGAAGGAATGCCTACGACTGCTGGAGCTGTGGCGTTACAGAATAATAACACCGAGGATGCTTTTGTGGTAAAACAATTGAAAAGCAAAGGGGCTTTAATTTTAGGAAAAACCAACCTAAGCGAATGGGCCTACTTTTTCTGTGGCGATTGCCCAAGCGGCTATAGTGCTGTTGGCGGACAAACCTTAAATCCTTACGGACGAAGAATTATGGATACAGGTGGTTCGAGTTCGGGTAGTGGTGTGGCCGTTGCTGCTAATTTTTGTGTTGGGGCAGTGGGTAGCGAAACGTCTGGTTCAATATTGTCACCTTCAAGTCAGAATTCAGTTGTTGGCTTAAAACCAACCATTGGCTTGTTGAGCAGAAGCGGTATTGTGCCTATTTCGTCAACTTTGGATACACCGGGACCGATGACCAAAAACGTAACGGATAACGCCATTTTATTAGACGCGATGTTTGGTTTTGATGACAGCGATTCCAAATCGATTGCTACAAAATCCGGCACTGGTTTTTATGGTAACAAAGCGTCGTTTAAAAACGATTTGACCGGGAAGCGCTTTGGGGCATTCAAAAGACTGATGGAAGATTCACTTTACGTCCGAGCAATTGCAGAATTAAAAATTAAAGGCGCTGTAATCATTGAGGTTGAGGAAGAAAAAGTTGATTTACCTGATTTTTTAAGGTTGTTAAATTTAGATATGAAAACCGATTTGCCTGAATATCTTTCAGATTACGCGAGTAACGAGGTTGCGGTGGCGTCTGTACAAGATGTTATTGATTTCAATAAAAAAGATTCCTTAAATCGGATGCCTTATGGCCAAAAACTATTTGAAGGTATTGTAGCAGATAGTTCAAGCCACGAAGCGTTTCAAGAGATAAAAAACACATTAAAGGCTAATGGAAGAAGTTTTTACGACAAACCTATGAAAGAACACAATCTTGATGGGTTTTTATCAATAAATAATTACCATGCAGGTTTTGCAGCCGTTGCCGAATACCCTGCTATAACGGTTCCCATGGGTTATACAGAAAAAGGCGCTCCAAAAGGCTTAACGTTTATTGGGAAACCTCTATCTGAAAATGATTTATTGGGTTGGGCATATATATATGAGCAGGTTTCCAAAAGGCGAAAAGCGCCAAAAAACTATAATTAATCAATTAGTTTATTGATTTCGCCCCAAAGGTCGTTATCAAAACTCGAAGGCCCCAATAAAGCTTCGCCGGCATCATCGCCCATTCTAACTATTACAAGGTTTTTACTGGGAACGATGTACAGTTTTTGATCGTCTTTTCCTAAGCCCGCAATTAAATCATCTGGGGCATTCGGCATTAATTTCCCTTGGAATTCCATAGTCAACCCTGGGCCTCTAAAACTATATTTTCCATTCAACCACCACAAATAACCATAAGCTTTATTTAGGTTTTGCGAGGTGTTCGTCATTGCTTCAAAATAGCTGTTATCATTTAAAATGACAGTGTCATTCCACACACCTTTATTTAGATTCAACAGTCCAAACCGCGCCATATTTCGGGCGGTACTATAGTATAATTTAAAATAGCCAATGTGTAACCAAGCCCCTTGTATCCCGATTTTATTCTTTAATTTATCATTAAAATAATTACTAAAATCGGTATTAACGGCATTGCCCACAATGTCGTGTAATATGGTATAAGGCCCGTTGTGATAGTACCAAAAACTACCGGGTTCGTTTTTGTAAATTAAACAATCGGGGTCTGTGCAATTGTTGTTAGGCACGGTAAAATCCAATCCCGTGGTCATCGTTAAATGATTCCAAATGCTTATATTTTCTTCCTGTTCTGTCGTTAAACTGGTCCATCCGCTACCCAAATAATCGCTCGATGCATCATCAATACTTAAAAAGCCTTCTTGTTGCGCAATACCCGTAGTAAAGGCCACTAAGGTTTTGGCAGCAGAATTCCACGCTAAGTTAGAGGTTTCATCTTCTCCATTTCCGTACCATTCAACCACCATACGGCCATCCTTTAAAATGATAAAAGCTTTGGTGCCTTTGCTTTCAACGTAATTTAAGAGCGGTTGTAAGGCACTTTCATTCCAACCCAAATCACTCACCGATTTTGTTTCCCAAACATTAGAATTTATCGGTGGAAAATAGAGTTCGTTATCGATAGGAGTTTCATCAATAGGTTCATTATTGGAAGCGCAATTAAAACAGGATATTGCAATAATCATAAAGTAGTAGATGATCTTTTTCAAAACAGTAGATTTTATTTTTTGGACATGTAAATATACTAAAGGTTTAATTGGCATATTAAATTTCAAAAAGCGCAATTAATAAATCTTAGCTCTTAAATCGTTTCGTATTGCGTATCTTTGCGCCCATATTTATAAAACCTATGCGCACAAAAACGCTTAAAAAGAATAAAATAAACGTAGTAACTCTGGGCTGTAGTAAAAATGTTTACGACAGCGAGGTGTTAATGGGACAACTTAAAGCCAATAATAAAGAGGTTGTACATGAAGAGGAGGGCAATATTGTAGTGATTAATACCTGCGGTTTTATTAATAATGCCAAAGAGGAAAGTGTTAATACCATTCTGGAATACGTACAGAAAAAACAAGAAGGAGAAGTTGATAAAGTGTTCGTAACGGGCTGTTTAAGCGAACGTTATAAGCCCGATTTGGTTAAGGAAATCCCCAATGTGGATGAGTATTTTGGAACCACCGAACTACCCGGTTTACTTAAAGCTTTGGGTGCCGATTATAAGCACGAGCTTATTGGCGAACGTTTAACCACGACACCTAAAAACTATGCCTATTTAAAAATTGCCGAAGGTTGCGACAGACCCTGTAGTTTTTGCGCCATTCCTTTAATGCGCGGAAAACATAAAAGCACGCCGATTGAAGAGGTTGTTATTGAAGCTGAAAAGCTGGCAGCAAACGGTGTTAAGGAATTGATTTTAATTGCACAGGATTTAACGTATTACGGACTGGATTTATATAAAAAGCGAAACTTAGCCGAATTGCTTGAAGCGTTGGTAAATGTTGAAGGTGTGGAGTGGATTCGGTTGCATTACGCATTTCCAACGGGTTTCCCCATGGATGTGTTGGAGGTGATGGAGCGCGAGCCGAAAATATGTAACTATTTGGATATTCCGCTGCAGCACATTTCAGACTCGATTTTAAAAAGTATGCGCCGTGGAACCACAAAGGAAAAAACTACAAAACTGCTTCAGGAATTTAGAGCTAAAGTTCCTAAAATGGCCATTAGAACCACGTTAATTGTGGGATATCCCGGAGAAACCGAAGCACATTTCCAAGAGTTAAAACAGTGGGTTACCGATATGCGTTTTGAACGTTTGGGATGTTTTACTTATTCGCACGAAGAAAATACCCATGCCTTTAATTTAGAAGATGATGTGCCGGAAGACGTGAAAATTGACCGTGCCAACCAGATTATGGAAATCCAATCGCAGATTTCTTGGGAATTGAACCAACAAAAAATAGGGCAGGAGTTTAAAGTGGTTATCGATAGAAAGGAAGGTAATTATTTTATTGGGCGCACCGAATTTGATTCGCCCGATGTGGATAACGAAGTGCTTATTGATGCTACAAAAACCTATTTAAAAACAGGTGAATTTGCTACCATTAAAATTATTGAAGCTGAGGATTTTGACCTTTATGGTGAGGTTGTTTAGGTAGTTTCGTTTAATGCAAAAATAAAGCTCCGTTTTAATGAGCTTTATCGGGTGTTAAACGAAGGTGTCGTTTTTTTTCTGACAAAGTCAATAATGCTTTTTTTAAAAGTTTGAAACTACCGAAGTGCTATTTAAAATCGAGTTTTACACCCTGAAGCAAAAAATCAAACAGATATTCGGGCGCAAAAAGCCCCCATACAATCGGAATACATATTAATGTGACCATCGCGTATTTTAATATGTTATTTTCATTTTTACTAAGTAAGATCAATACTATGTAAATAACTAAATAATATAGAAACAACCAACCAAAGGCAATTGAAAACAATGGCATAAAACCACCAAGCAATAAAGTGATAATAGTTGCTATCGCTAATATTATTAAAGTTATCAAGCATGTTTTTTTTAGCAGTTTCATAAATTATTTTTGGTTTCTGTCCGTATGTCTTCGATGTTTCTCTAGTTTGATAAAATCAAAACCTACTTTAATAAAAAGTCTTTTAAATCATTATAAGCCGAAATCTTCGTCGCTACTTTTTCCTTATCCATAACCGCCTCGATTTGGGTTGGAAACGGCTGTTTTTCTTTTATAACTTCTTCAACCACATCCAAAAACTTGGTGGGATGCGCCGTTTCTAAAAATACGCAATGTGCGTTTGGGTTTTCTTTTAAATACGCTTTGCATCCTAAATAGCCCACGGCACCGTGTGGGTCTGCCACGTAATTGAATAGTTCGTAAATTTCCAACATCGCTTCTTTGGTGGTCTCATCTGAAAAACTATACGACGACAGGTTGTCTTTTAACGCTTCAAAGTTGTTTTTATAAATTTCCTGAATACGGATAAAGTTACTCGGGTCGCCTACGTCCATAGCATTGCTTATGGTTTGTACCGATGCCTGAGGTTGGTAATTTTGCGATTGTAAATAGCGGGTCACCACATTGTTTTCATTATTAGAAGCAATAAAATGTTTAATGGGCAATCCCAATTGTTGTGCCATCATGCCCGCACCGACATTGCCAAAATTTCCGCTTGGTACGGAAAACACCATGTTTTTATGTTTTTTATGCAATTGTTTATAGGCAAACATAAAATAAAAGAGTTGAGGTAACCAACGTGCAACGTTAATGGAATTGGCCGAGGTAAGTTGCATTTGGCTTGTTAATGCCTCATCTAAAAAGGCGGTTTTAACCATGGCTTGGCAATCGTCAAAAGTGCCATTAACCTCTAAAGCTTTTATATTTTGACCCAAAGTTGTAAGTTGCTTTTCCTGTATATCGCTCACTTTTCCGCTGGGGTAAAGGATCACGACATTAACGCCTTTTACACCTAAAAATCCATTGGCCACAGCACCACCTGTATCGCCCGATGTGGCTACCAAAACGGTTACTTCGTTCGTGTTGTCTTTGTTAAAATAACCTAAACAGCGTGCCATAAAACGCGCACCAACGTCTTTAAACGCCATGGTTGGACCATGGAACAATTCTAAAGTAGAAATGTTTTCATTGAGTTGAACCACAGGGAAATCAAAACTTAAGGTTTCTTCAACGATGGTTTTTAAAACCGCTTCCGGAATTTCAGGCGTAACGAATTGTTTAATGGCTTCGAAAGCTATTTCGGAGTGCGATAAATTATCGATATCATCAAAAAATGATTGTGGTAAAGGCGTTATGCTTTCCGGGAAATACAAGCCTTTATCTGGCGCTAATCCTTTTATAACCGCATCTTTAAACGATGTGTTTGGTGCTTGTTTGTTTAATGAGTAGTAGTTCATTTCTTTTATATTGACCGAAGACCGTTGACGGAAATCTGGTTATTAGTTGTTCGTAATTCTAATCCATTCGTCATTGCGAAGCAAATTTTTATTTGCTGTGGCAATCTGTTGATAATTTACTTAAATTTAAAAGATTGCCACGTCGTAAAAACTCCTCGCAATGACATCTATTTCAATTTAATCTATTCAATAATCTTTATGCCTTGTGTATTAATTTTGCACACATAAGTATCAAACTTTATATTCGTTTTTGAGTACACGTTAATCATAGCTTCCTCTACGTTTTTAGCTTTTTCAATTCCTTCGGACAACGAAAAAATTGAAGGTCCAGAACCAGAAATCCCAGAGCCCAAGGCGCCATGTTTTAAAGCGGCTTGTTTTACGTCGTCAAAATACGGAATCAGTTTACTTCGGTGTGGTTCTATAATAACGTCGTGCAGCGACCTTTTAATTAATGGGTAATCGTTGGTGTGCAGCGCGTGAATTAAACTCCCAAAGTTACTCCATTGCGTTATGACGTCTTGAAGCGGAACTTGTTTTGGCAGAATGGCTCTGGCCTCGGACGTTTTTATTTCAATCTGCGGATGAATAATGGTCGCATACAAATTATTGGGCACAGGAATTTGTAAAACCTCAAGTGGCGATACGCTTTTTACCAAGGTAAATCCCCCAAAAATAGCTGGTGCCAAATTATCGGCGTGTTCACATTGGCTCGCCAATGCTTCGCCTTTTATGGCAAATGCCGTGAGCTCCGTTTTATTAAAAGGTTTGCCCAAAAGTTCGTTCATTCCAAAAACACTGCCCACCGCACTGGCGGCACTACTGCCAATACCACTTCCGGGTTTTATGTTTTTACGGATTTCAATTTCGAAACCACAATCTGGATTTACCGCCTCGTACATGGCCAATGCCGAAACCCCAGCTACGTTTAACTCGGTTTCCGTGGGTAAATTAAAACCTTCAACCTTGGTTATAAAAATGCCTTTTTTGTCAACTTTTCTAATCGTCATTTCATCGCCAATCGTGTCTAAGCAAAAGCCCAACACATCAAAACCACAAGCGACATTGGCAACTGTTGCAGGCGAAAATATTTTTATTTCGTTCATATTTTTATAGAATTAAGAAAAGAGAAATGAGACAAATCTATTTTCTCTTCTCTTTATTCTTTTGTCCTTTTTAATTATTTCCAATTCTAATAATATCAGAGAAAATACCCGAAGCCGTTACATCGGCTCCAGCACCTGCACCTTTAATAATCATGGGCTGCTCTGGATAACGCTGGGTGTAAAACATCACAATATTATCGCTGCCCTCTAAATTGTAAAAGGGGTGCCCTTCAGGAATTTCCTGTAAGCCAACGCTTGCTTTTCCGTTGTTAAACTGTGCCACGTATTTTAATTGGCATTGGTTCGCTTTCGCGGAAGCATATAAGTTTTGATAATGCGCTTCGTCATCAATTAACGTTTGATAAAAATCATCAACCGTAACGCTTTTTAACCCTGATTCCGATAAGAATGGAGTATTTTCAATGTCTTCCAAATTCATTTCTACACCACTTTCCCTGGCCAAAATTAAAATTTTTCGGGCCACATCCACACCGCTTAAATCAATTCTTGGATCCGGTTCGGTATAGCCTTCAGCCTGTGCTTGCTTAACCACGTCATGAAACTTGGTATTATCATTAAAGTTGTTAAGAACGAAGTTTAAACTGCCCGATAAAACCGCTTGAATGGATGTGATTTTATCACCTGAAGCTATTAAATTGTTCAACGTATCAATAATAGGTAAACCGGCACCAACATTGGTTTCAAACAAATAAGGGGCGTTGTATTTAAGCGATAAACGTTTTAACAAACGGTAATTTTCGTAATCGCTGGAACAAGCAATTTTATTACAAGCCACCACACCAATACTTTCGCGCAAATATTTGGCGTACAAATTGGCCACGTTTTTATTTGCAGTAACATCTACAAAAATGCTATTGCGTAAATTCAATGCTTTTGTATTTTCAAAAAAGCCTTCTAAAGTCGCTTTTTCTCCAGTTGTTAATAGCGCTTTCCAATTTTTTAAATCAATGCCATCTTCATCAAAAATCATGGTTCTGGAATTGGATAACCCAATAATGCGCAAGTTGATTTTTAAGTTTTCCTTTAAGTACTTTTTTTGTTGTTTAATCTGTTCCACCAAGCGCTCGCCAACATTACCAACGCCCGTTATAAATACATTTAACTGTTTGGTTTGGGTTTCGAAAAACTGCTCGTGCAATGTGTTTAACGCTTTTTTCACGTCTTTTTTATCAATAACCGCAGAGATGTTTTTTTCTGAAGCACCTTGTGCAATCGCACGAATGTTGATATTGTTTTTTCCTAAAGTGCTAAACATTTTACCACTAATACCTTGGTGGTTTTTCATGTTATCGCCAACCAATGCAATAATTGATAATCCGGTTTCTACAATAATCGGGTCAATTTTATGGAGCGCAATTTCATTTTCAAACACTAAATCGATGGCGGTTTTTGCTGCTTCGCTTTCGTTTTCATCGAGTCCTAAACAAATAGAATGTTCCGACGATGCCTGTGTAATTAAAACTATATTTATTTTTTCCTGTGCAAGAGTTTCAAACAAACGTTTTGAAAACCCGGGAATACCAATCATGCCGCTGCCTTGAAGTGTTAACAAGGCAATATTGCTGATGTTGCTAATACCTTTAACGGGCAATGCCGCATGGGATTCGTCATTGGAAATAACCGTACCCGCCGCTTCTGGTTTTAGTGTGTTTTTTATGTGGATGGGAATGTTTAAATCCAAAACCGGTTGTACCGTTGGTGGATATAAAACCTTGGCGCCAAAATGCGATAATTCCATAGCTTCTTGATACGAGATTTTCTCAATCGGGTAGGCTTGTTTTACTAATTTAGGATTGGAGGTAAACATGCCGCTAACATCGGTCCAAATTTCCAATTGTTCTACCTTTAAAGCTGCTGCAACAATGGCCGCTGTGTAATCGGAGCCACCACGACCGAGTGTGGTTTGTTCGCCTAAAGTTGATTGTGCCACAAAACCCGGAAGTACGGTAATTTGCTGGCTTGCCGATTTAAAATAATCTTTAATGTTTTTATTGGTTATTCCAAAGTTCACTTCGGCTTTCGTGAAATTTGAATTGGTAATTATCAAGTCTTTTGAATTTTTTCGTTCTGCTGATAACCCCCTGTTTTTCATGGTTTCAGCAATGATGAAAGACGATAAAGCCTCACCAAAGCCAACAAGCTTATCGGATGTTTTTGGCGACAATTCATTAATCAAATAAATGCCGTCCAATAAACTTTTAAGTTCGTTTAGCCTGCTTTCAACAGCGGTTAAAATAGAGTGATTGTTATCTGGATTGAGTTCGTTTATAATTTCAAAATGAATATCCTTGATGTTGCCGAACGTATTTATGAAACCGCTGTCTTTATTTTTTGCTTGGTTACCGGCTTGTAAAAGCTTATCGGTAATACCGCCAACTGCTGAAACCACAACTATTACAGCACCGTTTTTCGAATAATTATCTAGAATTTGTATAACGCTATTTATGTTTTTTGAAGAACCTACAGATGTTCCTCCAAATTTTAAAACCTTCATTTTTAATGAATTAGTATTTTTAGTAAATTGATTAAGAAAATGTAATTGTAAAAATTACAAAGATAGCCTAAAGAGAATATAGTTAACAACCCCAAGGGGTAATGGTAGTACCAAAAATAGAAGCTGTGCCTTTTGTAGAAAAAGGAAGTGCTTGGATCATATTTTGGTTTAAAAGAATCATTATAATCATATATAATACAATTCAAAATTATTATTTTTAACTTAATAAAAAAACAAATCGAACTTTTTTATAGTATTCTTATGAAGTCTCTATTTTTATGAAAGAATAATGCTAAAATTTATTATGAATTGAAGAATTGATAATTGATAAAAGGAACATTCGCAATTAGCGATTTATATTCAAATAGGAATATTTTATTGGTGTGCTTCAAGCGGACGATACAAAACATATAGATAAAAACACATGAAAGTATTTTCAAAAGAACAAATTTATGAAGGTGACAAGCTAACTGCCGAACGCCAAAACATCACATCTACCGAATTGATGGAACGTGCAGGCACCCAAATTTTTAATTGGATGCACATGCGTATGCAAGGTGCCCAAGTGCCTATTCACGTATTTTGTGGCATTGGTAATAATGGGGGCGATGGTTTGGTGATTTCCCGCCATTTGGTTACACACGGTTACAATGTTAAAACCTATGTGGTTAATTGTAGCGATAAGCGTTCAAAGGATTTTTTGGTTAATTACGACCGCATAAAAAATGTAACTAAAAAATGGCCAACCCTATTGAGTTGCACCGAAGATTTTCCTGAAATTCACCATGACGATATCATTGTTGATGCCGTATTTGGAATTGGGCTTAACCGACCCGTAGATAGTTGGTTAAAAGCGTTATTTATGCATTTTAGGAGCACAAAAGCGTTTACGCTGTCTATTGACGTACCTTCAGGATTAAGCACCGATAAAGTGCCAACAGACCCCGATGCAGTGGTTTGGGCGGGTTACACCTTGAGTTTTGCATCGCCAAAATTAGTGTTCTTTTTGCCTGAAACCGCAAAATATACCGTGCAATGGGAAGTGTTGGATATAGACCTGGACCAAGAATTTTTATACACCACCGAAACGGAAGTCGATTTAATTGGAAAACATGAGGTTTTGCCCATGTACATTCCTAGGGAAAAGTTTTCGCATAAAGGGCAGTTTGGGCATGCGCTTATTATTGGTGGAAGTTACGGGAAAATTGGTGCGGTAACCTTGGCAAGTAAAGCCGCACTATCGGCCGGAGCGGGTTTGATAAGTGCTTACATCCCAAAATGTGGGTATGGGGTTTTACAAACATCGTTTCCTGAAGCTATGGTAATTACCGATGAAAACGAAGAACTTATTACTAACATCGATTTTAAAAAAGTAGAACCCACTGTTATTGGTTTTGGCGTGGGCGTTGGTACCAACCCTAAAACCGTAAGTACTCTTGAGGCATTTTTAAAAACCAATAAAATACCATTGGTTATTGATGCCGATGGGATAAACATATTATCAAAAAAGAAAGCCTTATTACAATTATTGCCCGAAGCCACGGTTTTAACGCCACATCCTAAAGAATTGGAGCGCTTGATTGGCAAGTGGAAAGACGATTTTGATAAACTAAAAAAAGTAAAAGCTTTTTCAATAAAACACAGCACTATAGTCGTTATTAAAGGCGCAAATACCATAACCGTATTCCAAGATAAATTATATGTAAACACCACAGGAAACCCAGGGTTGGCTACTGCGGGAAGTGGCGATGTGTTAACGGGTATTATAACGGGTTTAATATCTCAAGGTTACAATCCGTTGGTCGCTGCTGTTTTTGGGGTGTATTTACATGGAAAATCCGCCGACATCGCTGTTGAGGATTTTGGCTATCAAAGTTTAATTGCGAGCCATGTGATAAATTATTTAGGTGAAGCTTTTATAGATTTGTTTAAACAACCCGAACAGCCGCCACAAGAGCAGGAAGAGGATAAAAAAGAAGATAAAAAGTAATTTATACACCCATAAAAAAAGCCGCGATTTGCGGCTTTTTTGTAAAATATTATATTGAGAATTAAATATTCAATTCGGTAAATAGTTCTTTAATAGATGAACTTGATGGTCTAGGCGCATCAGGAGTTACTACATTTCCGTTAGGATCAATCAATAAAAATCTTGGAATACCTTTAATTTTATAATCTTGAACAAATTGAGTTTGCCATCCTTTAGGTGCAAATAATTGGATGCCTCCTAATTCTTTATCGGTAACCATGGCTTTCCAGTTTTCTCTGGCTTTATCCCAAGAACCGCCGTGACTTCTATCGTCATCAATCGATAAACTAACAAACTGAATGTCTTTTCCGTGGTATTCTTTTTCCAAGGCTTTTAAAGATGGAATTTCAGCTTTACACGGTCCGCACCAAGTAGCCCAAACATCAACATACACATATTTCCCTTTTAAATCGGAAAGCGACGTGGTAGAGCCATCAATATTTTCAAAGTTTTCAAACACTGGAGAAGGTGTTCCTTTTGGCAGCTCTTCTTTTAGGGCAATAGATTCTCCTAAGTATCGCTTGTAAAAGTTCAACATGGGTTCAATCTCATTTTTGCCTTTGTTTATTACTGAGGTGTCAACATGTGAATTGACATCGTAAAATGCAGACAACTCATTTTTTATATTATCCAATTCCGATTCTAAACCAGCCATGTCCAATTTAGATAACTCGTCCATGTTCAATAATTTTTCCTGAAGTAATGATTTTTCAGCTAAAAAATTACTGTGTTCTGCACCTTCACCTGAATATTTTACTGATTCATCAAATGCTTTGGTATCAACGGCTACGTTTAAATCGAATCCGTTTTTTAAGAATGCCGCTGTAGATTCACTTCCATCATAAAGAAAATAAACACCGGTTTCAACTTTTAAAGTATCCTTAAAAGTACCATCTTCATTAACTTGAATGGTTTTTGAATAGCCTCGGGTTCTAACAACTAAAGAGTCGCTGTTTTTATCTGTAATTTTACCTGATAGGGTAACATAATCTTTGGGTTCTTCTTTACAAGACACTGCTACAACAAAAGCGCAGCATAAAATAAATAGTTTTTTCATTTTTTTAGTTTTAAAGATGTAAAAATAGCCATTAAGACAGTTTTTATGGCAGGATTAACAATTGTTTAAGAAATAGAAGTTTATTGCACGTTGTGCGTAAGCTGATTATAATCGACAATTTTAGGAATAATATTGAGGGCAAATAATTGGTTTTGAACATGCTGTAGTGTTTTTTTATCGATAAGTTTTTGCGACCACTCGGTTAAACTTAACCATTTTTGCACATCTTCAAGCTTTTGCTCGTAACGATTTGCAATGGTTTTATCAATACTTGGGATGTCTTTAAATTCCGCAGTGGTATTATTAATTATACGTAAAATGGTTTTAAGTGTTTCGGTATCTGATGCGATAAAATCTTCGTGAACCGCTATTACAAAACAAGGCCAGGGCGATGGGCAATTGCCAATGCGCCTAAACGTACCTTGGTCTACAATGGGTTTTGTTGTAAATTTTTCCCATAAAAAATAATCGGCTTTTCCATTGGTTAATCCTTCAACCGCACCGTCGAGATTTTTTATTTCCTCAAAATTCAAATCCTCTTCCAAATCCCAATTATTGTTTTTCGCGTTGATGTATGCCATTAAATGCGAGCCCGAACCGTATCTGCTAATCGCGGCTTTGGTTCCTTTTAAATCTTCAACCGATTTGTAAGGTGAATTGTGTGCCACATGAACCCCCCAAATTAAAGGCGTTTGCACAAAGGTTTGTACAATTTTACTCGGATTTCCGTTTATAATATCCGTTACAATGCCTTCGGTAAGAATAACAGCAATATCGATTTTTTTATCCCGTAGCGCTTTGCACATTTCGCCTGTGCCACCGTAATAATCGTGCCAGCGCAGATTAATGTTTTCGTTTTTGTATTCCCCTTCTTTTAAGGTTAAATACCACGCTAAATTAAAATGCTCGGGGACACCGCCAATGTTTATTTGCTTCATTAATGTCAATCTTTTTATATTCTTTCTAAGGTGTAAATAATCAGGTCTTCTACCACTTTTCTAGGGTTTTCGCTAAACGTTCCGTTGGCTCTATTGGCAATTATTGCGTTTAATGATAGGGCACGATGGCCCAATAATTTAGATAATCCGTAAATCGCCGATGTTTCCATCTCTAAATTTGTAATGCAAATACCTTCAAAATTAAACGCATCCATTTTTTTGTTCAAACTGGCATCTTGTAAAGGCAAACGCAAAACACGCCCTTGAGGGCCATAAAATCCGCCTGCAGTGGCCGTTACACCAGAATATGTTTTTTCACTTGTAAAGCGTTTTTCCAATACCTCGCTATTTTTCACTACAATGGGGCGAGCATTTAAAGGGGACCAATTGGTTTGTTGTATAAAAGCGTCTTCTATTTCCGAATCGCAAATCGGTTGAATCTGATAGGCGTGAAGCATTCCGTTTAAATCCAGCCCATGAGAGCTTAAAACAAACGAATCTACGGGAATGTTGCTTTGCAGCGAGCCCGATGTACCAACCCTAATAATATCCAGACTGGTTAGTTTTTCTTTTGGTTTTCTGGTTTTTAAATCGATATTAACCAGCGCATCCAATTCGTTTAAAACTATATCGATGTTATCGGGCCCAATGCCCGTAGAAATCACCGTTATACGTTTGCCTTTATAAGTTCCGGTATGGGTTTTAAATTCTCGTTTTTGGGTTTTAAATTCAATATGGTCAAAATGCTTGGAAACTTTTTCAACACGATCTTGGTCGCCAACAAATATGACGGTATTTGAAATATTTTCGGGTTTTAAATTAAGATGATAAATACTGCCATCTGGATTTAAAATGAGTTCGGAGTTTTTAATGCTCATTTACAATTGTTTTTACTAATTTATTCAGCGTTTTGTTGAATTGAAAATCGAATTTATTCACACCACCAAAAACCATTTCATTATTTAATTCAGCTGAAAAATTATGAGTGCCTAAAAGCGCTTCATGCCCTTTGCGATTGAGTACGATATGATCATTTTCAACGGTGAAAAAGATATTTAATTTATCTATTAGTCTGTCCAATTGAAGGTCGCCATACCCGTAATACCCTTGATAATTAAGGGCGTAACCCAACAAATGGTGTTTCGATTTTATTTGGTTATCCTTTACAATACTCAATATGTTTTGCTCTAAGATATTTAACCCACTTTTATGGTCTGGAAATCGTTTTAAATGTGCCTTTAAGCAATTGCTTAAATATTTAAAGGTGGAGCTTTTTACAATATAGGGTTTAAATAAATTATGGTCTTTGCCACAATATATGCCCCAAAGGGTAGTAGCTAATTGAAGGTCTTCGGGTTTTAATTCTACTTTGGCTTTATAGTGTTTTAAAAGCTGTTCTGTAGAAAGTTCAGCTAAACCCTTCAGGTTCTTTTCTCCACTAATTCGGCCACTGCTAACGAGATAAATAGGGTTGTTTATCTTTTTTTGCTGAAGCAGATTAATAACCGCCAACATGTTGATGTGGCAAAATAAATCGTATTCAAACCAAAGAATAATTTCTGAATACTTTGTTGTATCCTCTAGTTTATTCAATTCTGCTTTTAACTCAGACACATCTAAATCTATGTCGTAAAAGTCTTTTAAAAAGGTAGATCTTAAATTAAAAAAATGGGCGCTATCCACAGTAGTTTCCGTTGGGCCTTCACATAGCATTTCTTGCCATGTAAGTTTGTCGCCAACAATATCAAGTTCGTTTAAATAGTTTGTTAAACTATCTCCATTTGTAATATGCAAGGGTTGATTAGCCATAAATTATCCTCCAACACGTTTTACATTAAAGCCTTTGTCTTTTAGCATTTGCATGATTTTATCCCGGTAATCGCCTTGAATGATGATTTTATCGTCCTTAAAACTACCGCCAACACTTAGTGCTTTTTTTATGTCTTTTGCAAGTGCTTTAAAATCTTCGGTAGCTCCAGTGTAGCCTTCTAAAATGGTTATGGGTTTGCCTTTTCGTTTTTCGTATTTGCAAATAATAGGATCGTCTTGCATCCACAAATCGTTAGTTTCTTCGGATTCGTTTGGGCTATCTTCAGAAACATGTTCTGGAAATAAATTTTTTAATTGATCTTGTAAATCCATATTAGCCCCTCTTAATCTCCCCACAGGGGAGAAACTCAAATTGGGTATTTGAGTTTTTTGTTTTATTTGTTAGATAATTATTCTATTTTCTTTATAATTTATTCCTTCCCTTTGGGAAGGTTAGGATGGGCTTTTTTTACTTTTTTATCAGTCCAAGTTCAATTAAACGTTCATTTAAAAACTCTCCAGCCGTAATATCATCAAAAGCCTTAGGGTTTTCGTCATCAATACAGCCTTCTAAAACATTCAGTTTCATTTCACTAATAGGATGCATGAAAAACGGAATGGAGTAGCGGGAAGTGCCCCAAAGTTCCTTAGGTGGATTAATAACGCGATGTATCGTGGATTTCAATTTATTATTGGTGTGTCTCGAAAGCATATCGCCCACATTAATCATGAGTTCATCGGGTTCTGCGATGGCATCAATCCATTCGCCTTTATGGTTTTGCACTTGCAATCCACGACCTTGCGCACCCATTAAAAGCGTTATTAAATTGATATCGCCGTGCGCCGCTGCACGAACTGCTTCTTTGGGCTCTTCGGTAATTGGTGGATAATGTATGGGTCTTAAAATAGAGTTTCCGTTGTGGATGTAGTTATCAAAATAAGTTTCCTCTAAATCTAAGTGCAAGGCCAAAGCACGCAACACGTATTTAGCGGTTTTTTCAAGCATGTTATACGCCTCTTTTCCAACGGTATTAAAGTTTGGCAATTCCTCAACGGTTACATTTTCAGGGTATTCCGCTTTTAATTTTGGGTTGTCCTCAACGTATTGTCCAAAGTGCCAAAACTCCTTTAAATCGCCTTCTTTTTTGCCTTTTGCGCTTTCTTTTCCAAACGATACATAACCACGTTGTCCTCCAATCCCAGGTATTTCGTATTTCTGTTTCGTTTCCGTTGGCAAACTAAAAAAACGTTTTACTTCAGCGTATAAATCGTCGACTAGTTTATCATCTAAAAAATGCCCTTTTAATGCTACAAACCCAATCTCTTCGTAAGCTTTTCCAATAGCATCTACAAAATTTTGTTTTCTAACAGGGTCTTCAGAAATAAAGTCATTTAAATTAACACTTGGTATGATATTCATAAGAATAATTTTTTATTGTATGTATTACAAATGTACAAAAACATTGTAAATTTTTTCAGCTATAATTTAAGGTAACTTTTCTGTTGGTATATTCAATTTATGCTATATTTGATAAAATTTGAAACATCAGTTTTATGAGTGAAACCAAGTCTTTATTTAACATGGATTACCATATTAAAGACCTCGATAAAAAAGAGTTAATTCAACTCTATACCAACATGCTCAAACCCAGAATGATTGAAGAAAAAATGCTTATCCTGCTCCGTCAAGGTAAAGTAAGCAAGTGGTTTTCGGGTATTGGGCAGGAAGCGATTTCGGTTGGTGTAACCATGGCCATGCACAAAAACGAGTACATTTTGCCCATGCACAGAAACCTTGGCGTATTTACTGCTAGAGACATCCCTTTGCACCGATTATTTGCGCAGTGGCAAGGCAAGGCATCGGGGTTTACAAAAGGGCGAGACCGCTCGTTTCACTTCGGAACCCAAGCGTATAAAATTGTTGGGATGATTTCGCATTTAGGCCCGCAATTGGGTGTTGCCGACGGTATTGCGTTAGCCAGTAATTTGAAAAACAAAAGTGAAGTTACAGCTGTTTTTACAGGTGAAGGCGGTACCAGCGAAGGTGATTTCCATGAGGCGCTAAATGTGGCTTCGGTTTGGAATCTTCCGGTATTGTTTTGTGTTGAAAACAATGGCTACGGCTTATCGACACCTACCAGAGAGCAGTATAATTGTAAAGATATCGCTGATAGAGCTGCGGGTTACGGCATGGAATCGCATATTATTGATGGCAATAATATTATTGAAGTTTACACCAAAGTTAGGGACATTGCCGAAAGTATTAGAAAAACACCCAGACCCGTTTTAATTGAATTTAAAACCTTTAGAATGCGCGGTCACGAAGAGGCGAGTGGCACAAAATATGTACCGCAGGACCTTATGGATGCTTGGGCTAAAAAAGATCCGGTGGTTAATTTCCAATCATTTTTAAAAGGAGAAGGATTGTTAAATGAAGTTGAAGAAGTGTCAATAAAAGAAGGTATATTAAAAGAAATTAATGAGAATTTAGATATCGCTTTTAATGAAATTGATATTATTCCAGATGAAACCAATGAGTTAAATGATGTGTATCAAGATTTTGAATATGAGGAATTTACTCCAAACAATAACACCAAAGAAGTTCGTTTGATAGATGCCATTTCGGATGGGTTGAAACAAAGCATGCAACAACATGACGATTTGGTAATTATGGGACAGGATATTGCCGAATATGGTGGCGTTTTTAAAATTACCGAGGGTTTTGTTGAAGCCTTCGGAAAAGACAGAGTACGCAATACACCAATCTGCGAATCGGCCATTGTTGAAGCTGCCATGGGGCTTTCTATTGCCGGAATTAAAAGTGTGGTGGAAATGCAATTTGCAGATTTTGTGACTTCTGGGTTCAATCCTGTGGTTAATTATTTGGCAAAATCGTATTACCGTTGGAATCAAAATGCCGATGTGGTAATACGCATGCCTTGTGGCGGTGGTGTTGCGGCAGGACCGTTTCATTCGCAAACAAACGAAGCATGGTTTACCAAAACCCCTGGTTTAAAAGTGGTATACCCCGCATTTCCGTATGATGCCAAAGGTTTGTTGGCAACCGCCATAAACGATCCAAATCCGGTGTTGTTTTTCGAGCATAAAGGTTTGTACAGAAGCATCCGTCAAGAGGTTCCGGTAGATTATTACACCTTGCCTTTTGGAAAAGCTTCAGTTTTAAAAGAAGGTAAAGATGTTACCATTATTGCTTATGGCGCTGCGGTGCATTGGGCGTTGGAAACTTTAGATGCCAATCCATCCATCCACGCTGATTTAATAGATTTAAGAACCCTTCAGCCCTTAGACACCGAAACAATTTACGCTTCTGTTAAAAAAACAAGTAGAGCCATTGTTTTGCAAGAAGATTCCTTGTTTGGTGGTATGGCAAGCGATATTTCCGCACTTATTATGGAACATTGTTTTGAGTATTTGGATGCCCCCGTAAAACGCGTGGCAAGTATGGAAACACCTATTCCTTTTGCCAGTCAATTAGAAGACCAATACCTCGCTAAAGGTAAGTTTGAAGCTGCTTTAAAAGATCTTTTGGCGTATTAAATTTGATGTGTGGTGAAATGGGTTGAAATAAAAAGTTCCATAAAAAATTATTATTCGTCATTGCGAATCATTTTTTTGGATGATGTGGCAATCTGTTTATTGATAACTTATATAAAAATTGAAACTAAAAATTAAAAGATTATCACGCTGCATTTTATTACGCTCATAATTACGTAAATATTAGTGTATTTGTGGTAAAATAAAATTTATGAATTACGTTGAAGCTTTCATAACAGCATTTTTCAATACCTTAAATTGGACATGGGATTCCATTACCTTTAACGTGCCTTGGTACACCAATTATTTTTGGGGTTTAATCGTTATTTCGCTTGTTGTTTGGGGCTTGGAAATTGTATTTCCATGGCGAAAAAACCAATCTATTTTTAGAAAGGATTTTTGGCTCGATGCCTTTTATATGTTTTTTAATTTCTTCATTTTTGCGATAGTTATCAGTGGTGTTTACAAGTGTTTGGAGGTCTTGTTTTTAGAGTTTAATATTACCGTGAAATCTTTGGCGGTTGTTGATATAGCAGCCATTCCCATGTGGAGTCAACTCTTGATTTTCTTTGTGTTCCAAGATTTTGTGCAATGGTTTACACATGTTTTATTGCATCGTTATAATGTGTTGTGGAAGTTCCATAAGGTGCACCACTCTGTAAAGGAAATGGGTTTTGCGGCACATTTGCGTTACCATTGGATGGAAAATATTTTTTATAAACCCTTAAAGGTTTTGGTTGTGATGCTTTTAGGTGGTTTCGAGCCCGAGCAAGCCTTTATTGTTCATTTTGTTGCCATTACCATTGGTCACTTAAACCACTCCAATATAAAGCTGACTTACGGCCCATTAAAGTATGTTTTTAACAATCCGGTGATGCATTTGTACCATCATGCGTACAGTTTGCCCAAAGGCCGGAATTACGGTGTTAACTTTGGGATTAGCCTAAGTTTGTGGGATTATATTTTTAAAACCAATTATGTGCCTGAAAAAAGTGGCACCATCGAATTGGGTTATTCAGATGATGAAAGGATGCCCAAAAGCTTTTTTAAGCAACTTTTTTATGGGTTTAAAAAGGGGGATTAGTTATAAATCAACCTCAAAACAATCAATCTAATTGGTTTCTTATTCCTTTATACATTTCTTTTGGCGGGAAGGTTTCAACATAAAATAGAATTGCAATGTATTTCTTAAGTTTATAAATAAATATGAAGTTTATAGACTTATTTGAGGTTAGTAATTCTTTGTATTAGGTTGTTGTAAAATATATATTAGAAACCCTCTAACTTTTAATAACCGATAACAATTGCTATGGCTATAAATGCTAATGCGAAAATCATACTAATTATGAATAAAGGCAAAATTAGCTTGAACCATTTTTCATAAGAAACCTTGGCTAATCCCAGCATAGCCATTAACACGCCGTTTGTTGGAATAATAAGATTTGAAAGTCCGTCACCTAATAAATACGCGAGTACGGCTGTTTGTCTTGATATGCCTAATATATCTGACATTGGTGTCATCAAGGGCATAGATACTAAGGCTTGACCAGACGCAGATGGAATAAAAAAGTTCATTCCTGATTGAAAAAACAACATGCCTTCAGCAGCAGCAATTTTTGGCATGGACAAGAGTACTTCGCTAGCGTTATAGAGTAAAGTATCAATAATCATCCCTTCTTGAAGTACAACAGATATACCACGAGCTACTCCAACTACCAATGCGGGAACAATCATAATCTGCAAGCCCTTTGTGAATGCTGCCATAGACTCATCACCCGACATGCCTGCAACTTTTGACACTACAATTAATATCCCAATAAAACAGGCACTCATTTCAACAAGTCCCCATCCAATAGTTTGCACAGCAATAAGAATAGCTGCATACGACACAGTAAAAAAGAGAAGAATATAAATATGTTTCCTTTCAAATTTTTCTTCCTTAAACGATCCAAATTCATCCAGGTTAAATTGGTCATTTTTCATCAAACTAAGTGAAGGTTTTTTCTTTATTTTATCTCCATATCGAGAAATGAAATAAAAACCAATTACTGCATAAACTACAAACAGTATTAGTCTAAATCCTATACCAGATCCAATAGGAAGCTCCGCAATAATTTGGGCAATTTGCACATTAAATGGATTTGTTACACCACAACTCCAGCCCAAATAAATTGGCACGCTTAACAAAGCAAAACCAAATAGGCGATCGTAACCTAAACGCTTGGATAAAACCAGAAAAACAGGAACTAAAGCAATGGTTTCTGCTGCTATTCCCATAAATGATGCACCCGAAAAGATTGTCATGTAAACTAAAAAAAGAAGCAGCTTAGGTCTGTTTTTAAACCTAGCAATCAATGCAAAGAGAAATGCATTTATGGTGCCTGTTTGCTGAATTAATGAGAAAAGCGCTCCGATAATGAAAACATAAAACACAAGTATGGCTGAGTCTCCTAAGCCTTTTGGTATGGCACTAAAAACACCTAGGACAGAAACTGGCGAGGATTTACCTTCAATGTTTTCACCAATTAGTGCCGCTTTTAATGTATAGTTCTTGGGAATTTCTTTATAACTATTTGGTACAACAACAGTTTGCGTTATACTACCATAGTCTTTAGTTGTTCGTTCGAAACTTCCACTAGGTATTACGTAAGATAGTAAAGAGCAAATAATTATAATCCAAAAAAGAAATATAAAAACATGAGGGATTTTGATTTTTATCATTGGTTATTGGTTGGTCATAATGAAGCACAACTATGCTTATATTTTATATTTCATCTGAAAAAAAGAAAAGATAAATCAAATTCATTTAGTATTAAGCGTTTTCGCAACAGCTTCAACTTCATCTAAAACACGCAGTAAATTACCGCTCCAAAGCATTTCGATTTCATCTTCGGTATAGCCACGTTTTACCAATTCCAAAGTTACATTAAAGGTTTCTGAAGCATCGCTCCAGCCTTCAATACCACCGCCGCCATCAAAATCGCTGCTGATGCCTACGTGCTTTATACCTATCTTTTTTACCAAATAATCAATATGGTTTACAAAATCTTCCATACTTACATCTTTAGGAAAATCTTTTGTTTTTGATACTTTTTCATTTACAATTTCCGGAATGGCATTCCAATCCGGATTAGCTTTTAATGCCTCTTGGGTTTCTTTGTCAAGGCTTCTAAATTCCCATCGGCCATACCATTTAAGGCCTAATGAATCTGCCACTTGATGCCTTAATTTGTTTAATGCGGCTTGTCGTGCTTCATTTTTTTCGGTATTCAAATACGCCTTAAACGCCACGGTTTGTACAACACCACCGTTTGCCTTCATCCATTCCAATTGTTCGTCATCCAAATTTCGGCTGTGATTGCATAAGGCCCTGGCCGATGAATGCGATGCTATTATGGGCGCTTTGGTAAGTTCAATCATATCTTGCATGGCTTTTTTTGATGGGTGCGACACATCAATCATCATTCCCAAACGGTTCATTTCCTTAATCACTTCCTTCCCCAAATCGCTCAATCCGTTGTGCAACCAAACACCATCTTCTTCACCTGTATTGCTATCGCACAATTGGCTATGACCGTTATGCGATAACGACATGTAACGCGCACCGAGGTTGTAAAATTTTTCAACATTTTTAATGTCCAATCCAACAGGGTAGCCGTTTTCAATACCAATCATAGCCACTTTTTTGCCCGATTTGTGGATGCGTCGCACATCATCGGAAGTTGTTGCCAAGGCAATATCATTTGGTGCAATATCATCAACTAATTTATGAATCGCATTAAATTTAGACATGGCATTTTCATAGGCTTTTTTATAACCTTCGTCGGTTAAGGAATCTTGACCCGTGTAAACAATAAACCAAGCCACATCCAATCCGCCTGCTTTCATTTTGGGCAAATTGACTTGCGATTCTAAATTTTGGGTGTAGTTAATGGAGTCTGTAAAATTCTTCACATTAATATCACAATGGGTATCTAAAGTGATAACACGCTCGTGTATCGCTTTGGCGCGCTCCATTAAAGTGAGCGTGTCGTCGGTTTTTTTGGAGTTGTTTTTACAGGCCATAAGCATAAATAATGCGCAGAATAATAAATTAGTGATTTTCATTTTTTTGTCATCAGTTTTTAAAAAGTGAAAGTACAAAAACTAATACACTTTTATAAATAGCTTATAATCAGTATATTTAATAAAATATTCGATATTATGTTATATAGAATTTTTATTCCTATTGTGTTTTGTGCATTGCTGTTTAGCTGTGAAAAAGAAGTAAAGGTTAAGGAAATTTATGATTGGAAAACCATGCAAGTTACGGCAACCGCTTATAATTCGTTGGCGTACCAAACCAACTCCAATCCGAAAATAACGGCGTTTGGCGATAGCCTAAAACCAGGGTTAAAATATATTGCGGTGTCGAGAGATCTTTTAAAAATGGGGTTGAAACACAATACACCTGTGAAAATTAAAGGGTTTGAAGGTGTGTATTTGGTTAAGGATAAAATGAATAAGCGCTGGATAAACCGTATTGATATTTATATGGGTGTTGATGTGAAAGCCGCAAGAAACTGGGGCAAAAAAAAGATTTCTATTACTTACGGCGTTCCTAAAAAAACAGAGTAGCTCTTATTTTGTAATGGCTTCCGATAAAATAAACGGATAGGCATCTTTAACTTTTTTCATATCTGTTTTCGATAAATCGGCTACATCCTTTTTAAGTATGTTTTGGCTGTATGTTTGTCGTAATTCGTAATACGCTTTGGTTAATTCGTCTTGTACCGCAATAAAGTGTTCATAGCTGGTTTGCTTGCCTGTTTGTAAAGAAACGACGGCCTTTTTGGGGTTGTCTGATGCGTTTTCAGATTTTGCCCCGTTGCAATAATTACAGCTTTCATCGCCGTTGTTATCGATAAACTTTTTTGTGGCTTCTTTTAAATCCTTTAATGCAATCACCTCATTATCCAGCATGATTTCATTGTTGTTATTAATCATAATGCGCAAAATGTTGCGTTCGTTAATCGGAATATTGGTGGGTATTTCACTGTATTTTGGCAACATTCTATTAATGCCATGATCTTTTGGAATGGTTGCGGTAACTAAAAAGAAAATAAGTAATAAAAATGCAATGTCTGCCATAGACCCTGCATTGACTTCGGGAATTAATTTAGAGTGTCTCATGTTTGTGGATTTATTGTTAATTGAAAAAGAATTCCTCGAGCTTGTGCCTCGTGGTTTCCGTTGAAAATTGTCATTCCCGAGAATACGGGAATCCAACTAAAGTTCACAAAAACAATACCACTTTTCAGAGATGGCGTTTAGTGCGCATACCGCTTAGTGCCTTTCCAGATAACACCATTTGAGTTGGTGAAACTTAAAACACGTCTGCTGGTCAATAAATTTTCTTTAGTGATTGACCCCAAATGTTTTGATATTTTGATAGCTGTTCGCATGATTATTTAAATATTGATTGATGATGATGAATTTTAATTAAAGACGTTACACTATCTGTAACGTCTTTTGGTGTTCCATTGGTTGCTCTTTGTGCGGTTTAAAGTGCCGCTTAATTGATTGTTGTTTAGAGTTCTCATGATTTTTTGATTTTAATTTGATTAATGAATGTTTTACCGTTCAAATATTTTTAAAATAGTGTTGATTAGTTGTTTAAATACCCGAACGGTTGTTTAATGATACTAGGTGGCTTATTATCTAAAGCGTCTTTTAGTATTCCATTGGTTGCTCTTTGTGCGGTTTAAAGTGCCGCTTAATTGATTGTTGTTTAAAGTTCTCATGATTTTTGTTTTTTAATTGATTTATACTAAGTAGACGACAAGAATTAAGTTTTGTTACAGTACTATGCATAACATACTAATAAATTAACATATTTTAACTATTTAAGTAGGGTAGTAGCTAAGTCTGTTAGGGATTTTTAGACGTATTGCTATGTTTAGGAATGGTTTTTGCTTAAATAAATGCTAAATTACATTGGTAATAAGTAGAATTACAGATAAAAATAATAGCTTTGAAAGCCCATAAAATACATACCGATAATAATTGTAGTGTTGAACAACAATTTGTTATATTTTTTAAATAATGAAAACCTATTTTTATTTTTTAATATTATGTTTTTTTGCTTTAACCGCAAACGCTCAAATAGATAGTAAAAATAAATCTACATCTATTCCTGCCGTTGAAAGTAAAAAAGATTCTGCCGATGCTAAGTCGTTGTTACCTTCAAAACCTATTGAAAATAATGCGATAAATGGGATGTCTGTCCCCAAAAGCAATACGTCTTTAAGTTTTCCTAAAAAGGAATTTTCCATGTTTGGTGAAAAATTTGGAAACCCAGGTGAGTTGTATGAAGACAGATTCAATAAAAAATCAAAAGACCTGAAAACAGAAATGGGTTTGGGGGCCAAAGGCAGTACAACCGACCAGTATTTTGGGGATTTTAAAACCAAATCAAAATTTGTTAGGGTGATTTATCGGGATTTTGGTTTACAAGATGGCGATTATATTCGCGTATTGGTAAATGATGAAATTTTAGAATACCGCGTACTTTTAACAAATGCTACCAAAGGGTTTAGATTGGACTTAAAAGAAGGTTTTAATAAAATAGATTTTCTCGCTTTAAATGAAGGTTACTCCATGCCCAATACAGCCGAATTCCATGTTATTGATGATAAGGGTAATATTATTGCGGGAAATCAATGGAATCTTTCTACGGGAGTAAAAGCAACTATTATTGTGGTTAAAGAATGATTTAAGAAACAATCTCATCAATCAATTTCAATTCATCTTCAGAAAAATCCAAACAATCTAAAGCTTTTACATTTTCTTTCAATTGGTTAGAAGAACTAGCGCCCACTAATACAGATGTTACTTGTTTCTGTCTTAAAATCCAAGCAATGGCCATTTGCGATAGTTTTTGTCCGCGTTCTTGTGCCACAGTATTTAGGCCTTGTATTTTTTCAATATTAGATTGAACCGTTTCTGCGTTCAAAAAAATCGAATCGTTTCCTGCTCTGGAATTTTTAGGAATCCCCTTTAAATATTTGTCGGTAAGCATTCCTTGGGCTAAAGGTGAGAACGCAATACAGCCCACGCCATTGTTTTCTAAAGTATCTAAAAGTCCATCTTCAACCCAACGATCGAACATAGAATATCTGGCTTGATGCAAAATAAAAGGCACATTCAAATCCTTTAGTATTTTGGCAGCCTTTTGAGTGTCTTCTGGACCATAATTCGAAATACCAACGTATAGCGCTTTTCCTTGACGAACAATATCTGCCAAAGCACCCATGGATTCCTCTAGAGGTGTATCCGGGTCTGGTCTGTGATGATAAAAAATATCAACATGATCTAAGCCCATTCGTTTTAAACTTTGGTCTAAACTGGATATTAAATATTTTCTGGAACCAAAATCCCCATAAGGTCCAGGCCACATATTATAGCCTGCCTTTGTGGCTATAAACAACTCATCTCTATAAGGTTTAAAATCTTGTTTAAATATAGTTCCAAAGTTTTCTTCGGCAGAACCCGGAGGAGGCCCATAATTGTTTGCGAAATCCAAATGCGTTATCCCTAAATCGAAAGCTGTTCTTAAAATTTCCTTTCCATTTTTAATATCGTCAACAAAGCCAAAATTATGCCACAACCCCAATGAAATAGCAGGAAGCAGTACACCGCTTTTTCCGGTTCTATTGTATGTCATGGTGTCGTATCGTTGTGTATCGGCTTGGTATGATGCTGTTTTGGTTTTGTCGTTTGTCTGCATGTTTTCAATTTAATAAAGGCGTATAAAAATAGGAATTAGTTTTCAGTAATAGCGGATTCTTATTCAATTTTAATACCGTGTAAAAACAAAAAGACCTCTTAAATTTTTAAGAGGTCTTTATAAATATAATTAAATGAATAATTTAATCTTTTAAAGGCTGCTTAACATCCTGTTTTAAATGTTTTGCATAAAAGCCCATCATCGCTTTGTAAAGGGCGATTGAGTTTTCTTCTTTTGCAAATCCGTGGCCTTCATCATACTTTACCATATAAGGCACATCAACACCTTTGGCGCGTAAAGCTTCAACAATTTGATCGGATTCATCGATATTAACCCTAGGGTCGTTTGCTCCTTGAACCACAAAAAGAGGTTTCTTTATTTTATCAATATGAAAAACAGGGGATACTTCATCCATAATGGCTTTTTCCTCCGGAACATCTAAATCATACCAAATCTCTTTGATGATTTTTAGGTAAGGTTTCCAATAAGCCGGCATACTTTCCATAAAGGTAAATAAGTTTGATACCCCAACATAATCAACACCACAGGCGTATAAATCTGGGGTTTTGGTTAGGCCACGTAAAACAGCATAACCGCCGTGGCTACCACCGTAAATAGCGGCATTATCTTTATCAACCCAACCTTTGTCGATAACATATTGCAAACCATCTTCAACATCGTCCATGGCTTTTCTACCGATTTGTTTAAAACCGGATTCTAAAAATTCTCGTCCGTAGCCACCGGAAATTCTAAAGTTTACTTGTAGCGTAGCATAACCGCGACTTGCAAAAAGTTGCGCTTCTGGATTAAAACCCCAAGAATCCCTAATCCCTTGTGGACCACCGTGTGGATTTACAATTACAGGCACTTTCTCTCCGTTTAAAGCCGCTTGTGGCAAGGTGATATACCCATGAATGGTTTTACCGTCTCTACTTTTAAACGTAATGGGACGCATTTCTGCCATATCGTTTTCAATAAGATTTGGCATTAAATTATAAAGCAATTTAAATTCGTCTTTTTTAGGATCGTAAGAGTAATAGGTGCCGTATAATTTATCGCTTTGTATAAAGATTAAATACTTGCTTTCGTCATCCGTTACATCAGGAATAGAATAATTATATCCCGGGAATTTAGTGGTGATTCTTTGATGTAATTTTTTAAAATAATCACTTACCGGAACGATGTTTCTTTTTTCGCCTTCATAAGAGAAATAATCCAATTCGTAACCTCTATGTCTTGATAATCCTAAACTGGATACATCGTATTTATCATTCGAAAATAATTTTTTAATCACCTTATCTTCTTTCAAATCGTATAAATAGATTTGGGTTTTATCGCTATCTAAATTTGAGATTACATAGGCTTCATGCGGATTGTCAGACGCATAGTTGAAGCTTATTATTGAAAAGGTATCTTTCCAGCTTAATTGTTTTTTAACTTCGTAGTTATCGCCATCGGTAGCGTAGTACAAATCGATGTTTACACCATCGCGAAGTTTTGAAAAGCCACGTAAATTACCATCTTTATCGAACTCGTAACCATTAATGGGGTTGGCAGCGTCTTCGTTTTTATAAAGTTGCTTAAGCTCGCCCGTTACAATGTTTATTTTATAAGGTTCGAATATTTGAGGATTGTTTTGATTCATAGAAATAATCATATGATCTTTATCTTCCTTTAAACCATTAAGAATGTTCACTTTTACACCATCAAAAGGCGTGAGTTCTTTTTGGTTTTTTTCATCTACATCTACGGCAAATAAGTGGTAATCTTCGTTACCGCCTTTGTCCATAACATAAATTAATCTCGAATCGTTTGCCCAACCAAAACCTCTAATAAGTTCTTCTTTTTCTTCAATAACCCGAGTAACCTCTTCGGTTTCAAGATGTTTTACGTAAACATGGTTTTTTTTGTTTTCATCTTTTTCGCGGTAAGACAAATAGGTGCCGTTTGGTGAAAAACTAAACGACCTCGCTTTGGGTCTTGCAAAATAATCCTCAACCGAATATTTGTAATTCGTGGGATCCCAATTGGCTAATTTTTCCAAATCGGCATCCGAAGTTGGTAAAGCCGTATTACCCGGCAATGTTTTAACGGTTTTGTTAAGTGTTAATGGCATTTCGTTTGGTCCTTGATAAAATGTTCCTGTTAATGTATTGTCTGCAAAAGTACCAACATATTTTATACCAGCCTGATTAAATTTGATTGTTAACGTATCATTGGCAAAAGTGGTTACATCCATAGGGATGCCCGTGGCGCCTTGCGATGGGCTATCCATGGTTGAAGTGTATGCGTCGCCTTCCATGGCTACGTTAAATACTAATGGGATTTCGGTGCCTTGTACAGCTAATTTTCCTTCCCAAGCACCTACAATGTCTTGAGCGTTTACCTGTGTTACCATTCCTAAAAATAAGAATAGAGCGCCGCTGAATTTTAAAACTGTTGTTTTCATATAAATGGTTTAAGATTAAAAGATTCGTTTATTAACGATCTGTTATAATACGTTGTTAGTTGGGCATTACCAGATTTTGTTACACATTAACTTAAAAAAAAGCTGAAAAATATTTATAACAATGCCATTTTCAACAAGATACAGGTTTTTAAGATGGTTAAAAAAAATCATTTTTAATTTTACCGGGAATCATGCAACAAAAACCCTTTAAAGGTGTTATTTTTGCACGTCTGAAAATCAAATATATGTCGAAAGTATCCACTGTAGAATTAGAAGAAAGAAAAGCTGGTAAAGACCTTTATAGTTATCAAAAGGGGGCCATTGATAAAATTTTTACTGCGTTTGAAGAATCTCCAGACGACTACCATTTGCTGTATCAGCTCCCAACTGGTGGTGGTAAAACGGTAATTTTTTCTGAAATAGTAAGGCAGTATTTAAAACACCACAAAAAAAAGGTGCTTGTTATGACGCACCGTATCGAGCTGTGCAAGCAAACCTCGAAAATGCTAACGGAATTTGCGGTACATAATAAGGTAATTGATAGTAAGGCGGATTTAAGCGACCAAGCAGAATACAGCTGTTTTGTGGCGATGGTTGAAACCTTAAATAACAGATTGAATGACGATAAACTGGATATATCGGACATTGGATTGGTGATTATTGATGAGGCGCATTACAACTCGTTTACAAAATTGTTCAAGTTTTTTAGCCAGTCGTTTATTTTGGGTGTAACGGCAACACCTTTAAGTTCGAGTATAGAATTACCAATGACCGATAATTACGATGAATTGATTGTTGGCGAAAGTATAGAATCCTTAATAGAAAATGGCTTTTTGGCACGTGCCAATATGTACTCGTACAATGTGGGTTTAACCTCGTTGGTGGTTGGTGCCAATGGCGATTATACTGTAAAATCTTCAGAAGATTTATATACAGATAACGACATGCTTACCAAATTGATTCAGGCTTACGAAGAACGCTCCAAAGGTAAAAAAACATTAATTTTCAATAACGGTATCAACACCTCGTTGCACGTTTACGACACCTTTAGACGAGCCGGTTACCCGATAGCACATTTAGATAATACCAATACCAAAAAAGAGCGTGCCTTAATTTTAAAATGGTTTAAAAAAACACCCGATGCGATTTTAACTTCGGTAAGTATTTTAACAACCGGCTTTGATGAACCCACCGTTGAAAGCATTATTTTAAACCGAGCCACAAAATCCTTAACGCTGTATTACCAAATGATTGGTCGTGGCTCGCGTGTTTTAAAGGATAAAAAGACTTTTGATGTTATTGATTTAGGAAATAACTTCCACCGTTTTGGCGCTTGGGGCGACGATTTGGATTGGCAAAAAATATTTAGATCGCCGTATTATTATCTCGATGCTTTATTGAGTGACGAGGAATTGGAAAGCAATTTCAGATATGAAATGCCCGATGAATTGCGCGCAGAATTTTCAAAATCGAAAGAAGTGTATTTCGATATTCAAAAAACCTATGTCGATTCTGTTAGAGCGGGCGAGTCCTCAAAAGTGGTTTTAGAGCGTTCCATCGAGCAGCATGCCAAAATATGTATAGAAAACAGCGAAGATGTTTACGATGCATTGGCTTTAGCCAAAATGCTGGGAGACGATATCGATTTTAGAATTGGCAGATACACCAAATGCATAAGTAAAAGCACTTTTAATTTTGTTGAATGGCTTAAGGGCGATTACAAGAAAAAGCTTAACTCTTATTTGCGGTCAAATTTTGATGAAGTTTTTGAGCAAATCCACGGGTATCCGCCAGAAGATTAATCGAAAAGAATTCCTCGAGGGCCTGTTTCGGGGTTTCCGTTGAAATTGTCATTCCCGAGGCATCGGGAATCTAAATAACAAATTTCTATTTTTGACCCTAAGACCAAAATGAAACGAGCGAAATACCTCTATGTTCCGATAGCTATCGGGACTGCCTCAAGGATAGTTCGTTTCAAGAAATTTTTTATTATAAGTCTTCGTTTATGTTCGTTATGATTAATAATTAATTTTAGTAAATTGTAAGCTTAAGTCATTCAATGGCCGATGCAACGCAATAAAACGGATTCGTATACTAAAATAGGGCACTAAATGAAATACAAGTATTTACCCATAATATTAATTATTATACTTTTTAGTTGTACTGAAAAGAAAGAAAACAGTTCATTAAACCCAGAAAACTGGTCGAAAAGAACGGTAAACCTCAAAGCTAGTGATTCGCTTGAATACGGGAAATCCTATCTCTCGATTTACTCGCAAATTTATAGTATGTCCGAGCATACAACGCACAACTTAACATCCATGGTGAGTATGCGAAACACCAGCGAATCGGACACCATTTACCTGTTAAGAGCCGAGTATTTTGACACGCACGGCAAGTCGGTTAGAAAATATTTTGATGCGCCCATATTTTTGGCGCCTATGGAAACAACAGAGATTATTATAGACGAAGTTGACGTTTCTGGAGGCACAGGCTCCAATTTTATTTTAGAATGGAAAATACCGCGAAATTGCCCGGAACCTTTGTTTGAAGGCATAATGACGTCCACTATGGGGCAACAAGGGTTATCGTTCACAACACATGCCAAACGAATAGAATAATATTGCGGAGTTTTTAACTTCTAATGCTTTTCGTTTTCCACAAACGCTATGGTGCATTTAATAGGGCATCGGTTTGCAAATACTTTTATGGCTGAATCAGTATTAATACCGTGATTATTATAGCATCATAAAAATAAGGCGTATATTTACACACTAATTTTTAAAATCTACAGGATAATATAAACTATGGCAAAATCGCAAGTTACATTCAACAAAATTGAAAAAGAAAAAAAACGCTTAAAGAAAAGAGAAGAAAAGCAAAAAAAGAAAGAAGCTCGTAGAGCCGAAGCTAAAGAAAACCCACAAGGTATTCAGTTTGCTTATGTTGATTTTAATGGTAATTTAACCGATACGCCACCAGATCCAGCCATGCGCGAAAAAGTAGAAGCAGAAAGCATTGAGTTGGGCATCCCTAAAAAAGAAGATAGAGTAGAAGAGGAGCCAACGGCCAAAGAAGGCAAGGTCTCGTTTTTTGATCATTCAAAAGGTTTTGGTTTTATTTTAGATAGTATCAATCAAGAAAAATATTTTGTTCATGTGAGCGGTTTAATTGATGAAATTGCCGAAAACGACAAAGTTACTTACGAACTTGAACGCGGACAAAAAGGCATGAACGCTGTTAGAGTAAAGAAAATCTAGTTTTCACTTCCTTTAAACATTTTAAACTCAAAATATGGTATGAGTTTACCCCGAAAAACTATTCTTATAATATTGGCATTTTTCGCCATATACGTTATTTGGGGTTCTACGTATTTGCTTAACAAAATTTCCGTTTCGCATTTACCGCCTTTTTTTCTGGCTGCAGTTAGGTTTTTAGTGGCAGGAGCCATTATTTTTCTAATCGCTAAATCGCTAAAAGTCAGTCTTAAAATTTCAAAAAAGCAATTGTTAAACGCTTCCATTGCCGGGTTCTTGTTTTTAACGTTGGGCAACGGACTTGCTGTTTTGGCATTAAAATATATGGATAGCGGCTTTGCTGCCTTAGAGATTTCAGCACAACCATTGGTAGTTCTTATTATGATGCGCCTGCTTTATGGCAAACGCATTGCGCTCATGTCTTACATAGGTGTCATATTGGGTTTTGTGGGCATCTTTCTTTTGGTCAGTCAGCAACAAATTATAAGTCAGGAAGGGCAGGTTTTAGGTATGGTTTTAATTTTTGCGTGTATGCTAAGTTGGGCTTATGCCAGTATTTTTGTTGGAAAAGCAGATTTACCAAAAAACTCCTTTGTAAATACGGGCTACCAAATGCTAACCGGTGGTTTGATGCTGGGTGTTATTAGCCTTATTTTAAACGAACCTTGGTCGTTGCCCCACCATTGGCAAAGCGATGTACAATGGGCTATGGTAGGGCTTATTCTATTTGGAAGCATCGTGGCGTTTACCGCTTTTAACTTTCTGTTAAAAGAAGTCTCACCCGAAAAAGTGGCAACATCAACTTATGTAAACCCCATAATTGCTTTAATATTGGGATGGTGGATTTTAAACGAACAGATTACAACGCAATCTATGGTTGCAGCCGTTGTTTTGTTAACCGGTGTGTATTTTATAAACACCAAACGCACCTTTAAACCACGGCGCATTTAAAAAGGCCGTTTGTTTTGCACATTATAAACTGATAGCCTTTTAAAGTTTTGCGAACTCTTAGCTTATTCGTAATTTTGCCAGCTATAAAATAAATAGATGAAAGTACCAAACAGAATAAATGTATTTCGCCGTAAGCTGATGCATTTTATTACCAAAAATATTGGTAGTTCTCAAACCGAGCCTAAATTTGATCCCAATACAAAGGTTGATATAAAAAAAATTTTAATCATTCGCCCCAACCACAGATTGGGCAATCAACTGCTTTTAACGCCCATTGTACAGGAAGTTATTGATACTTTCCCCAATTGCGACATCGATTTGTTTGTAAAAGGAGGTGTGGCATATCCGGTTTTCGAAAACTATAAAGAAATAAAAACCATTTTTCAGCTTCCCAAAAAACCTTTCAACCATTTGTTTAAGTATGTAAAATGCTGGGTTTTAATCAAAAGAAAACATTACGATTTGGTAATAAATGGCGACAAAAACTCATCTTCAGGACGCTTGCTTACGCAAATCTCAAATGCCGATTACAAGGTTTTTGGCGATGTGAATGAGGTCATTAAACAAAAGCATAGCGATTACGAGCATATTGCAAAATACCCCGTTTATAATTTAAGGCATTATTTAACCAAGTTGGGCTTTGATGAAAATAGGAGCGAGGTGCCCACTTTAAACATCAAGTTAAGCGACACCGAAATTGAAAACGGTAAAAAACTACTTGCGGATATTGTTAAAAACGACAAGCAAACCATCTGTATTTATACCAATGCCACGGGTAATAAATGTTATTCTGAGGATTGGTGGAACACGTTTTATTCGCGTTTGAAAACTGAATTTGAAACCGGTTTTAATATCATTGAAATGTTGCCGATTGAAAACATTTCGAAAATCAACTTTAAAGCCACACATTTTTACAGTAAGGATATTAGGGAAATGGGTGCCATAATAAACAACACCGCTATTTTTATTGCTGCGGATAACGGGGTGATGCATTTGGCGAGCGCATCGGAAACGCCCACAATAGGGTTCTTTTCGGTAACCAACGAAAATATTTATGCGCCTTACGGAAACAGAAGTTTGGCTTTAAATACCAATACAACAACAATGCAAGATTGGGTTGCCGAAATTAAAAAGGTTTTGAGCTAATTCGATACGGTTTTAAATTTTTAACAATCTGTTATTACAACAATTTAATGATATTTTGTAATTTAGAAACACACTTAAGATTGCTTAAAAATGAAACCTTTATCCATAATAACCCTAATTGTTGCCATTGCTTTTTTTTCGTGCAAATCGGCAAGCTCTAAAGTTACCGACGAGGAAATTAAAGCGCTTGAAACCTTAGTGGAAAACAAGAACTTTAGCATTGAATCCAATTGGGCTTTTCCACGAACTACGGCGGCTATGCAACGTGTGCTCAATTCTGGGATGTTGCCGGCAGGAAGCTCAACGGGTGCTATAAACCTTATCGGAAATTCAAATTTTTTAACTATTTCTGGCGATAGCATCACCTCGTATTTACCGTATTATGGCGAGCGTCATACCAATGTAGGTTATGGCGGAAGCGATGGTGCCATTCAATTAAAAGGGATTGTTGAAAACTATACGGTTACCCAAGGTAAACAGCATGATTATACCATTTCGTTTGATGCCAAAAGCAAATCTGAGCGCTTTAATATTAGCATTACGCTGTACCCTAGTTTAAAAAGCTATGTGAAGTTAATCGGTGCTTCACGAAGTTCCATTTCCTATTCTGGGCAAGTTAAACCTTCAGGTTAGATGAAATTTCAGGGTCTTTGCAACCCGAAATCCGTTGTGTATTATCAATACTAAAACACGTCAACAGCGTCCATACGAAGCGAAATTGAAGTGCTTCATATAGGTGTTTTGCTTTTTAAATAACAAAAATGTATTTCATCTATTCATCGTAAAATATCATAGTTCAATCGAATTTTTTATTTTTCAAGGTGATAATTATTTAATTTCGAATAGATTATAAATAATTACTCCATGAAAACCCTCTCGAATGCACTATGCATATTGCTATTAATTAGCTTTTCAGTAACTGCAAATGCCCAGGAAACCGATAATACTTCAAACGATATTCCGCAGAATTACAAGAAGCGCAGTCCGATTTACGATTACGCCGAAAAACAATTAAACAGTGTGGATACCATTCCCGATTTTGTATCTCGCTCAAATAAATTAAAAATAACGGGCACCATTTATGAAAGTGATGGAAAAACACCGGCAAAAAATGTGTTATTGTTTATACATCAAGCCGATGAAGATGGTAATTTTGAACTGAAAAGACACAACAAAAAACGCTATGTAAAACACCGTGGATGGGTAAAAACCGATGCCAACGGACGCTATACCTTTTACACTTTTATACCCGGAAAATATATGTTTGGTAACGAGATTACACAAATTCTTCCGATAATAAAAGAGCCTAATAAACCCGAATATAAAATTGAATCGTTTGTGTTTGATAACGATCCGTTATTGACGGAATCCTGCCGTTTAAAAATTGAACAGACCAATCCCAATAGAATTCTTAAACTCGACTTGAAAGAAGGCTTATTTGTTGCTAACCGCGATATCATCCTTGGTAAGGAACTTGAAATTTATGAATAATCCAATCGCATAACCTGTTTGATAAATAATGCGTTTTAGTTTCGAATGGTTCTATACATTCATTCACATAAAATAATCATTTAAAATAGCTCAGTATACTGAGCTATTTTTTTTTATATTTATCGATATGAAAGACGAATATAGAAATATACCACTTGTAAAAAACGAAGCTGACAACCGTTTCGAAATGGAAGTCGATGGACACATCGCTGTAATAGAATATAAAGAAACGAGCAGTAAAATCGCATTGATACACACCGAGGTTCCCAAAGCTTTGGGCGGGCGTGGTGTTGCCTCTGCCATAGTTGAGAAAACCCTAAATTATATTAAAGAGCAAGGTAAATTGCTGTTGCCATTTTGTCCCTATGTATTTGCCTATATTAAAAAACACCCCGAATGGAAATCTTTAGTGAGCCCCAAGTTTAAAGATTATGATAAGCTGTAAAAAAAACTTATTCTTATTAAAAGGAAAATTAAAATACAATCTCAATTAAAAGCACAATATGAAAACAGGTAGGTTAGAAGCATTTAGCGATGGTGTATTGGCCATTGTTATTACCATTATGGTATTGGAAATGAAGGCCCCCGAAGACACCACATTTAAAGGTTTGCTTTCTGTGGCTCCCATATTTATAAGTTATTTGTTGAGCTTTATTTATCTGGGCGTGTATTGGAACAATCACCACCATTTAATGCAGGTAACCCAAAAGGTAAACGGAAAAATTCTTTGGGCTAATCTGCATTTATTGTTTTGGTTGTCGCTCATTCCGTTTACAACGAGCTGGATAGGCGAGCAAAGTCACCATACCGTTGCTTTACCGGTGGCCACTTATGGCTTTGTGCTACTCATGTGCGCTATTGCCTATTTTATTCTTGAGCGTGTATTGATTGCATACCACGACGAAAATTTTGCTTTAAACAAACTGTGTAAGAGCACGATTAAAGACTACATATCTGTGGGGATTTATATCATTTCAATTCCTTTGGCTTTTGTAAACACATGGCTATCTATAGCTTGTTATGTGTTGGTGGCGCTTATTTGGTTAATGCCCGATAAACAACTTGAAGACCTAATGGAGGACATGTAAGGAATAGCCTTAGCATAATAGTATTTTGACTTTAATCGCATAGTTGCACCTCATTTTGAAAAACCGCCAATGAAATTATCTGAAAACAATAAAAAATCACTTTTAGTTTCAATCCATCAACTGATTGAGGAAAACGCTAGCCATACTGTAAATCACCTTGAAAATAAAAGAACAAACCAACTAATAAATTATCCATCGAACGGAGGATTAACGGAATCGGAAAAATCCGAATTGGAAAAACTAGAAATCAATCCGACCTTAAAAAGTGCTTTGAGAAAAGTATTCGCAAGCAATACCGCTGACGTTTTTTTCGCTGTACTTAATATAATAGACGGAACATCAGACCCAACTGTTGAATTTGGAGAATGGGATGATGTTATGTTGGTTGATTATGATGAAGAAAATGAAATCGATTCAATGCTTCACGACGACTTTTACGGAACATATTGGGATTGGAAAGAAAAAAGACCAAATCCTGGTTGGAAATTAGACTTACTTGAAGAATAAAAAATGCTGTACGGTTATACGATTCCCTTATATGCGTAACGCCTCCAAGGGAAAACCATAATTCAATTACATTTTAATCTTAGTGTCCAGTAATTTTGATGCATAATCATAGCCTAACACATAAGCTTGTTCTATGCCTCGTTTATCCAATACGCCAATTTTATCAAGGCCTTTGGGGTTAAAAAGTAAATCGGGTATCAAAAGTTTTTCTTTAGCATTGGCGTGCAACATTAAAAGATTTGTGCGTTGTGTGATTTGATAATAGCTCTTGAGTTGTCCTTTGGTAACCTCCTTCATTGAGGTTGTATAAGAGCCAATAATTAAATCGCAGTCGCCCATTAATGGTTCTATAGGGAAATTATTCATAATACCGCCATCTGCATAAAGACTTCCTTTAATTAAAACCGGACTAAATACCGGTGGTAATGCTGCAGAGGCCAGTAACGGTTTAAATAAATCGCCCTTGCTAAAAAAATGAGGCTCCCCTTTTTCCATATTGGTAGCCACAATAGTTAATTTCCTGTGTAAATTTTCAAAACTGCTTGATGAAAAGAAATCTTGAAAAAAAGGTATGTACTTGTCAGTATCAAAAAGTCCAGGTTTGTTTATGGTTACAAAATTGTACTTTAACAAGGGCGTTTCCTTAAAAAACATAAGCATATCTTCTACAGATTTTTCATCGGCATATAAGGCTGCTATCAAAGCACCTGCGCTTACGCCAGATACGGACTCTGGGTAGATTCCCCGTTCCAAAAGGGCTCTTAAAACACCAATGTGAGCAATACCTTTAACACCACCCCCAGAGAGAACAAGCCCCGTACTTTTATTAAAAAAACCATCGCTTTTTATCATAAAAAATCAAATAAAAAGTTAAATTAACCCGTTGTGCATTTTGGCAAAGTTCTGTCAATTCGAGTGAATTTTACAACTGAATTGAGTAAAATTTAAATCGAGAATAATAATTTTTGTACCATAAATGGGTTTTCGATACAATTTTTCGTTCCTCAAAATCACTCGAACTGACATATTGAAATTATTTTCATTCAAAATGCACAACGGGTAAAATTAACACAATTAAATCTGTTTTCTAATTATTTAGAAAAATAGTAATTGAGATTATGTTTTTAAAAATGTCACGACATCGAAGTGTGTAATTCAACAATTCCCATTTATAAATTTGACCAGCCATTAAAATTATGATGATAGGAGTGTAGCCTAATGTGTTTGAAATGAGATTTATGGTTACCTTTATTATTTCAATGGGATATTATTAAGAATCAATAATTTAAAAGAACAGGCTATGTTACAAAATGTATTATTAGAACGCGAAATATATGCATCAGAAGAACATAAAATGATGCAAAAAATGATTCGGGATTTCATTAAAAATGAAATTCTTGATCATACCGAAGAGTGGGAAAAAAACGGAATGGTAAGCCGAAACATCTGGGAACGTGCGGGAGAATTAGGTTTGCTATGTATCGATATGCCTGAACAATACGGCGGTAGTGGATTGGATTTTAGCTTTAGTGCCTTATTTATTGAAGAATTGGCTAAAGAAGGCGTTAATGGACCTGGTTTTTCGTTGCATTCCGATATTATTGCACCATATCTATTAAAATACGGTACCGAAGCCCAAAAGCAAAAATACTTACCAAAAATGGCTACGGGCCAGCTCATTACAGCCCTTGGTATGACCGAGCCAAACTGTGGTAGCGACCTTCAAGCTATCAAAACAACCGCCGTGGATAAAGGCGACCATTATGTGGTTAACGGGCAAAAAACCTTCATTACAAATGGTTACATGAGCGATATGTCCATTGTAGCCGTAAAAACCCATCATGGCACAGAAAAAGAAGCTGTGTCTTTATTGATTATGGAAAGCGCATTTGAAGGTTTTGAAAAAGGCGTACCTTTCAAAAAAATAGGCATGAAAGCCCAGGATACCTGCGAATTGTTTTTTGATAACGTAAAAGTTCCAAAAGAAAATTTATTGGGCGAAGAAGGTTTGGGTTTTAAAATAATGATGACAGAATTAGCCAGAGAACGTTTAACAGTAGCACTTACCGCTATTGGTGGGGCAGAAGGTGCTATCGAAAAAACCATTGAATACACCTCCACAAGAACCGCTTTTAAACAACCCATTGCCAATTTTCAAAACACCCAGTTTAAATTGGCCGAATGTGCCGCACAACTGCAAGTCCATCAAGCTTTTTTAGACCGCTGTACGCGATTGTTATCAAACCATAAGCTCACGGCCGAAAGCGCCTCAATAGCAAAGTATTCGGCAACCGAAATGCACGGTAAAGTCGTTGATGAATGTCTGCAATTATTTGGGGGTTATGGTTATATGTGGGATTACCCAATTGCCCGCATGTATGCCGATAATAGAGTGGCCAGAATTTATGCCGGAACCAACGAAATTATGAAAGTACTGATTGCTCGTGGTTTGTTTAAGAAATTGTTTCAGGAGATGAAGGCTAAAAGGAATACATGATTTAATTCTTTTTTAAAGCCAAAACAAAACCAAAAAGCTATTAAAGCAAAGGCTTTAAAACTTCCCAAACGTTATTGGCTACTATTTTATGACCTTCCTCGTTTGGATGAATACCATCCCGTTGATTTAATGACGCAACACCACCCACATTTTCTAAAATAAAAGGAATAAATTCTAAATTATTTAGAACTGCAACATCTTTAAAAAGAGCTTTAAATTTTGTGGTGTAATCTTGTCCCATATTGGGTGGTAATTGCATCCCAGCAAGAATTATAGTTGTTTCTGGACTTTTTTCTTTAACTGTATTTATAATGGCTTGTAAATTAGATTGTGTTTCGGTTATGGGCACTCCACGCAAACCATCGTTGGCACCAAGTTCTAATAAAAAGATGGTAGGCTTTTGTTTAATAACCCATCCAATTCTGCTTTTACCACCTGCTGTGGTTTCACCACTCACGCCAGAATTTATCACGGTATAATTCAAATTTAATGAATCAATACGTTGTTGTAAAACGCCAGTATAAGCATCGTTGGTGTCCTCTAAACCATAACCGGCAGTAATACTATCACCAAAGCATAAAATAGTTTTATTTGCCTGGTTTTTTACCAGTGTGTCTTTGGGTTGCGTTATAGTTTGTTGTGCTTCATTACTGTTTTTTGTGTTGGTGTCGCCACAGGACACTATAAGTAGTACTAAAATAAAATAACAAAACTTTAAGAGTTTAGCGGCTTTTCTAGTTGGTACAGTGAAATGCAATCGATAATTTTGAACTTTGGACATAAGTCTATCTTTTAAATTTAAATTCACATGTCAAAGATATTAAAGATTACTGGGTTAGAGAAAACTTACACCAGTGGTAACAAACAATTAACGGTTTTGCACGATATCTCTTTTGATGTCGAACAAGGACAAACGTTTTCAATTGTTGGACCATCAGGAAGTGGAAAGACAACCTTGCTCGGACTTTGTGCAGGATTAGACCAATCAAATGCTGGTACAGTAGAATTATGCGGACAAGATTTAAGCCTTTTAAACGAAGACCAACGGGCACAGTTACGAAATAAGGAAGTGGGATTTATTTTCCAAAACTTTCAATTGTTACCCACACTTACAGCACTTGAAAATGTGAGTGTGCCTTTAGAGTTACAAGGATCTAAGAATGCTACAGCTAAGAGTATGGAGCTCCTGGAAAAAGTGGTATTAGGAGATAGAGTGCATCATTATCCGTCGCAACTTTCGGGTGGCGAACAACAACGCGTAGCTTTAGCTCGTGCTTTTGCAAATGCGCCTTCTATTTTATTTGCAGATGAACCTACTGGAAATTTAGATGAAGAAACTGGCGAAAAAGTCATTCAGTTATTGTTCGATTTAAACAAAGAAAACGGAACCACCTTAATTATTATTTCGCACGACATGGAATTAGCCAATAGAACACAACAAATTTTAAGGCTTAAAGGTGGAACAATAGTAAGCAACCAAACTACCAGCGTCCTGTGAAAAACAATAATTTAAATCAAAACTTACAAACCACTTGGCTTTTTAAAATGGCTTGGCGAGATGCCAAAGCTAGTAAAGTGCGCTTGTTGTTATTTATGGCATCCATTATTCTGGGTATTGCTGCTGTAGTATCTATTCAATTATTCAGCACCAATTTAAAAGAGAACATCCAGAGTCAGTCTAAAACCATGATGGGAGCCGACTACATCATCGACTCCAGACAAGAACCTACGGAATCTGCACAGGCGATTATCGATTCCTTAAACCCTGATGCTTTCGAAATCAGCTTTGTATCTATGGTGGCTTTTCCTAAAAATGGAGGCACTAAATTGGTGAAGGTTCGCGGTATGGAAGGCGACTTTCCTTTTTATGGTAAAGCACAAACGCTACCAGAAGCTGCTTCAAATAATTATCAAGCATCCGGAGGCGCTTTGGTGGATGCAGCTTTAATGCTTCAATTCAATGTAAAACCTGGGGATTCTATAAAAATTGGCGACATATCATTGCCCATTTCCGGCGCATTGAAATCTATTCCGGGAAGCTCTTCTTTTTCGAGTGCGATGGCACCACCTGTTGTTATCCCTTATCGGTTTGTTGAAGCTACAAACCTCATACAATTTGGAAGTCGTAAAGAATACCAATATTTCTATAAAGCTTCTGATACTTTAAATTTAAATCCGTTTAAAAACAAATTAGAACCACTTTTGGAATTTGAAAATGCGGACATTAAAACACATAAAGATGCAACAAGACGCTTAGGAAGACGCTATGAAAATGTTGGTAAATTCTTGAATTTAGCCGCTTTTATCGCCTTACTTTTAGGTTGCATAGGTATTGCCAGTTCTGTAAGTATTTATATTAAAGAGAAATTAAAAGCCATTGCCGTTTTAAAATGTTTGGGTGCTTCTCGGCTTCAAAGTTTTATTATTTTTCTGATTCAAATTGCGGCCATTGGTATTATTGGTGGTTTAATAGGTTCTATTATTGGCATTGGGCTTCAAACCCTATTTCCATATTTGCTAAAAGATTTTTTACCGTTTGCACTAGACATTTCTATTTCTGCCCAACCGCTATTTATAGGTGTATTTTTAGGACTGTTTATGTCTGTTTTATTCGCACTTTTACCATTGCTGCGTACGTGGTATGTGTCGCCATTAGAGGTATTGCGTGTTGATGAAAATGCCGTACAAGAGCCATTAAAAATACGTCTTTTGGTATTTGGCGCTATTTTGGTATTCTTGTTTTTATTCGCCTTTTGGCTGATTCAAAATCTGTTATACGCTTTCGTATTTGTTGTGGCTTCAGTCATTACATTTATCCTTTTAGCAGGAGTTGCTTTAGGCTATATTAAGATGATCAAACGGTTTTTTCCAAAGCATTGGAATTTTACCGCACGCCAAAGTTTGCTTAATTTATTCAGACCAAACAATCAAACGGTGGTTTTGGTCGTTGCTATTGGTTTAGGCACATTTTTAATTAGCACCTTATATTTTACAAAAGATATTTTATTATCAAAAGTCGAACTAGGGCAGACCACACAACATGCAAATATGATTATTTTGGATGTTCAACCCGAACAACGCAGTAATGTGGTACAAAGCATAACGGCAAAAGGCTTACCCTTACTTAATAATATGTCGTTGGTTACCATGCGGATGCATAGTATTAAGGGCCGATTGGTAAATGATATTCGTCAAGATAGTGCACCTCAAACAAGACGTTGGGTATTAAACCATGAATTTAGAACCACGTATCGGGATACCCTTACGGCCTCAGAAGCCATCATAAAAGGAACTTGGACGCCTCAATTAAATGCCAATGAACCCGTAGTGATTTCCATTTCCGATAATTTAGCAGCCGATGCCAACATTACCGTTGGAGATGCCGTTGTTTTTAATATCCAAGGTGTTTTAATAGAAACGACAGTGGGTAGTATCCGTGCCGTTGATTGGGCGCAAATGCAACTCAATTTTTCCATTGTTTTCCCTAAAGGTGTTTTAGAAGAAGCGCCACAATTTAATGTGTTAACAACTTCAGTTCCAAACGAGAGGGTTTCCGCAGACTTACAGCGCACTTTGGTTAGTAAATTCCCCAATGTGTCTATTATAGATTTAAGACAGGTTTTTAACTTTGTGGAAGATATATTAAATAAAGTGTCGTGGGTTATTAATTTTATGGCATTTTTTAGCATCCTTACGGGAATTATTGTTTTAATAGGCTCGGTAAGAACCAGCAAATACCAACGTATAAAAGAAAGTGTATTACTGAGAACCCTTGGTGCCAAAAACAAACAGATTTTACAAATTTCAGCTTTTGAATATGTGTTTTTAGGACTTTTAGGTAGCTTGGTCGGCATTTTATTGGCATTGGTAGGCAGTTTATGTTTAGCGGTTTTTATATTTGAAGAACCCTTTTTACCTTCCGTGATTCCATTTGTGGTTTTTTTACCAGGCATTACCTTGTTGGTTTTGGGCATTGGATTAAGCAATATCCAAACAGTTTTAAGGAGTTCGCCTTTAGAGGTTTTGCGTAGGGAAGGTTAAGCTTAAAATAAGATATGTAGAAATTACGCGAAATTTCAATACTTTGTAAGGTAATTTAAAATAAAGTAAATTTCAGTAGTACAAACAGATGGAATTTAAGTTCTTTGCGGTTCAAATTTTAAAATAAAAGTGGATAATTTAATTACATTCTCAATCACCGTTTTTACTGGTTTCTTTGCCATTACCAACCCCATTTCAAACATGACTGTTTTTGTGTCTTTAACACAAGGTTTAGATAAAGAAACAAAAAGGGATATCAATAAAAGGTCTAATATTATAGCTTTTATCATTGTAACGGTATTTGTTCTTTTAGGAAAATACATATTCGAACTGTTCAATATCAGTATTCCCGCCTTTAAAATAACGGGAGGCATCTTAATATTCTTTATTGGTTTCGAAATGCTACAGTCCAAACAATCCAATGTAAAAAGCATTAATAATGTAGATACCAAAGAGGATATTGCGGTTTCACCAATGGCCATTCCAATTTTAGCTGGACCCGGAACCATCGTTACAGCCATGAACTTTGTGGCTAACGTTGAAACCATTCATATCTTTTTAGTGATTGCCATATTTGGAAGCATGAGCTTGATTACCTATCTAACTTTTAGAGCTAGCGACCTTATTGTAAAAATAGTGGGTAATAACGTTATTTCTGTAATTGGTAAAATAATGGGATTGGTTATTGCCATTATAGGAACAGGCATGGTGATACAGGGCATTAAAATTAGCTTTGATTTATTATAGAAGCTAAAAGTTTCGAGAGTACCAATGATAATATTTGAATTATAATGTTCCGCGTTATGTAACTTTGCTTTGGCAAAAGCGAAAGTTGTTACTACTTTTTCTTTACAAATGTTTCTCTGCGTTGTTAATGGAACACTTTTTATGCGACGACGTAGGAGGGAAGCGTAAAGTGTGTAGAATGAATTTAATAAAATCTTAAAATTTTAGTAGGATTATTTTAAAAGTGTCCGTAAATTTGTCCGTGTCCGCAAAAACGTCCGCACAATAAATATGGCTACAATAAATTTCTATCTCGATAAAACTGATAAAAAAGGATTTGCTCCAATTCATTTACGAATTAATTGTAATTCTGAACAAGTTAAACTATCAACAGGCGAAAAAATTAAACCAAAAGATTTTGATATTGATACTCATCTTGTAAAAGAAAATGCAGAGCGAGTTACTGAAATCAATCATTATTTAGGCTATCTAAAAGATAGGGCAGACGAGTTATTAAATAATTCTTATAAAAAGAGTTATACCAACAAAGAAATAAAGTTAAAGCTTAAAGACTTTGTTAAAGCATACAAAGAAGGGCATAAAGTTAATATAGTTAGAGAACAAGTATCCCTTTATGGAAAACCATTCACATTTGTAGATTTATTTGCAGGTGCTGGTGGATTTAGTGAGGGTTTTATTCAAGCTGAACACAATAACAAATTTTTTGACTTCCTTGTTGCAAATGACATTAATGAAAATTCTGAATTAACTCACGTCGTACGTTATAATCACCAATTAGGTTTAGATGCAGATTTTTTATGTCAAGATATCACAGAACCTGATTTTTTAGATAATTTGCTCTCAAAAACCAAAGACAAAAAAGTTGATGTTGTTTGTGGTGGGCCACCTTGCCAGAGTTTTAGTTTAGCAGGAAAAAGAAAGAAGTTTGATAAAAAAGATGATTTATTTTCTCATTATTTAGAGGTTATAAAAGTACTTCAACCAAAGTATTTTATAATGGAGAATGTAAAAGGGATACTAACAAAAGAGAAAGGAAAAATTAAAGAATTAATTCTGAAAGAAATTAATTCTATTGTTGATATTAAAGAAATTCCAAGGCTAACAACTTTTATTAAATCTTTAAAAAAATCTAATGTAGAAAATGAGTTTCTTTTGAATTGTTTAGTCAAAAGGGTTGAAATAGAGCAGTATACTGATTTAAAAGCTGAAGAATTTAAAGAAGCTTATATTAAAGCAATTGACTCTAAATTTAGAAAGTTAACACCTAATATTGCAGATTACAAAACAAGTAAAACTGACGAAAGAATTAGTACAATTAGACATGGGTTTAATCTGTTAGTTAGAAATAAGGAATGGGAAAAATTAAAGCGTGACATTATACGCGAGAAGGATTTCTGTAATATTGACAACGATTATTTTGTTGACTCATTTACTCAATTTCTTACTGATATAGATTCTAATGAAATTATCAATAAAATAGAAGAAGCTTTTAGTAGATTGAATGTTGCTAAAGACTTTGAAAAATCTTGCTATGATATTATCCAAGCGTTAAAAATTTATGTGTTAAATATAGATGATTGCCTTACGCTGATTCGTGATAACTGTAATACAAAACAAAGCAAAGAATTAGATACTATAATAAACGATATAAGACTTTATAGAATTGAAGCTCCATTTGTTGCTAATTCATCAAATTATGGAGTTCCTCAAAATAGAGAAAGAGTTTTATTTATAGGATGTAGAAAAGACCAAAAATTCATTTCTGAAATTCCAGCAACTGTTACCGAAGAGGAAAAAGTCACAGTATTTGAAGCTTTACATGATTTAGATTTCATTGGAAATAATGAAGAAGCCCACAATTATCAATTAGTTAATATTTCGAAACAATTTAATGGTACTGCAAAAAAAATGAGGAGTCTTTTAAAAACTCGTTCAATTGAAGGTAAGCCAATAAAAACAAAAGGAAAAACATTTGCAGAATGGAGTAAAAAAGGTAGACTAAACGGTCGATTTACAAAAGCAAAGAAACCATTTTATGTAAAGAGTACTGAAGCTTTAATTAATAATTTAAGAGTTCATGACATTTTGCATAATCATAAAACAAGTAATCAAGGAGAAAACGTAATTAAACGACTTGATATAATTTTAAAAGAAGGAGATTATAAAAAAGCTCAAACTAAATTGGACGAATGTGGTTTATCATCTAATAAAAGAAATTATAATGTTTTAAAACCAGATAATCAAAGTCCTACTATTATGACAATTCCAGATGACTACATACATTATAACTCTCCAAGAGCTCTAACAGTTCGGGAGATGGCAAGATTGCAATCATTTGATGACTCATTTGTCTTTCAAGGAAAACGTTCTACTGGTGGAAATAATAGAAAGACTGAATTACCTCAATATACATTAGTTGGTAATGCTGTTCCACCACTAATGGCAAGAGCAATTGCGACAGAAATTTTAAAAAACATCAAGTAATATCAAAATAATCTAAATCTCCATTTAAGTCAGATAGTATATTAGCAATACTTCTTCTAACATTTGTTGGAAATACATTTCTGAAATTATTGTTATAAATTTCTTTAATTGAACTTGCTATTGAGCTACTTGTTGGGTAACCCCAATAATTGCCTCCAGTTAAGTTTCTAACTCTATTTACAGAAGTCGAATTTTGTTTATAGGTAGATAAAGCATTTGTTGGAACCGTCATAAAAGAATACGAAAAATTCGCCAAATCCTTCATACTATAATTGTTTCTTCCTAACGATATCGAATTATTTGCAAAAGTATTGGTTTCGTAAATCATACTCCATAACATAGGGATTTGAGCATTATCGTTCCAGTTAGTTTTACATTGAATAACACCCAATTCAAAATCATCAAAATGTAATTCCGCTAACCTATTAACTATCTCTTTATAGTTAAAGTTTCCTCTTTTTACATTTGGAATAACATTTCCTTGACTATCAGATAAATTAAGTGTACTTCTATCGTTTGTAAACTCTGATTGATTTGGGAAAACCATAATAACTATATCTGACTCCGTATTACTTCTAAAATTACCGTAATTCACAGAAATACAATCTCTTAAAGGTTCTGGTAAGTTAGATGTTTTTCTAACTGCTACAGCTCTTGTTCCTGCAAAACAAAGGTTTAAATACCAACATACTAATCCTTCCCAGCCATAGCCACCACCAGATAACGAGTCTTGTGTTCTTCCACCAGCTCTTGTAGATAAAAATATATCTGACAAATTATCACCCAAATTAAGAATGTCGCTTTGATTGTATTGTGACCCTAATATAGCTGTAATTCTTGCTTTCCAAGTCGTCCAACCATTTGTAAATGCCGAAAGTTCGAAGCAACTTTCAACTGAAATTCTTCGAATATATTCGGTTAAAGTTTGTGTAACCATAAATTTTCATTGTATATAAACAAAGTTACATATTTGTTATAAAACGACCTCATAGAATTTTGGTAAAACAATAAGGTGAAAAGAGCGTGCATATTTTTAGGCTATACAAATGCAGTGATCCAGTGGATGATTGTATTTGGATACAACACTTTACTGAAATAACGTTTCAAATCGTATTTAACTAAAAATGTACTTTTGGTACATTTTCTTAACGCCAAATAGTCTAAAATATAGCGAATGAGCCGTTAATTGTTTCCAAAATTATATTTTAAAATACCTACTTGATTTTTTTGTTTCTTTTTTTATCAAGAAAAAAAGAATTAATAAAACCTTTAGAAGTTCAAAGTATTAATTTCTATTTTTATATAATATTTATAGTTACAATTAAAAAAAGATTAAATAGTAACAAGAATAGAATAAGTGCTTAGAATTTTATCCTTCATAAAATTTAAGCTCTTGTGGCAAGCTCACGAGAATCGTCTAAAATTTTTTATTACGGATATTTTATCGAATACACGATTTTTAATAAGAGCAAAAAGGGTAGCTTTTATTTTGGTATTTCGACTGCGCTCAATATAAACTCAGGCAAGCGTTGGAAGTTATTCATAGATTTTTATTGTTTAAATTATAAAAATAACTAGGAAGCCACAATTAGCTTGTCATAATTACTATCGATATAAGTCTAAGACATTATATCTGCAATTATGTCAAATAGCGCCCAAAAGCACTATTACGCTAATTGTTATATTTGTACTATAATTTACATTATGTAAAATAGAATATTCAAAAACCCCCTCTAACTCCCACTATAAGAATTAATTAACAAGTTGTTGGTAAAAAAATATTTCATAAGAAAAATGCATGTTGTATATTTGCACCCTCTCTAAAGTATTGAGTAAAAAAAATGAAACTCGAATCTAAGCAAAAATCAAAGGATAAAAAATCGCGGCTGCAATTATTGCACCAGTACTATTCGTATACCGGATTTTATACTTTTGTTTGGCAAGCTGTACTAAAAGCATTGCCATACATTGTTGCTATAGTTATTGCGGTTTATGCCGTAAACCACTTTTTTAATATCAATGCGGCTTTAACGCGACTTACCGAAATATTGCCCGCTTTTGGGGTGTTGTCTTTTTTCTTTGTATCAGAAACCCTTTTGGGATTGATACCACCAGAGGTTTTTATTGCTTGGGCAGGTAAAATGTACAGCCCTTGGTTTTATTTAAGTCTTTTGGCCATTTTGTCGTATTGCGGTGGACTGTTATCGTATTGGATGGGAAGAATGATTACCAGAATTCCATCGGTTCACAGCTATCTGGAGGTTAAAATGGAAAAGCAGCTTAAAAACTCAAAAAAATGGGGCGGTTTTTTAATTGTGGTCGGCGCTTTGTTACCACTACCCTTCTCAATTTCGTGTATCGCTGCTGGCATTATAGAGTTTCCGTTTAAAAATGTGGTCCTTTACGGCTCACTCAGATTATTGCGTTTCGCCATTTACGGTCTTATTATTTTCAACGCTTTATAAAATTCTCTTAAAACGTACTGTTTATCCACTTTTCTGTGCTATTTTTGCACAAAATTAAGTGTCTATGTTTTCATTTATTAACATGTTCAGGCTTGTTGCCCTTTTAGAAGGTATATCGTATATCTTATTGCTATTTATAGCGACACCCATTAAGTATTTGGCCCATGATCCGCAATACGTAAAACTTCTGGGAATGCCACATGGCATTTTGTTTATTGCGTACATCGCTTTAGCTTTTGTTTTTAAGAATGATTTTTCTTGGAACAACAAACAATTCGCCGTGGTGCTTTTGGCCTCTATCATTCCGTTCGGCACCTTTTACGTGGACAGAAACTACTTAAAAGCTGCCAAATAAATGGATTCAAAATACACACACTTTTTTTATGATTATTTAGTGTCTTTAGGAACAACCGAAACGGTTGCCAAATACCTAAACATGCTTGCTTTATTAATCATTTTAATAGTTGTTGTGTCTATTATTGATTATATCATCAGAAAATTGCTAAGGGGCACATTCTCACAATTTGCCGCGAAATCCAAAACAAAATTCGATGATATTTTGGTGGCCAACAAAGCGCCACGAAACATTGCGCACATTATCCCCTTACTGATTGTAATAGAATATATTCCCGTAGTATTTATTGATTTCCCTACGTTTGAAAACTTCATCAAAAAAAGTTTGGAAGTATTCGCTATCGTTTTAATACTTTGGATTGTAAGAAGCATTTTAAACACCATAAAAGATTACCTTAAAACCTTACCGCGATTAAAGGATAAACCCATTGATAGCTACATACAGGTATTTATGATTTTTGCTTGGATAGCGGGTTTTATGTCGGCCATAGCCGTAATTACAGATATTCCATTCTTAAAATTTCTTACCGGATTAGGAGCTATTTCGGCCGTTATTTTATTAATCTTTAAAGATACCATTCTGGGTTTTGTTGCCAGCATCCAAGTGTCCATAAACGACATGGTGCGCATTGGCGATTGGATTACGTTTGAAAAATACGGTGCCGATGGCGATGTTATCGAAATAACCTTGGCGACCGTAAAAGTGCAAAATTTCGATAAAACCATTACTACCATCCCAACCTATGCGTTGATTTCCGATTCGTTTAAAAACTGGAGAGGCATGTCGGATTCTGGTGGAAGGCGAATTAAAAGGGCCTTATTTATTAAGCAAAACACGATTAAATATTTAACCGATGACGAGGTTGAAAAGCTTAAAAAAATACAGTTGATTACGGGGTATTTGGATAGCAGACAAGACGATATTAAGGCGAATAACAGGAGAAACGACATAAACAAGGAACTCCTGATTAATGGCAGAAACTTGACAAATTTTGGGGTTTTCAGAAAATATATCGATTCGTATTTAAAAGCCCATTCGGCAATTAATAAAGATATGATGATTATGGTGCGTCAATTGGCGCCAACAACACAAGGTATTCCGTTAGAAATATATACCTTTAGTAGCGACAAACGATGGGCCAATTACGAGTATATTATGGCCGATGTTTTCGATCATCTTATCGCAGCACTTCCCTATTTCGATTTGGAAATTTTCGAATTACCGAGCAACACGACGTTTAAAGATCAGCTTTAAAACATTTGAGGTTTTCCTTGGATGTATTCAAGACAATACCGTTGCTTTACATCACCAATCTTTTGGTTATAAGATAGTTGGCCTGAAAATACCTATAAATGGGGATTGACCCGCAAGATAATATGCACTATATTAACCTGATTATTTCTTAAATGATTAAGACGCTCTCACAAATCATTTAAGCTTCCTTTATTAGTACAATTTTCTCTCTCTAAGTTTTAATTACAACAGGATTTTAATTCTGTGCATCTCTCGTTTTGACACTTATTTTATTAGCTCTTTTTTCTATGATAAAAATGAATAAATATATCAAGGAGTAAGCCGAAAATCCGAATATAAAAAGAGAGTAAGCAACAAATCTAAAACTACAAGTCATGGCAGAAAACCCAAAAAATCAGAATTTAAAGTTCAAGATTCAAGTGAGTTATGAACAAGAACCTAAAGAAAAAATAGACCTTATCGGGTTTCTTTTTAACTGCAAAGGAAGACTGTTGCAAAAACAACCTGTTAGAAACAACGAATTGCAATTCAGTCTTAAGGACATGCGAAAACCAAGAGCATTTCGGAATACCACGAAAATAGACGATCTCCGATTATTCATTGCTCCTGCTGCCGATAAACGTGCTTTGAAAATTACTACCCTTAAAGAACTGGAAGTCTATAAGGCTTACGAACCCATAATGGTAACCAGTAACGAAGGCGGTGTTTCAATAAAACCCATACCCGATGTGTTTTCTGAATATTGGCTTTACTGTAAATGCCGTGTAACGGGTAAAATATCAAAATGGTTTAACGGTGGTAATGTTTGGGAGGACAAACCTGTGTGTCGTGCCCGTGTGCACATTTGTGAAATAGACAACATTTTTTATTGGATTAATAAAGTACCCGATTACATTATTACCAAAATTCCCGATGCCATATTAAAACCGGAAAGGGTGAAAAAAATTCCAATTCCAATCCCAGACCCTCCTCCTTTTCAATTTCGGACCACACCTGATTTGCCCCAGCCTCAGCCTCAGTTATTCAACCTTTTCGATACGACTTCGGTTGAGATGAAACGTCAGCAAATTACAGCCAATTTACCCAATTTGGATGATGCCATTGTGCAAAAACTAAAAACCGGAAACGCCAATATCATCCGTGAAGCCATCGTAAAGAATTATGCTTTATTCCATCCTTGGTTTTGCCTATGGCCTTGGTGGTGGCGCTATTTCTATCGCTGTAAAGAACTGGCCGTGGTAAAAACCAATGCCCACGGACGTTTTGACGCTAGTATAACCTATAATTGTTTTGGTGATAAACCGGACATCTACATTTGGGTAGAATATTTTATCAACGGCGAATGGACAACCGTTTACAGACCACCAATCCCCTGCCATACCCATTGGAACTATATCTGCGGAACCGATATAATCATCCATATCACAGACCCAAGGGTACCGGTAGATTGTTGTTGCGATTGCCCAATTGGAGGTGAACTGGTTTTTGTTAGAACGATTAGCAAAAGCACGAGTGTGTCGCATATTAATCAAAACAGCTATCTACAAGCACCTCCGGGGCAAACCGTGCCTTACGACCGTATTGGCTTGACGGATGCCTCGGCCAATGGTGATGTTTCCCCCATAACAACGGCAGTAGGCGACTATAAGCGTCCCTTTGGTGGAAACCCTTCTTTTTATATGGGCTTTGGAAGCGACCTTCCAAACAGTGGTATTTATTATTATCGCTGGAGCTATCGTCAAAAAACATTTGCAGATTTAGTGGCAGCAGGCAACGAAGACGACGACTTTATACCACTAATCCCATTAGGTGGAGAAGTGAGAAAAGGATATGATTATGAATATCTAGATTCAAACAACGACACCCAGATTGGTACAAACAGTGTGAATTTGGGGCCTAAGATCGTTGGCGGTAATGATAATTTATACATCATCCCGCCACAACAACCCGACGAAGCGCCATTTAACGTTCCAGAGTCAAACCCACTTTGGCATGAGCAAACCTACAATATGCGTACCATGCAGTTTGATTCTACTACTTTGTTAGGCCCAGATAAGTCTACACTAGGTGGAGATGGTTTGTATGAGTTTAAATTGGAATTATTTGACCAATCCGGAAATCTGCTGAGCAATATTTCCAGATCAACATTTAAAGTACCTCAATACGGTAATGCCAGTTTTAGTGAAAATGCGCCCAATCCGTTACTTGAAGACCCAACTGGGACTGCGGAAAGCGGAGGCACTGCAGATGCCTTTAAAATTCTGATGCGATTTGATAATGAAAGCTGTGATGCCGATATTTTTACAATCAATGTTAACGGAGCACCGGCTTCGTTGGATTGCTGTGGTTTTGTAAATTATAAACCGGGCGGTGTTGAAGCTGATCTTGAAATTACCTTTGAAGCAACCCACCCCAATAATTTTGCAGTGTTTAGCTTTGGAGTTGTAAAAGGCACTTGTGGCGGCGTTCCTGAGGCAAATGCCCACGGCATGGTTATAGACAGCGCCTCTGGATATACATTGAGCAGCGGTATATACAGCAAGCATTTTACGCCAGCCGAATTACTTGGCGAGTGTTATGACAATGGTGAGGGAAAAGCTGCTTTTGGGCAAAATTTAAGGGTGCTTACCATGGCAACAGATGGTTATTCGCGAGTAAAACGCGATGCCGGTAAAAGTGCAGCGTTTGCCTTAGAACCTTAAAATAAAATGTAGTATTAAAATTAAAAAAGAGGCTGTATCTGAAAAGTGATTGCCTGAGTCAAACGGAGCGCAGTCGAAGTTTTAATGTTCTGAAAACCAAAACATTTCGACAGCGCTCAATGTGACATTTAGAATAGAAATTGACTTTTTCAGACGGCCTCTTTTTTCAGTTTTGTTGTTACCAGGTTTATTTTATAACCAATTTTGAAGCCGCTTTATCATTCACTTTAAAAAGATAAAGACCAGACTGAATATCTTTAAGATTCAATGTTACTTCATTCAAGTCATTATAATCAACATCTAGTAGTTTTTTCCCCGAAATGGCATATAGTTTTATATTATTGATTTGATTTCCTTTTATAATTAAATTCTTTGATGATTTTATTGGATTTGGATAAAACGTAAATCCATCATCAAAATTCTCATCTTCAACCGAAAGTGCCGAACCTAAATTTTCAGATAAAGCAATCACTAAACTCGTGCCTTTATCAAAATCTACCGTATTTCCCGCGGCATCAACCTGATTAGCAGCATTTCCTGGATCCGGATGCTGAATAGACATAAATAAATATTTGTAATCTGGAGTAAATGTGATACCCGTTGGCTCAGAGCCTATTGGAACTTTTCCGAAAATTTCAACATCCGGACTTGCTTGGGTATGGCCGTTTTTTACAACCCAAATAAAACTATTGCCACTATCTTGAAACACCCATAAATTCCCATCGCAATCAAAAGCCAAATTATCATTGCCATTACCCCAAGCAACCAAGGTTGTACTGGTACCATCATTTATATCGTAGCTTGCACCGCCACCAACAAAGGTTTCCATGGTTACGGTTGAAGCCGATGTTTCCAAGGGATCTGAATCGGAAAACCGATATACGGTACCTTCCCCTTTTACGGCAAAATACACCATGCCATCAGGCCCAATCTCTACATCTTCAATACCGGCAAAAACTGTAGCATCATGGCCAGATGCACCACTTTGGGTCAATGTTGAGTTTTGTTCGGATTGCGTAGTGTTATCCAAAAGTATCCAGCTTCCTGTTCCGTTCTTTGAACCTTTAAAAACATAAAGCAATCCCATGCTTAAATCCTGAAAATTTGTAGCAACATACTTGTATAAATATCCGGGATTTGAATCTGCACCTTGATAAACAACCGTACGGCTCGTAGGGATGGCATTAATGGTTTGTATGGCCACATTTTCGTGCGCAAAATTTCCCATGGCATAGTGTTTTGCAACAACACTTTTGGTCGCAGGATTAATTTCAATATTCCAGCCCAGGTCGTTATAACCATCAAAAGGCGGGAATGTATCGGGTATAGTACCCTCTTCGCAAGTAATAACAGTTCCCCAAGGTGTAACTGCTCCGGAGCAATTGGCAGCCGTACCTCCTACCGCAGTAAAATCTAAATCTTCTGATGCTGTGGTTTCCCATAACTCGGTTGTCGCATTAAAATTAATATCAAAAACCATTACGCCACCGCCACCATCGGTAAGCGCGCTGCCTTCCGAATTTATACTTAAATAGCCATTGGTACTACTATTGGCTATGGGTACATAAGCCGTAAAATCTGGCTTAGGCTTAAAGGTTCCGCCTGCGGTTAGAGCATCTCCAACTTCAGCTATTTTTTGAAAGGTATGACTAGAAGACAAAACGAATGACGCAGATTGAACTGTGTTAGGGTCTATTGATGTAAAATCACCAATATTTTGTGATTGAAAAGTATAGGTTACTAAAAAGAAAAGGGACAGCATTGTAAATTTTAATAGTTTCATAATTCCTATTTTTAAATTAATACTGAAAAAGATTCCCAAAAAAAAATGGATTTAGTATAAAGTTACTAAATCCATTTTAAAAAAACACCTATAAGAGATTGTTTTTTAGATATTTGCAGCCAGCCAGTCGCCTACTTCTTTTGTTCCGTAGGCTTTTCCGCCATCGGCCAAATCTTCGGTAACAATGCCTTCAGCCAAAGCTTTATTTACGGCATCTCTAATAGCTTTACCTTCTTCGGGTAAATTAAAGGCGGTCTCAAACATCATAGCTGCCGATAGAACCGTTGCCATTGGGTTGGCAATATTCAGTCCCGTAGCCTGTGGGTACGACCCGTGAATAGGCTCGAACAAAGCTATATCGGCACCCATGGAAGCCGATGGCATTAAACCCATCGAACCCGAAATTACAGACGCTTCATCCGTTAAAATATCACCAAATAAGTTTTCGGTAATCAGCACATCGTAGCTATTTGGCCATTGCACCAAACGCATCGCTACGGCATCAACAAACTCGTAACTCACTTCCACTTCCGGATAATCTTTTTCCATCGCTTGCACCGTTTCACGCCATAAACGCGAGGTTTCCAAAACGTTGGCTTTATCCACACAGCATAATTTTTTCGAGCGCGTCATGGCCAATTCAAAACCCTTTTTGGCTAAACGTTGCACTTCGGCTCTGGTGTAAACACAATTGTCAAAAGCCGTTTCACCGTTGTCTCTTCTCCCCTTTTCTCCAAAGTAAATACCACCGGTCAGTTCACGTAAAAACACCAAATCGGTACCTTCAATACGCTCTTTTTTCAATGGCGATTTATCCAATAACGACGGAAATGTAAACGTTGGTCGCACATTGGCAAACAAGCCCAGTTTTTTACGCATTTTTAATAAACCTTGTTCTGGGCGCACTGGCGCACTTGGGTCGTTATCGTATTTTGGGTGACCAATAGCACCAAACAAAACCGCATCCGATGCCGCACAAATAGCATGCGTTTCATCCGGATAAGGCTCACCAACAGCATCAATGGCCGCGGCACCGGTTAAGGCCGGTTTCCATGTAATTTCGTGTCCAAATTTTTTGGCAACCGCGTCGCTAACTTTTACGGCTTGGTCTATAACCTCTGGTCCAATGCCGTCTCCGGCTAAAAGGGCAATATTAAATTTCATTGTTGTTTATTTTATATTTTAAAATTTTATTTTTAATGTCACTTCGAGTAATTCCAATTTTATTGGAATTGTACTTCGACAAGCTAAGCAGAGCTATCGAGAAGTTGGGCGTTCCCTTCGCTTTATACCTACAAGGTTTAAAAAGAAACCTTGCATGTAACGCTTCGGTCGGGCTTTCGGCAGTCGCTCCCTCCTACGTCGGGGAGCTTCAACAAATGCCTCAATCCCTAACGCGGAACCCAGCCCTAGCCCCTCCAAGGAGGGGAACTTTCACTCTTATTAACTAAAAGCGATTTATTATTCGTACGCACGCAAACTCCCGTCTTCGGTCATCCGTCATCAATTCAACTCACTATTATATTCAGCATTTTCTCAGTGGCCTTTATGGCCGAAACCGTTTGGTCCGAGTCCAATCCACGGGTTTTAAATTCCTTTTCGGTATTCTTCCAAGTAATAATGGTTTCACACAACGCATCCGATCGGCTCCCCGGAGGAATCCTAACCGCATAATCTATCAAATCGGGCAGCACGAGTTTTTTCCTTTTAAACACATTTCTTATCGCGTTTATAAACGCATCAAACTGTCCGTCGCCCTGTGAATGCTCTTCAAAAGTCTCGTTTTCAATACTAATTGATACCGTAGTTGATGGCTTTAATCCTTTGGAATGTGTTAATACATACGAGTTCACTTTAACCTTTTCTTCATACGTTCGGTCTAATACATCCGAAATAATATAAGGCAAATCCTCTTTGGTAACTACCTGTTTTTTATCGCCCAACTCAATAATGCGCTGGGTAACCTTCTTTAAATCTTCATCGTCAAGCTGCAGGCCCAATTCTTGTAAATTCTTTTGGATGTTCGCTTTTCCAGAGGCTTTTCCCAAAGCATACTGCCGCTTTCTACCAAAACGCTCGGGCAGTAAATCGCTAAAATAGAGGTTCTTTTTATTATCGCCATCGGCATGAATTCCAGCCGTTTGCGTAAATACGTTGGCGCCAATAACTGGTTTGTTGGCAGGAATCATAACCCCAGAAAAATTCTCCACGAGCTTGCTTACGGTATATAAAACCTTTTCGTTCACGCCTATTTTAACTTCTGGCATAAAATCGTTTATAACCGCAATAGTGCTTGCCATGGGTGCGTTTCCGGCGCGTTCGCCCATGCCGTTTACCGTTAAATGCAAACCGTTGGCTCCGGCCTTTAAAGCTTCCATAACATTGGCAACGCCCAAATCGTAATCGTTGTGCGCGTGAAAATCGAAATGTAAATTTGGGTATTTGTCTTTTATTTCCTTTACAAATGCATAGGATTCTGGAGGTGTTAAAATACCCAAGGTATCCGGTAGCATAATCCGCTTTACCGGTTGTGTGGATAAAAACTCCAAAAACTCAAATACATAGGCTTTGGAATTTCGCATACCATTACTCCAATCCTCTAAATAAATATTGGTTTCAATGTTGCTGACTTTGGCCAGCTTTAAAGTATTTTTAATTTCTTTAAAGTGCTGATTAGAAGTCTTTTTAAGTTGATGGGTTAAATGGTTCAATGAACCTTTGGTTAACAGGTTTTGAACCTTCGCACCAGCCTCTTTCATCCAGTTAATGGACACACCATTATCAACAAAAGTCAATACTTCAACAGCGTGCAAATAGCCATTTTCAGCAGCCCATTGCGTAACATCCTTTACTGCTTGCAGTTCACCTTCCGATACTCTGGCGGAGGCGATTTCAATACGATCTACCTTTAATTCCTCCAGTAAAAGTTTTGCAATGGTTAATTTTTCAGAAGCAGAAAACGACACACTCGATGTTTGTTCGCCATCGCGCAATGTCGTATCCATTATTTCTATGCGTCGTGTTGCCATTTACAACATCAAATCATTAGCAAAAGATTCTATGTCGCCTTTCATATTCTGAAGATAATCAATATCGTCAAAACCATTTAGCATGTTATCTTTCTTATAGCTATTAATTTCAAAAGATTCCTGCGCACCAGTCGAGGTGATGGTAATGGTTTGGTTAGGCAGATTCACTTCAATTTCCGTATTGGGGTCTTTGTAGATTTCCTCAAAAATCTGTTCTGAAAATTCCGGGCTCACCTGAACCGGTAAAACGCCAACATTTAAACAGTTATTTCTAAAAATATCGGCAAAGAAACTCGATACGACACAACGGAATCCGTAGTCGTAAACCGCCCAAGCAGCGTGCTCTCTTGAAGAACCCGAACCGAAATTCTTGCCCCCAACTAAAATTTTACCGCTGTAAATAGGGTTGTTTAAAACAAAACTTTCCTTTGGTGTATCGTCATTATTATATCTCCAATCACGGAATAAATTGTCTCCAAAGCCTTCACGTTTTGTAGCTTTTAAAAAACGCGCCGGAATTATTTGATCGGTATCCACATTTTCCAATGGTAAAGGAACTGCTGTGCTTGTTAGTATTGTAAATTTATCGTAAGCCATGTTTTATAAGTTTAAAGTTCAATATTAAATATTCAAGGTTTTAAAACGTCTTAATATTTTACTTTTGTATTTTAAATTAATTCTCTAGGGTCGGTTACTACGCCGGTAACTGCGGCGGCCGCAGCGACCAACGGACTTGCCAATAGGGTTCTTGAACCCGGACCTTGGCGCCCCTCAAAGTTTCTGTTTGATGTACTTACCGCATATTTACCAGCAGGTACTTTATCGTCGTTCATCGCTAAACACGCCGAACAACCCGGTTGTCTTAATACAAATCCAGCTTCGTTGATAATGTCTAAAAGACCTTCTTCTTTAATCTTGTCTTGAACTTCGTGAGACCCAGGAACTAACCACGCTGTGATATTTTCGGCCTTTTTTCGGCCTTTAACTATGGATGCAAATGCACGAAAATCTTCAATTCTACCATTGGTACAGCTGCCTAAGAATACGTAATCTACTTTTTTGCCAATCATGGCATCGTTTTCTTCGTATCCCATATAATCCAAAGACTTTTTGTAAGTAGCAACGCCACCTTCAACAGCTTCGGCATTTGGAATGTTTTTTGAAATACCCATTCCCATACCTGGATTTGTTCCGTAGGTAATCATCGGTTCAATATCGCTCGCATTAAAAGTCAATTCTTTATCAAAGGTTGCATCAGCATCGGTTTTTAAGGTTTTCCAATGTGCTACGGCTTTATCCCATGCTTCACCTTTGAGAGAAAGTGGTTTGTCTTTTAAATATGCGAAAGTGGTCTCATCTGGAGCAATCATGCCGCCACGGGCACCCATTTCAATGGATAAATTACAAACTGTCATACGGCCTTCCATGGTCATGTTTTCAAAAACATCACCGGCATATTCAACAAAATAGCCTGTTGCGCCAGATGTTGTTAATTGTGAAATGATATACAAAGCCACATCTTTTGGTGTAACACCTTTACCTAATTGTCCATTTACATTAATGCGCATTTTTTTAGGTTTGGGCTGCATGATACATTGTGTAGATAATACCATTTCGACTTCCGAAGTGCCAATACCAAAGGCAATAGCGCCAAAAGCACCGTGTGTTGATGTGTGCGAATCGCCACAAACAATCGTAGCGCCAGGGAATGTAATACCGTTTTCTGGCCCCACAACGTGAACAATACCGTTCTTTTTATGGCCCAATCCCCAATGGCTAATACCGTATTCGTTAGAATTGTCTTCTAAAGCCTTTAATTGATTTGCCGACAACGGGTCTTCAACTGGTAAATGCTGATTTATGGTTGGGGTATTATGGTCTGCTGTAGCAAATGTACGTTCGGGGTACAATACGCTTAGACCTCTGCTTTTTAATCCTAAAAAAGCAACAGGACTGGTTACTTCGTGTATAAAATGGCGATCTATAAAAAACACATCTGGCCCACCTTCTATCTTTCTTACAACGTGTGAATCCCACACTTTGTCAAACAATGTTTTGCTCATAAAATATCTTATAATTTAGTAAGGAATACAAAGTTATAGTATAATGGAGTTATTTAAAACTTTAGCGGGCTTTGTTATTGAATTTTTATAAAATTTCCAATAGAAGCATTATAAATTGAATTTTATGCAACAGAACAACTTAATTGATTATAATATTTAAAACAAATTTACAACCGTTTTGCTCGTTTATATTCTATATGTTTTTACCGTGTGCTTTGGGCTTTCCGTCCTCGCCCAAATTAACCATAATAATATTGGAAATGGTTATTATGGTTTCGTGTGTCATAATATTTCTAACCTCACAGCTTAAGGAAATATAAGCGTTTCCAACCTTGGTGATTTCAATGCCAATTTCTACCACATCGCCTTGTTTTGCCGAAGCCACAAAATCTATGGCACCCATAGATTTTGTAACTACTTTTTTGTTGTCAAATTGAATGATGGCAAACAACGCTGCTTCTTCGTCTATCCATTCCAAAAGGCGACCGCCAAAAAGGGAGCCGTTTGGGTTTAAATCTTCAGGTTTGATCCATTTTCTTGTTTGAAATTTCATATATAAGGGGGTTAGTTAAAATATTAATATCTATAATATTTTTTGTTGTTTGCCTTCAGTGAAGTCCATGTTTTCTGGATTATCTACGCTTCCAAATTTCATAGGGCCATGTTTTTTTAAAATTTAAACAAACTCATGTTCGTTGTTATTGGTTATCAAGATGTTGGTCGCCAGCGCTGCTCATTTTAAATATTATTTAAAGATAGAAAAATCTTCAATGTTAATAACCTCGTTGATAATAATAAAGGTATTGGTCATTATAAGCTCTGATTATTGATATTTTTAATAAAAATCCTAAACCATGAACTCAAGATTATTTAACCTAAAAAGTATTCGCCCAGAAATTTCATCTGCAACAATTAATGATAATATGAGTGCTGATGAGCGTTTTCAGAATTTAGTTTTGCGCCCTGTGATCAAGCTGCAAAACGAATTGCTTATTGAAGTTTTTAAAAATTATGTGGTTAAACACAAATCTGTTTTTTATGATTTGTCATTACAAAAACGTATGGATTATATTGAAAATGCGATTCAAAAAGACATGAAATTCAGAAACTCAGTAAAAGGTATGATTATCGGGCTTTTTACTGTAGAAGAATATTTAATTTACATTGAAAACTCTTCGGCTTTAAACAAACGCATGATGCATATTGTAAAGGAACGTTTGTTAAGCAACATTCAATTGTTCGAAAAACCTGAGTTGCTAGCTGCGGTTTAAAAACCATAATCACTTTTCGATTAAGGAAACCCCATTCAAATCCGTAGTCAACACGTCGCTCATATAATCAAAATACGGACGAATAGCTTTAAACGAAGTATTTATGTCGTCTAAAAAATTGGCGTCCAAAACAGCTTTGTCGGTAAATTTTTTAACGAAAATATATTGTTTCTTTTTAATTAAATCGATGGCTTTGTGCTCTTTATCGAAACCTCTTGGAGCGGTTTTTACTTCGTCGCCAACAAAACCTCCCCAAATGGATTTAAAAGATTTATTCCCAATTATTTTGCGGATTTCTGAATCGTCCATTTCAAACTCTTTTCTAATACGCTGCAAATCGGCTTTGGCCGGTTCCCAGAAACCGGTTGCAATAAAGCTTTCGTTGTTAGGCTGAATGTGCAAATAATAGCCGCCACGTAATTTAGGCTTTGTTCTGTGAAACGATCCACCAAAATGGGTTTTGTACGGCAGCTTGTTTTTGGAAAAACGCACATCCCTGTATATTCTAAAAAGTTTCAGTTTATCTATGTCGTCGTGTTTGTTTAGGTTTTCTAAAACCGAATTGTAAATTTTTTTAATCTCTGTTTCAATCGCTTTAAACTCCGGTTTGTTTTCGTTAAACCAATCGCGATTGTTGTTTTTTTCAAGTTGTTTAAAAAAGTTTAATGCCGATTTTAATGCTGATGTGCCCATTCGTTTTTTTTTAGAGGTTCTAAAGTACAAAAAGTCCCGAATTAATCGGGACTTTTATAAGTATCTTAACAAGACATGGCATTACCTCATGTCTTTACTCTCTTTGCTATAAGTCATTTTTTTAATGCGCTTTGAAGCATCATCAAAATATTCTACTACAAAGTTTCCATTCTTATCAAAATAACCAATACCATTGTGCATTTCGCCTCTTATAATATAGTTGCCGCTGGCACTTGTTGACCATGCTTTTCCTATTTTAACAAACTCATTTTCGTCTTTATCGAATATAATATCGAAACCTCTTTCATTTGGTGTAAACTTATACGTTTCGTTACCACTCACAAAAAATGTCTCCTTTGTTAAAACATCATAATCGGCATCGTTGTCGTCATCAACCATAACCATTTTTTCTACTTTTTTTGTAGCGTTTACACGGTTTTGATTAACTTTATTTTCATCCTTTTTATCTAGTTTAACGTCTGCGGTTTCGCGCGTAATAACTTTTACTTTTTTCTCCGAGGTTTCTTTATCGTTCTTGGTTTTAACAATCTTTACCTTGGTTTCTTGTTTTACTTCTTTTGGTTTTTCCTGTGCCATGGCACTGCCTATAAAAAGTAGTGCAAACGCAAATATTAAGTTTTTCATTTTTGTTTTTGGTTTTATGTTTTAAAAAAAGTTTTGTGCTTGGTATTAACTTTTAACACTATCTTTTTTTGCTTCTTCTTTTATTTCCTCGATTTCATCTTTTACATCTTCAACTGCATCTTTTAAATCATCAGAGGCATCCTCTAATTCATCACCAATGTTATCAATAGCTTCTTCTATTTTTTCATCGGTTGTTTTTTTCTCCCTACAGCTTGTAAAGACTATTGATGTTGTAAATACCAATGCCAATATTAAAATGATTTTTTTCATGATTTTAGGTTTTTATATTAATTGTTTAAAATGATAATAGCTTATTTATTTTGAAATAAACCTACTCTAATTTTTAGAGAATTTGTATGATATCCATTTTAAAAATAGGTTGTGTAGACTATTTAAGTTACGTCCTAAAAATAAAAGACGGATGTTTTTTTAACTTTTTTTAACTTGAGATGTTAAAACCAGTTAATACGTAATTTTGCCTAATTTTTTGAAATTTCTTTTGAAACTTTCGAGTTTTCAAAAGCCAATTTATTATCAAACTGAAGTGTGCGAATTGGGAATGGTATATTAATTCCAGCCGTATCGTAAGCTTTTTTAATTTCGATAATAGCCGTGGTTTTGGCATGTAGTTTTTCCAGCATGCTTTCTGCATCTATCCAAAATCGGCATAGAAAATTTATTGAGCTGCCTCCAAATTCGGTATAATAAAACTCGACGTTTTCTGCGCTTTCAACTTGATCGAAAGCTTGGGCGATGGTTTTTTTAGTCAATGTTTTTACTTGCTCTAAATCCGATTCGTAGCCCACGCCACATTCAACCGAAACGCGCATTTTGGTAGTTAGCGAGTAGTTTTTTAAAGGGTTTTCCAAAATCATTTTGTTTGGCATAATAACAATATTGTTATCGGCTTCCTTTAAAACAAATTCCTTGAGATTAATATCGATAACTTCGCCCGAAAAACCATTGGTTTCCACCCAATTTCCTATTTGTATTTTTTTTCTAAAAGACAACACAATTCCCGCTACGGTGTTGCTAAGCGTGTTTTGCAACGCCAAACCAATGGCTAAACCTGCAACACCGGCTGTGGCCAATAACGAGGTTAGCGTTTTACTTAAATTTAAAATACCCAACGATATATAAAGCCCGACTAAAACGAGAACTACCGATGAAATTCTTGAAATAATTTGAGCGACAGATTCCTGTTTAACTTTTTTAGATACTAATTTGTAGGTGTATTTGTTTACATATTTGGCAATAAAAAATGCAGTTATTAGCACCAAAAGGGCTAATCCGAAATTTGGTAAATATTCAATTATAGTAGTTAGCCAGTCTTGTAATTTTGATACGATGGCGTCAAAAGCTTCTGTTATCGTGTTTTCCATTTTTGTTTAAGTTTTAAATTATTAATTCGTTTTATTTAAAAGACGAGTTAATACTTAAAAATGGTAGTCCGTTAAAAGGAAATTTAAAGCTATAATGATTTTTAACAATTTTTCTTCTTTCATGTTCAAATAACTCATATGTTAGTTTTAAAGGTTTTTTAGTGAATGATTTATGTTTCATTCCTCTTTGAAGCTAAATTAAAATATAAGCTGCATAACATTTTGTTCATTTGATATGAATACTTGCTCATTTACAAAAATGATTGAAAAACAAGCAATGGAAGGAAGAATTGAAGTCAAATCTTATTCAAATTCAATTTTATTTAAAATGAGCCCTGAAGCCGGAGCGATGTAGTGCATTTTTACCGTACTATTTGGAAGTAGACTTTTACGGATATCGTCCAATGATAATTTTCCTTTGCCTAAATCAATTAGCGTTCCCATCATTAATCGGATTTGATTTCGCATAAACCCTTGGCCTTTTACCCTTAGCACATAGGATTTTTGAGGAAAATAATTTGCGGTATAAATGGTGTTTTCAACCAGTTCGCATAACAATATTTCTCTGTTGTAAACACCATTATCCGTTGGTTTGTAGCAATAGGGTTTTAAGTAATTTTCGCCTTCAAAAAGTTTGGCACCTTGTTTCATTACATTAATATCCAATTCATCAAGAATGGTAGTCATTATCGGGGCGCAAAAGGGATGGCATTTTTCACCATATGTAAACAAATACAGATACTCTTTAACTTTGGAGTGTTGAATTATATTAAATTTCTCATCAACTTCCTTAATGTTTAAAGCACGAATATCTTGTGGCAGGTTATAATTGAATAATTCCAAAAAGGCGTTTAAATCTTCAATAGGTTCAAATAAAAACAATTCGATTGCCGCATGTTCTGCCGAAACCATCGCATCGGTTCTGCCAGAACTTAAACTCTTAAAGCGTTTGCCTTCTAAAATAAAATTTAATGTTCTATCTACCATTAAATGTAGGGTTTTTACATCGGGTTGCTTTTGCCAACCATGAAAACGATAGCCTAAATATTGAATAGAAATGAGATAAAAATACTTGTTCATTATTGTTTATTAGAAGAAGGAAAAATACGCTCTTTTATTAATTGTGACAAAAAATTTATACATTGTATTATATTTATAACTAACTAAAAACCAATTATTATGACAAATTCTTCCAACAAACCTCCAGTTTGGTTCTGGATTGTGAGTTTAATTGCACTCGCTTGGAACGCTATGGGTGTTGACCAATATTTAGGTCAAGCTTACAATACAGAGCGATGGCGTTCTGCATTAACTCAAGAACAATTAGATATTGTTTCCAATCATCCAACTTGGTTAACCGCTGTTTTTGCAATAGCTGTTTTTTCGGGTGCTTTAGGTTGTATAGCGCTTTTACTCCGAAAAAAATGGGCATATTCTTTATTGAGTATATCGCTCTTTGCCGTAATTATCCAAATGGGTTATTTCTTGGCAAATGGGCATACGGATAATTTAGGAATGACAATTTCCATTATACTATTTTCCATATTTTTAGTCTGGTTTTCTAAGCATTCAAAATCTAAAGGCTGGATATCGTGATATAAAAAATATTTCAATCAACCATTTTTTAAGAGGCTTTTCCCTAACCAGAATAAGGCCTCTTTTTATTTGTGCCTGTTTTTTAATTCTGCTTCAATATCTTTTAAAGTAAATCCTTTGGCTTGCAACAACATCAAATAATGAAAAAGCAAATCGGCCGATTCGTAAAGAAATAACTCATCGTTATTATCCATAGCCTCAATAACGGTTTCTACAGCCTCCTCGCCTACTTTTTGAGCCACTTTGTTAATCCCTTTTGAGAACAAACTCGCCACATAAGATTTTTTGGTGTCTTTATTTGCAACGCGCTCTGCAATCACAAGTTCCAAAGTTGAAAAGAATCCGTAATTAGCTGTGTTTTTTTCTCCCCAACAATTATCGGTGCCTTTGTGGCAGGTTGGCCCTTGTGGATTTACTTGAATTAGGAGCGTGTCGTTATCGCAATCATTTTTAATTTCAACGAGATTTAAAAAATTTCCACTTTCCTCGCCTTTAGTCCATAAACGCTGTTTACTTCTGCTAAAGAAAGTAACTTGTTTGGTTTCCAAGGTTTTGTTATAGGCGGCTTCATTCATATACCCCAACATCAACACGTTTTTTGTATTGGCATCCTGAATGATTGCGGGAACAAATCCGTTTGAATCGTATTTAATAGTCATAACTTATTCTTTATGTGATACTGAAACAAGTTCAGCATGACGACTAAAGTCGCACTTCAATATTATTAGCTTTTAATTCTTTTTTTAATTCTGGAATAGGGATTTCTCCAAAGTGAAACACACTGGCGGCCAAAGCAGCATCAGCTTTTCCGTCTTTAAAAGTGTCTATAAAATGTTGAACGTTTCCTGCCCCACCCGACGCAATTATGGGTATATTTAAAGTTTCAGAAAGTTTTTTTAAGGCTTCATTTGCAAATCCGTTTTTGGTACCATCATGATTCATTGATGTGAATAAAATTTCGCCGGCACCTCTTTTTTCAACCTCTTTGGCCCACTCAAACAAATCTAAATCGGTTGGAATGCTGCCACCCGCTAAATGTACTTTCCATTGGCCGTCCACTAATTTCGCATCAATAGCAACGACTACGCATTGGCTTCCGAATTTGTTAGACAGCTCGTTTATTAACTCTGGTCGTTTTATTGCAGAAGAATTAACCGATACTTTATCTGCGCCACATTTTAAAAGCGCATCGACATCTTCAACAGACGAAATGCCACCACCAACGGTAAACGGAATATTAACTTGTTCTGCGACGTGTAAAACCATATCTAATGTGGTTGCCCTTCCTTCTAAAGTGGCCGAAATATCTAAAAAAACGAGTTCGTCTGCCCCAACGTTGGCGTATTGTTTTGCTAACTCAACCGGGTCGCCGGCATCACGTAAATCAACAAAATTTATGCCTTTTACGGTACGTCCGCTTTTAATATCTAAACAGGGTATTATTCGTTTTGTTAACATGAAATATTCTAATTTTCATTTCCGCAAAGGCGGAAATCTTAATGTTTTAGTTATCAAGTGGATTCCTGCCTTCGCAGGAATGACAAATTCAATTATACAAATTTTTCTAATTGTTTTAAACTGATTCTGTTTTCGTAAATGGCTTTTCCTATAATTACACCTTCGCAGCCAATTGCTTTTAAAATAGGCAATTCTTCAATGTTTGAAATGCCGCCAGATGCGATTAACTTTATGGATTGCCCACTACTACTGTTTGAGCATTCTGTGATAATTTGTTTATACAGTTCAACCGATGGGCCTTCCAGCATACCGTCTTTTGAAATATCGGTACAAATAACATATTGGATACTCTTTTTTTGATATTTTTTTATAAACGGAATAACATCCTCTTTACTCTGTTCCATCCAACCGCTAATGGACACTTTTCCGTCATCGCTATCGGCACCCAAAATAATTTTTGTGGCACCATATTTTGATATCCAACCTTCAAAAGTTTCAGGATCTTTAACTGCAATACTTCCTCCGGTAATTTGTCTAGCCCCAGAATTAAAAGCAATGTGTAAGTCTTCATTCGTTTTTAAACCTCCACCAAAATCAATTTTAAGATTTGTTTTAGATGCGATTTGCTCTAACACTTTATAGTTTACAATATGTTTAGCTTTTGCGCCATCTAAATCTACCAAGTGCAAATATTCAATTCCTGAATCTTCAAAAGTTTTGGCAATTTCAAGCGGACTTTCACTGTATATTTTTTTTGTTCCATAATCGCCTTTGGTTAAGCGGACACATTTACCGTCAATTATATCTATGGCTGGTATTATTCTCATGTTATAATTCTATAAAATTTTGCAATATTTTAGCTCCTGCAAAACTACTCTTTTCTGGATGAAATTGTACACCATAAAAATTATTGTGTTTTAATGCCGATGCATAATTCAATCCGTAATCCGTTTTAGCAATGGTTTCTTTACAATGTTCTGCATAATAGCTATGCACTAAATACATATATTCGTTTTCTTTAATTCCTTTAAACAAGTCAGACTTTAAATCATTTATAACATTCCAACCCATTTGTGGCACTTTTACACCGGATGTAAAACGCTTAACATCTGTTTGAAAAATGTTTAAACCTTTTGTGTTACCCTCTTCAGTAAATTTACACATGAGCTGCATGCCCAAGCATATCCCTAAAACGGGTTGTTTCAGTGTCGGGATTAAAACATCCAATCCACTCTCCTTTAACATTTTCATGGCACTACTCGCTTCGCCTACGCCCGGGAAAATTACTTTGTCCGCTGCAATAATTTCCTCTGGATTATTCGATAAAACAGCGTCATAACCTAATCGTTTAAATGCAAACTGTATGCTTTTAATGTTTCCTGCGCCGTAGTTTATAATAACAACAGAAGCTCCATCTAGCTTCCCCATAGGGGAAGAACTCTTACTCGAACGCTTTAGTTCACTCATATTTTGAAATTCTTTTTTATTGATTTGCTTTATTAGCAAACCTTGGAATTCCCCCTTTTGGAGGTTAGGGGGCTTTTTTATAGCATCCCCTTTGTACTTGGTAAAATCATTTTTTCCACATCACGTTTTACGGCCATTTTAATGGCTTTTGCAAAGGCTTTAAAAATAGCTTCAATTTTATGATGTTCATTTGTGCCTTCTGCCTTTATGTTCAAATTGCATTTTGCGCCATCGGTAAAGGATTTAAAGAAATGAAAAAACATTTCGGTTGGCATTTTGCCAACCATTTCGCGTTTAAAATCGGCTTCCCAAACGAGCCAATTTCTTCCGCCAAAATCAATAGCCGCCTGAGCGTAGCAATCGTCCATAGGCAAACAAAAACCATAGCGCTCAATACCTAATTTGTTGCCCAAGGTTTTGTTGAATAGTTCGCCCAAAGCAATCGCAGTGTCTTCTATGGTGTGATGCTCGTCGACTTCCAAATCGCCATCAACCTTAATGTTTAAATCCAATTGCCCATGTCGCGCTATTTGGTCTAACATGTGATCGAAAAAAGCAAGCCCCGTATCAATTTTGCTCTTTCCTGTACCATCAAGATTCAGTTGAATAGCAATTTTAGTTTCATTAGTATTTCTAATAAGACCACCAGAACGCTCATCTGCTTTTAAAAATTGATAAATTTTTTCCCAATCATTGCTCTCCAAAGCAATATAGGCATCTAACTCTTCACGCTTAACCGTAATTTCATCAGTCCCCAAATGGGTCTCATCATTTATAAAAATACCTTTTGCCCCTAAGTTTTTTGCCAACTCAATATCTGTTAACCTATCGCCGATTACGTATGAATTTTCTAAATCGTACTCCTCAGAATAATACTTGGTAAGCAAACCCGTATTTGGTTTGCGTGTTGGCGCATTGTCTTTGGCATAGGTTTTATCAATATAAATCTCCTTAAATTCAATGCCTTCATTTTTAAAGGTTTCTAAAATAAAATTATGAATGGGCCAAAATTTTTCTGAGGGATTATCCGGTGTTCCCAACCCATCTTGATTGGTAACCATAACGATTTCGTAATCCAGTTCTTTGCAGATTCGTCCTAAATATTGAAATACTTTTGGGTAAAACACCAGTTTTTCAAAGGCATCCACCTGCTCGTCTGCCGGTTCTTTAATCAAAGTGCCGTCTCTATCTATAAATAGTACTTTTTTCATTCTAATGATTTTAAAGTGCTTATCAATGTTTCGTTTTCGTTTTTAGTGCCAACTGTAAACCTTAAACAGTTTTCGCATCCATACTGTGTGGTTCGGTTTCTTATCACGATACCTTTAGCAATAAGTTGATTGTATCGTTTCGTGGCATCATCTATTTTTACCAGAACAAAATTGGCATCGGTGGGATAAATTTTTGAAACAAAACTGATTTGTTGCAATTCCGCCACTAAAACCTCTCGCTCTTTAAGGATGGCTTCAATTTGGTTTTTTGCCAAATTTTTTATCGATAATTGCTCAACGGCTTTCTGTTGTGTAAGCTCGTTAACGTTGTATGGCGGTTTTATTTTGTTTAAAACTGAAATAATTTCTTCTGAAGCAAAGCAAATTCCCAACCTAATTCCTGCCATACCGTAGGCTTTTGACAACGTTTGGGTAACTATTAAATTTGGGAGCTCATTTAGTCTGTTTATCCAACTTTCATTATTTGAAAAATCTATATAAGCCTCGTCAATTACAACCAAACCGTGAAAAGATTGTAGTAATTTTTCAATTTTTCCTTTAGAAAAACTATTCCCGGTAGGGTTATTTGGTGAGCATAAAAATATGATTTTTGTTTTATGGGATGCCGTACGAATTATGCCCTCTAAATTAGGCTGAAATTGTGGGGTTAAAGGAACTTTGCGGTTTTCAATATTATTAATTCTCGCCAAAACCTGATACATGCCGTACGTTGGCGGCAATGTGATGATGTTGTCTTGATTGGGTTCGCAAAAGGCTCTAAAAATCAAATCCAACACCTCGTCGCTTCCATTTCCCAAAAGCATGTTATTTGTGGAAACACCCTTGATTTCTGATAAAATAGATTTTAATTTTCCCTGTTTTGGGTCTGGATAACGATTTACACCATTTTCAAACGGATTTTCATTGGCATCTAAAAAAACCATCGCATCACTGCTGCCTTGAAACTCGTCGCGCGCGGACGAATACGGTTTTAGGGTTTTTATGGTTGGTCGAACTAAGTTTTTAATATTCATTTTTTTTGTCTCACTGAATCTGTTTCAGTGTCTCATTTAATTGTTATTTGTGCGATGCTGAAACCCGTTCAGCATATCGCCGCTTTTAATTTTTCAAATCTTTTAAGCGAATTGAAACCGCATTTTTGTGGGCTTGTAAACCTTCGGCTTCCGCCATTAATTCTATAGTTTCGCCAAGGTTGAGCAAACCTTCCTTTGATATTTTTTGAAAGGTCATACTTTTTAAAAAGCTGTCTAAATTCACGCCCGAATACGCTTTGCTAAACCCGTTTGTTGGTAAAGTATGGTTTGTTCCAGAGGCATAATCGCCGGCGCTTTCAGGGGTGTAATTACCAATAAAAACAGAGCCCGCATTCATGATGCCATTAATATAAAAATCCTCATTTTTAGCGCTGATAATAAAATGCTCTGGACCATATTCGTTAATCAAATCGAGTGCTGTTTCATCATTTTCGACATAAATTAATTTGGAATTAGCGATGGATTTTTCAGCAATCGCTTTACGCGGAAGCACCCTTAACTGTTTTTCAACTTCGTTTGAAACCTCTTTAATCAACCGGTTTGAAGTCGATACCAAAAAAACCTGACTATCTGTACCGTGTTCGGCTTGACTTAATAAATCGGATGCCATGTACGACGCCTTTGCGGTATCATCGGCAAAAACCAGCAACTCGCTCGGGCCTGCAGGCATATCGATGGCCACATCGTATTTTGTGGCTAATTGTTTTGCAACCGTTACAAATTGATTTCCGGGACCGAAAATTTTATAAACTTGCGGTATGCTTTCTGTTCCAAACGTTAAGCCAGCAATGGCTTGAATCCCTCCAACTTTAAAAATTTTTGTAACTCCACAAAGTTTCGCGGCATATAATATTTCTGGTGCCAACGCACCGTTTTTATTAGGCGGCGAGCACAAAACAATCTCTTTGCAACCTGCAATTTGCGCCGGTACGCAAAGCATTAAAACGGTGGAAAACAACGGTGCCGTACCGCCAGGGATGTAAACACCTACTTTTTCAATGGGGCGTTTTTCTTGCCAGCATATAACACCTTTTGTGGTTTCAATTACAACTTTTGGTGTTTTTTGAGCGGCATGAAAAGCCTCAATATTTTGTTTTGCCTTTTTTATAGCGGTTTGAAGTTTTACAGGAACATTATCAATGGCTTCTTCAATTTCTTTCTCGCTTACTTTATTGGTTTGTAAATTAACAGCATCAAACTTTTGTGTGTATTTTTTAATGGCTTTATCCCCGTTTTTATTTATATCATCAAAAATTTGATTAACGGTAGCTTCAATGTCATTTACGGTTTGCGTTGGCCGTTTTAAAATTTCTGACCAATCGTTTTTATTTGGATTGTTAATGATTTTCATTGATTAATTTTTTCTTCATTTCCGCGAAGGCGGAAATCTTTTTAAACAAAACACCTTTTATGATTAGTGAAATATATGATGATATTTCCACCTTCGTGGAAATAAAAAAAACTATACATACTAAAGCACCATTTTTTCAATTGGGCAAACCAAAATACCTTGAGCGCCGTTTGCTTTTAATGCTTCAATAACATCCCAAAATTCGTTTTTATTAATTACGGAGTGCACAGAACTCCACCCCTCCTGGGCCAAGGGTAAAACCGTTGGGCTTTTCATTCCGGGCAGTAAATTAATAATATCGTCGATTTTTTCATTAGGCGCGTTCAACAAAATATACTTTGATTGCCTGCCTTTTAAAACCGATTGTATTCTAAATTGAATCGTATTTAAAATGGCTTGTTTTTCTTCTGATAAAAGTGGTGAAACGGCCAATACAGCTTCAGATTTTAAAATAACTTCCACCTCTTTTAAATTGTTTTTAAAGAGTGTGCTTCCACTAGAAACAATATCGACAATGGCATCTGCCAACCCTATATTTGGGGCGATTTCAACTGAACCATTAATAATGTGAAGCTTAGCGGTTACACCGTTTTCTTTTAAAAAATTCTGCACCGTATTTGGGTACGATGTGGCGATACGCTTGCCGTTTAATTCTTTAATACTGTTATAAGTTGACGATTTTGGTACGGCAATACAAACCCGACAGCTTGAAAAGCCCAATTTTTCAGCAACTTTTATGTCATTGCCTTTTTCAATTAACACATTTTCGCCAATAATGGCGGCATCAACTACGCCATCTTTAAGATACTGCGGTATATCGCCATTTCGCAAATAGAATACTTCTACGGGGAACCCTTTTGCCGATGCTTTTAATTGATCTTTCCCGTTATCGATATAGATTCCGATGTCTTTTAAAAGCCTCATCGAGTCTTCGTTTAAACGTCCCGATTTTTGTACTGCAATTTTTAGTTTACTCATTTATTTGTTTTTTATGAGTTTAAAACAACCAAGCTTTTTTAAAATTAAAAACCCGCTTGATTGTCTCAAACGGGTTTAAAAATATGCTGATTTTATTCAATACATCTTCAGTTCGCTTGAGAGCAAATATGAAAATGATGAGGATGTGCTTGAATAAATGTCATTTCTTTTGTTGTTATTGCAAATATCTATAATTAAATTTTATAATTCCAATTATTAAAAACAAATTTTACAATTATTAAATATTCTATATTTTTATTTATAAATGATTATTTAATTTTTAAAATATCAATATAAAAACTGAATAATTTAATTTTCAGCTTACTGATTTCCTAAAATAATGGGCAATCCGCTATCGCCAGAACCAATAACAATAACCTTGCTATTTGGTGATTCTGCTAATTTCATGGTGGCGTCAATACCTTTATCTTGTAAAATCTTATCAGTTAAAGAGGCGCTTAAAAGCCTGTTTGATTCTGCTTTTCCTTTAGCTTCAATAATTACTTTTTCAGCTTCTTTTCTTGCACTTTCAAGTCTGAACTCATATTCCAAAGATTCTTGTTCTTGTTTCAACTTGCGCTCAATAGCATCTTTTATTGTTGACGGTAAAGTAACATCGCGTACCAAAACTTCATTTAACTGAATAAACTGACCTTCCACAATGTTCTTGGTTTCTTCAAATATTTCCTGTTGAATGGCATCACGTTTGCTAGAATACAATTGTTCTGGTGTGTAACGCCCCACAACACTTCTGGCCGCACTACGTATGGCTGGAAGCAAAACACGCTCCTTGTACATTTCACTTTTTTCTTGGTGCAATTTCCCTAAATTTTTAAAATCGGGTTGAAACCAAACCGAAGCCTCTAATTTAATGTCCAATCCGTTTGAAGATAACACGTTCATTTTCTCAGTAACTTCCTGTTGTCTTACCTCATATACAAAAACCTTGTTCCAAGGTGCAACTATATGAAAGCCTTCGCCCAATGCGGGTTTATCTACAACAACACCTTCTCCAAAGGTTCTAAAAAGCACACCGGCCTCACCAGAGTCGATGGTTACTGCAGATTTTGATAATAAAACAACTAATACTATTGCTACAATTACAAAGGGTAATGCAATTTTTGGTAATTTTTCCATTTCTATTTCTTTAAATTAATCCGTTATATTTTCGTAAAAACCACTCACTTGCTAAGCTTAAAGCAATGATTATGAGTAGGTATTTCCAATCGACCAAAGGTATGATATTTTTATTGCTTTTTTGAATAGAAGCGTAACGATTATTACTTAATAAATTGTTAATTAAATCGTTTGAATCATCAATAAAATAGCTAGTTCCTCCACTATTTTCAGCTAACTGATTTAGCTTTACCACATTGGCGTTTAAAAACTGCTGTTCGATGTTGTATTCCAAAATTTGAAAAGTCCCGGATTTTGAAATGTTTTCGTTGGTAGCTTTAACCGTAAAACTATAGGTTGAAGGTGGCAAACTGCTTAAATCCACTTGATAATTGTTGTTTTTTAAAATGAGCGGAAATGTTTTTTCTTCATCCGAATTTTCATCTTTTACATTGATATTAAGTGTTTCCCGTGTATCGAACGTATAATTCTTATCGAAAAATTGTGCTTTAATGATCACGTTTGTATTGCCGTTGTAAAACGATTCATATTCAACATTCAATCGGTTCTTGCGTTTGTTCGAGGCTAAATATTGAACGAGTTTCCCAATAAAATTGTCAAAAGCGTTAAACGACTTCGTGTTTATAAAACTTTGCGCCCGCCATTGCCAAATGTTCTCTCCAAATAAAATGGCTTCCCTCCTTTGGTTTGCTTCAAAAGACACCAATAATGGTTGGTTTGTTGAAACATTCCCCAATTTTTTATTGAGAATAGTTTCAAAAGGAATTGAAAATTCAACCGCTCCAAAATTTGATTTTAAAGGCGGAAACGACTCAAAATCTATATCATCAATAATAAAGGGTGCATAGTTTGGATTTAATTCCGCTTGATAGTCTTCAGTTTGGTTTGTTATTACTTGATTGAAATTTTCACTCGTTCTATTCACAAAATTTAAGTCGGTTTTAGTGCCAACAATTATAAATATGTTTTTGTTTTCTCTATGGATAACATCAAATAATTTTTTAAACTTATTGTTTGGCTGATTAACTATAAGTAATTGAAAATCATTTATTTGATTAATGATTTCATTTGAATTTAAAAACGCGACGGAGCGTTGTTCATTGCTTTCAATACTTTTCTTAAGCGCACCTAAATCTGGGTGCGGAAAATCGGAAACAATAGCGATTTTTGTTTTTTGATCTATAACTTCAACAGCAAAATTCTTTGAGTTATTAATGATATTTTTCTCGTTTTCAATGGGGATTACAGTCGCTTTGAAATTGCTAACCCCAACCCTATTTGCTGGCAATGTAAAATTGATGGTTTTCGAGTTATTGTTTTTGGTGAAATTAACAGCATGTGAATAAACCGTAGCATTGCCTTGGGTTATAACAATACGGGAATTGGCATTACTATTTCCATTATAAGTGATTATTGCCTCAACAGGAAAACGGTTTTTCAAATAGGCGTATCTATTAACATTGAGTTGATGTATTTTTAAATCGGTGTGCGTTACCGTATCGCCCAAAATAATAGGATAAATTGGGCTTTTGTATTTTGAGGTTATAAACTCGTAATCATTCCCGTAGGTTTGATTGCCATCCGAAATAAGAATGGTGGCCGTATTCAAGTCGCTATACACTTCGGATAACTGACTGAAGGCATCAGATATATTGGTTTGTTTTTCGGTAAACCGAAGGGAATCAAACGGTATAAGTTGCTCGCCAAAAGTGTATTTTGAGATATTGAATTTAGCGTTTAACTCTTTGTTTTGAGATAATCTATCAACTACATTTAAAGTGTTTTCGTCTTGTTTTAAATGTTTTATAGAACTGGAATTATCAATAGCAATTACAAGGCTTGGTTTTTCCGTGGTTAATGTAAGTTGTTCAAACTTGGGATTGATAAGTAATAAAAAAACTGAAAACAGCGTAACAAACCTTATAAAGGAAAAAAGCACGTTTAATTTAGAAACTTTCTGAGTACCTTTTATATACTGAAAAAGCGCTAATAAAAGCGCTATAATTCCAGCAATAATAATGTATAGTATAGTTTCTGTTTGCATTAAAGCTCAACGCTTTTTTTAATAGATTAAGTAAGCATGCCGCCATCAACGTTTAGGGTCTGTCCCGTAACGTAGGCACTCATGTCGCTCGCTAAAAACACGCAAACGTTGGCGATATCTTCTGGAGTTCCGCCGCGTTTTAATGGTATGGCTGCACGCCATCCTTTTACAACTTCTTCATCTAATTTAGCAGTCATTTCGGTTTCAATAAACCCGGGAGCAACCACATTGCTTCGTATGTTTCTTGAACCCAATTCCAATGCCACGGATTTTGAAAATCCAATAATCCCCGCTTTTGAAGCTGCGTAATTGGTTTGACCCGCATTTCCTTTTACGCCAACCACCGAACTCATATTGATTATAGAGCCCTTGCGTTGTTTTAGCATAGTGCGCTGTACGGCTTTTGTCATGTTAAAAACCGATTTTAAATTAACTTCGATAACTTTATCAAAATCTTCCTCGGTAATACGCATTAATAAATTGTCTTTGGTAATACCGGCATTGTTAACTAAAATATCAATACTTCCAAATTCGGCCGCCACATCTTCAGCTAATTTTTGAGCTTCATCAAAACTCGCCGCATTGCTTTTATAGCCTTTAGCTTTTACACCCGAAGCATTTAATTCGCTTTCAAGTTCGTTTGCTGCTTCAACCGAAGAGCTGTATGTAAATGCAACATTGGCACCATGTTCTGCAAATATTTTTGCAATGCCTTTTCCGATTCCTCTACTTGCCCCTGTGATGATGGCCGTTTTTCCTTCTAATAATTTCATTATATATTATTTTTAGTAGCCACGAATACAAAATAATAACTATTTGAATTCGCTTTTCTTTGGTTAGTATTTATTTTCCTTTCAAATATAGTAAATCCTAGATTGCCATAAATAAAAAAACCTCACAAAATTATGTGAGGTCTTTAATGGTCTTTGTTAATTTATTTCAGTCTAAACGGTCTGTTTTTATGCTAAAACTTCAGCTATTTTTTTACCAATTTCGGCTGGTGAATCCACAACGTGAATCCCACAAGCTCTCATAATTTTCTTTTTGGCCTGAGCGGTATCATCACTTCCGCCAACAATAGCACCAGCGTGCCCCATGGTTCGACCTGCAGGAGCGGTTTCGCCGGCAATAAAACCAACTACGGGTTTTTTGCTTCCACTGGCTTTGTACCAGTTTGCTGCATCGGCTTCCAATTGTCCGCCAATTTCACCTATCATAACAACAGCTTCTGTTTCCGGGTCGTTAATTAATAACTCAACGGCTTCTTTAGTGGTTGTTCCAATAATTGGATCGCCACCAATTCCAATAGCGGTTGTAATCCCTAAACCTTGTTTTACAACTTGGTCGGCCGCTTCATAAGTTAAGGTTCCAGATTTGGAAACAATACCCACTTTTCCTTTTTTGAAAACAAAACCAGGCATGATACCAACTTTAGCTTCATCGGGAGTGATTACTCCAGGGCAGTTAGGGCCAATTAATCTGCAATCTTTATTTTTTATATAATTTGCTGCTATAATCATATCAGCAACAGGTATGCCCTCAGTTATCGTAATAATTACTTTGATACCGGCATCGGCTGCTTCCATGATGGCATCGGCAGCAAATGCTGGCGGTACGAAAATAATCGTAGTATCTGCACCAACTTTATCAACAGCCTCTTTAACAGTGTTAAAAACGGGTTTGTCTAAATGGGTTTGACCACCTTTGCCCGGGGTTACACCACCAACAACATTGGTACCGTATTCTATCATTTGGGTAGCATGGAACGTGCCTTCGCTACCTGTAAATCCTTGAACTATAATTTTTGAATCTTTGTTTACTAAAACACTCATAGAAGATTATTTATCATTAATTTAATCACTTACAAAAGTAATTTTTTAATTCTATTTTTAAAGTAAAAACTGAATTACTTTTTTTCGCTTTGCTTTAATTTTTCCAGCAACTCTGGAATCTTTCTAATCGAAGCGATTTCTTTATATTTTGTACGGAAGTCGTCTGCAGGAATTCCAAAATAGCTTTTGCCACCCTCTAAAGATTTACTAACGCCTGCCTTTGCCGATATAACGGCTTTAGCACCAATGGTAATGCCACTGGTAATTCCCACTTGCCCCCAAATGGTTACTTCGTCTTCAATAATAACACAACCAGCGATACCAACTTGCGATGCTATTAAGCATTTTTTGCCAATAACGGTATCGTGCCCAATTTGCACTTGATTATCTATTTTTGTGCCTTCTTTAATGGTTGTATCGGCAGTTACACCTCGATCGATAGTACAAGCTGCACCAATATCTACATGGTTTCCAATAACGACACGCCCACCAGATTTTAGTTGATCGAAGCCTGAAGGTCTGTTTTTATAATAGAATGCACTGGCCCCTAAAACCGAACCTGAGTGAATTTCAACATAGTCGCCAATAATAGCATTATCATAAATACTTACATTGGAATGAATGATGCAATAGTCTCCAATAACGACATTGTTGCCAATAAAGCAATTCGGTTGGATTACCGTGTTTTTTCCAATTTTAGCAGAATTTGATATTTGGTTATTTGAAGATTGAAAGGGCTTAAAATGATTGGTAAGTTTATTGAAATCCCTAAACGGGTCATCGCTAATAAGCAATGCTTTGCCTTCTGGGCAATCCACTTTTTTATTGATTAATATAATGGTTGCTTTTGATTCTAAAGCCTTATCGTAATACTTCGGGTGATCGACAAAAACAATGTCTCCAGATTCAACCACATGAATTTCATTCATGCCCAAAACAGGAAAATTATCATCACCAATATATTCACAATCAATTAATTGCGCTATTTCTTTTAAAGTATGTGTTTTAGGAAACTTCATTATTCCTTAACACGTTCTTTGTACGTCCCTTTGTCGGTTTCAATTTTAATTTTATCACCTTCATTAATAAATAAAGGTACATTTACCTCTGCACCTGTTTCAACGGTTGCAGGTTTGGTAGCGTTGGTTGCCGTATTGCCCTTTACTCCGGGTTCGGTGGCGGTAACCTCTAAAATAACACTTGCTGGCATTTCTACCGATAACGGCATATTATCTTCTGTGTTAATAATAACCGTAACCACTTCGCCTTCTTTCATTAAATCCGGTCTGTCTAAAGCAGCTTCAAGCAATCTAATTTGTGTGTAATCGGCTTCGTTCATAAAGTGATAAAACTCGCCATCATTGTATAAATACTGAAATTTATGGGTTTCTACGCGTACATCATCAATTTTATGACCTGCTGAAAATGTGTTTTCCAGCACCTTTCCGCTTGTAACACTTTTCATTTTTGTTCGAACAAAAGCTGGTCCTTTACCAGGTTTTACGTGTAAAAATTCAATTATTTTATAGATGTCGTTGTTGTATTTGATACATAATCCGTTTCTAATATCTGATGTACTTGCCATGTTTTGTCGTTAAGTTGTTATTTGTTTGTTGTTGCGTTGAAAACTATTCATTTGAATTTTTCAAAAATGGGCTTTTAATTCGATTTGAAGTAGCCTTTCATAATACCGCGTTGTGAATTCTTTATAAATTGAAGAATTTCGTCACGTTCTGAAGTGGCTTCCATTTCAACTTCAATAATCCCTGAAGCCTGTGTGTTGTTGTAATTTTTTTGATAAAGTATTCTGTAAATATTCTGGATTTCCCTTATTTTTTCAGTTGAATAACCGCGACGTCTCAACCCTACGGAATTTATACCAACGTAAGACAAAGGTTCTCTGGCAGCCTTTACATAAGGAGGCACATCTTTTCTAACCAAGGAACCACCGGTTACAAAAGCGTGATTGCCTATGGATACAAATTGATGAACGGCTGTCATGCCCGCTAAAACCACATAGTCGCCAATATTGATATGGCCTGCAAGCGTGCTGTTGTTTGAAAAAATACAGTTATTCCCAACAATACAATCATGCGCGATGTGGCAATAGGCCATAATTAAACAATTGTTACCGATGACGGTTTTCATTCTATCGGCCGTACCTCTATTTATGGTTACGCATTCTCGAATGGTAACGTTGTCGCCTATTTCAACCGTGGTGTCTTCGTCGTTATATTTTAAATCTTGCGGCACAGCAGAAATTACTGCTCCTGGAAAGATATTGCAGTTTTTACCTATGCGAGCACCTTCCATTATGGTAACGTTACTCCCTATCCAAGTGCCTTCACCTATTTTAACATTATTATGAATAGTAGTAAAAGGCTCTATCACAACATTTTTAGCAATTTTTGCGCCCGGGTGGACGTAAGCTAGTGGTTGATTCATTTTTGTAATTTTATATTGATAAGTATGTAAAAATGTGTTCGCAATGTAATGTTTCTAGTTTAATTGAATATGAAAAACACTGCTGGTTTATTAGTTATTTAACTTTTGATATTTGAGCCATTAGTTCAGCTTCTGCACATAACTTTCCGTTAGCGTACGCATAACCTTGCATGTGGCAAATACCTCGGCGTATGGGTGATATTAAATCACATTTAAAAATTAAAGTGTCGCCCGGAGATACTTTTTGCTTAAACTTAACATTATCCATTTTCATAAAAAATGTCAAGTAATTTTCTGGGTCTGGTACCGTGTTTAAAACGAGTACGCCCCCTGTTTGTGCCATGGCTTCAACAATTAAAACACCAGGCATTACGGGAGCACCGGGAAAATGACCTTTAAAGAACTCTTCGTTCATGGTTACATTTTTAGTTGCGATAACATGATGGTCGGACAGTTCAAAAACCTTATCGATTAACAAAAATGGCTGCCTGTGCGGAAGCATTGCCATAATTTGGGTAACATCCATTAAAGGCGGTTGGTTCAAATCAATATTCGGCACATTATTACGACGTTCGTTTTTTATAATTTTAGACAATTTTTTTGCGAACTGTGTGTTTACAAAATGTCCGGGTTTATTGGCAATTACCTTACCTCGTATTCTTGTACCTACAAGAGCTAAATCGCCCAAAACATCAAGTAATTTATGTCTTGCGGCTTCGTTAGGATGATGTAGTGTAAGATTATCTAAAATACCATTTGGTTTTACGGCTATGTTGTCTTTTTTAAAGGCTACTCTTAATTTTTCCATTGTTTCGGGCGATAACTCTTTATCCACATAAACAATGGCGTTATTCAAATCACCACCTTTTATCAAACCATGCTCTAAAAGCATTTCAATTTCATGCAAGAAACTAAAGGTTCGCGAATCTGCAATATCTTCTTTAAAATCTGAAATGGTATTTAAAGTCGCGTTTTGAGTGCCTAAAACCTTAGTGCCAAAATCGACCATTGTCGTAATTTGATACTCTTTGGAAGGCATTACTAAAATCTCGCTGCCTGATTCTTCATCGGTATAAGAAATAACGTCTGTTACCACATATTCTTCCCTAAACGCATCCAACTCAACTATTCCTGCTTCCTCAATGGCTTCAACAAAAAACTTTGAAGACCCATCCATAATTGGGGGTTCAGATTCATTTAATTCAATAATAGCATTGTCGACATCCAATCCCACTAAAGCGGCAAGCACGTGCTCTGAGGTTTGTATAATAACACCGTTTTTTTCTAAACAGGTACCGCGTTGCGTATTGGTTACAAAGTTGGCATTTGCCTCAATAACTGGCGCACCTTCCAAATCGATACGCTTAAAAGCAAGTCCTGAATTGGCGGCAGCCGGTTTAAATGTTAAGGTTACATTTTTCCCGGTATGCAACCCCACCCCTTTTAAAGACACCTCGTTCTTTAAGGTTTTTTGTTTTATTTCTGTGTTAACTATTCCCATTTGCTTTTTTCTAAATCATTAATATTCCTAACAATTTTTGGTAAGTTTTTAAAGTGTACATAAGATTTGTTAAAATCTGCATAAGGTAAGGCCGGCGACCCTTGCAGGACTTCGTTATCTTTTACATTTCTACCAATTCCAGATTGTGCCTGTATTTTTACATTATTACCTATGGTAATATGGCCAACAATACCAACCTGCCCGCCTATTTGGCAATTTTCTCCAATTTTAGTAGATCCCGCAACTCCCGTTTGGGCAGCAATAACCGTGTTTTTACCAATCTCGACATTGTGCGCTATTTGAATTTGGTTATCCAACTTAACACCACTTCTTATAATGGTTGAACCCAAGGTTGCCCGGTCTATGGTGGTAGCCGCACCAACTTCTACGAAATCTTCAATAATCACATTTCCTATTTGTGGCACTTTATTATATTGGCCTTTTTCGGTTGGCGCATAACCAAAACCGTCTGCTCCAATGATTACCCCAGAATTAATAACACAATGTTTACCAATAATACAATCTGAATAAATTTTAGCTCCAGAAAATATAACGGTATAATCATCTATAACCACGTTATCGCCTATATAAGCGTTTGGGTATATTTTTACTTTACTTCCAATATTTACATTTTCTCCAATATATGAAAACGCGCCTACGTAAACATCTTCGCCATGTCTTGCGGAATCAGATATAAAAGCCGGACTTTCAATACCTGTTTTAACGTTTTTTATTTGATTGTAATACTCAAGTAATTTAGAAAAGGATTTATAAGCATCATCCACTTTAATCAATGTGGCATTAATCTCTACTTCCGGATCAAAAACCTTGTTTACTATAGCAATGGATGCCTTGGTGGAATATATGTATGATGTGTATTTTGGGTTAGCAAGAAACGTTAAGGAGCCTTCGGTACCTTCTTCAATCTTTGAAAGTCTTGACACTTCAACATCTGGGTTACCAACGACTTCGCCCTCTAATATATCTGCTATTTGCTGTGCTGTAAATTTCATCTGTTTGAAAGTAAATTGATTATTATGTCAGATGTAATTCGCATAGAGAAAATATTATTTGTATTTAATGTTTTGATTATGCTCATTTCACACTTTAAAATTTGTTGTTTTTTTGATTACCGCAAAAATAGGAAAAATGTGCTAAAGTTTTTCATGTGCCACCATCTATTGTTTTTTGGTTGCAATATGTTCTTTCGGATAACAGATATAGTATTTGGTTACCGGTTTTGATAAGGCTTTAAGGTTTAACTGATCGGAAGCCTTTACAATGTCTTGAATTTTACCTGACTTGTGCAATATGTTTATGTTTTGGTGCTTTAATTGATACGCCTGATTTGAAATACTTCCCGTAAACACAAAATAGGAGGCTTCTTCTTTTGAAATGGCGTACTTTTTAATTAATTTTTGAATGTGTTTTTCAAGCTTGCCTTTAATAACCAACTTGTTTTTCATTTTAATTTTCAATAAATCCCGGTTGATTATCATTTCGCATAAATTACGCAGCACAAAATCGTCGTGGTGTTGCCATTCTTTCATTGCCGAAATAATATCGTAATCATCCAATTGAGAGAATATGTTTAGGGTTTCTTCATTAAAATTTTCTATCGAAATTTCATGTTGCAAAAAATACTGAAGCGATTTACTGGCATTCAGCTTCACGCCTAAGCTCGTTAATTCTTTGGCGCGTTTTAAAACCCTTATCAATAATTGTTCGGCAACCAATCCTGTTTTGTGCAAATACACTTGCCAATACATCAGCCGTCTGGCAACTATAAATTTTTCAACACTATAAATGCCTTTTTCTTCAACAACCAACTCATCATTTACAACGTTTAACATGGTAATTAAGCGCTCGCTGTTTATGTTTCCCTCGGCTACACCGGTATAAAAACTATCGCGTTTCAAGTAATCGGCTCTATCCATATCCAATTGGCCCGAAATTAATTCGCACATAAAATTCCTGTGATATTCGCCTTTAAAAATTTTAATGGCCAACGTTAAATTTGAGTTAAATTCTTCGTTTAGCCGCTCCATAAAAAGCAACGAAATTTGCTCGTGCGACACATTGTTTACAATGCTGTGTTCCATGGCGTGAGAAAACGGCCCGTGCCCAATATCGTGCAATAAAATGGCAATGTAAAGCGCTTCTTCTTCAGCTTTCGAAATGGCAACCCCTTTAAAACGAAGTACATTAACCGCTTGTTGCATTAAATGCACACAGCCAATAGCGTGATGAAAACGCGTGTGATGTGCCCCGGGATACACCAAATAAGACATGCCCATTTGTGTAATTCTGCGCAAACGCTGAAAGTACTTGTGCTGTATTAAATCAAATATTAATGAATTTGGTATGGTAATAAAACCGTAAATTGGGTCGTTTAATATCTTAAGTTTGTTCAAACTTTACTTTTTAATTAAATATTTACAAATATAACTATATGAGCACAATAAATATACTATGGGTTGATGATGAAATTGATTTACTTAAACCACATATATTATTTTTAGAAAAGAAAAATTACAAAGTTACCACATGCAATAGCGGTACTGAGGCTATTGATATTTTAGATGATGTAAAGTTTGATATTGTTTTTTTAGATGAAAACATGCCTGGATTGACCGGTCTTGAAACCTTGAACGAAATTAAAGAAAAACAAGACAACCTTCCTGTAGTTATGATTACCAAAAGCGAAGAGGAATATATTATGGAAGAAGCTATTGGCAACAAAATAGCCGATTACTTGATTAAACCCGTTAACCCCAACCAAATATTATTGAGCCTAAAAAAGAATTTAGACCACTCCAGATTGATTTCAGAGAAAACAACCTCAAATTATCAACAAGAGTTTAGAAAAATAGCTATGGATTTGTCTATGGTTAATTCTTATGACGAATGGGTAAGCCTTTATCAAAAACTAATTTATTGGGAAATTCAATTGGAAGATATCGAAGACGCCGGTATGTTCGAGATTTTAGAATCCCAAAAAAATGAAGCAAACATTCAATTTGGCAAGTTTATAGAAAAAAAGTACACGGGTTGGTTTCAGCCAAATACAGAGGCGCCCGTAATGTCGCACACCTTGTTTAAGGAGAAAATCGCGCCACAGTTAAGCAAAGAACAACCAACGCTTCTGGTGGTTATCGATAATTTGCGGTACGACCAATGGAAGGTTTTCGAGCCCATCATTAATAATTATTACAAAAAAGAATCTGAAGATGCCTTTTTCAGTATTCTTCCAACCGCAACCCAGTATGCCAGAAATGCTATTTTCTCTGGGTTAATGCCAAGCGATATGGAAAAACTATTTCCTCAATATTGGAAAAACGATACCGATGATGGCGGTAAAAATCTTTTCGAAGCAGAATTTTTAGAAAGCCAAATGAAACGATTGGGCTTGAACCATTTAAATTACGAATACCATAAAATAACAAACCTAAAAACCGGTAAAAAATTGGTTGAAAACTTCAACTCATTAAAAAACAACGATTTAACGGTTTTGGTTTATAATTTTGTCGATATGCTATCACATTCCAAAACCGAAATGGAAGTGGTTAAGGAACTCGCATCAAACGATAAAGCATACAGATCACTGGCACTTAGCTGGTTTAAAAACTCACCCTTATTGGAAATGATTCAGCTCGCCCAACAACTTGGTTTTAAGCTTATGCTAACTACCGATCATGGTACGATTAATGTTAAAAATCCATCAAAAGTTGTTGGCGATAGAGACACCAGTTTAAACTTGCGCTATAAAACAGGAAGAAGCTTAACCTATGATGACAAAGATGTATTGGTGGCAAAAAACCCAAAAAACATCCATTTACCGTCTATAACCATGAGCAGTTCTTATATTTTTGCGAAAAGCGACTTGTTTTTCGCCTATCCGAATAACTACAATCACTACGTCAGTTATTTTAGAAATACCTATCAACACGGTGGTGTTTCGTTGGAAGAAATGATTATTCCATTCGTGGTCTTAAATCCAAAATAAAATCCATGTAATACCAAAAAAACCGACGAAATACATTATTGGTTAGGTTTTATTAAAAATTTTAGTTAACATTGCATTATAAAAATTTACACATTGAAAATCAGCTATGAGTTAAATGAAGTTAAAAACGTTGCAAAGAAAATAATTGAAAATGCAACTAGTAAAACTTTATTATTTTATGGTAATATGGGAGTTGGTAAAACAACGCTAATAAAAGCCTTAGTTAAAGCACTTGGTAGTGATGATGAAGTAAGCAGCCCAACCTTTTCAATTGTTAATGAATATCAAATTGATGACGGACTGATTTATCATTTCGATTTATATAGAATAAACGATATTGAAGAGGCTTATAATTTTGGTATAGAAGATTATTTAGATTCTGAACATTGGAAGTTAATTGAATGGCCAGAAAAAATTGAATCGGTTTTGTATGAAGATTTTAATACAATTCATATTGATTTTGACAACAGAAACAAAAGAATTTTAAAAATAAATATTAAAGCAGACAGTCTAAATTAAAGTATAATTTGAATAAAAAAATAACATAAACACTCTAAAATTTGAAGAATTACGGGAAACCCACAGCGTAAATTTTAAAAAACACGGTTTTTAACATAATTTTAACATTTAAGCACTTTCTTCAAGATAGTCATTAGTTACATTTGGATTAAATAATTAATTAATTTAAATCCCTTAAAAGAATGAAAACTAAAAAGTATTTAATGGCAATCGCAATTTTTGGAGGTATGTTATTCTTAGCCCAATCTGCTAATCAGTACAACCTTGATGCACAACAAACAGCAAAAATTGACAAAAGAAAGATTAAAGTTCCAACACACGGATAGAAAATCTTTAGTTATAGGTAGTATAATTGCAACACTAATAGCAATTACACCATTCCTATATACTTTATACAAAAGTGTTCCAGATGTAAAAACCTGGGACACTTTTTTTGGTATTTATGAGAGCAATTATTACGAAAGTATCCATGTGTTAGCATGGACTCTTATCACAAAGTTTATTCCTTTATTCTTGTTGTTTATATGGTTTTTTACTTGCAAACATTGGTGGTATCATACTTTATTGGTGCCAATTGCTATGTATGTATTCCAGATAATCCAAGTGTTTAATGACGATTTAATTTTTGCTGAAGAAAACCAAGTCATTTATTTATTACCTGTTATGGCAATAGTTATACCCTCAATTTATCTAATTAGAGCACGAATATTCAATAAAATAAATGAGGCCAATAAATCTTTAGAAGAACTAGAGGATGAATTTAAAATATCTCCCAAAAACTTTTGGGCCAAAATAAAACAGTATTTTTAATTGGTTATGTTGCCCAATCTGTCACGTTCGTCTAATATTATTTCTTTTTTATTGGTACGCAGTCTAAAGTTTCCAAACTTATAGTTGAACCCAAAAGTAAACAACCGGTTTTCCATTCGAGATTTAAAAAACACATCTTGATTTAAATATCTTGTTGTTTGCGTAAAGTTTTGTGTATTGAATATATCTGTAACACCAATGCTTACAGATGCCCTATTATTCCATAATGTTTTTCTTAAATTAACATCAAAACCCGATCTGGCACTTACAAGTGATGCACCGCCTGCAATAGGAGAAATATGTAAATAAGAAACATCTGCCGTTAAACTATTATCTTCTAAAAAAGAAAAGTAATTAATAATTTGAGCATATACAGACCATTTGTCTACAGATAGCAACTCATTAGCGCTTTCAAGCGCAAAAAACTGGTTTTCATAATAAAATAACGAAGATAGCACATACAAATTCCAACGTGGCAGCACTTCAGTATATGTTGTAAAATCCAGTCCGTAAGAAATACTACTATCTATATTGGCATTAATATACTTTAATATATAATTATCATTGTCCTGAAATACGATTTCATACGTGGGATTTTTTTCAAATGTATAATACACTTCAAAAGTGTATTTATTTTTTAAAGTATAGCCTAAAGTAAATGTATTGTCAATCTGTGGTTTTAAATACGGGTCTCCAGTTGTATAAGCATTATCATTTAAAAAGTATTTAAATGGATTTAGCTGGCTATATCTGGGTCTGTGGATGCGTTTATTATAATTAAAATAAATCTCGTTATTATCATTCAGTTTGTTTAAAATATGGAACGACGGGAAAAACTTAACATAGTTATTGTCATTCTTTTGATTTGTGGATATCGAAGTCCCTTCAATGTTTGTAAACTCAACCCTAAGACCAGATTTTAAACTCCATGCCTCCCAATCTTTCGAGTAACTGGTGTAAGCCGCATAGTTTAATTCATCGTATAAAAACGTATCCGAGTTTTGTACGTCTTCAGTTTTTACACCGTTTTCAAAAGCAAACTGATTTAAAATACTTTCGGAATTGATATTGGATATTTTAGCTCCAGCTTCAAAATGTGCAGAGGCGCTAATGGGCAACTCGTAATCAACTTGCCCCGTATTTAGTTTTATTTCTTGACTGGAATATGTTTGAAACTTATTGTTCCTAAATGCCGTGCTATTATTTGGCAAAAAATAACCGGTATTCACATCTTGAAAATCAGAAAAATCATAATCGGTATAATGTAAGCTGACAGACAGCTTCTCTCCTGCCCTTTTAAATTTATGAATATAATCTAAGTTAAAAGCAAGGTTAAAAGTTTCGTTTACTTTGTTATTTGATGTATTAAAAGTTGAATCCAGTACTTTGGAAATATGATAAACTTCGGTTAATGAGTTTATGTTTGTTTTACTGGCTTTTCTCGGCGCCATTAAAATATTTGCTGAAAACCCTAAACTGTTATTTTCGTTAAAATCGTAATCCAAATTGGCGTTTATATTTTGATTTGCAGATTTTCGACTTCTTTTAAAATCGGTTTCCCAACTCGTGTTATCTGAAAAATTTAACGATTCGTTGTTATGCCTAAAATCTTCCCTCGGATTTAAACTGTAATTGAAATACGTACTTAGTTTTTTAGTTTTAAAAAAATGGTTTGTGCCCAATGCATATTTTGGAAATTCCGAACCTTGTTTATAATTCCCAAAAACACTGCCGTTATACCCAGCAATAATGTTTTTACTGGTTTTGATATTAAGTACGGCTCCGCCTTCTGCTTCGTATTTTGCCGGTGGGTTTGTAATAACCTCGATAGATTTAACGTTGGTTGCCGATGTGCCCTCTAATAGTTGCTGAATTTCATTTGACGACAAATGGACTTTTCTATCATTTATATAAACCGTGGGAGTAGCGTTTTTAATTGTAATACCACCATCATGCACCAATACACCCGGAGTATGTTTTAAAACATCCAAAACATTGGTGTTTGACAAAGTAGAGTTTTCCACATCAAAAACTAAGCGGTCAACCAGCCTTTTTATTGTTGGTCTTTTGGCAATAACAGTAACATCGTCCAGCGCCTCTAGGTTTTCTTCTAAAACAATGGTTTTTAATATAGTATCCTCATTAATCTCAACAGTTATCGAGTTTGATTTATAGCCTAAAAAGCTAACCTTAAAGGTGTAATTTCCAGCTTTTAAATTGTTAATTGTAAAAGCTCCATTTTCATCGGTTGAGGTGCCGGTAACAATATCTTTTAGCGCTTCTGAATTTTCAGTAACAACGACATTAGCATAGGCGATTGGGGCGTTTTTATCATCTTTAACAAATCCGTTTACGCTAAAATCTTGGGAAAAACAGGAAATAGAAAAAATAAATAAAAGGAAATGAGTAGGTTTTAAAATCATAGTCTATCTAAAACACAAACATAAAATAATTATACTAAATAGAGATGGGGCAAATCCACATTAATTCCAAAATTTTTTCTTACAGAAATTATAAAATAATATTCTTCTCTATGTAAAGCAATCAGAAATTATTCGTAATTTCATTTTTATTTAACAAACCAAACCATGTCAAAATACTTGTCACCTTTTACTAAACAACAACTTTTGCCTCAAGAGGAAATGCTTGAAATCAAAAAACGAAAAGGTAAACTTTTTATTGGAATCCCAAAAGAAACAGCTTATCAGGAAAAAAGAGTCTGTTTAACACCAGATGCCGTTTCTGCACTTGTTTATAACGGGCATCAGGTTTTAATGGAGTCTGGAGCTGGTGAAGGCGCCAATTTTAGCGATAAGGATTATAGTGAAGCAGGTGCGGAAATAACAAAAGATACGGCTAAGGTTTTTTCGTGCCCCATGATTTTAAAAGTAGAACCACCAAGCCTGGAGCAAATAAAATTAATTAACCCACAAACCATATTAATATCTGCTTTACAGCTTAAAACTCAAGAAAAAACATACTTCGAAGCCTTGGCGTCAAAGCGTATTACGGCCTTGGCCTTTGAGTTTATTAGAGACGCAGACGGTACCTATCCTGCCGTTAGGTCATTAAGTGAAATTGCAGGTACGGCATCTACCTTAATTGCCGCCGAATTACTATCTAATAGTACAGATGGCAATGGGTTAATGTTTGGTAACATTAGTGGTGTTCCGCCCGTTGAAGTAGTTATTCTCGGTGCGGGAACCGTAGGCGAATTTGCCGCCAGAAGCGCTATTGGTTTAGGCGCCAATGTAAAAATATTCGATAATTCCATTACAAAATTAAGAAGCATTCAAACCAATCTTGGACGCCCGCTTTTTACTTCAACTTTACAACCAAAAAACCTAACCAAAGCCTTAAAACGATGCGATGTTGCTATTGGTGCAGTACGCGGAAAAAACCGATCGCCTATTTTGGTTACCGAAGCTATGGTGCAACACATGAAAAAAGGCGCCGTAATAATTGATGTTAGTATTGATATGGGCGGTTGCTTTGAAACCAGTGAGGTTACTACACACAAAAAGCCAACATTTATAAAGCATAACGTGGTACACTATTGTGTGCCAAATATACCTGCAAAATACTCCCGAACCGCTTCCGTTTCAATAAGCAACATTTTTACACCTTATTTGTTAAAAATAGCCGAAGAAGGCGGTATTGAAAATTCTCTAAGATTTGATAGAGGTTTAAAAAATGGATTGTATTTTTACCACGGGATTTTAACCAGCAAACCTGTTGGCGAATGGTTCGATTTAAAGTATAGCGATATTAATTTGCTCATATTTTAGAACCAGCTTTCCTTATTAAACGTTATTTTTTAGGTATATGAAATTAATACAGCGTATTGGCTACTATTTGGGCGGCTTCTCAATAGGGTTAATTATTTTGGCTTTTTTTTTAAACGGTAAAAAGGTGTCTTGCGATTATGGACCAGATGCCAGGGTTTTAAAAAACATCAATTCAAAAGTTATAAAATATAATGATGATACCATTAATGATAGTATCGCCATACGTTATGTTTTAAAAAAGGGTGATATTAATTTTTCTAAAAGCGAAACACGGCAAAAACCATGTGGTATTTATGTGATAGAAGGCGATTATAACGAAAAGGAAATTATTCTAACCGTTGAAAATTGCGATAGCACTGCCACAGTAACTAACGTGAAAACAGTATGGTAAAACGCGTTTTCGATTTGGTTTTTTCCTTTATAGGATTACTACTCCTCGCTCCTTTTCTCATATTAATTGCCATTTTAATCAAAGTTGATTCTAAAGGTCCCGTTTTGTTTATTCAGAATCGGGTTGGTAAAAACAATGTCGATTTTAACATTTTTAAGTTTAGAACGATGCATGTTAAGTCCGAAAAAAAGGGATTGTTAACGTTGGGCAATCATGATTCGCGTATCACCAAAATCGGCTATTTTTTACGACGTTATAAAATCGATGAATTCCCTCAACTTATAAATATTTTAAAGGGCGATATGAGTTTTGTTGGTCCAAGACCGGAATTGCGTTATTATGTAAATTTTTATAACGATGATGACATGAGAATTTTTAAAGTCAGACCGGGCATTACGGGATTGGCATCGTTAAAATACAGAAACGAAGTTGAGCTTTTAAAAGCTGCCGAAAATCCCGAGGAATTTTTTATTAAAACCATAATTCCTGATAAATTACGGTTTAATAAAATGTATATTGAAAAGCGCAATTTCTTTTTTGACTTAAAACTGATTTTCTTAACGGTAATAAAAGTAATTACAAAATAGAATGGTTTTTATTTACTATTTGTTATAAAGACTAAATATTCCTATTTTGCACATGTGAATTTTATATAAAAGCCTATATTTCACCGAAGTTAATAGCCCATGGATGCGTCAGTCTCAAATCATATTCAACAATTAATTAACGATTCCGGTTTACTTCATTTAAAGAATAATTCTAAAAAAAACTATCGCAGCTTAGATTTTTCAAACGACACTATTTTAATTACAGGTGCAGCAGGTTCTATAGGTAGCGAGCTTTCAAAACAACTCATACATTGCCGTTACAAAAAACTTATTTTAGTTGATATAGCCGAATCGCCGCTTTACGAACTTCAACAAGAATTAGAGGGCGATACAGATGATGTAGAATTTATATTACTAAACATAACCGATAAAGCATCTCTGGATTATCTTTTTAAAACACACCAACCAACACTGGTTTTTCATACCGCAGCGTACAAACATGTGCCATTAATGGAATGTATTCCTTATGAAGCCGTGAAGCTCAATATTATTGGCACGAAACTTTTGGCAGATTTATCCATTGTGCACGAGGTTAAAAAATTCGTTTTTATTTCTACCGATAAAGCCGTTAATCCCATAAGTGCTATGGGAATGACAAAGCGTATTGCCGAACGCTACTTATTGCATTTGAACAATCCGGACCAAACTAAATTCATCATCACACGGTTTGGAAATATATTTGGTTCAAGTGGTTCGGTTGTGCCTTTATTTATAAATCAAATTCATTCAGGAAAACCGTTAACCGTTACCAATAAAGACATTTCCCGCTATTTTATCTGTAAACATAAAGCGTGTAATTTGATATTGGAAATAGCAACTTTTAAAGATTTTAAGCCTTCTGTTTTTACTTTTAACATGGGAACGCCAATTAAAATAATGGATTTAGCGAAAGCCTTAACGACATTTTATAGCGAAGACATAGCTATTAAAATCACAAAAATTCGCCCTGGTGAAAAACTGCATGAGGAGATAGTAACGAAAAATGAAACATTGATGCCCACACCGCACAAAGATATTATGCGTGTGAAAAGCAAAAATGGAGAGCTTACAAAAGCAATGGATATTGATGAATTATTGGAAATTTCACCTTATAATTCACTTTCAGAAATTAAAGCAATTCTTGAAAAGTATATGTGATTATTTTTGTTTTCTACGTTTCTTCTCTTTGGCCAATAAATTAAGTTCTCTACTGGTTTGTCCGGCAACCGATGTGTTTTCTTCGGCACGTCTAATCAAATAGGGCATCACATCTCTTACTGGGCCAAAAGGCATGTACTTTGCTACGTTATAGCCTCTGTCTGCCAAATTATAACTAATATGGTCGCTCATCCCGTATAACTGTCCAAACCAAACACGCGGATCGTTATTTTCCAAACCGTGTTCTTGCATGAGTTGCATTAATAAATACGAGCTCTCTTCGTTGTGCGTTCCAGAGAACAGAGAAATGTCATTTAAGTTATCTAAAATATATCTTAGGCCTTCATCAAAATTGGTATCGGTTGCTTTTTTATTTTCGCAAATAGGTGATACATACCCTTTTTCTTCCGCACGGTCATTTTCTTTTTCCATGTAAGCGCCACGTACCAATTTATAGCCCAAATAAAACCCCTCTTTTTTTGCCAAGGCATGTTGTTGTTTTAAAAAGTCCAATCTATCGTGCCTGTACATTTGTAAGGTATTAAAAACAATAGACTTTTCGGTATTGTACTTTCGCATCATTTGTGTAATCAAATCATCGGCGGCATCTTGCATCCAACTTTCTTCGGCATCAATTAAAATAGCAATGTCATTTTCCTTGGATTTTTTACAAACAGCATCGTATCTGTTCACTACCCTTTCCCATTCTTCTTGTTCCTTTTCTGTTAAAGCTTCGCCTTTGCTTAATTTTTCATATAAATAAAACCGACCAAAACCAGTTGGCTTAAACACCGCAATTGGAATCGCATCAATTTCCTTTGCGAAATCTATAATTTTTAGAACCACCTTTAATGCCGCATCAAATTGGGTTACATTTTCTTTGCCTTCAACAGAATAATCAAGAACGGAGCTCACTCCTTTTTCATACATTCTATCTATAACGGGTAAGCAATCATCTTCGTTTACACCACCGCAAAAATGGTCGAATACCGTAGAGCGGATAAGCCCTTCGATGGGCAGATGTGCCTTTATTGCAAAGTTGGTTGCTGCGGTTCCTATTTTTACCAAAGGCTCGATAGAAATCATTTTAAACAAAAAATAGGCGCGCTCTAACTCAGAGTCACTTTTAAGCGCGAAAGCTATTTCGGTATTTTCAAAAATAGGGTCGACTTTTTGCATAATCAATAAAATTTTGCACAAATATAATTAAGAGTTCGTTATCATTTTATATAAAAACTCCTTAATTTCACTGCTTTAATTAACCGTATTATTTTTTATGAATTCGATTACAGCAAATGATTCTACAATTTATTTCAATGAAGCATGTTACATCTCACTGAATGAGCATCTTAAAAAAAATAATTTTTCCATAATTTTTATTTTGGTAGATGAGAATACGCATGAGCATTGCTTGCCAAATTTTTTAGCAAAACTTGAAACTAATGCCGTTATTGAAATTATAGAGATAGAAGCTGGCGAGGAACATAAAACCATAGATACTTGTACTGGCGTTTGGGATACGCTTTCTGAATTAAATGCCGACAGGAAAAGTTTACTTATAAATGTTGGCGGTGGCGTGGTTACGGATTTAGGCGGTTTTGTGGCATCTACTTTTAAAAGAGGGATTGCCTATATTAATGTGCCGACCTCTTTACTATCCATGGTTGACGCCTCTGTTGGCGGTAAAACCGGTGTGGATTTAGGACATTTAAAAAACCAAATTGGCGTAATTAGCACACCCGATTTGGTACTGATTGATACGGCTTTTTTGCAAACACTGCCACAAAACCAAATGCGGTCCGGTTTGGCCGAAATGCTAAAACACGGTTTAATTAGTGATGAAAAATATTGGAATAAATTTAAGGATTTATCAAAGTTATCGGTTGACAATTTAGACGAATTGATTTACGAATCGGTTATCATTAAAAAGAATGTAGTTGAAGAAGATCCTTTTGAAAATGGCCTTAGAAAAACATTGAATTTCGGTCATACTCTTGGTCACGCCATAGAATCTTATTTTTTAAGCAATCCCAATAAAAAAGAATTATTGCACGGTGAGGCCATTATTGTTGGAATGATTTTAGCGAGTTATATTTCCACGGAATTAGTTGGTTTTCCAAGACAAACCACCGAGGAAATCAAAACCCTATTTTTAAGTTTTTACGAAAAAGTAGACATTGATAAGAGCGAGCATCAAAGCATTATAGACTTATTAAAATACGACAAGAAAAACAACCACGGCAATATAAACTTTGTGTTGCTTGAAAAAATTGGCGTACCTAAAATTGATTGTTTAGTGGATGATGCTATTATAATTGATGCTTTTGAATTTTATGCGAGTTAAATATATTTTTTTGTAATTTTATAACTATTGCAACTTAATTTAATTATCAATTAAATTTTTTAATTATGAAAAGGATTATAGTTGATTACAAAAAACTAACTCCGGAAGTTTTAAATCTTTTGACTGAAAAATTTCCAGATGGCTACGGAGACGACGACATTATTACTTTTGATAACCACAGAAACGAAATAATTGAAGCCATTGAAGTTAAAACACCAGATGCTATTTATTTAGTAAAAGTGAGCAGTAAACTGCATTACACGATGACTAATTTTGATAACGATAATATTGAGGTGGACGATTTAGGCAATGTTATAATTGATGATGCGATTGAACCAACTATCTTTGAAGACGAAGAGGAATAAACCACCTCTGGGTCAGCACACGAGGTATTAAAACTCCAAAATCACAAAAACTAAATTCAAAAAAAAGAACGCAGATATAAGCGTTGAAGTATTAAATTTTAATAATTAAACCCCATTTTCTTTTTAAACAAACCTACTTTAAATCATGTTCCATTTTTTTTCTAAAAAAGTATTCCTTAAAGATTTATTAGAAGGTTTTGTTGATATACATTCCCATATTTTACCGGGAATAGACGACGGCGCAAAAGATACTTCAGAATCCAAAGAATTAATTAAAGGCTTGCAAGCTTTGGGCGTTAAGCAATTTATGCCCACGCCCCATGTGATGCAGGATTTTTATCCAAATACGGATGAAACTATTGGTGATGCTTATCAGAAATTATTGAGCGCCTTGGATCCTAAATTACTTTCTGAAATTACAATCAATCCTGCTGCAGAATATATGTTGGATGATAATTTTCAAAAGCAATTAGAAACCCAGGAACTATTTACGCTCAAGGGAAACTATTTGCTAATTGAGATGTCTTATTTTCAGCCACCGATTAATTTGGAAGAAATCATTTTTAAAATCAAAAGCAAGGGTTATCTGCCTATATTGGCACATCCGGAGCGCTATTCGTTTTATCACGACACCAAAGATTATTATTTAAAATTGAAACAGTTAGGGTGTTTTTTTCAACTGAACCTATTGTCGTTAAGTGACCATTATGGCAAAAATGTAGAGAAAACAGCACATTATTTAATTGAAGAACAGCTGATAGATTTCGTAGCAACGGACACCCACAATGCTTTTCATATAAAAAAGCTTTCCAACTTAACTCTTAACAAGAATTTAGCTAAAAAGCTTTCTGATATTATTGAGAAAACATGTAAAACGTTTTCGGTAATTTAAGCTCGTTTTCTAAAAAAACCTTTCTTTTCCTTAGCACCGTAGTAGCCGTATTGCGCACCGTAGCCAAAGTTGGACTGTTTCACATCGTTAACTACAAGCATCATGCCGTTAAGTTTCCTTTCTGCGTGTAATTCCTTGGCAAAGTTTAAGATGCGTTTTTCGGTATAGCCCGCACGTGTTAAGTAAATAGTGTGTCCTGCATATTGGCTAAACAATAACGTATCGGTCACTAACATAGCTGGAGCTGTATCAACGATAACATAATCGTATTGTTCTGAAACCTCGTCAAATAGTGGCTTCATCCTATCACTCATCAATAATTCTGCAGGATTTGGTGGTACTTTACCCGATAATAAAATATCAACTTTATTACCATTTATTTCATATGTGTTTATGGCTTCATTGGTAGTTACAGATTTATCAACCAGATATTCTGTTAGTCCAACTTTTGCCAAATCGTCTTTCTTTTTTCCTTCAAGCCCCATAAGTAATTTAGGATTCCTAATATCGGCACCTATTAACAATACCTTCTTATTGGTATTAGCAAGTGTAAGTGCCATATTCATACTAAAAAAAGATTTTCCTTCACCATTGATGGTGGATGTAACAAAAACCACATTATTATAATTATCTACTTTTCTTGATCGTTTAATGTAATCAAAATTTGTTCTTATTATTCTAAATGATTCGGATAGTATAGAACGGTCATTTCTTTCAACTAAAACCTTATTGGCTTTTATCTTAGGAATTTCACCTAAAATTGTAATGTTATTTACGTCTCTTTTTAAATCTTCTTTGTTATGTATTCTTGTATCTAATAAGTCTGAAACATAAATAACCCCAAATGGCAATAGAAACCCTAGAAACATGGCGCCAATATAAATCATTTTGGTATCTGGGAAAACTGGCTTACCAATGGCATAGGCACTATCTATAACTTTTAAATTTGGTGATGTAGATGTTTGGGAAATTATAGCTTCTTCTCTTTTTTGTAATAAGTATAAGTAAATGGACTCCTTAATGCCTTGTTTGCGTTCAATAGAGCGCAATTTACTTTGTTGACCAGGAACAGCGGTTATTTTAGAATTAATCCTGTTAGATTGATTCTCTAAACTGTTAAGTTGAATTCTATAAGATTTCTTTGAGTTTTCTACGCTATTCTTTAAATCTTGTTTAATCCCGTTTAAAGATTGCTCAAACTGAATAACCGTTTGATTTTTTTTGCCTGCACCAATCTCCAAAAGCGTTTTACGTCTTTGAATTAATTCGTTATACTTTAAAGATAGTGCACTAATAGAAGGGTCTCCCGCACCCAAGTTAGACGGTATGGCATCGAAAGAATCGTCGTTTAATGATTCGCTAACAGAGTTAAGCAAACGCATTTGGGTCATAGCCGCATCCAATTGTTGTTCGTTTTGCGCGCTGGTTGACATAAATAATCCGGCTTCAGATGCTACATCAGTTATTTTATTACCAGTTTTAAATCTTACAATGCTACTGTCTACACTCATTAAATCTTCTGCAATTAACTCAACACGCTCATCTATTAATTTTGCGGTATTTATAGATTTAAGGTTCTTTTTTTCTAAGGTTGAAATATTATACTGTTCTATGAGAAAGTCCAAAATTTCCATAGCCTTTGACTGAACCGGATCGGTTATTCTAATTATAAGCACCTTTGAGGATTTTGAATAAGGTTCAATTGAAATCTTTCTTTTTAGTCTAGCTGAAACTGATTCAACCGGTGTTAATTTTACTCTAATAGATTTGCCAACATATTTTTTTACATTGGTTTTTGGTGTAATGATCATCCCTTCAAAAGGTGTTGGTATTGTTTCGCCAAAATCAACTTTTTTAGGAGTATCATCTTCTGAAACCCTATAGTTAAATTCTGTCTCAGAGGTTATATCGATAAAAAAATTATAGCTGGTTTTGCTTATAATAGAATCCGTTGCAATAAAGTCAATCGTTATTGGTGAGCTTTTATATAATTCAGACTCGTATATTCTTCCTCTTGTAAAATACTGGACGTTCAAACCTAGGCTTTTTACAATATTCTGCATAAAGCTTCTAGAAGCAATCACTTGAATTTCATCTTCAACTGCAGCCTCTTCCTTTTCTACGAATATTGAAAGATCCTTAAAGGCACCCGCTCCCGAACTTCCCTCAGAATCACTTGTTATCATGATTTTTGAATATGCAGCGTATTCAGGTGTTGTGTACCTAAGATATATAAATGCTGAAAAAAGAAAAATCAATATACTTAGTAAAAACCATTTCCATTGTTTTACGTATATGGAAATTGTTTTTTTTAAATTAAATCCTTCAGAATCAATTTCGTTATCAATTTTATTATCATTTGTAATCATAAAATCAGTTTCTTCGAGTTACAAAAATAAGTGCTGTGGTTAAAATAAAGGAGGTAATGCTAATAATTGTGCCTATTCTAGTATCTCCAGAAGCAGAACTAACAGCTGAATTGTTCGGTTCAACATACACAATATCATTTTGAGTTAAATAATATACCGGAGAATTAAAAACTTCCTTTGTTGTTAAATCTATATAAGTTATAGTTTTCGTGCCATTAAAATCTCGAATTACCATAACATTGTCCCTTCTCCCTTTTATGGTTAAGTCGCCCGCCATACCTAATGCTTCTATTATAGATACACGCTCACCGGTTATTGGATAAACCCCGGGAGACCTAACTTCTCCAGAAATAGTAACTCTAAAGTTTAGAACCCGCATTATTATTACCGGATCAGTAAGCAATTCGCCTTGAGCAAATTTTTCTTTAAATAGGTTTTTGGCCTCTTCAATGGTTAAGCCCACCAACTTTACTTTACCGAGTACAGGAAAATCAATATTGCCATCAACATCTATAAGATAATCTACGAAATTAGCGGAACCGGAACCTCCTTGCCTTACTAAATTAAAAGGTGTTGCTGGATCTATAATGGTGCCTTCAGGGGTAGTAGCTGTCATAACAGAGACATAAATGCTCACTATGTCCCCTATTTTTAGCTTTGCTCTAAACGTGTCCGTATCTACTATGGTCTCGAAGTTTTTTGCGTTTTGAAAATAAACAATTTCTTTTTTTCCAACGCAAGAAGACAAAAATACAGATACAATTATAAAGCCAATTATCTTTAGGTTATTTTTTAACTTAGATATTATCATTTTAATTTAAATTTGGGGTGTAAGCAAAAACTAATATTTAATTACAGATTAATTATAGTTTTGTCTTTTTTCTTGCCAATATATCCTTTTGCTTTTTTATAAATTTGAACTCTTTTGTCAAATTTCTCGTAATCGGAGTTATTGGATTTATACTCTGGTATTAAGTTTTTCATTTTCATAACAATATTATTGTTTTGAAAACGGTTTGTTATACAAAGCTCTTCAATATCAGATTTTATTTTACTATACTCTAACTCTCTTGTTTTACTAATCATAATTTTTTTATGATATGTCGAAAGTGTATTTTCCCCATTAGCCAATAATTCCTCATAAAGTTTTTCGCCTGGTCTTAATCCGGTAATTTCAATATCAATATCTTCAGGGAATCTTAATCCAGACAATTTAATCATATTTTTAGCAAGATCGTAAATTTTTACAGATTCTCCCATATCGAAAATAAATATTTCACCACCTTTTCCCATAGTACCGGCCTCTAAAACTAATTGGGAGGCCTCTGGAATAGTCATGAAATAACGCGTTATGTCTTTATGGGTTAAGGTTAATGGCCCACCTTTTTCTATTTGTTTTTTAAACAATGGGATTACCGATCCATTAGAGCCTAAAACATTTCCAAACCTTGTGGTGATGTATTTAGTTTTACTTTCTTTTTGCAGACAACTAATATACATTTCGGCCATTCGTTTAGTGGCACCCATAACACTTGTTGGGTTAACAGCTTTATCAGTAGATACAAATACAAACTTTTTAACGTTGTAGCGGGATGCCGTATCTGCTAAAAGTTTTGTTCCGTTAACATTTATTTTAATCGCTTCGTAGGGCGACTTTTCCATTAATGGAACGTGTTTGTATGCCGCCGCATGAAATACCATGGTTGGTTTGTGTTCTTGGAAAACACTGTCAATTCTTAATCCATCTCTAATATCCGCAACAATAGAAGTAATAAAACTTTCTTTACCGTTTTGTTTTAAATCCTGTTGTAAATCGTACAATGCAGATTCGGCCTGATCAACCAATATCAATTTTTTTACGTCAAAATTAGATAATTGTTTTACTATCTCGCTACCAATTGAACCAGCTGCACCGGTAACCAAAATGGTTTCGCCATTAAACTCATTTAATAAATTTGGGTTGTCTATTTCAATAGGCGCCCTTCCTAAAAGGTCTTCAATTTGTACTTGTTTTATTTGTTTTGCACTTAACTCACCATTAATCCACTTTTCAATTGGCGGTACTTTGGTTATTTTCACATCTAAATCGATCAGACTATCAATCAATTTTAATAAGCTGTTTGTATCTATAGATTGACAGGCTACAACAATTTCATCAATGGCATTGGATACTATATAAGATTTAGTAACCTTGTTTTTGGGAAAAATAGGAACGCCATTAATGGATTTGCCATTCTTCTTAACATCGTCATCTATAAAACCAACAATACTAAATCTTGAGCTTAAATTGCTAACCAATGCGTTATAAGTGATTATTCCTGAATCTCCAGCACCATAAATAAGCACCCTTTTTGAAGTTGATAATTTACACTTTATAGATTTGTAAACCATTTTAAATAACAACCTACTAGAACTTAACGCTACAAAACTCAATAGCGCATGCATTACAATAATGGATAGTGGAATAGTAAATTCTGGAATTACATTTGTTATTCTGTTTACCAAAACAAATACAATGGCAAATAAAGACATTAATGTAATGGATTTAAATAAGTTAACAACATCTGTAAACCCCGTGTGCCGAATTACACTTTTGAATGAACCTATGGTTAAAAAACTAAAAGTAGCAATAATTAACAAAAAAGGTATTTGTAGTAAAAATTGATTTATATCAAAATCCAAAGTAAAGTTAAACCTAATAAAATATGTTGCACAAAATGTTAGTAAAACTATGGTTAGGTCTATACCTAGCACTAGCCATTTTGAAGCATACTTTTGTGAATAATGTGAAAAGTAATTTTTAATCATAAGTTTGAGTTTTTATTATGGCATCCAAAACGCGCTCTAAATCATTTTGAGTTAGGTTTGATCCGCTTGGTAAACAAAGTCCGTTGTTAAATAATTTTTCAGAGGTACCATCTGTATAAGACAAACAGTCTTTAAAAACAGGCTGAATGTGCATTGGTTTCCACAAGGGCCTGGACTCAATATCCTCTTCCTGCAGAGCCAATCTTATGGCTTCGCGCATTTTATAAGAATTGGTTTTTATACATGTAATCCATCTATTGCTAAAGAACCCTTCCGGTTCATCTACAAATTCTATAGCATCAAATTTTGATAAATTTGCTTTATAGTACTTGTAATTTTCTCTTCTAGCTTCTACTCTATCATCAATCACTTCCATTTGTCCTCTTCCAATACCTGCCAAAACATTGCTCATTCTATAGTTAAATCCTATAGATGAGTGTTCATAATGCGGCGCATTGTCCCTCGCTTGAGTTGATAAAAAGACGGCTTTATTTTTTAATTCTAAATTTTTCGTTATTAGCGCGCCTCCGCCCGAAGTTGTTATTATTTTATTGCCGTTAAAAGACAAGATTCCCACATCAGCTAATGTTCCGCATGCTTGGTTAAAATAAGTGCTTCCCAAAGCTTCCGCACTATCTTCAATTACAGGAATGTTATATTTTTCAGCAATATCATTTATTTCTTTTGCTTTATAAGGCATACCATACAAATGAACAGCTATTATGGCTTTCGGTTTTTTAAATTTTTCAATTCTATCCTTGATAGCAATTTCAAGTAATTCCGGAGACATATTCCATGTGTCAGACTCACTATCAATAAAAATTGGAGTGGCACCTTGATATACAATAGGATTTGCAGAAGCTGAAAAAGTAAAACTTTGACACAAAACCTCGTCTCCCTTAGATACGTCCAACAGTTGTAATGCCAAATGAATGGCAGCAGTACCAGAGCTTAACGCGGCAACTTCATTATGGCCTCCTAAATAATTCTTTATATCGTTTTCAAAACCATCTACATTGGGCCCCAATGGAGCTATCCAGTTTGTATCGAAAGCTTGATTTACAAATTTCTGCTCTGAACCTCCCATGTGAGGCGATGATAAATATATCTTAGTCTTGGTTAGCATTCTTTATTACATTTTAGGCACAACAAGTTAGGGCAGCTTATTAAACAACCTTTATAAAAAAAAGATAAACGATTTTTGGTGAATCCCTCACATGCAAAAAACAGAATCAATATCATAAATATATAGCTCATTATTGTTGTTTAAAAAAAAATAACTTTTTAAAATATATCAATCTAAAGTGAGATTAATATTGAGAGGTTACTATAATGTATTTAAGTTTTATTTTTTTATTAAATCAATGTGCTATTAATCAATTCAATTTTTAATTACGCTGTAAATTTAGTGATTGTTTTAATTTAACAACTATGGAGAACGGTTAATTCGCTAAAACAGTAATAAAAATCGGTTAAATACATTAACAGATTTCGTTGGTAGTTAAACTATGCACATTATCGATTTTGATATAATCCTTTTTGTGCATTAATTTGCTTAAATGTATAAGTGGTAGGCTAACTTTCACCATGCCGCTATTTTACAAAAAATACTTTTTTTTAAATCTGTAGAATATTATGTGAAATCTTTAATTTAATCGATGTTTTTGGCACAAAATTGAATTTCATCGGTAAAAACAAGGTATTGATATAATTAGTTAACCACTTTACATTTATTTTTTTCATATTTGCGACGCTATTAATAATTCTAAATCACACCCCAAATTCAAATGACTGCACATCAAATAAAAACATTGGAAGGAAAGCATGTACTTATAACCGGTGGCGCTGGGTTTATTGGTTCTAATTTATGCGAAGTTTTATTGAACAACCATATAAATGTAGTATGCTTAGATAACTTTTCAACTGGAAAAAGAAATAATATTGAACCGTTTTTAAGTAACAACAAATTTAATTTAGTTGAAGGCGACATAAGGCATTTGGCAGATTGCCACAAAGCCTGCAAGGGTGTAGAATATGTATTGCACCAAGCTGCATTAGGTTCGGTACCAAGATCCATAAACGACCCCATAACAACTAATGATGTAAATGTTTCCGGATTTCTAAATATGTTGGTTGCCGCAAGAGACGCAAGCGTTAAACGTTTTGTATATGCTGCAAGCTCATCAACTTATGGCGACCACGAAGCACTTCCTAAGGTTGAAGATGTAATAGGGAAACCGCTATCTCCTTACGCCATTACTAAATATGTAAATGAATTATATGCCGATATTTTTCATAGCACCTATAATTTAGACACCATAGGTTTACGTTATTTTAATGTATTTGGTAAACGACAAGATCCCAATGGTGCTTATGCAGCTGTTATTCCAAAATTTGTTCAACAATTTATAAGTCATGAATCTCCTATGATTAACGGTGATGGAAGCTATTCAAGAGACTTTACTTATATAGATAATGTAGTACAAATGAATATTAATGCCATAACAACAAGCAACCAAGAAGCATTAAATAATGTGTACAATGTAGCTTACGGAGAGCGGACAACTTTACTAGAATTAGCAACTTTGTTAAAAACATATTTATCGGAGTTCGACGCCTCTATTAAAGATATTGAAATTAAACACAGAGAAAATAGAATTGGAGATATCCCTCACTCTTTAGCATCAATTGATAAGGCAAAACGATTATTAGATTACAACCCAAAATACAATATAAGTGATGGTTTAAAAGAAGCCGTTAATTGGTATTGGGAAAATTTAAAATAATTATCATCAAAATATAAAAATGAAGGATATTAAAATTGCAGTAATAGGTTTAGGATATGTAGGTTTACCATTAGCACGCCTATTTGCAACCAAATACAACGTTGTTGGTTTCGATATTAACCAAAATCGAATAAACGAATTACAAGAAGGAAAAGACTCTACCTTAGAAGTAGAAGAAGACATACTACAGTCCGTCCTAAAAAACAAGCGTGACAATAGTACGGGGCTACTTTGCTCATCTGATTTAGAGGACATAAGTGATTGCAATTATTATGTGATAACGGTCCCTACACCTGTTGATAAAAACAACAGACCAGATTTAACACCTTTGTATAAATCTAGCGAAACGGTAGCCAAAGTTTTGAAAAAGGGCGATATTGTGATATACGAATCTACCGTATTTCCTGGAGCAACAGAAGATGAGTGCGTACCGGTACTCGAAAAAATAAGTGGTTTAAAATTTAATACAGATTTTTATGCCGGTTATTCACCAGAGCGTATTAACCCAGGCGACAAACTACATACGGTAGATAAAATACTTAAAGTTACCGCAGGGTCTACTCCGGAAATAGGCAAGAAAGTAGATGCCTTGTACGCGAGTGTAATAACTGCAGGCACACATTTAGCACCAACAATAAAGGTTGCTGAAGCAGCGAAAGTTATTGAGAATTCGCAACGCGATATTAATATTGCATTTGTAAATGAGTTGGCCAAAATATTCAATCTTATGGATATTGACACACATGATGTATTAGAAGCGGCAGGAACCAAATGGAATTTTTTGCCTTTTAAACCAGGGCTTGTAGGCGGGCATTGTATAGGTGTAGACCCATATTATTTGGCACAAAAAGCACAAGAAGTCGGGTATCATCCGGAAATAATTTTGGCTGGTCGACGCGTCAATGATAGTATGGGGCAATATGTAGCTTCGGAAATCATTAAGCTCATGGTGCAAAAAGATATAAAAATAAAAGGTTCAAAAGTTTTGGCATTAGGGATTACTTTTAAAGAAAACTGCCCCGATGTTAGAAACACCAAAGCGGTTGACGTAATAAATCAATTGAAAAGCTTCGGAACAGATGTAACTATTTACGATCCTTGGGCAAACCCAAAAGAAGTTAAACACGAATACGGTTTAGCAACCGTGCAAAAGTTACCACAAGAAACCTTTGATGCCATTGTTTTAACAGTAGCTCATAATGAGTTTTTAAATGAAAATTTAAAAGTATTGTTAAAAAAAGACGGAGTCCTTTATGATGTTAAAGGTGTTTTAAAAGATCTAGATTGTAACAGACTTTAATGAAAGTTAACCAACTTAAAGGAGGCGCAGCACTATCTTATGTTATTATATTTTTAACTAACATAGTTGGCTTAGTCTTAACCCCATTTATTATTCGATCGTTAGGTAGTGCCGAATATGGCCTATATACCATGATTGGGGCTTTAGTTGGTTATATGAGTGTTTTAGATTTTGGACTCAACAATACCATAGTTCGTTTTGTGGCTAAATACAAGGCAGAAGGCGACAAAAAAGGTGAAGAGAATTTCTTGGCTCATAGTTTCATCATGTATTTTTGCATATCTATTCTGGTTACCATTTTAGGTTTAATTTTATATTACAATTTAGAAAGTTTATATAGCGAAACCTTAACAGCAGATCAAATTGATAAGGCTAAGGTAATGATGCTTTTATTGATTTTTAATTTAGCAGTTTCACTTCCCGGTGGTGCTTTTGGTGGCATCTGCTATGGTTATGAAGAATTTATTTTACCTAAGATCACTAATATAGTTAGATATGTAGTTAGAAGTATATTGGTTGTAGTGATACTGCTTTATGGAGCAGATTCAGTGGGGTTAATTATTTTAGACACCATTATGAATCTTTTAGTTATAGCGGTAGATATTTACATCGTTTTTAAAATATTAAAAGTTAAAGTTAAAATACATGACTTTGATAAAACCTTATTTAAAAGTATATTGGGTTTTTCACTGTGGTTGTTTGTTTTCGCCATAGTCCATCAATTAAGATGGCAATTTGGCCAAATGATAATTGGTTTATATTATTCCACGTCAATAGTGGCTATATATGCCGTAGGGATAACTTTAGGGAACTATTATGGTGCTTTTTCAAGTGCTATTTCTTCGGTTTTTTTACCAAGAGCCATACAAATGACGGTACAGAACATTCCAACAAAAGCGTTAACAGATACATTTATTAAAATTTCCCGGCTCGTACTCATAGTATTACTATATATTTTTGGTGCATTTGTTATTACGGGTAAAGATTTTGTGTTTTTTTGGGTTGGGGTAGAGTATGAAGAAGCCTATTATTTCGCCATAATAATTATGGTGGGCCTAACCCCAATACTTTGCCAAAGTTTTGCAAGTAATATCCTTGATGCCAAAAATCTTTTAGCTTATAGAGGTAATCTTCTTCTTATTACAACTGTGTTAGGCACCTTAACTGGATTAATATTTGTTGAGGAATATGGTTCAATGGCATTAATAGTTTCTACTGTATTTTTCATGTTAGCTGAAAGAATAATAATGATTCCATATTATACAAAAAAGGCGGAATTGGATATGAAGCGGTATTATAAAGAGATTTCCCCTCTATTTTTAAATATAATACTAATAATTGTCTGTTTTTTAGTAGTTAATGACTTTTTACCTAAAAAGAATATATATATGTTTTTTACTAATGCCATAGCTTACAGTTTAATTTACGTAGTTTTAGTTTTTTTTGTAATGACAAAATTTGAAAAATCTTTATTAAAATCCATATTTTTAAAGTTTAATATTTTAAAAAAATAAATATGATTAAATTGAATAAAATAAAAATTAGTCATGATGGTAAAAGAATTATTTATGATTATAGTATTAGTCCAGAACTAGAGAATTACTTTAATAAAAACAATCCGTTATATATTGAATATGATACTGATATAAGCAAAGTTCCAGATTCAATTATAGTTATACCCTTTTTGGCTAATTTTATACCAATTGCTTGGTTTTCTGGGTTTTCAATTCAAGTTGAAGAGGTAGATGATGTTTTTATGATTGCACTAAAAAATATAAAAAAAGAGTTTGAGATTTTATACCCCAATGTAGATTTTTCTAGAAGTAAAATATACACCAACACAGTAGTTAAAAACAATATTAAAGGCCCTTTTAAACAAGCAATATTATTTAGTGGTGGTGCTGATGCTTATGCCACATTTTTCAGGCATTATCAAAAAAAACCTGACTTAATAACAATACAAGGTGCTGATGTAGAAATTGATAATTCATCACAATGGGAAAGAATACTTCAAATAAACAAAGAAGAAGCAATACTTACAGATTATAGAAATCTTTATATAAAAAGTAATTTAATTACTTTTTATTCAAATGAGGTAAATCAAATATTACCAAGCACAAATTGGTGGAGTACAATACAGCATGGATTAGCATTAACTGGAATTCTAGCCCCATTAGCAATAATAAACAAATACAATTATGTATATATAGCGTCAAGTTACACTGAAAAATTTAAGATCCCCTGGGGGTCAACACCTGAAATTGATAATAAAATTAAATGGGCTGACACAACCGTAGTTCATGATGCTTATGAGTTAAATCGAATAGATAAAATAGCATTAATTATAGAAACCTCTAAACAAATTGGAAAGACGATAAACCTTAGAGTTTGCTATTCTATCTTTAATGATAAAATTAATTGTGGTCGTTGTGAAAAATGCTGCAGAACTATAATAGCCCTTACATTACTAAATGCCAACCCAAATGATTATGGGTTTATAACCTCAGAAAAAATATATAACAACATACTTAAAATATTTGAGCATGGTTTTAAATCAAAAGGAGTGAGATATTTTTGGTCGGAAATATTACAAAAACTAAAAGAAAGAGATGTTTTTTACGTCTATAATGATTTAGAAAATGAAAAAAGTTTGTTGCTTAAAATAGAAAATCAAATTACAGAAAATCTTAAAAAAGAAATTTTGGTTGATAGTAAAATTATGTCATTGAAGAAAAAAATGATAAATAAATTTCCGAAACTATTTAAGTTTTATGTGAAGTTTAGAATAAAAAACATTGAATAATAACTGATGAAAAAAAAAATAGTTATGTTAGTTGGAGGAGACCATTCTTCTTACGCTATATATAATGCTTTAAAAAATGAATATAACATATCAAATGTTATATTAGAAGAATCAAAAAGCAGAAAAGAATTTATTAAACGACGAATTAAAAAATTAGGTTTAATAAAAGTTATCGGGCAGGTACTTTTTCAAAAAATAGTAGTTCCTTTTTTAAAAAAAGAATGCAAAACAAGAATTGAAGAAATTGTAAAGAACAACCAATTAACCTTTACGGATTTTGAGAAAGAAAAGTTGATTAATGTTCCCTCGGCAAACTCTGAAGTATGCATAAAAACTTTAAAAGAAATAAACCCTGATATTGTTATAGTTAACGGTACAAGAATTATATCAAAAAAAGTACTAACATCTATTGATGGTACATTTATAAACACCCATGCTGGACTTACACCACTTTACCGGGGCATCCATGGAGCTTATTGGTCTAAAGTTAACAAAGATGGTCATTGTGGGGTAAGTGTACACCTCGTTGATCCTGGCATTGATACAGGCGGAATTCTTTATCAGGACTTAATTGAAACTAATGAAGATGATAATTTTGTGTCGTATACCTATTTGCAGTTGGCTAAAGGTATCGATTTAATGAAACTCGCTATAAACGATTTAATTAAGAATGAAAGTAAGGTCGTTACTAATAATCTTGACAGTAAGTTTTGGACACATCCCACAATTTGGTTTTATTTAAAGCACAGATTGTTTAATAAGGTAAAATAATAGCAAAAAATCAAAATAGAAATGATATCATTTGTTAATAAACTAATACCGTTAACCTGGAAAATTCAAACTCAATTATTTTTATTGAGAAATAAACCTATTGAAAGTTTAACAATTAAAAAACGAGAAGAAAACAAAAAGTATATTTTTATTTTTTTAGCGGCTGACTACGGTAACCTTGGCGATGTTGCGATAACTTATGCGCAGCATAAATTTTTATCTAATTCGTTCCCAGATCACGTAATTACAGAAATCCCTATAAGCAAAACAATAAAAGGCATTGCTTGTGTAGAAAGAATAATTAAGCCAAACGATATTGTTACCACCGTTGGCGGAGGTAATATGGGAGATTTATATAAATCTATTGAATATTACAGGCAGTTGGTAATTAACTGTTTTAAAAACAATAAAATTATTTCATTTCCCCAAACTGTAGATTTTAAAGACACCCACAAAGGGAAAAAAGCCTTAACAAAAGCTATAAAAGTTTATTCAAATCACCCAGACTTAACTCTAATTGCTAGAGAACATAAATCTTATGATTATTTTAAAAGACATTTTATAAAAAACAATATTTTGCTCACTCCAGATATTGTTTTATCGCTTAATCAAACACTACCAAAATTTGAACGAAAGGGGGCTTTAATATGTTTGCGAAACGACAAAGAAAAAAAGCTTACAAAAAAACAGGAAGATTCTATTTTCAAATATTTATCAAATGAATTCAAAACTGTTAAAAAGAGAGATACGCATGTAGGAGGAATGAAGTTGCCTTTGAAAGATAGAGTGACTAAACTAAAACATATTTGGGACGATTTCAAAAAAGCCGAATTGGTCGTAACAGATAGGTTACACGGCATGATTTTTTGTTATATTACAGGTACACCAGCATTAGTTTTTTTAAATAACAATCATAAAATTAAATCTTCTTATTTTTGGATCAATTCTGCACCTCATATCCGTTTAATAGAAAATGTTGAATTGAAAAACATCAAACAAGCAATAACCGAAATTAGGGGCGCTGAGGTTGTGATAGATATAAACTTAGAAACCAAGTATAACGAAATAACAAAAACTGTTAAGGCATAAAATGGCACCCAAACTATCAATAGTTATACCGGTTTATAATGTAGCTCCATATTTAAAAAAATGTGTAGTAAGTTGCTTTAATCAAAACGTAACTGAAGATTTATATGAAGTGATTTTAGTCAACGACGGGTCCACAGACAATAGTTTGGAAATATCTGAAGAATTAAAAATTACATATCCAAAAATCCAAATAGTAAGCCAAAAAAACAAAGGTTTAAGTGGCGCTAGAAATACTGGATTAAAACATGCTATAGGTGAATTTGTATGGTTTGTTGATTCCGATGATTGGATTAAAGATAATTGTTTAGGCGATATTTTAAAGAAGCTAAACGCCAATACTGATATTTTATGGCTTGGTCATGATGTATGGCACCATGGTAAATCGGTAAAAAGTTACATACCAGAACAGACTTCATCGGCTATAACTGGCGAAGCGCTTTTTTCAAACCATTTGGATAATTTATTTTACATCTGGAAATTCATTTACAACAGAAATTTTTTAAATTCAAATTCCCTACTTTTTTTAGAAGGGATATTATATGAAGATCTTGAATTTACGCCAAGAGCTTTAATAAAAGCCTCAAAATGTTATACCATGCCAGATGTATATTATCACTACTTAGTACGGGAAGGCAGTATTGCAAACAACATTAAAAGTAAAAACATTGAGCATCGCTTTTATATTTTAAATAAATTAATAGACTTGCTAAATACCAAAGAGATTAGTAAATCTTATGCTACTACCCTATCCAGAGTTATAACTCATACAACAGAAGGAACCATAAATTTAGCTGCCAGAGCTGATGTAAAAATTCCAGAAAATGGTACAAAAGTAATTAGCCGAATTAAGGAAAGTGATAATTATTTTAGTCATGTATCATTTAAATTCAAACTTATAATAACTAGTCCAAAATTTTATTATAAAGCTTATAAGGTTTCACATGCCATATATAAATTGTTAATTTCAAAAACATAAGGAATGAAGAGGATATTGCATATAGTAGGGACGATGGATAGAGCTGGAGCAGAGACTATGGTAATGAATTTATATAGAGCCATTGATAAAAACAAGTATCAATTTGATTTTGTTTACTTCACCAATAAAGTTTGCGCTTATGATGATGAAATAAAAGAACTTGGTGGTGTGATTTACAGAATACCAGAACATAGCGCAGTAATAAGAACTTATAAGCTATATCAACTATTAAAAAAAAACAGACAGTTTTATGCTGTACATTGTCACCAGTTGTTAGCAAATGCGTCACACCAATTAGCGGCATTTTTAGCTGGAATTCCCACACGCATATCGCACGCACATTCAACCCAAGACATTCATAACACAAACGTTATAAGGAGTTTATATCAAAAAGTATCAAAAGCAATAATTTCCAAGCTATCTACCGACTTTATTGCTTGTGGTGTCGAGGCCGGCAACTTTTTATTTCCTAGCAAAGAAAGTATTTTATATATTCCTAATGCTATAGACGTTTCAAAGTTTATAGAATCTGAGAAAAAGAAAATTAAATTTTTTTTTGATATAGGTAGTATTAATGATAATACTATAATAATATCGCAAATTGGGAGATTTATGCCCGTAAAAAACCATGAATTTTCAATAAATTTTGCAGTTTATTTAAAGCAAAACAATATAGACTTCCATATGGTATTTGCTGGTTCTGGTCATTTAGAAAACGATTTGAAACAATTGGTAATTAAAAGGGGTTTATCCAATCATATTACTTTTTTAGGAGTTAGGGAAGATATCGATTTGGTTTTAGCTCACTCAAAACTACTTATAATGCCATCGCTTTACGAAGGTTTTCCTGTTATATTAGTTGAATCACAAGCCGCAGGAATACCTGCACTTATTTCCAGTGGGATTTCACAAGAAGTCGATTTAGGATTAGACTTAGTACAATTTTGTGACTTAAAAGCGTCAAAAGAAGAATGGCTAAAGTTAATGCAGGATTCTCTTAAAAAAGAACGTGTTAATGCGTTGGAAAGGCAAAAAATTATAAAGTCCAAAGGGTTTGATATTGATGTTAGCGTTAAGCTGTTAGAGAAGCTCTACAGTGCAAATTAATAAGATTATTTATAAAGTATGTTAGATTTTGTTCCTATTAAATATTATTACGACATATATCACCATTTTATGTTGTTTATGTGTTTGGTAGCTTTTTTTCATACTCTTGTTTTAAAGCCGATAGAACCTAAAACATTTTCATTTAATAGAATTGCCGCATTATTTTTACTCATTACACTATTAACATATATTGGCTTCCGTCCCATACATGGTATATTTATTGACATGACCACCTATGCCCATATATTTCAAAGATATTTAAATGGCACCTATGTGATTGATAGTGATTATGGTTTTTCTTACTTTTTACTCTTCTGTACAAAAACCATGACAATTGAAATGTTCTTTTTTGTTTGTGCCTGTATATATATAATCCCTTTGTACATTGCCAGTCGAAATTGGTTTCCAAAACATTATTTTTTTGCATTTCTACTATTTGTTGGGTCTTTTTCTTTTTGGGCCTACGGAGTAAATGGTATTAGAAATGGTATGGCCACGTCTCTTTTTGTTCTAGCTATTTCATATTATAAAAAAAACACAGCCTTAATGGTTTTGTTTTTTTTATTGTCTTGTTCTTTTCATACCAGTATGCTGTTACCAATAGCTGCGTTTTGCTGTACATTTTTTGTAACTGACACAAAAAAATATTATTTCTTTTATATACTATCAATAGCGCTTTCAATTAGTATGGGCGGTATTTGGGAAAATATTTTTGCGAGTATAGGGTTTGGAGATGACCGGTTTTCTACTTATTTAACATCGGCCAATTCGAGTACAAATAAATTTGCGTCAACGGGTTTTAGGTACGATTTTTTAATTTATAGTGCAGCTCCCATAATTTTATCTAGATATTACAAATATGTAAGTGGTTATAAAAGTGTTATATACGACCATATTTTACATACTTACATCATTGCAAATGGATTTTGGATTATGATTATTAGAGCAAATTTTTCTAACAGGTTTGCTTATCTGTCATGGTTTTTAATGGCTGTTGTCGTTATTTACCCATTATTAGATAAAAATATATGGACAAATCAATTTAAGAAAATAGGGTATGTTATTTTAATCTATTACGCATTTACGTATGGTATGTTTATGTATTACGCTTTTAAATAAATTATTATAGCATAAATACGGCAAATAACTTGATTTTATTGGTCTTTAACGAATAAATATGAGATACGGCTTAAGTGTTTTTATTTTAGCTCTAACAAATTTATAAATAATCTACAAAAAAGTTGCTTATGGGAATTACAATTGGTCTTCCTTTTTATAATGCGGAAGATTATCTTGAACTTTCGATAAAATCAGTATTCGCTCAAACATTTACCGATTGGGAATTAATATTAATGGATGATGGTTCTACAGACAGATCTTTGGAAATCGCTAAATCAATAAACGACCCAAGAGTTAAAGTATATTCAGACGGAAAAAACAAAAAACTAGCTGCAAGGTTAAACGAAATAGTCGGTTTAGCAAAATATGAATATTTAGCAAGAATGGATGCTGACGACTTAATGTCTACTACAAGGTTAGAAAAGCAATATAACTTATTAAAAAACAATCCCGGTCTAGATTTAATTAGCACAGGCACAGTATCAATAGCCAATGATCTAACGTATTTAGGCGCAAGAGGTGCCGATGTATCTAATATATCATTTATTGATTTGCTATTAAAAAGATCCTCTCCGTTACACGCAAGTATTCTTAGTAGGACAGCTTGGTTTAAAAGAAATTCTTATAATGAATCTTTAAAAATTGCTCAAGATTATGATTTATGGTTAAGAGCAAGCAAAAAAAATGATTTTAAATTAAAAATTATTTCCGACCTATTATACTATTATAGGGAAGAAAACAATGCCACCTCTAAAAAAGTATTGGCTGCATACAAAAATGAAAGGGTCATGTATAAAAAGTATGCTGGCAATGCATTTTATATTCTATGGCTAAAATCAAAGCTTAAATCGTTAATGGTTTTGGCTATTACCTTATTAAACAAAGAAGACATTTTATTGAAAAGAAGAAGCCATAATAGTATAAATTCGACAGATAGAGACAGCTATTTGGCCGAAGTTGAATTAATAAAAAAAACAAAGCTACCAACCTTTTAAAGTAATAAACCAAAATGAATGGTAAGTTTATAATTTCTTTAGACTATGAATTGCATTGGGGTGTTTTTGATGCACTAACATTAGATACTTATAAAAACAATCTTTTAAATGTAAATTATGTCGTTACAAAACTGTTGGAACTAAGCGACAAATATGACATTAAGTTAACATTCGCTACCGTTGGTCTCCTTTTTGCCGAAAACAAAGCTGATATAGAAAAGTACATGCCTGATTCTATACCCTTATATGAAAATGAAAAATTAAATCCTTTTAAATTACTTGATCATATTGGAGAAAATGAAAGTTTAGATTCTATTCATTACGCGAAATCTGTTATAAATAAAATAAAATCTAGCAATAAACATGAGATAGGCACTCATACATTTGGGCATTATAATTGTTTAGCTCCAGGACAGAATACGCTCAATTTTAATTCAGATTTAGCTGCAGCGAAAAAAATTGCAAATAATATGGATATTGAAATTAAAAGTATTGTATTTCCAAAAAATCAAGTGAATAAAAAGTATTTACAAGTCTGTAAAAAAAATGGCATAACAAATTATAGAGGCACTGAAAACAATGTATTATATGACCCTAACCCTAACCTTAAAGGATTAAAAAAACATTTTTATATAGTGTATAGATTTTTAAGATTAATGGATGGCTACATAAATATAAGTGGTTTTAACACCTACCCTATTAATAATTTAAAACCTGACGAATTAGGATTAATAAATTTACCTTCTAGTAGGTTTTTAAGACCTTACATTCCTAGTTTATCATTTCTTGAATTTTTAAAAAGAAGAAGAATTAAAAAAGCAATGAAATATGCAGCAGTAAATAATGAACTTTTCCATTTATGGTGGCATCCGCACAATTTTGGAGATAACATGGATGAAAATTTCAAAAACTTAGAAGAAATATTTAAAGCCTATAAAACACTCAAAGAAAGATATCAATTTGAAAGCGTTACTATGACAGAATTAACCAACGAAATCATTAGTCCCTGTTAATTTTTAAAACTTAATAAATCAATGAAAAAAAAATTTCTATTAGTTTCAACAGTCTCTACTACATTGAATTTTTTCGGAGGTCAGATTAATTTTTTAAATAAAACATTTGATGTAGAATTGGTTTCTAGTCCAGATGATATGCTATATGGTATAGGCGAACGAGAAGGCGTTAATGTGCATCCTGTAAAGATGGTTAGAGAAATATCACTTTTTAAAGATCTAAAAAGCCTATTCCAATTAATTGTTCTTTTCAAAAAGCTTAAACCACATGTTGTACATGGTAATACTCCAAAAGGGGGATTACTAAGTATGACGGCCTCATGGGTAGCAAGAGTACCTCATAGAATTTATTATGTGCACGGACTGCGTTACGAAGGAGATACCGGTCTTAAGCGCAAAATTCTTAAAAATATCGAACGTATTTCATGTTATTTAGCAACTGATATAATTTCTGTTAGCCATGGTGTTAAAGAAAATATGGCTAAGGATAATATAACAAATAAAACACCTCATATTATTGGGAATGGCAGTGCAAATGGCATTAACCCTAATGAGTTTTCGCGTGAGAATATTGAACATGACGATTTAAGAAAAAAATATAGTATCTCTGAAACCGACTTATTATTTGGTTATGTAGGAAGACTTGTTGGCGATAAAGGCATTAATGAATTAATTTCTGTGTTTTCAGCACTAAACCAAACCCATAAGCACATAAAAATTTTATTGGTTGGTTGGTATGAAGATTTATTAGACCCTCTTGAAGATCACATAAAACAGGAAATAATCAATAACGAAAATATTATTGCTGTAGGTGGACAAAACGATGTAAGACCTTTTTTAAACATCATGGATGTTTTTGTGTTTCCCAGCTATCGCGAAGGATTTGGAGTATCAATCATGGAAGCAGCTGCGATGGACTTACCGATAATTTGCTCAAATATTTCTGGGTGCAATGAAATTGTTTTGGATGGACATAATGGTAAATTAGTAACTCCCAAATCTCTTACTGAGCTAACCAATACTATGGAGCATTTTATAAATAACCCGGATACAATTACAAAAATGAAAGCAGTTACCAGATCTTACGTTTTAGAAAAATATAAGCAAGAAACTGTCTGGAAAGAAGCTCTTAAAACTTACTCAAACATTTGTTTGCCCTTAAAGTAGATGCTAATGTCATAAATTTAAGTGCCTGCTAACAAATAATGTTGATAGTGCTAGTCACTCCAAAAACGCACTTTTTTTTATGCTAATTTAGGACTCTCTATTTATTTAAAAAATATTTCAACAAACTTATCGCTTGACTAATTCGATAATACATCAATAAAAAAATAAAGAAAATATAGGATAAATGAATGGTTTTAATTCGTGTTATATTTTGATGTTACGAAATCAAAATTCTCTAAACTTTTACCTAGGGCATCATCATGTTTAAATAAAAAAAGGCGTCCAAAAAGTAATTTTAGACGCCTTTTTTATATATAGATAAAAATTATCTAACAACTATCCTTTCTACCAACCTCCCTTTATCGGTTTTAATTTCTACAAAATAAATACCGTTTTTCAGTCTACTAACATCAATATTTGAATCCTTTACACTTAAAACACGTTGGGTTAGCGCATTGTAAAAATTAACTTGTATAAGCTTAGTACCTTTATTCAATGAAATTCTTAAAAAATCGCTAACCGGGTTAGGATATATTTTGAAACCGTTATTTTCTAGGTTATTAGTACTCAAAGCGGCATCATTCACAATTGCAATTTTATTTGAAATAGAATTGCGTTCCACTAAATTACAATCCGCACTAAAACTGGCCGTTGCATCTTTTTTAGACCAGTTGGCCGTACTGTAGGATGCGTTGTCCACCGAGATGCACTCCAAATCGGGATTGTAGCGGGAATCAAAATCCGCCATGCCCGAATTAACACCGTTGCGGAGGTCAAGACTGGTCAGGTTGTTGTAATAGCCATAAAAATTATTTAAAAGCCCATTGTTGGTCAGATCCAAACTGGCAATAGAATTAAGGGCACAATGCAGATACTCCAGCGATGTGTTAGCGCTCAGGTCCAAATTGGTGAGTTCGTTTTTGGAGCAGCGCAACCATGTCAGGAAGGCATTACCGCTCAGGTCCAAGCTCGTAAGCGCATTGTTCGAACAGTTGAGCACCGACAAATCAGCAAAAGCCTCTATCCCGGTTAGGTCGGATATGTTCCTGTTGGCAACATCCAGAGACGTCACCGTGTTGATGTTGGCCGTAGCCACATAATTGTCCATAACATCGTCGTAGCCCAAATCTATCAAAGCCTGCTCAAAATTGTTGTCGGGCACATAGGTAAGGTTAATTGGTACGCCGCCGTCGCAATCGTTACTATAGCTGGCCGTTGCATCTTTTTTAGACCAGTTGGCCGTACTGTAGGATGCGTTGTCCACCGAGATGCACTCCAAATCGGGATTGTAGCGGGAATCAAAATCCGCCATGCCCGAATTAACACCGTTGCGGAGGTCAAGACTGGTCAGGTTGTTAAAATCGCTATATAATACAGATAGTGCAGAATTGTTAGATAAATCCAAACTAATTATAGTGTTAAAACCACAATCTAAATAATTCAAAGCTACATTGTTACTCAAATCTAGCGCACTGAGCTCGTTAAAAGCACATGCTAAGGTATTTAGTAAAGGATTATTGCTTACATCTAAAGCACTAATATCATTAAAAGAGCAGTTTAAATTTGTTAATCCTGTAAAGGCTTCAATACCTGTTAAATCCGAAATATTCTTAAATCTCAAATCTAAATAAGTAATACCAGTTATGTTATTAGTTTGTACATAATTATCCAAAACATTATCATAACCCAAATCTATGAGGGCTTGTTCAAAATTATCATCAGGAATATAACTTTGCTGCGCTAAAAGTGTGCTACTGATGAATAAAATGGCTAAAAAACAATAAAGATTTTTCATTAAAAACAATTTACATTAATATGAATTTTGGCTGCGAATATATTAAAAATCAACAGCTTAACAAAAATATAACAAATAAAAAAACAATATGAGTACAATAAAAAAAGTGGAGCTCAATTTCTTGTGATGGTTTATTTACAATAATTAAAATCCATAAGATTTTTACCTCTGTTTATAAATATAGAAACCATAATGCATAACCAACTTTTACTCAAGTTCGAAATCGTAAAATCTCATTTATATAATGGTATTACCCATGTTGTAATTAGTTTTCAATAGAGATCTGAAGTTTTTAGTTGTTAATTAATAACTATTAGGCCTGTTATGAATAAACAATAAAATTGACGTAAAATGAAGTGTTTGTGGCACAGTGATTGTGGTTGCATTCTATAAAACAAACCAATTAACTTAACTGATTAAAAGCAGTTTACTTATTAAGCACAGCGCATTTATTTTGCGTTTTAGGAAAATAACATTGCTTGATATAACTTAAAATCTTAATAATTTGCCTCTCCTTTGGTACAAATAAAGGTTCAAAGAGTCAACTTTTCAAAAAAAACAACCTCTCATTTATATTTTTATAACTCGATAAAGCTAAAACATAAAAAGCCCAGTTCTAAAACTGGGCTAAACATAAATTTGTTGTTGCTTACTGCTATTGGGTTACACTATTATTTGTAAGATTAATATTTTGGGAATCAATAACCTCAAAGTCTGTATTACTTGTACTATTTTTAACAGTTATATTTTTACTATTATTGATATAAAGTGGAAAATTCTTTGAACTGGTTTTAAATTCACAATTATCAATAGTTAACTGGTTAGTTGTTAATGTGCTACCACTATTTAGGCTTCTCAAATTAAGCGGCCTATTTGTAACCTCAATATACTCGTTTGAAATAGTCACATTATTGATTGAGGCATTTGGCATAGGATTAATTCCATAACTAACATCTAAGGTACTAATGTATTTATTGCCGGAAATTTCACTATCAGATAAGGACATACCAAGTTGTAACCCTGTAACGCAATCTTCAATAATATTGTTCTTTACAATTTGGTTATAACCAGATAGCTTTATCCCATCCCTATATCCTTTAATGGTATTTCCTGTAATGGTATAGTTATAATTAAATTCGATATTGTTTCTTATGAATGACTGAATATTAATGGCAAAAGAAATATCTGGAGAACGAGCTTCAAAAGTGTTATTTCGTATAATGGCGTCATTTGCAGCAAAATTAGCAACCCACTTATCAAAATAATTATTTTCTATTAGCACGTTAGTCACTGTATAAATATCAATGTCTCCAGCAGCATTTCCTTTAAAACTACAATTTCTAATAATCACGTCATCAATTTTATTAATTTCATTTATAGTTCCATCATCGTTAACATACCTTAAAGCCTCTAGGTCTATGCCGTAACGCGGTGCAGTACCAGAACTACTAAAAATTTTATTTCCATTAGTATCATAAGCTTGTTCGCCTTTCCCTGTATCATTGATTTCACAATTTTCAATAATAACGCCTTTTGCATCAATAATGGCAATATTGTTTCTTCTGCATTCAGATATGAAGCAGTTTTTTATCAAAATATTCTCGCTTGTTCTCGTTCCGGGCTTTAGAGAACCATCAGGATCCCTAATGGTTTCTGAGTGCACTTGAATACCCTCTCCAATGGCATCTTTTATGGTAATGCCATCTAATACTGTATTATGGGATCCAATTACCCAAATAAGATGGCCATAACCATGCTCGTCACGATTAACCCCTGCAATATCATTAATTGGTGTGTAATCATGCTCCCAACGGTCACCAATCAAATTTCCACCGGATATTAGTGCATCATCTGTAACCATCGTGGTAATTAAGGCGTATGCTGGAAAATGCGTGGGTTGTACTCTAAGATAAGTTTCATCGCTCATTTTAAAATGAAAATTGGACGGTATTCTAATTGATCTATCCCAACTATATTTTCTATTTGCTTTATTCGCTTCTACATTAAAATAAGCATCTATTTTATTTAATTCAAAAACATTGGCGCCTATTCCATTAACTAATTCAATGGCTTTATTGATGTTTTTTCTATTCTGTAATGAAATTTCTTTAGTTGTTTTACCCTCAACGATGTCCCATTTTTTGGGATCAAATCCAAAAGTGGTATTTCTTAAACTTACGTTTCCAGAAATTTCTAAAGAAATATTTAGCAAGTCACCAGCAATAGTTCCACCGGAAAAAACCAATGTTCCGTTTTTAATTTCACCGCCTTCATATAAAATATTTATGTTATCGGGCAGATTTACAACTTCGCCCCCTAAATCAAGAGAGCAGTTTATAACAACAGAGGAGTTGGAATCAATACTGTTTAATGAAAATTCACAAGGCAAGCTTGGATCGACTGCACTGGGATCTTCTGGTAACTCTTCGTCTGTTTCTTCAACAACTTCTTCAGATGGTTCAATAAATAACTCTTCTTTATTACATGACCAAGAAAAAAGAAATAAAAATAACGTAACAATTAAAATTGTAGGTTTAGTAGGTGTTCTCATAAAACTATTAATTTGGGGAGGGGTGAATTTATTTAAGGCAATTATATAAAAATATATGTGTAAATCGTCAAAACGATGTTTTTATTCGATGTAATGCATAAAAACTTAATTTATAAATCGTTAAAATACATTTATAATCGATAATATGTTTTTTGAAAAAAATTTAGAAAATTTTCAGAGTAACCTATGTTGGTATACCATAAAAGTAGGCTTAAGTTTGAGTATTAGTAATTGGACGATATATTTCTTCCAATTACTATAAAAAACACTAAAGATTTGTTTGATTGTTAACTAAAACTATATTCTCAGAATCGACAATTTGAAAGTCAGTATTGCTTCTGTTTCCTTCAAATTTAACATTTTTTGATGCCTTAATGAGCATTTTGAAATTCGTATTACTAGTATTAAATGTGCAATTAGTAAAGGTAACATGTTCTGTACTCGATACACTGTCATTTAAGAATACATTAAAGTTAATAGGTCTGTTTTGCACTTCTACTATTTCGTTATTAAAAGTAACGTTATTAATGTTTTGGCAATTATAAAAGTTTTTGTAACCATAACTAAGGCTTAGACTGCTTGTTATAGTATTTCTTGAGAATGTACTATCAAAAAAGTCACCTATTAAGAAAACACCAGTGGTACAATCTATTATTTTATTATCGGTGATTAATTGATTATTCCCAGCAACCCGGATACCAATTCCATAATTTTTTACTGTATTATTAGTAATTTTATAATTATAATTAAGTTCGACACCTTCGTTACTTAGATAGGATTGAATACCTATTGCAAAAAACGATGGGTCTCTAGATTCAAAAACGTTATTTCTAATGGTTACATCATATGATGCAAAATTGGCAACCCATTTATCAAAATAACTATCTTCGATTAATACATTATTTGCAGTATATACCACGATGTCCCCTTTTTCATTACCAACAAAATTACTACTCCTTACAACAACATTTTCTATAAGCGCAGTTTCATGAAACACACCATTCTCATCCCTTGTTCTAATCGCCTCCATATCAAGCCCATACATAGGCGCGGTACCCGCACTACTATATATTTTAGTGCCTGAAGCATTGTAGGCTTGAGAGCCATTTCCTGTGTTAGTAACGCTACAGTTAACAAAAGTAATATTTCTACCATCTAAAATACTTATACCATTTCTTCTACATTCGTCTATATTGACGTTACTAACCAACACATTGTTTACTTCTCGGTTATCAGATTGAAGCGATCCATCTGAATTTCTTAAATCCTTTGCATGAAAGACAATTCCATCACCAATAGCGTTACTTAAGTTCACGTTGTCTACTATAGTATTATGAGAACCAATAATCCATATCAAATGTCCCCAGCCATGTTCATCACGTTTTACACCGGCGGCATCCGTAAAAGGCGAATAGTCATGTTCATACCGATCTCCAACTAAATTCCCACCGCTAATCTTAGAATTGTCGGTCAGATAGGTTGTCATTAGCGTATAAGTGGCAGCAGCATTAGGTTGAACCCTCAAATATGTATCATCGCTCATTTCTAAATGAAAATTTGATGGTATTTGAATTGACCCTTCAGCATTTTCTTCTCTACCTATTTGATCTACATCCACTTTAAAATAAGCATCCATGGCCCCTATTTTCATAGTGTTTATGTTTATTTCTTTTAATTTGGACATTATTGAATTGAGTATCTCTTTGTTTTTTAGAGCTACTTGATCAGATACCACACCTTGAACAATACCCCAGCGGTCAGGATTAAAAGTAAAAACAGGATCCTGAATACCCGAAGTTGTGTTTTCTAATATGTCTTCAGTATTTTCGATTTGAGCTTCAAGAAATACATCCTCATTATTACATGAAACTAAATAAGGAATAAAAAACAATAATAGAACATTGATTTTTTTAAAATTAGTTGTTAAAAAATTTTGCATTTTTTTGAGAGTTATTTATTAATATAAATGATTTTTAAAACTTAGTTTTGCTAAAGTTTAGATGTATATACGACCAACTGCTACTTTTAGACGTTGAAAATTTTTGGTTTGCAAATATAATTCAGAAAAACTCAATACCATCAAATTGTTAATAACTAATAGAAAATCACCTAGTTACAGAGGAAAAACACTGTTTTTTATATATAATTTCTTATGTTTTGAAAGCATTTTTAACATTATATTATATTTTCCTTATCTAATTTTTCTAAAGAATCTTTAATTATTTTGTCAAGAATTATCCAAAAAACACCACTTTTCACCCATAACAAATTAATGTTATGGTGTCTCACCGATAAAATAATTAGTATAAACGGAATTTTATTGAGATAAACCCATAGTATAAAAGATAATTTTATATTTGATTTAATTTTTAACCAAAACCTCATTGAAATTTTATAACCTACCGCTCTTCTAATGAATTATAAGACCACATTTAAACCCATATTAGACTTTCTAGTTTCAATAATTTTAATTACCCTGCTGTCGCCAATAATAATTATAACTACAATTTTACTCTGGTTTGCAAATAGCGGAAAACCATTTTTTCTTCAAAAACGCCCTGGAAAAAATGAAAAAATATTCAACATTATCAAGTTTAAAACCATGACGGATAAAACAGATTCTGCGGGAAAGCTGCTTCCCGATTCAGATCGACTTACCTCAATTGGTATGTTTGTTAGAAAAGCCTCTATTGATGAAATACCTCAATTATTTAATGTAATTAAAGGAGATATGTCCATTATTGGCCCCAGACCGTTATTACCTCAATATCTGCCATACTACACCAAGGAAGAACGACAAAGACACCATGTAAAACCTGGTATTACCGGTTTAGCTCAGGTAAATGGAAGAAATTATTTAGATTGGGTTCCTAGATTAAAACTTGATGTAGAATACGTAAATACCGTTTCATTTAAAGTGGATTTTAATATATTGATGAAAACTATATATAAAGTGCTGGCATCAAAAGATGTTGCTATTGATGCTACCAAATCACAGCCCTATTTAGATGAATTACGACGAGGACAAATAAATAATAAAGATTAAATTGGAAGCACATAAACATTTAATGTTAGTTATTGATTAAGTCATTAATTTTAAAAAGAATTCCAGACCGAAAACTATTTATGATTAGTTTAAAAGAAAAAAATAAAGTACGAATTTATGGAGCGGGCGGTCATTCGCAAGTTATAAAGGAAGTTTTGCAAGAAAATGGCTATAATGTTGTTGAAACTTTTGATGATAACCCTTCGGGAAGCCACCATGCGTCTAAAAATGTTGTTATGGGTGCTAGAGGAGATTTAAAAAAATTCCCTCACAGTGGGCCTCCGGTAATCATAGCTGTTGGTATAAACTCAGATAGGGCCGAAATTGCAGGCTTTTTAAAATGCAGGTATGAAAAAGCCATCCATAAATCTGCAATAATATCATCTACTTCAAAAGTTGGAGAAGGTACTGTAGTTTTTGCTGGAGCGATTATACAGCCCAACACAACCGTGGGAAAACACGTAATTGTTAATACCGGTGCTAGTATTGACCATGACAATGTTATTGGGGATTTTGCACACATATCGCCTAAAGCAGCTTTGTGTGGCCATGTAGAAGTTGGTGAAGGCTCACATGTGGGTGTTGGTGCCGTTGTAATCCCAAAAGTTAAAATAGGGAAATGGTGCACTATTGGAGCTGGCACTATAGTTATAAAGGATATACCCGATTACTGTACCGTTGTTGGCAACCCTGGAAGAATAATAAAAACAAACACACCTAAGTAATGTTTAGAGACCCTAACAAAATATCAGACATTTCCTTTATTGGTTCCGGAATTTCGGCATCATTCACTATTTTAAATTTTTTAGACCTTATTAAAAATGGTCCAAAATTAAAAAATAGACTATCCATACATATCATTGATAAATACCCTGAGTTTAATACAGGCATTCCTTACGGAGCTAGGTCTGGTTCATCAACACTTTTAATAACATCGTTGAGAAACTTTTTACCAGAACCAGAGCTTACCAAATTTATAAAATGGCTAAATGTAAATAAGGATTGGCTTTTAAAGGAATTTAAAAATGAAGGCGGCATTTTATCTGAGAAATGGTTAGATATAAATGGTGTTGATATACAGAACAATAAATGGAAAGATATTTTTATTCCGCGTCGTTTTTTTGGTTATTATATTAACGAAATGGTTGAAAATAGCATAAAGGAGTTAACAAGCCAAAACGCAATTGAGATCAATTATATAACCGATGAAGTTATAAACCTAAGTAAAGAAAACAACACCTATACCATTACTTTAGAAAACAATAAGCCTATTTTATCAGAAAAGGTTATTCTATCCGTGGGCTCATTACCCGTAAATAACTTATGGAAGAATGAAGCCTTAATTGAAGAAGAAAACTTAATGTTTATCAACACCCCGTATGATCCTCAACTTGAAATCACCTTAAAAAACGTTAAGCATTTTATAAAAAACAGAGCGGACAAAGGAACTAACGTGCTAATAATTGGTGCCAATGCAAGTGCACTCGAGTTATTGTATAAATTAAACGATGTTTCAAAAGCTGGAGATCATACTCCAAATAATTTTGTGTTTCTATCTACCCAAGGAAGGGCTCCAGACGCGATAATAGATGAAAAAAGAAAAAAGGAATTTAAACCAATTCATTTAAATAAACTTCAAAATGCAAGTACTTTAAGTGCAGATTCTATAGCGGAAGCCACATTTAAGGATATAGATTTATCAGATGAAATTAACTTAGGTGCGGCGTCCACGGTCGAAATTATATCATCGGCCTTTGGTAGTTTATTGGAAAAACTTAACGAAACTGAACTTGAAAAATTTGCCTGTTATTACGGTAACGAAATAGGAAAAAAACAACGGTGCGCAGGTGTCCATTACTCCAACACGATAGAAATGCTTAAAGCGGACAGGCGTTTTGAGCATATTGCAGGCAGGTTTGTCGACCTTCAAGAAAACAATAACAATTACTTTTTAAAGTATCTCGACACAAACACTAAGGAAGTAAAAACATATAACAAAGAATTCAACTTAATATTTAACTGTATTGGCGGCAAAAACCTAACTCAAAACGATATCCCTAAATTAATTTTAAATTTAATAGAAAATGGTTATTGCAAACCAAACGAGTCAAAAATTGGATTCCACGTTAACCACAATCTTGAAGCATCAAACAATTTGCACGTCATGGGACCTCTGTTAGCAGGTAATGTAATTGATAATAAAGCTGTTTGGCATGTTGAGCACTGTGGTAGAATAATTTGGATATCTCAAATACTCGCTAAAAATTTATATAATTACTTTCTTGAACAGGATAATAATGCAGAAGTTTCTCAAGCTAAAATTATTCACAAAGAAAAAGAAACCAATAAATCATACTTCGAAGCGGTTATTAATAAGAAAGACTGGGATACTTTTTTAGATAGTATAGAGTCTTATGATTTTTATCATACCTATGATTATCACAAATTATCGGTGTCGGAAAATGAAACACCAATATTATTGAAATATGTAAATAAAGAAGTCCAAATTGGTCTGCCGTTAATTATTCGTGATATTCCAAACTCCAAATACAAAGATGCTACTTCTGTTTATGGCTATGTTGGCCCGATTTCCAAAGGGCTAGATGCCTCTTTTAACAATTTGAAATTTTCAAAAGGGATAACTAATTATTTCAATAACAATAATATTATATCAGTTTTTTCTAGGTTAAACCCGTATATAGAGCATCAACATGCCATATTAAATAATTTTGGGGAAATCTTCCCGCAAGGCAAAGTGGTAAACATAGACCTGACTTTGGATTTTGATTCACAACGAAAAAACTATAGAAACAGACTTAAAACCCACATTAATAAAGCAAGAAGATTGTGTACAGTTAAAGCATCCTCTTCAAATAAAGATTTACAAAAATTTATTGAGCTGTATAATGAAAATATGGATCGCGTAAACGCTAAAAAATACTATTATTTTAGCCAATCTTATTTTGAAAATATTCTAAAAAGCAACGATTTTGAAACTACTATATTATCTGTAGTCGATAACAAATCTGGAGAAGTTATTGGTGCTAGTATGTTTATTGCTACTAATTCTATTTTGCAATACCATTTATCTGGATCAAAAAACGAGTATTTGCATTTAATGCCCACAAAATTATTGATTGATGAAATGAGGGTAATCGCCAATGAAAAAGGATGTTATAATTCTTTTAATTTAGGTGGCGGATTAGGCGGTAGAGATGACGATTCATTATTTCATTTTAAATCGTCGTTTTCAAAAGATTTCAAACAATTTAATTTATGGAAATTCATTGTGAACCAAGAAATTTATGATGAGCTCGTAGAAATCCATAAAGTTAATGCTAATTCGGATTATTTCCCAAATTATAGATCTAACGAAGTAATCAAATAATATTTATAAATATACACACTGATGTTTTGGTACTGATAATGAAAAAAATTTAAAAAAATCGATTTCCTGTATATAACATCAATTATATGTCTAGAATATTGTGTTAAATGACTTTAATATGTTATTGTTATACAAGTATTTAAACAAGACCATAAAATGTTATCAAGAATTAAAAATCTAAATGTATTTTTAAATGATTCGGACAAAAAAAGTTTTTTAAAAATAATCAAAGAAGTTATCCATTTTTCATGGATAAAAAAAGCACTACCAACCGATTATTTTAGAAAGTATTTGTACCGAAGAGATGTGACTGATTACACAAGTTACTTATCGTTCAAGGAATACAATAGCATTTTGTCATCTAAACAATTAGTGTTTCCAGAAATATCTGCATTGCTGAATAATAAATTAAGTTTTAGTTTATTGTGTAAAACAAATCATATTAAAACTCCTAAATTATTTAGTTATCATATAAAAAACAGATTTTATTTTAATGATAAAATTTTTGTGATACATACCGAAAATGATCTTTTAAGTTTTTTTGAAAACGTATTCGAAACACAAAATATTGATGCGCTTTTTTTAAAACCTCTTCAAGGTATTGGAGGCCAAGGTTGTATACTATTAAATAAAAACAATTTAAAAAACAAAATACAACACGCTAAAAAATCACTTTTAAAAGCCAGTTATTTACATCAAGAGTGCATTGAACAACATACAGAGATAAACAAAATACACGCTAAATCTATAAACACATTACGATGTGTCACCTATATAGATAAAGAAAACAAAATACACATTGTTTCAATTTTTATGCGATTTGGTGTTGGAAATAGTGTGACCGACAACGTAACTAGTGGTGGTTTTTATATAGCAGTAAATACTGAAACGGGGGTTTTACAAGGCCAAGGAAGGCAAAGTGTTGTTATGGGGGGCAATGTATTTAATAACCACCCAAATTCAAATTTTAAATTAGATGGCTTTAAAATCCCATATTTTACAGAAGCTTGTGATTTGGTAAAATATGCCGCTTTATATTTTCCTAGCAGAATTATAGGTTGGGATGTCGCCATAACCCACACTGGCCCTATAATTATTGAAGGGAACCATAATCCGGATTTACAAACTTCAGACACTGCGTACGGCGGCTATTGCAAAAGCCCTATTATAAAAGAGATTTTAAAAGAAATCAATACATTACCTGCTTAAAATATGATACCTTTTTCAAATCCTAGATTATTTATTTTTAATGCATTAGACGCTTTCAATGGAAATAAAAAAAGACAACAATTTAACGATGTAAAGACTATTATAGAAAACACGTCATTAAACGGTATTCATAATAAAACAATCCAATACCTTTCAGAAATTTTAAACCATGCTTGTAATACTACCCCGTTTTACACTAAATATACAGGAATAGAGCAGTTAGAAGATTTTCCCGTAATTGATAAAAATATCATTAAAGCTAATTTTAAAACATTCGAATCTGCCCTATATAAAAATCTAAAAAAAACAACGGTAAAAACAAGCGGATCTACAGGTACACCATTTAAAGTTTATCAAAACATCAATAAAATAAACCGCAATGTGGCAGATAATTTATATTTCTCTCAAAAAGCAGGATACACGATTGGCAATAAACTCTATTATTTTAGAATGTGGGATGCATTCGGCAAAAAATGTTTTCTAGCAAAGTGGGCACAAAATATTGAACCTATAGACGTATTTGATTTAAACGACACCTATTTAAAAAAATTTATTGCAAAATTAAAAAAGAATAAATCAGCAAAAAGCTGGATAGGTTATGCCTCAGCATTCGATCAAGTTTGTAAATACTTAAACAACATTAAAGCAAAACCCATAAATTGTAATTTAAAATCGGTGATTGCTATTTCTGAAAGCTTATCCCCTAGCACAAAAAAGTCTTTAAAAAAATATTTCAATGTTGATACCGTGTCGAGATACTCTAATGTTGAAAACGGTATTATTGCGCAACAGCTTCCTAATACTTCCTATTTTGTAATCAATTCAGCAAGTTATTATGTTGAGATTTTAACACTCAATTCAAACAGGCCGGTAAAACTTGGTGAAAAAGGTAGAATTGTAATCACCGATTTATTTAATTATTGTATGCCCATGATTCGATACGACACTGGAGACATTGGGTGTATAGACCATGCAGATGGTAAGCTCGTTTTAAAACAAATTGAAGGCAGAAAAATTGACGTTATAACCAATACCAAAGGCGAAATAATATCTAATAACCTACTTTTATTAATTAATAAATATCACGAATTAAATCAATGTCAGCTTATTCAAAAAACAAGGAATAAATATATTTTTAAAATAAATATTGATGGAGAATTTAAAAACGAAAAAAAGTTTGTTGACGAGTTTAAATCGTATTTAGGAAATAATGCCATAATAGAAATACACTATGTTAACGAAATCCCTTTATTGGCATCAGGAAAAAGAAGAGTTATGGTAAATGAAACAATTAAAGCAAAAGCATAAAAAAACTTAAAATAATTAAGGTATGCACAAGTAAACAGAAAATATAACATTGCTCAACAGAAAAAAACTATATTATAGCGTTTAATAATAAATCAAAATCAATTTGACAATTTCAAATAAACATAATATTGTAATTATAGGCGCATCAGGGCATGCTAAAGTTATTATTGATATAATTGAAAAGTTAAATCAGTATACTATTGTTGGTTTAATAGATTCCTTTAAGCCTATTGGAACTAAAATATTTAATTATAAAGTAATTGGCAGAAAAGAGCATATTCCTGAGTTAAAAAAAACACATAACTTTAATAAAGGTATTATAGCCATAGGTGATAATTGGGCACGTAAAAAAAACCATGAAAAAATAACCACAATCGATCCGGGTTTTGAATTTATCAGTGCCATTCACCCAAATGCTGTTATTGGAAAAAATGTAAATATTGGTAAAGGTACCGTTATCCTTGCAGGAGTTATAATTAATAGTGATGCTATTGTTGGTGAGTTTTGTATTATTAATACCAAAGCTTCGCTTGGGCACGATAGCGAAATAAAAAAATACTCAAGCTTAGGGCCAAATGCTACAGTTGGTGGTCATGTATCAATTAAAACCTGCACTTATATTGCTATGAGCGCTACTATAATACAAAGCATTAAAATTGGTAAACACTCCATTGTAGGTTCTGGCGCTTTAATTGTTAGAGATGTGCCAGATTTTAGTATGGTTTATGGTGTACCCGGAAAATTTATTAGAAAAGTAGCTAAAGCTGAAAAATACTTTTATCATAAAAACAATACCAATCCATAATTTTCGTCGTAAAATTGATTTTACCAAACAATTAAGCAAACTCATGATAAAAAGCAACCCTTTTTTTTCTTCAACCTTTATTAAAATATGGCATAGACATTTTAATACTGAAAAACCCTTATATAGTTTTGATTTTATTAAAAACATTTCTTTTTATAAACCTAGGTCCTTTCCCCTATTTATCAATTCAGGTAAAAATTTAACAAAAGGGGTTTCGTATAGTTTAGATGATGAAAGCGCTGCAACCGATTTTAAGTCCAAATGTTTTTTAATCTACGATGTTCCAAAATTTTTTAATGTTAAAACCAACAGCGGTAACAAAAACCTAAAAGTAAAAAAGGCAAAACAATACCCTGGTTTTTTAATTCATTTAGATAAACATAAAGATTTTAACACGTACTTTAAATCTACTTTTAGCAAAAGTAGTGTGCAAAAATTTAGAAGATACAATAGGCGTTTGGAACATTGTTTTTCAATAACCTATAAAATGTATTATGGAGAAATTGACAAAAAAGAATACGATTTTGTTTTTAGCTACTTTAATAAATTATTGACCAAAAGATTTGATGACAAACAAATAACAAACAATAATTTGAATCCTGAGGAATGGAATTTTTATTACGATGTGGTTTATCCTTTAATTTTAGAAAAAAAAGCCTCTCTTTTTGTTGTTTATAATGATGGTATTCCTATTACCGTTAGGCTAAACTATTTTTCAGAAGACATTATTTTTGATGCCATTACCGTTTTTGATATTGATTACAGCAAATTTCACATCGGAAAAATTTCAATTATGAAAATATTGGAATGGGCTTTTGATAACGATTTTAAAACATTTGATTTCACTAAAGGGTATTTTGATTACAAAGAGAGCTGGAGTGATTTAAAGTACGATTTTGAATATCATATTTATTACGACTCCAAATCTGTAACCGCTGCATTAATTGCTAATTACCTTTATCTATTTTTTAAACTAAAACAATCTTTAAGAGAAAAAGACATAAACACAAAGCTACACAAGGCATTGTTTTTCCTTAAAAACAACAAAAGTAGCAATGCCAATAGTTACCACATAAAACCAATTATTAATAGTAAGGATTTTGAGCCTGAAAAAACACAAGAAATTGATATTAACAGTACTGAAAACACTTTTTTAAGAAAGATCGTTTTCGATTACCTGTATACGAGCTCAGAAAACCTAAAGCATATTAATTTGTATAAATGTAAAACCGCTTCTAATAGCTATATATTAGCAGGCAAAAAAGACTCTCAATTAATTACGCACAGCTAATTGCGAACCTTCTAATAGTCACTAAATTAATCTATTTTCATGTACTTAAATTAAGGTTTAAAACCTTAATTTAAGTACTTTTTAAAAAACTAATATGTCACTTTTTTTTCAAACTCCACTTGGTCAATTATTATTACTTTTTATCTAATAAAGAATAAAATTACATATTATAATAATTACCTTTAAAATGAAAAAGACAACTTTTGTTTTTTTTAGTTTTATTAGCCAAAAATTTACCACATAATTATCAATTAAATTATTAATGATTAAAAAAATACTTAATGTTGGGCATTACGGCTTTGATTATTTTGAGAACAGAAAACTACCTGCTTTTTACAGTAGCATTCAATATAAATTTAATGGTAAAGTTGTAACTTATAAGGAATTTGAGGGTATCAAAATTTCAAATGAAAATAAGTTATATCGCGTTTACAATATTCCGCCTTATCTGGATTTATTGTTAGAAAACACAAATACCTACCGTAAAATAAGCCTTCCTGAAATAGACAAAGGTCTGTTGGTCGACATTAGCAAATTTGCTACTATTGAAGATTATACAGCAAAACAATTTAACTCCAGAAAAAGAAAACAAATTCGGTCTGTTTTAAAACGAGCAGATACTTGTTTTAATATTGATTATAAATTTTACTATGGAGAAATTAATAAAGAACAGTATGAATTTTTATTAAACACGGCATACACTTTTATAACACGACGGTTTAATCAAATTAATAAAAAACATTTTCATCTGTCCCGTTGGAATTTAATTAAAGAGAATTTATTCCAATTGATTTTAGAGAAAAAAGCCTCCATTTTTGTGATTTATGATAATGACAAGCCTATAAATATTTGTTTTAATTATCATTTTAATAAAATCACGTGCAATGTACTTGCCAGCTACGATATAGATTACGCAAAATTTAGTTTAGGCAGTATTGACCTCTATAAACAGTTGGAATGGAATATCAATAACGATTTTGAGATTTTTGACCTGTCCATGGGAGCATCAGAATATAAATTTAAATGGAGCAACAACCATTACGATTTAAGCCATAATATAATTATCAAAAAAAAATCGGTTATCAGTAATCTTTTGGCGTTGCTGTTGTGTTGCTATTTAAAATTAAAATTTTATGTTTTTAGGTATTACTACAAACATCCAAACAATAAGTTACTCTTCTTTTTAAATAGATTTATACCAAGTCCAACAAATGATAGTAATGAAAATATTGAAAAACCCGCAGAAATCGAATCAAAAACCATTGACGCTTTTAATTTTGAATCGGACAGCCAAGAAAAAATAGACATTGAAACCGAAACTTACGCATTTTTAAGAAAACCAATTTACGATTTTTTACACGCAAACCCTCAATTAAAAAACAACGTTTTGGTTTATAAACTAAATAATGAAGAAAAGAGCTATATTATAAAAGGAACCAATAAGATACAAAAACTTATAATTACTAATTAGGTATAAAAATATGGCATCAAAATATATTTCTAGATCAAATTTTTACTCAGATATTTTTGAAGAAAATGCGATTCCATCTATATATGAAAAAATTAAACTAAAAGGTGATGACGAAGCGTTTTATAGCCCTGAAACCAAATTATTACCAACATCAAAAATATATGCTTTTGAGTTGGTTCCCAATTATTTTGAACTCCAGGTTAAAGATGGTTTTTTTTGTACAGAAGTATTTCAAAAATATGGATATGCCATAAATTTAACGGGTTACAACTCGGTTGACAATTACATAAAATCTGAGTTTAAAACGAGTATAAGAAAAAATTTTAATCGTACAAAAAACAAACTAGAAAACTGCTACAATATAAAGCACGAATTTTTTTACGGCGCAATAAGCAATGAGCAATATTATGCGCTAATGCATGCTTTACACGACATGCTAATAAAAAGGTTTAAAGAGCGAAACGACAGAAACCCTGTTCTGGAAAATTGGGCGTATTATGAAAATAACACACTCCAGCTCATAGCAAGTAAAAAAGCATCCTTACTTGTTGTTTTTAGTGATAATGAGCCCATTGCAATTACCTTAAATTATCATCAAAAAAAAGTGATATACAGCGCCATTGCATCATATAATATAGATTTTTACAAATATAGCCTTGGCAATCTTATGATCTACAAGCTTGTTGAATGGTCTGTTTTAAATCATTATAAGCTTATCGATTTGGGCTACGGAAACTTTAGCCACAAACAAATTTGGAACAATAAACAATATAGCTTTAACCACCATGTAATACGTACAGAAAAAGAATGGTTTGGCAAAGTGTATGCCATTTTTATAAAATATAAATACCAATTAATAAACTATTTGCTTTCTAAAAAAGTAAACGTTTTATACAAAAACTTTAAACAGTTTTTTAAAGGTGTTCCGAATGAAGAGCCATTGGAATCTTTCGAAATTAAAACTATTAAAATCAACAACTTATCAAGTGATGAGATTGAAAAACTAAACCAGATTAATTTTAAAAAAGATGATTATTTATTCTTGAGAAAATCAATTAATGATTTTATTTACACTAATAACAATCACATTGATAATATGTCTATTTTTAAGGCAAATACAGAGGAGAATGTTTTTTATTTAAAAGGAGAAAAATGTTCAATAAAATTAACCTATACCAGAGATTAAGGTTTTAACTATATAAAATGGCACAATTAAAAAGAGAACAATTTATATATGATTTTTATATGAACAGCAAAGCAATAGTCCCAGGTTGTTATGAGTATGTTTATATAAACAACAAGGCGTTTTTAAACAAAGATGCCTCCAAACCAAATCAATTAAGCGATGTTATTTATGTAAGCTTGTTCCCTACTTTTTTGAATTCTAAAATTGTAAATGAATCTGGGTTCCACTCAAAAAAAATTATACATCACGGCATTACAGGTGCTGGCATTCTGTTGGACGAAAGTTATACCGTCGAATCTTATTTGGCTAAACATACAAAATCACAACTTAGAACCAACTTAAGAAAATCGTTTAAACTGCTTGAAAAATCTTGTAAAGTAAAATACGAATATAACTACGGGGAAATCTCTGAAGAGAAATGTGATTTTTTACTTAAATCGCTTCGCGAAATGATTGAAAAAAGGTTTAAAACTAAGAACACACAGCATGTTTTTATGATGGAATGGGATAATAATATTAAGGATTTACGAGAATTGATAAATCAAAAGAAATCATCATTATTTGTGATTTATGATGATGATAAACCCATTAGCATATCATTAAACAGGCACATTAACAACAGTATTCTTTTTAACGAAACGCACTCTTATGATGTGGGATATGGTAAATTTGGACTTGGGCACATAAATAATTATATGCTTTTAAAATGGAGCATTGACAACCACTTTGATTTTTTAGATTTAGGCATTGGCGTTTTTGATAATAAGAGAAAATGGTACAATACATGTTATAAAGTGGAATATCATCTATACTATAAAAAAAACTCTGTTAAAGCAAAAGCCATCGCCCTAATGGAAAGCTATAAAATCCACTTTAAAAATTTTATAAAGTCGAAGAACATTATGGGTTCGATTAAAAAAATAAAAGCTTCTTTTACCAATAAAGGAAATTAAAAACTTATTATGGCGCTTTTAAATAAAGAAGATTTTTATAACACGTTTTTTCAAAAAGACAAAATATCACCGGTATTTTCTAAACTATTTTATAAATACAATAATTCAAAATTTTACAATTCAGAAAGCACAGAGATAAATAAAGATAAACCCAAGGTAAATTTTATAAGTTTATTTCCACAATATCTCTACCCAGAAATTGCAAATATCAACAATGTTACAGTAAAAAAGGTTCAGCAAAAAAAGCTTGATGGTTTTGCCATTCTAATTGATGGCGTTAAAAATGCCGACACGTATTTGGTAAACACCTTTAAATCTAGCACTCGTGGGCCCATAAAAAAGAAAATCAAGCGTTTAGAGTCTTGTTTTAACATACATTATAAAATGTTTTATGGCGACATTACTGAAGTCGATTACAATGTTATAATGCCTCAGTTAAAGACCATGATTAAGCGCAGGTTTATTCAACGGAACAATACAAACGAAGCTTTGGGAAAATGGGATTCGTATCTCAACACTACACTATCGCAAATCAAAACAAAGGAAGCTTCGCTTTTTGTGCTTTATTCAGACAATGAGATTATTGGCATTTCGCTTAATTACCACATTAACAAGGTTTTTATCGGTCATATTATTGCTTATAATATCGATTATTCAAAATTTGGCATAGGTAACACCATAGTTTATAAATTATTGGAGTGGAGCATAAAAAATGATTACGCTATCTTTGATATGGGTAATGGCGCCTTAGATTACAAACGGATTTGGAGCAATCTTTCATATAATTACGAGTATTACATAGTTTATAAGAAATCGTCTTTTTTAGCCTTGTTTTTTGGACAACTTCAAGTTTTTAAAGTACAGTTTAAAAACCTTTTAAAGAAATATAATGTTGTTGATAATTTCAGAAAAATTAAAGCATACCTTTTAGGGAAAAACAAACAAGATGTAAACCTTCAAAAATCACTTAGTTTTGAAGAAATTAAAGCTGAAGTTTTTAAACAATTAAAATTAACAAAAATTGAATTTCATAATGTTGCAAACAATCTCTTAAAAAAAGCAGTAATAGATTTTACATTTGCACATCAAGATCATATAAATGATATCGAGGTTTTTAAAGTAGATAATTCGACTTTTATTATAAAAGGAACAAGTAGCACACAAAAAGTTATAATCGATTAAAACACAAAATGGGATTATTTAATACATATGATTTTTACAATACACTATCAAAAAAGCATAAAGTGTTTGATAGCTATGAAAAATTACATCTTACTCATAATAATTACGAGATTTATAGTGCAGATGCTGGAAACAATTTTGTTGCTTCAAAAAATGTGTACACTTTTGATTTGTTTCCCTCCTACTTAAAGCCCACGTACAGAAATAATGAGCAGAAAATAGTAAAAAATATTCCGCAAAAAAAAATTATTGGATATGCTATTCGAATCAATGATAACAAGGGATTTGATGACTTTTTTAAAAACGAGTTTAGCAAAAGCTTTAGGAGCAACACAAAGCGCTTTGTAAACAGATTTGAAGCTTGTTTTAATGCGAGCTATAAAATGTTTTATGGCAACATTGATAAAACTGAGTATAACGATCTAATGAGCGCATTGCACACCATGCTTACCAAAAGGTTTAACCAGCGTGAAGAATCAAACAAAATGCTTGATAACTGGGAGTTTTACTTAACCACAACATACAAAAACATCAACTCTAAAAAAGCATCGTTATTTGTTATTTACCACGATAATATTCCGGTACAAATATCGCTTAACTACCATTTTAACAACATTCTTTTTATAGCCATTCCCTCTTATAACATTGATTATGCAAAGTTTTCTTTGGGAAACATTTCCATTTATAAATTATTGGAATGGGCAGTAACCCAAAAGTATGATCTTTTGGATTTAGAGTATGGTTATTTGGAGTACAAGCGCCGGTGGAGTAATTATATTTACGAATTCGAACATCATGTTATTTATTCAAAAAATAATATTCAAGCTACTTTTTTGGCTACTAGCTCCATTTTAAAACTTAAACTTAAAAACTTCTTCAAAACAATAAATGTAGATGTGCTAATTAAAAATTTAAAAAGCTATTTCTATAAGCAAAAATCAACGTTTAAGGATATTGCGTACGATGCTGAAACTATTGATTTTGATAACGCAAACAATCTAGATTCCTTAAATATAAATAGTCCGCAAGTTGAGGATATTAAAAAGGCCATGTTCGATTTTCTGTTTGTAAATAAGGAGCATGTAAACGATTTAAAAATCTACGAAGTGGTCTCTTTTAAAGAATATGTTTTTTGCGGTAAAACAGTGTCACAAAAAGTCGTTGTTTTATAAGTAAGCATGTTTAAGCTCAAAAAATTTACACAAATATTTTAAAGGGTTTAAAATGTACTTTTTTAGGAAAAACCTCTATTAAAAGCAAAAAGAATGTATTTAAACGATTATTGATTTAATACTTGCAAATTGTAATTATATTTACCTTACAACTAAACTTCTATGCTTTAAAAAAATGAAATTATTAATTGGTAAAATGATTTTATATTTTATTCTAATCTTGGTATTCTTGGAAGTTTGCGTGCGTGTTTTTCATTTATATTTTGAATATCCAACTTATTATATTAACGAATTGAATGTTAAAACATATTTACCAAAACAGCAAGGGTACTATGTTACTGGCAACAGGCGCATGAAATATGCAAAATATAATATTAACGACAGTGGCTTCAATTCCTATAAAGAATATAATCCTAGTAGCACCACAACAGATATTGCTCTTATTGGCGACTCTTTTATAGAGGGTTTTCATCAAGATTACCATAGATCTATTGGAAAAAAAATAGAAACCAAATTAAAAAACACGGTAAACGTTTTTGAATATGGGCACTCTGGCTACGATTTGGCCGATCAATTACACCTTATTCAAGCCTATCAAGAACATTTTAAAAACATTGATTATATTTTTATTTATATTAAGTTCAATAACGATTTAAAACGAGGTAAATACACTCCCAATCAGTGGCGGGTAGACTTACAATACTCTACCACCTTTCAAATTAGAGACAAAATTAAACTAACCACCTATGCCGAAGGTATTGGTGTTTTTGAACCAATCTTAAGGTTACGGGATAGGTTTTTTGGAATTGTACCCGAAACATATGAAGACGAGGCAGTTTCTGAAGCTGATGCCAAAAAATATTTAGATAATCTTAAAACTTTAATAGATACATTTGGATTTGATAAAACCAAAACTACTTTTCTGCTCAATAAAGACAAAACCAGCACATATTTTTTAGATTATTGCGATAAAATGGGCTATAATTATATCGATTTTAGCAAGGCATTTAAACAATCGGAAAAGCCCACTACTTTAATATACGATATGCACTGGAACAATCATGGCAGAGCTTTAATAGCCAACAGTATAGTTGATTATCTGAATAAAAAAATTAGTAACTAAAAACACCATCGGGAAATGAATATTTTAAATGACATTTTATCTCAAAGCATACCCATTGAAGAAATCACATCATTTGATTCCTCTATCTTTAAAAAAAAATATTACAATAAAAAACCAGTTGTTTTTAAAGGTCTGGCCAAAGATTGGGGCGCGACAAAAAATTGGGATTTAGATTTTTTATTGAACTTAAAAGAAGATAAAGATATTCTTTTACTCTCTGGTAATTTTATACAAGACGATAACCGCTACACAAAAGCATCCTTTAAAGATTATATTAAAAAATTAAAAACGGCTGATGCCAATAAAGAGTCCTTTAAAGATTACTTAACTACCCTGAATATTTTTAATTACTACCCACATTTAAAAAATGCAATCGATTTTTCGTTTTTTGAAAGCTATAATAAAATAAACGACGTTACAGCTTGGATTGGGCCGTCAAACACAGTGTCTGGGTTTCATAACGATACAGGAAAAAACATGTACGCCCAAATAAAAGGAAAAAAAATGTTTATCATCAGTTCTACAAAATTTAACAAAAAGATGTATCCGAGTGCTAAATACATCAATGGCGCAATAGCCAGTCAAGTTGATATAAATAATTTTGATGAAAGCAAGTTCCCTAAATTCAAAGAGGTGGAATTTTTAAGTGTTACGTTGGGGCCTGGAGATGTTCTGCATGTGCCTTCAAAGTGGTGGCATTATGTACAATCGTTAGACACTTCAATTAGCATAAGTAATTTTGGTTACTCAAAACAGGAAATGTTTATTATAAAAGCAATTGATTATTTGCACAGACGAGGATACTATAAATCTAAAAATTGTTTTTGCTGTAATAATGAGAAATAAGTTATTTGAAAAAAAGGCATATTTTAAAATTGTTACTGCACTAATATTGGTACCAAATATCTTTGTGGCTATTTTGGGTATTGAGAGCTTTCCGTATACCTGCGCTCCCATGTTTGGGCATTATATTGATGATAACACAGATTTATACCTATTTAAATTTGAAGGTGTAACTGATTCCACACAAGTTGATTTAACGAGGTATTACGGTAAGTCTGAAGATCTTTTTATCAGGCATTTTTTTAGCAAAGTTTACGGTTCAACTCATGCCATTTCACCTTTTGATAGCAAATTGACCGAAAGCAAATCCGATTTTCAAGATAGGATGGATGCCTTTTTCAACTATTATTCTGGTTTTATTTTAAGTGAATACAACCTCTCGTTTAACCAAATAAGTTTATCTGTTAAAAGCGTAGACCAAAATAGAAACATCATTAAATACTTTAAACCTATTGGCTATTTTGATTATAGCGATAAAAAATACCATGCGTTATATGAAAATAGGAATTAAGCTAATTGGTTTACTAAGGTTGGTAATAGCACAACCTTTAAGCATTTTAAGATTTTCGCTTTCAATATTAATGGGGAAATATGTATTGGAACGCCTTAACGCTATTTTTCAGTTAGAAAATAACATTCAGTATGCTTTATCAAAAACTTGGTTTACCAGCCTTTTGCCCGATGCGTTTTTAGTACTGGATTCAAACCTTTACACAACCGTTAAGTTTTTAATTATAGTTTCTGCTTTTGGTGCGGCACTGGGCATTTTAGGCAGACTAAATTTATTGGTATTGGCCTTTTTATGTTTTTACGTATTCGGGGTTGGCGAGGGTATTGGGGTTTTTGATCATCACACTTCTTTACCAAGTCAGGTTATTTTCGCTCTTGCGCTTGTGCCAGGATCCATGAAGCTATCGATTGATTATCTTTTAATGCATTTTTATAATAAACGTAAAAACAGGGTTTTAGATTTTGCAAGCAATCCAAAGTGGGGTTTGAATTTGGTTTTGGCTTTGGTAGCCATTACTTACTTTTCTGCCGGAGTTTCGAAGCTTAGATATGGCCATGGCATGTCTTGGATGGACGGCTCGACTTTAGGGTTTTACTTAAAGGAAAGAACCATAAAATATGAAGGAGGCGAATCGCAACTCATTATTGGTGATAGCAAAATTAAAGAGAATGAAAAATGGAAGGATGAATTTGGTTTTATAGCTCATACTTACGGCAACTTTCAAACAAAAAAGAAACTGAATGATATTGCTGAATATATAGCAAATAATAAATTTCTGGTTGTTGCCCTCTCAATTGGTTCGGTTTTATTTGAATTACTCGCTTTTGTAGTGTTTATTAACTCAAAATACAGAAACATATATCTTATATCTGCCATTGTTTTCCATCTGTCCATAGGCTCTTTAATGGGTATTTCATTTAGGCAGTATCGATTGATTTGCTTTTTCTTAATAGATTGGGATTATTATTTAAGATTTACATTTAAAAAACTTAAAATGCAGCATCTTTTAAATGGGTGAAGAAATGTTATTTGCCTGCATTGTTTTTAACGTAATCGGCTATTACCGAAGCCACAATTTCCCTGCCGTGGTTATTCCAATGGCGGTCGTAAATTAAATCGGTTGGTCTGCTAGACTTTTCAAAAACCGCTCCAAAATCAAGGTATTTGTATCCCATCTTTTCACAATGTTCTACAAAAAGGGGGCTGGTTTTTCTTTTGTCAAATAAAAAGACATTTTTTTCTTTATTAAAACCATAGGTTTTGACTAGCGTTTTAAAATTATCTAAATATTCAGCGTCGAATTTATCGCTGATACTATCACTACTAGATATAAAAGTATCAAAAGTTTCTTCATTAAAATTTGACCCGTACCAAAACCTTCTAAAAGCATCAAAAAGACCTATGGCATTAGCGTACTTAAGCAACCTAATTTGTCTTTTAATCTTAAATTTAAAAGAATGTTTTAAATTCACTAAACGATGGTCTGGCTTAATTTCAGTTCTTTTTAAATCATTTTCAAATTTCATATAAATAAAAACATAATCTATAAGATCAAATTGATCTTTGTAAGATTTTATTATATGAAACTGGTCCGCCATATCATATCCGCCGCGACCATATTCGAACACCTTTGTCCCATCATTTAAATAGTTTTCAACTTTTTTTCCTGTGGAATCATAAAAATGCTGATTGAAACCTTCAATAAAAGAGTCGCCTATTAGTGCAATCTCAACTTCATTTGCTGTTGGGATAAACTCCCTATACGAATTATAACCAAAATTATTAATTCTGAATTCTGCAAAATTCTGTCTTCTATTTCCAGTAACCGAAAATCCAGTTTGTCCTGGTACTGTTTTTTGAATATCATATTCATCAATATACAAGTGCAAAGGCACATCATTATATAAATGAAAGAGCCGTACAAGGCCTTCTAAACATAAAAGGATTAGAAATATGTACAAACAAGTATTTAGAACAAACCTTTTCACGATTTTAAAATTGAAAATATATAAACGACCTATCAATGCCATCATCATAAAACAACATCATCAATAAAACCACTATCGCATAAGCTATAAACCTAACGACTTTAGATTTGAACTTAAAGGGTACGCGTTCATCTTTTCTCATCCTATATTCATAAATTACAAATACCGCTATTAGAATGTAATAATCGATCATCCTGTAACCCATGGGATGGTAATACACTTCGTAACTAAAATCAGAAACTATTCTTTTTATAAAAGCAAAGGCATCGGTGATGGATTCCGATCTAAAAAATATTCTTGAAAAAGTTACAATTCCAAAGGTTAATATAACTTGGCCAATTTCTTTAAGCGAAGGAAAAAAGGAGTGCTCTCCCACTACATTGTTTTTATAAATGGTGTTTCGGCCCAATAGAAAAACAGGGATAAATGCCAAGGCATGAAATGCACCCCAAAAAATAAAGGTCCAATTGGCACCGTGCCAAAAGCCACTGACAAGAAAAATAATAATAATATTTCTAACCGATTTAAGCTTGCTAACACGCGATCCACCTAAAGGTATATAAACGTAATGCCTAAACCATGTTGAGAGCGATACGTGCCACCGCTGCCAGTATTCCGCGACATTTCTCGAGAAATTTGGGAATTTAAAATTAGACATTAATTCTATCCCAAAAAGTTTGGCGGTACCAATGGCAATATCAGAATAACCGCTAAAATCGCCGTACACTTGAAAGCTAAACATTGTAACTCCCAAAATGAGTGTAGAGGCCGGATAATCGGCATAATTGGCGAAAATATCATCAACCATTGGCCCAAGAGAATCTGCAATAACCACTTTTTTAAATAATCCCCACAATATCAATTTAAGCCCGCTAACGGATTGGTCGTAACTAAATGTTCTTTTATGGGTAATTTGAGATAACAGGTTCGAGGCACGCTCAATGGGTCCTGCCACTAACTGTGGAAAAAAACTAACAAAGGCGGCAAAGGACAAAAAATCTCTTGTAGGCGTTAATTTTTTATAATAAATATCGAACGAATACGACATGGTTTGGAAGGTATAAAACGATATACCTATTGGTAATATAACACGCAATGTCCACGTACTATGCATGTTATAGCCAAACATTGCGAACATGTCCACCCAAGAATCAACGAAGAAATTGAAATATTTAAAAAAGCCTAAAAGTCCAACATTGAAAATAACCGTTACCCAAAGCCATGCTTTTCGTGCGGATTTTTTTTCATTGGCATGAATTTTTAACCCAACAAAATAATCTACTAATGTGCTGAGCAATATTAATGAGAGGAATCTCCAATCCCACCAGCCATAAAATAAATAACTGGCGAAAAGCAATAACCAATTTTGTGATTTTAAACTTTTTTTAAAAACTATCCAATAGAGGAAAAAAACTATTGGTAAAAAAACAAAGAACTCTAAAGAATTAAATACCATATGGGTTAGTCAAATTGGTTGGTAAAATTCGAAAATCAAAGATTATTATAAAAATGACGAAACTTACATATTAAATCAAAAAATTTCTTTGAAATGCTTAAATAGCTATACAAGTAGCATTGTTAGGTTGTTCTAAGCGTTGAAAAGTAGAAATTATGTATAAAAAAAGCCCTTTTTGAAGGGCTTTTTTTATTTCTGATCTTTAATTTAAAGCAAATTACAACTCATTAAAAATAGAGTGCATCAAACGCTTTTTGTCGTTTAGGCTTTCTTCAAGCGATATCATGGTTTCTGTTCTGTAAACACCTTCAATATCGTCAAGCATAAAAATAACTTCTTTGGCGTGCTCTGTACTTCTGGCTCTAATTTTACAGAATATATTGAATTTTCCTGTAGTTATATGTGCCACCGTTACAAAAGGAATATTGTTAATGCGTTCTAACACAAATTTAGTTTGAGAGGTGTTATTTAAAAATACGCCAACATAGGCAATAAAAGAATAGCCTAATTTTTTATAATCCAATGTTAAGGATGACCCTCTAATAATTCCGGATTCTTCCATTTTTTTTACACGCACATGAACTGTACCTGCAGAGATTAATAATTTTTTTGCAATGTCTGTAAACGGAATTCTTGTATTATCGATTAACATATCAAGAATTTGATGATCGATTTCGTCTAATTTAATTTTCCCCATAATTAATTATTCTTAAATAAAAAGCAAAATTACTACATTTTCATCAAAAAATACATATTATTTCTGTCTTTTATTGCCATAATAATGCGATTTTATTGTTATTTATTATTACGAAATCGTTTTCGTTATTAACTTTTACGCAATCACCACGCTCATCCAATACAACCAAATTATTGGCATCAAACTCTTTATGCCCATAAAAGCCCGTCAATTTTTCAATTTTTACGATTTTTGGGATAAACTCAATGTTGCCATGTATTAATTTTTCTTGATGCATAATGCCAATATCCACTACTCTATCGTCATCTGTTTTGGCATTTCGTATAATCACATCAAAAAAACATTTTTCGTTTTCAGGAATATCAAAATAAGCCTCATATAAATCTCCGTCAACCTTATTATTGGCTATATAGTCCAGCGATTGCATCATAGCCATATAAATATACTCTCGCGTTATTTCTCGGGCGTAATCCTCCTGAAAATGTCCCGCTTCAAACAAAATAGTGGGTACATTTTCACTCTGAAACGTATCGCCTACACAATTCAAATTAAATGCATCGTCGTAAACACCAACTTGATTCGGTATTACTTTCTGAAGCACTTTATTCATAACACCTATAATTTCCATGGCAACCTTCCGATTTGCCGTAATTTTACAATCTTTATCCTGTGCTGGCGACAGAAAAGAAACCGTAGCCGATTTATTCGTTTTTCCAGCACTAAAAATAGTACGTTGCCCATGCAGGTTATAGCAAAAATGAGGCTTAAAATCGTTAAAAACAGCCCTTAACAGCTTACTTTCCGGTTGCGATAAGTCTTGGGCGTCTCTATTCAAATCTACCGCATTTGCATTCACCCTAGTGTACGCTTTGGCGCCATCTGGATTTAAAATGGGAATGATGTATAAAGTACAGGCTTTTAAAATATAGTTAAGTTCCGTTTTTTTATCTAAAAGTGTATTTAAAACGTCGAATAACGCCTTGGTTGTGGTCGATTCGTTTCCGTGCATTTGCGACCACATCAATATTTTTTTTTCGCCATTACCAATTTTTAAGGAATAAATGGGTTGCCTTAAAACCGATTTTCCAATAATATTTACATCTATTATTTTTTCTAAGTCATTTAATAAAGGTTCAATATTAAGATTGGTAATATACCGATGGATGAGACTATTTTCTTTGTGCTTTAAAAACAGTGATTTTAAATGTGCTACGTTCATTGAAATTTTTTAATATACAAATGTAAACATTTACTAATTTACATTTGTAAACAAACATTATTATCGTTTTTGTATACATAAGTTAACAAAAATAACACACGCAATGGTTAGAAATCCATTAATTTTGCGAAATCATTAAACTTATTGCTTTAAATATTTATTTTCAGTTAATTACATGTTACTATATAAACTATTAGTTCAGTATATTGTGGGTTATTTAAGGATGTAAACACTACTTTTAAAATTAATTCGTTACATTTGTAACACAACTTGTTTAAAACCCGTGTTTACAATGATAAACAATGAAGCTTTCGTGAAACGACTCCAAAAAGTAATAGATTATTACGGTGAATCTGCTTCCTCTTTCGCAGAAAAAATCGGTGTACAGCGATCTAGTATTTCGCACATTTTATCGGGCAGGAACAAACCGAGTTTAGACTTTGTTTTAAAAGTACTTTCCTCCTTTCCGGAGGTTGAGTTGTATTGGCTATTAAATGGCAAAGGCGAATTTCCTTCAAATAAAAATATAGCCAATACAACTACTAAACCCCAGGAATTAAAAATTGAAGACACTTTGAAGCCTGAAAGCGAAAACGGAAAAAAAATTGAGCGTATTGTTATTTTTTACTCTGACGGCAGTTTTGAAAACTTTCAAAACGACTAGCAATTTTACCTTAAAAGGTCGCAAATAAATTCTTTGTTTAGTAGCTTTGCCCAAAAATATATGTTATGCGTTTATTCTGTTTTATATTGTTGTTTAGCCTATTGAGCTGCTACGAAACTTCCAGGGATTGCAAAGCCTATAAAACAGGTGAGTTTTATAGCGAGGTTTCCATAAATGATGTGCTGTATAAATCTACTTTTAAAAGAAGTGGAAATTTACAAATTGAAACGTACAATAAAAAAATAGATTCTTCTAAATTGCGATGGATAAACGATTGCGAGGTTATTTTTAAAACCATTAATCCCAAAAACAGAGCCGAAAGAAAGGATGTGCACTTAAAAATTTTAACCACAACCGATTCATCGTACACCTTTGAATATTCGTATGTAGGCGAAACAAAGAAACAAAAAGGCGTAGCTTACAAAATCAAGTAAATTATCTGATTGCCCTTAATGTTACATAATTGGTTCGTCACCCTGAACTTGTTTCAGGGTCGTATTCAACAAATGATTGTATGTCAAATAATTATGAGATGCAGAAACGAGTTCAGCATGACGATATGCTCATTACTGATTACGGGTATACAATACATTATTTATCAAAAGGATATAAAAACGATTCTACCAGATTGAATTTTAGTTGCTTGTCTTCTGTTATTTCGTAGGTTAAAAATATTTCGCCCCAAAATTCGCCATCCGAAAAATCGGCAATAATCCATTTATGATTTAACATCTTTACCGTATTAATCATCATTCTTCTGCCTTCACTTGCAGCATAAGGTACAATGGGATGTTGTCCACTGGTTTCGTTTAATTTGTAAAGTTCATCTTTAATAAAGGGAATCAATTCATCTACATTATAGCCATCGTTTTCAAAATAGCTGATGGCATCTTCATTTCTGTATAAATTAAAATGCGAGAGATTTAATATATCATCCTGCAAAACCGCTATGGAATCTTTATATTTTATTGATTTTGATTTATACTTTTCCAGTTTATTGTTCATGTCTTCAAAAATTCGTTTGGAGTTAACATACTGAAACAGCACCAACAATACCGAAAACACAAATAAATAAATAAAAATTTTTTGCTTCATTTTATTACTTTTTTTAAAGGGTTATTTGTAAGCCGTCATAGGCCAGAAAAACATTTTTTGGCAGTGTTTGTTGTACCTCGTCATGAAAGCCCAATAAATGGCTTATATGTGTAAAATAGGCTCTTTCGGGCTTTATTTTTTCAACAAATCGCAAAGCTTCTTCTAAATTAAAATGAGAAATATGCGGCTCTATTCTCAGTGCATTTACTACCAAAACCTTAAGGTTCTTCAGTTTTTCCATTTCTTTCTCTTCTATTGTTTTCACATCGGTTAAATATGCAAAATCCTTGAACCTGTAGCCAAAAACCTGGACAAAGTAATGGTTAACGTTGATGGGCACAACTTCAATTCCAGATAAGTGAAACGGTTTGTTTTCAATTCTATTAACTATTACCGTTGGCGCACCGGGATATTTGTTTTCGGTTTTAAAGATATAATCAAAACGATTTTTTATGGATGCAATAACGCGTTGGTGGGCATAAATATTCATATCGCCATTCATATAACAGAGCGGCCTGATATCGTCCAGTCCTGCAACATGGTCCGAATGCTCATGCGTAAATAAAATGCCATTGATTTTTTCGCATTTACTGCGCAGCATTTGCTGTCTGAAGTCCGGGCCACAATCTATCACGTAAGCATAATCATCCCATTCTATTAAAGCAGACACCCTTAACCGTTTATCTTTAGGGTTATCACTTAAGCATACAGGGTGTTTGCTTCCAATAACTGGAATGCCTTGAGATGTACCCGTGCCAAGAAATGTAATTTTCAAGAAAGTAATATTTAATCACAAAAATAAACTTATTTTTTTGTAAGCTATAGTTATTTGATACCTTTGTAAACATTAGCAACAACTCAAAAAAAAACTATGGAAATTACCATAAAGGGTGATAAGGAATTTGATGATATACCGTCGTTAAAATCTAAAGCTTTAAGAATAAATTTAAACGAAAATATTTACGGCACATTTGCAGAAATTGGTGCGGGTCAAGAAACTTGCCGTCATTTTTTTAGAGCGGGCGGAGCATCTGGTACGATTGCAAAAGCGATGTCGGCTTACGATAAAGATTTTAGTGATGCCATTTATGGAATTGAAGATGATAGACGCTATGTAACCGAAGCGCGTTTGCGCAAGATGCTTTCGCATGAAATGAATCTCATGGAAAAGCGTATTACCAGAGAAAAACACCCGAATAAAATATTTTTTACCTACGCCAACACCGTTGCTACCATAGATTTTTCAAAGAAGTTTAAAGGTCATGGCTGGGTAGGAATAAAATATCAAGTTGAAGCCGATGGCGGTTATAACGAAATAATATTACATGTTCGTTTTAAGGAAACCGATGCGCGCTTACAACAAGAAACGTTGGGCGTTTTGGGCACCAATCTTATTTATGGCGCTTTTTACAAATACAACGAACCCAAAAAATTACTGCGTTATTTATACGACCATTTAGATCAAGATCAATTGGAAATTGACACCATTAACTTTTCTGGCCCTGTTTTTAAGGATGTAGATAATAGGTTAATGAGTTTGCAATTAGTTAAAAATGGCATGACCGATGCCGTAATGTTCGGTCCCGATGGCAACAACGTACTTCCGGCGAGAGTGTTGTACAAAAAAAACATACTGGCTTTACGCGGTAGTTTCAGACCCGTAACCAAAGTCAATATGGCCATGTACGAGAAATCATACGAAATGTTTGTAAAAGAAAATAAAGTTGATGAAAACAAAACAGAGGTTGTTTTTGAAATTACTTTGTCCAACTTGCGAGCCGAGGGCGAAATAGACGAACAGGATTTTATGGATAGAGCCGATTTACTGTGCTCGCTCGGACAATCGGTAATGATTTCCAATTTCCAAGAGTATTATAAAGTGGTTGAGTATTTTTCAACCTATACCAAAGCAAGAATGGGACTTGCCATGGGCGTTAATAATTTGATTGATATTTTTGACGAAAAGTACTATCGCCATTTAAGTGGCGGGATTCTTGAAGCGTTTGGTAAATTGTTCTTTAAAGATTTAAAAGTGTATTTATACCCTATGCTCGATCCGGAAACCGGTGAACTTATTAATAGTGAAAACTTGAAGGTTTACCCACGAATGAAAGAGCTTTATAAATTCTTTAAATACAACGGAAAAGTGATTGACATTAAAGAATACGACGAAAGTATTATGAGTATTTTTTCAAGGGAAATTCTTCATAAAATTGAAAATGGCGAACGAGGTTGGGAAGCTATGCTACCTGAAGGTATCTCAGATTTAATTAAAGATTATAGGTTGTTTGGCTACACGCGCAAACCATTAAAACCTATTCGCATTAAAAAAAGAGCGGTAAAAAAATAACGGCTTATTTTGATACATACGAAAAAAAAGCTGTCTGAAAAGTTATCATCGTTGTCCGTTTGAATGCCGTATAAATCTATAATATCTTAATTCTCAACGTATTTAGACTGCACTCAACATAACATTCGTCGTTAAATTATTCTTTTCAGACAGTTCCTTTTTGGTGCTTACTCCAATATTTGTGCGGCGTGGTCTTTGGTTTTTACTTTATCTATAACACGTTCCACTAGGCCTTTTTCATCAATAATAAAGGTTTTTCTGTGAATACCGTCAAACTCCCTACCCATAAACTTTTTGGGCCCCCAAACGCCAAAGGCATTAATTACGGTTTTATCTTCGTCTGCCAATAACGGAAACGGAAAATTATATTTCTTTTTAAAATTAGATTGCTTTCGTGCAGAATCGGCGCTTACACCTAACAACTCATAGCCTTTTTCTTTTAAAACCTCATAATTATCCCTCAAATTACATGCTTCTGCGGTACAGCCCGGTGTATTTGCCCTTGGGTAAAAAAACACGATTAGCTTTTTTCCTTTGTAATTACTTAATGAAACCGTGTTTCCCTGTTCATCTTTAGCTGAAAAATTAGACACAGCATCACCTTGTTTTAGTGTATTCATAATCTTAACTTTGATTTTTAAGCAAAAATACGACTTATGACCAAGAAAGAGAAAGTGAACTTTGTTATTAATACATTATACAAGCTTTATCCAGAAATTCCCGTTCCTTTAGACCACAAAGACCCATACACATTACTTATAGCAGTATTGCTGTCTGCGCAGAGTACCGACGTTCGTGTAAATAAAATAACGCCTTTACTTTTTGAGAGGGCCGACAATCCGTACGATATGGTTAAGCTTTCGGTTGAAGAGATTCGCGACATTATAAAACCCGTTGGGCTTTCACCCATGAAAAGCAAGGGCATCCATGGGTTATCTGAAATCTTAATTGAAAAACACGATGGCAAAGTCCCAAAAAGTTTTGAAGCTTTAGAAGCACTTCCAGCTGTAGGGCATAAAACAGCAAGCGTAGTGATGTCGCAGGCATTTGGTGTGCCTGCTTTTCCTGTAGACACGCATATTCATCGGTTAATGTACCGATGGAATTTAAGCAATGGCAAAAACGTAGTGCAAACCGAAAAAGATGCAAAGCGCTTGTTTCCAAAAGAATTATGGAACGAATTGCATTTACAGATTATTTGGTACGGACGCGAGTATTCTCCAGCACGCGGTTGGGATTTAGAGAAAGATATCATCACAAAAACAATAGGTAGAAAAAGCGTTATTAACGAATACTACAAACAAAAAAAGTCCTGATTTTTTAAAATCAGGACTTTTCCATTAAACTTAATTTAGAAGCGCTTCAAACTTCATTTTATTACAATTTATAACACTTAAAGCCTTGGAATAATTTAGAAGAAAATTAACCGTTTCTTCCTTCGGTTTTAGATCGTTTAAATTTTTAATAGAATTTTCAGTGTAAAGTTTTGCCATTTCAATAAATTATAGGTTATTTATTAAGCTAACGCAGCAAAACTTACTTTATTGTACTAATTGGTTAAAACTATATTGTGTTTGTCTATTATTTTTCGCAAATTAATTAAAGCATAACGCATACGCCCCAACGCCGTGTTTATACTTACTCCTGTTCTTTCCGAGATTTCCTTAAAACTCATATCGTTGTAAATACGCATCATTAGCACCTCTTTTTGGTCTTCGGGCAACTCATCAACCAATCGTCTTACATCGTGTTCAACCTGTTCTTTTATAATGGTTTTTTCAGCATTCAAACTCGTATCGCTAAGCACGGAAAAAATACTAAAATCGCCACTGTTATCAAATTTTGGCATGCGGTTGTTCTTTCTAAAAAAGTCAATAACCAGATTATGCGAGATACGCATCACCCACGGCAAAAACTTGCCCTCTTCGTTGTAAGCCCCGCGTTTAAGCGTTCTGATAACTTTAATAAATGTGTCCTGGAAAATATCTTCAGCCACATCCCTATCGTAAACTTTTGAATAAATAAAACTGTAAACTTTTTGCTTGTGCCTTGTGATGAGAATTTCTAAAGCGCTTTCATCACCTTGAATATAACTGCTAACTAATGTAGCATCAGAAATATGTTTGTATTTCATAATCATTACTTTTAATGCATCGAAGCAAAAGCCTCATTGCTTGGGGTTAAGTTTTTAAAAGTAATGTTATGCTATAGGCGAGAGTTGTTTTTTAATTGATAAACCAAATATAACAACAATCGTTCCTAAAAAACAAAAAAAATCTATTTTTTTTAACAATCCTTTAAACAATAATCTATTTTTTAAGCTGATTTACTTATAGTATCTTTGCAAAATTATCCTTTTAAAAGCTTATGATTCCTAATATTTCTGAAGTAAACCCTAAACAAAACATCATCATTAAAGGTGCAAAATTGCATAACCTAAAAAATATTGATGTAATTATTCCTAGAAACAAATTGGTGGTTATTACGGGATTGTCGGGTTCGGGAAAATCCAGTTTAGCTTTTGATACGCTTTACGCGGAAGGACAACGGCGCTATGTGGAGAGCTTATCGAGCTACGCACGCCAATTTTTGGGCAGACTAAACAAGCCCAAAGTAGATTACATAAAAGGTATTGCACCGGCCATTGCCATTGAGCAAAAAGTGAATTCTACCAACCCTCGATCAACCGTTGGCACCACGACCGAGATTTACGATTATTTAAAACTTTTATTCGCCAGAATCGGGAAAACCTATTCGCCGGTTTCTGGAAATGAGGTGAAAAAAGATACGGTTTCAGATGTTTTAAAGTATTTAAAAACATTTCCCGAAGGTGAAAAATTACTGCTCCTCGCCCCTATTCATTTGGAAGAAGGCCGCAGTATGAGTGACAAACTTCAAGCTTTGAACCAACAAGGCTATGCCAGAATTAAAATCAACAATACCGTTATTAGAATTGATGAAGCAAAAGATGTTTCCGATAAAGAAAACATCTATTTAGTTGTCGACAGAATTATAATTAGAGACGAGGAAGATTTTTTCAATCGATTGGCCGATGCCATTCAAACCGCTTTTTTTGAGGGTAAGGGAACTTGTATTGTGGAAACGCTTGCTGATAACGGGCAACGGGAATTCAGCAATATATTTGAATTGGATGGCATTACTTTTTTAGAACCCAATGTGCATTTATTCAGTTTTAATAATCCGTACGGCGCTTGCCCAAAATGCGAAGGCTATGGCGATATTATCGGAATTGACGACGATTTGGTTATTCCAAACACTGGGTTATCGGTTTACGAAAACGCTATTTTTCCTTGGCGTGGAGAAAGCATGAGTTGGTACAGAGATCAATTGGTGAATAATTCGCATAAGTTTGATTTCCCTATCCATAAACCGTATTTCGAGTTGAGCGAGGCCCAAAAACAACTTATTTGGACGGGCAACAAGCATTTTGAAGGTTTGAATTCCTTTTTTGCCGAACTGGAATCTAAAGCTTATAAAATTCAAAATCGTGTGATGCTATCGCGTTACCGCGGAAAAACAAAATGCAAAACCTGTAATGGCAAACGCTTACGAATTGAAGCCAATTACGTAAAAATTGCGGGTGCGACTATTACCGATTTGGTTGAAATGCCGCTGGATAAATTGGCTATATTTTTTAAGCAATTGGAGCTAAACGACTATGATGCGCAAATTGCCAATAGACTTTTAAAGGAAATTAATAACAGGCTATTATTTCTTTCGAATGTCGGGTTGGATTACTTGACTTTAAACCGAAAATCGAATACGCTTTCGGGTGGTGAAAGCCAACGCATCAATCTCGCCACATCGTTGGGCAGCAGTTTGGTTGGCTCGATGTATATTTTGGACGAACCCAGTATTGGCCTGCATCCAAAGGACACCGAGCGTTTAATTTTGGTTTTAAAACAACTGCGCGATTTAGGTAATACGGTTATTGTCGTGGAACACGATGAGGACATTATGAAAGCCGCCGATAGCATTATTGATATTGGTCCGGAAGCCGGTACTTTTGGTGGTCATGTGGTGGCACATGGCACTTATGCTGATATTTTGGCGTCGGATTCCTTAACGGCTCAATACCTTAATGAAACATTAAAAATTGAAGTTCCCAAAACACGAAGAACCTCTAAATATTATGTTGATATTATTGGAGCGCGCGAAAATAACTTGAAAAATATCGATGTTCGTTTTCCACTGGGTATTCTCACGGTAATTACTGGTGTTTCCGGTAGCGGAAAAAGTACTTTGGTCAAAAAGATTTTATACCCAGCTTTACAAAAAAAATTGACCGATTTTGGTGATAAACCTGGTCAGTTTACAGCTTTAGAAGGCAATTTTGCCAACATAAACCATATTGAGTTTGTAGATCAAAATCCAATTGGGCGTTCCTCACGATCAAATCCGGTAACTTATATTAAAGCTTACGACGATATTCGCGCTTTATTTTCAAAACAGAAACTAAGCCAAATACGAAACTACCAGCCCAAACATTTTTCGTTTAACGTAGATGGCGGACGCTGTGAAACTTGTAAAGGCGAAGGTGAAGTAACCATTGAAATGCAATTTATGGCCGATGTGCATTTAGAATGCGAAACCTGTAAAGGCAAACGCTTTAAAAAAGAGGTTTTAGAAGTAACATTTGCCAATAAAAGTATCGATGATATTTTAAACTTAACCATTGACGATGCCCTTGCCTTTTTTGAAACCAATAAGCAAACAAAAATAACAACCAAATTAAAACCTTTACAGGATGTTGGTTTAGGTTATGTTACTTTAGGACAAAGTTCTTCTACCCTTTCTGGTGGCGAAGCACAGCGTATAAAACTCGCTTCGTTTTTAGGCAAAGGAAACACAAAGGAAAAAGCTCTTTTTATTTTTGATGAACCCACAACGGGATTGCATTTTCATGATATTCAAAAACTTTTAAAATCCTTTAACGCGCTGATTGAAAAGGGACACTCGATCATTGTTGTTGAACATAATTTAGAGCTTATAAAGTGTGCCGACCATATTATTGATTTAGGGCCAAATGGCGGCGAAACCGGTGGAAAATTAGTCGCGGCAGGCACTCCTGAGGAAATTATAAAAATTAAAGCTTCAGAAACCGCTAAGTATTTAAAGGATAAACTATAATAAAAAAGAAAAGCACTCATTTGCAACAAGCACTTTTCCTTTCCTTGAAAATTTAGAAAATATTAAAACTTATACCCTAGCCCAACTTGAATCCCTCTTAATTTCACGGAGTTTCCTCCTGGGTTTTTCAACAAGTTAGTTAATCCTAAATCGTACCTGGCATTAACATTGAATTTTTCATCAATATCATAAGCTGCACCAAAATCAACTCCAAAATTAAAAGACTTCCATCCGTTTGGCGCATCCAATAAGAAGCCTAGATTTGGTCCTGCTAAAAGGCTAAAAGCATCAGCAACATTATATTTTACTAAAATAGGAGCTTGAATTTCATTCAAATTTTTAACCAGAAGAAAATCTATTTCTGGTTGAATCTCAAAGTCTTCACTTAAGGTTAAATCGGTAAAATAAATGCCAATGAGAAAACCCGATGTCGAGTTAGAATTGGAAGCCCTTAAACTATTGGAAGCAGAGGCTTTACTTGTGGTGGCTGATTTTGAAGTATTAGGCGCTAGCGCAACTCCCGATGATGAAAAGCTACTGCTTTCTTCACGAGCAAGATAAGCAGCTCGGGTACTACAGGAAACTAAAAACAAGGTAAGAAAACAAAAAGAAATGAGGTTGGTAAAATTTTTCATAATTAAATGTTTTAGGATTAATACGATTCAATATACTAAATATCAAGCACTTAATAAAGCGTCAAAATATATTATTACTCACAAAAACCTTATTAACAAGAAATTTTAAAGCGTTCAATAAAACAAAAATCCTACGAAAAAAATAATAACTATGGCAACAGGAATAACAATCATTAAATAAATAAAAGAAGCCAATCCAGACTTAAATAAGCTTAAAAACCAACCCTGTTGATAAAAATGCTTTATGGCCATTAATAGATAAAAATAGGTTGACAACGTGATTAAAAAATCTATCCAATCGGGCAAATCCCATATATAATTAATGATGAGCAAAATGCTAAACACGGTAAACAAAAACGAAAAGAAATAAAAACTAAACACTAAATGATGGGCATAAGTGCCTCGGTTGAAAAACAACAATTTTAAAATCAATGCGAAAATGGGCAAGAGAACAAACAGTGAAATGGGTATGGTATCAATGGCTGCTTGCATTATTTGTCCGCCATTGCGCTGTTTATAAAACTTAAGGCTTTGCTCGTAAAACTTTCTTTTAATAAATCCTGCGTCATCATTCATTCCCATAGCCTTAAAAATAGTATCATTGGTAGCGTTTACCGCTATTAGCGAATCAACTTCTTTGGTATTAAAATCAAATGATGTTCCATAGTTCTTTTTTCCACTTGTCTCTTTTTTTATTAGAGAATCTAATAGTTTTACTTGATTTTCATCTATTCCAGTTAGTCCTTTTTCCTTTAATGGCATTAAAATACTATCTAGTTTCACAGAATCCAGGGCCTTTTTCGCTTTTACTTTTGCACTATCAGAAATTATTGGCTTTTCCAATGTTTTCTTTAGTGCCGTATCTAACTCTTCAACTGTATCTCTTACCACAACTACAGTCAATAAAAAGAAAAACACCACCGAAATAAACAAATAGAGTTGTGCCGGATGTAAATACTGTAAGCGTTTACCACCAATAAATTTGCTTGCCAAATAACCTGGTTTTAAAAGCAACGGCAAAAAACTTTTAAAAAAACGTGCGTCGAACGAAAAATAGTTGGTTATCGTATTGTAGAACAAAACGCCAATGGTAAGCTCGTCTTTTGCTTTTTGTCCACAATGTGGGCAAAAAGCAAAGCCTTCTTCAAAATTTTCTTCACAGTTTTTGCAAGTTTCGTATTGCTTTTCCATTAAAATGATTGGTTTCTATAAAAGTAAAAAAAAGTAATTACAATTACAGATTATTAAAAAGCTAACAATGAGAAACTTACGGTTTTGGCACATTAATTGAAAACCATAAAGTAAATAGCGTAAGCCGAAAAGCTAAAGAGTAGGCAGAAATTAAATCCTATATGATTATGAAAAGATTATTACTATTATTTACAGGCTTGTTAATAGGATTAACAACAGTATCAGCAACAGAGCTAAACCACCAAAAACAAAAAACCAAGTTAGATAAAACAAAACGCTATCGTTACGCGCAACCTATTATGTTTGTTGAACGCGGTATCGAATTTTTAGTTTTTCCTGACGGAAGTTTTGATTTTAATACAAATTACGAAGACACTTTTTATAACGATTCGTATTACAAAACACGGGCTTCTAAAAGAAGTAGTGTGAACATTACTTATGGGACACCTGGTAAACGTTTTAAGTACACGTCTAAAAGATATCGAAATAGAGGGGTTTCTATCTCACATGATAGAGATGGCAAAGTAAGGCGCATTGGCAATTTGTTTTTAAACTACGATAGATATGGCAAGCTTAAACGAGTAGGCTCCATTTATATGAGCTATAAACGTAATGGCACTTTAACCCAAGTTGGTGGTTTAAAAGTAAAGTACAACCACTGGGGAGAAATTGTTTTTACCCGAGGACAAGTGAATCGTTTTAGTAATAGCTGTAATATTTGTGGTGTAAGCAGTTGTAATATGGACCATAACCACAGAGATAGAGATTACGACGAGGACGATTGGTATGACAATGATTATGATGATGACGATGACAATTATTACTATTACAAACAGAATGGTAAAGTAAAAAAGCACAAAAAGAGAAAGCATTAACTTTTTTGTAGTGGAAAATAAAAACCCCGAAATACTTATTACAGTGCTTCGGGGTTTTACTATTTAGTTATTATTTAAGGATTCGGAGTAGTAGCATCTTTGTACCACTCGATCAGTAAAAAACCAAAATAAAACTGATAACTACGGTCTTTTTTAGGATAGTAAAGCACTGCTCGTGAATGGATAAAATATTCTTGACTATTCGTAGGAGTCCGTTCAAGAATAACCTTTAAATCAGCAGTTACTCTTTCTAAATACCCCTTTTCAGATCTAAAAATAGTGCTGCATAAATTAGTAGCTCTTTTCAATTCCTTATAAAAAAGCTGAACCATGTGTGGTTTTAACTCTATGCGATTACCGTTTTTTTCTAAAAAAACTTTCATGATTACCAGTTATCAAATTTGTTCCAAACATTATTTCCATTGGCATCTTCGCCATTCCAATAACTGGGATGAGTTACTCTCCCGTTTTTTGTCCACTCTGCAAGTACGATTTCATTACTCATCATATGTGAAGTCCCTTGTGCCTTATAGCCCTTGGTGCCATAAACACTAACATGATGTGGAAAAGTTGTAGCATCAAATGGGATATCGTCACAAATGTTTTCAGCTATAGAATCCCACGGGCCAAAATCTATGCCCGTGTTACAACCAGAGCAGTAAATATGCACTTCGTCACATAAAATATCTTTATTTTGTTTTATCAGAAGCCCAAAAGCATCTGTATTGTCATTACCGAATTCATCACTTATACCGTCAATATAGTCAGGAGATCCGTGAGCGCCAATTTCCAGCACAGTAACACAGTCTATATCCGGGGCGTTGCGCTCACATATAGCTCGTATTTGTGCCCATAAGTCATTTATTGATGTAAAAGTTGGTATGAGTTCGTGTCCCTTTGCACGATGGTTTGCTTTATAAGCATCCCTTGTGTCGTCTAAACCTGTACCGTGCTGTGCACGTGTATCTGTTGGAAGTGCTACAATTTTTATTGGTTGGCCCATAACGCAAATGAATAAAAAATGATATGTCTCTTAAGATACAAAAAAAATACGAAAAAGGACTATAAATCATTCATTTTTAACTCTTTAAATAAAAAAACCCTTTAATCAATATTGATTAAAGGGGCTTTTTATAACTATTTAAAATGAATTATTTTAATATAGCAAGTGGCTCGGTGGTTTTCCATTTTCCTCTGGTAAAATCCGGAAAGGCTTGAGGTGCACCACCTTGAGCAACCGATCTTTCACTTAAAGGCGCTACAGCACTCCAATGGCAACCTTCGTAAACATTTTGGTCTAATGGTTCGCCGTTACGTAAACATTCAATAGCCCTGAATAGCATCATAAAATCCATGCCGCCATGGCCACCCATTTTTTTAGCTAACTCACCAACGCGCTGATATAATGGGTGCTCGTATTTTTCGTATATTTTTTCTAATTTCTCACCTTGAGCCCAACTGTGGTGGTCTTTGGTGGCACCTTCTACACCACCTTCTAAAGCTACTCTCGTTGGGAAACCGGCTAAAGTGCCTTTGGTGCCTTGCACTAAATTATGACGCGAATAGGGTCTCGGACTGGTTTCGTCCCATTGCACCATGATGGTTCTGCCTAAAGTGGTTTTTATAATCGATGTATTTAAATCGCCCCCTTTATAATCCAGCTTATTCCATTTGTGGTCTGCTGGATAATTTTTTTCAGCATACTGTTTTCTACCCAAAGAAGGTGTTGAAAACGATACCAAACTATTAAAATTATCATCACCTCTAGCCAAATTCATATACTGTGCCACAGGACCTAAACCATGTGTTGGATAAAGGTTGCCGTTTCTTTTGGCATAATGTGGCGTTCGCCAGGACCCCGTACCTCTTTCCTGCTCTTCCATTTGGAATCTTAATTCGTGTATATAAGAAGCTTCACCGTGTAGAATATCGCCAATAACACCTTGTCTGCACATGTTTAAATACAAAAGCTCGTCTCTTCCGTAATTCACATTTTCCAACATCATACAATGCTTTTGGGTTTGCTCGGAGGTAAACACAATGTCCCACATTTCTTCTAAAGTTACCGCAATTGGCACTTCTACAAAGGCATGCGCGCCTTTTTTCATAGCCTCAATAGCCATTGGTGCATGGTTTTTCCAGTTTGTGGAAATAAAAACAGCGTCTGGTTTTACTTCTTCAAGCATGGTTTTCCATTTATCTTCGCCACCGTAGTAAAGGGCAATGTTTTTATGGCGCTCTCCGTTTCCTATGGCTTTACATTTTTTTGCCGATCGGTTAGCATAATCTTCATACAAATCGCTTATGGCCACTATTTCCGTACCCTCAATAGTTGCTAATTGTGCGGCATGACTACTACCACGCGCACCAACACCAATTAAGGCAACGCGTACTTTATTTAATTTTGGTGCCGCAAATCCGCCCATATATTTACCCTCGTGGTCAAAAAATGGGTGGTTGCTTGGATAAGCAGGCAACATGCTCCCTAAACCCAAGGCAACACCTGTAAGCGATGTTTTTTTAATAAAACTTCTTCTATCTAAATTTTTCATTACTATGATTTTATATGTGTTCTACATTAGCCAAATTGAATTTTGAAAGTTACTTTATTTTTGCCTTTTAATACAAATACTTTTTTGGCAGTTGCTAATAGGTATTTGTTGAAATTGATGAAGAAAAAACTAGACATCTTATAAGATTTCGAGTTTTTTTTAGTTCGATTATATGAATCGACACAAAATTAATTTAATATTTCATATCCAATAAAAGCAAATTTCTCAAATTTTTCCCACAAAACGAATCAATTCCATTTCAACTTAAAAAAAGTTACCAACCATTGTTCGTTGATTTTAAAGGCTTTAGAATACGTTCCCGTTTTTTGGCACGTTGTTTGTAAAGACATAAGCGTAACACAATTAAAACACACAATTATGAAAAAATTTATATTCTTATTAGCAGGTTTGGTCCTTTCAGGGTTTACTGCTACCGCAACCACAACCAACGCCACAGCAAATTCAACAGCAACTTATTATGGAGGTTATGGCAATTCTTTCATTTTTGTAGAAGATGGTATTGAGTTTTCGGTGTTCCGCGATGGGCAATTCGATTTTAATATTTTAAGAGGCAACTCGCGTTTGGGCGTGTCTATTGGTTCGCCAAATGTTAGCATCAGTTTTAATTCGGGTTACGATTACAACGCTTACGTGCAATACGATGAGTACGGTGCCATTATTCAAATAGAAAACACCCCTATTTATTATGATTACTACGGACGTGTAAGTCAAGTTGGTAATGTAAATATTCACTACAACAGACATGGTTATATTTCGCGTGTTGGTGGTTTATATGTACACTACAACCGCTACAACCGCTACTCACATTTTTCTGGATTTATAAACATTTATAACAGGCATTATGTTTACAGACCTTGGCACAGGTATTACAGTGTTCCGGCTTACGATTACTGCGTAGTTTACAACAGACCTTATAGACAATATTACAACCCGGTTCGATACACGTATAGCAGACCGTTTTATAACAACTACAGACCAAGAACCGCTATTGCCACAAGACGTGGACATAAAGTTTATAGAAATAGAAATTATGCAACGGTTAACCGAAGCACTAGAAATAAAACAGAAATAAACAGACGTGCCAATTCTAGACGAGATGTGGCTCAAGTAAATGCTACAAGACGAAATAATACTTCTACCGTAAACAGAAATACTAGAGCTAATTCTGAAAACGTTAACAGAAGAACATCGACAAGACGTGATGATGCTAGAACAAATTCAACTAGAACCAATACACGTGCAAATGATAATAAAAGAACCAGAGAAAGCGTTACTAGAACTACAAGACCAAATGTAAATAATACCAGAACAGTAACCAGAACTAGAAATACTTCGGTTACCAGAAAACCAAATAACGCAAATACTCGTACATATAGTAAAAGAGAGAAAACAACTAGAAATACACAACGTGTAGCTACAAGAACTACTCAAAACAAACCTAGAACTGCGCAACGTACAGTAACTAGAACGAGTAAACCGAAAACGACACAAAGAACCGTTTCGAGGTCTACAAAAAGTAAACCGAGAGCAACACAAAGCAGAAGTACTTCTAGTAATAAAAATACAAGATCGACTTCGAGAAGAAGATCATAACAATTTTGGTTGGTTAGTTGGAAAGCCCCACGATAAGTTTGCCTCAAAGCAAATTCGTGGGGTTTTCTTTTTTCAATGAAACCCCATGTTTAAAAAATTGCGAAACCATGCATTGCAAATTGATGGTTGAACTAGAGTCTATCTAAATGGCAAAATTTACGTCAACCTGAGCTTGCCTGTGCTGAATTTATTTACGTTGTATTACTTTATCAATAAGCTCAGTGATGTTTTCCGAAAACTTAAACAGATAAATAACGAGACCGTATAAAACGGTGATAACTGCCGTCTTTAAAACGATGTTAAGGATTGGGTGAAAAGAAAAATCCCAGAAATAAAACAGTAATACCCCAATAAGAATACACATTCCTATTTTTAAAGTATTTGCACTAAAAGGCAGCATTTTAAATTTTCTGTAAACAAAAAACAGCTTAATGGTGTTATATAAAAATACAGCTAAAAAGGTAGCTAATGCGGCGCCATTAATACCGTAAAGCGGAATAAAAAGGATGTTCAAAAGAATCATTACAATCACCAAGATCACCCCGAAAAACAACACCATTCTGTAATAATCGCTATTGAACAAAATAGCATTATTGCTTCCTAAAATGGCGTCATATAATTTAGAAACGCTGATTATAAAAACCACAAATAATCCATTGTTGAATTCTTCTGGAATGATGTTGTAAAGCTGATTGATATTGAGCACAATTAACAAAAAGATAAATCCGCTAACAATAAACAGGTTTAGCGAACTTCGTTTGTATAAATCCTTTAAGGAATCAAAATCCCTTTCGTTTAAATATTTGGCCGATAATGGCAACAATATTTGATGCATTGAGCGTTGCGGCACCGCAATAACGGCGGCAATAAAAATAGCCACGTTGTAATATGCAATTTGCTCGATTGGAATATAATGCCCCAACATTACTTTATCAATATCCAACAGAATCGTAGCGATGGAACCCGCAATAATGATTAAAAACGAATATTTTAAAATAGGGCTTAAATTAGCAACTTTTTTAAAGATGATAACAGGGAGCTTAATACTGAATGCGTACAACTTCATCACAAGCATTCGCAATACATAAACAACTACCAATCCCACCATAAACTGCTCTACATCAACCACGTTAAAATACAAACAGAATAGTAAAATCATAGTACCAACACGATGGAACACTTCTTTCATAAAATTACCAAACACGGTTTGCATTTGCACTTTGGTCCACGCAAAAAACACTTCAAAATACGCTAAAGAAATGGCGATAAATACCGTATGCCACAAATAATTTTCTATGATGGGGTTTTCAGTCGATAAAAATCCCCCAATCATGTCGTAACTAAAATGTGTAATGATAATGAGCGGAAAAATAATCAACAAAGGCAAAAACAACATTAAAGTCAAAAAGCTATTTAACGACACGCGTGTTTTAAATGAGGTATAAAATTTCACCAAAGTGTTGTGCACGCCAAAGGCCATTAACGGCATAATAACATAGGCCAAAGACAGCATGTAGCCTACCATACCATAGTATTCGTCGCTTAAAAACTCGGTGTACAGAAACAAGGTATTTATTGCACCAACAAAAAAACCCAAATACGTGGATATGATGTTTTTAAAAGATTGCGTTGCAACAATGCCCATTATAATAATTTAGATAAAGATGCGGTTAACGATTTTCTGCTATATTTTTGCAAGCTAATGGCATGCGACTGTAATGCGTTGTTTTTATAGGCTTTATAATGTGTTAATATAGTTGTTTTTAACGATTCATAATCATCGTAATAAAAGTAGTTGCCGGTATTGGTTTCTTTTATGATTTTTTCGACATCCGACCCGTTTGGTCCCAAGGCTAAAATAGGTCGGTTTGAAACCATATATTCAAATAATTTACCAGGAATAATTGATTTAGTGTCTTCTGAATCAATCTCAATCAACAACAATACTTGTGATCTTTTTTGAAATTTAATCGATTCATTGTGTGAAACATAACCCACATTATTTATATAATCACTTAAATGATTATTTTCGATTGAACGAAGCACATCTTCGCTAACTGCACCAACAAAATTAAGTTGAAAATCTTTAGCAAAACCATCATTCGTTTTAATTAAATCGCTTAAAACCTGCCAAAGAACTTTGGGGTTTCTTTTGGATAATAACGACCCAATATGCGCCATTGAAAAAACAGTATCCAACTCAACCTTTCCAATGGACTCATAATCGTACCCATTTGTAATCACCTCGACAGGCTTTGTGGTATGGTTTTTAAATTCTTTTTTAGTCACCGAACTGGTCACAATAATTTGATCGGCAGCATTAAGAACTTTTTTTTCAAGCGTTTTATGTTTTTGTTGTGCGCTTTTAGTCAGCTTTAGTTGTTTGTGATAACCAATCGTAGTCCACGGGTCTCTAAAATCTGCCAACCACTTCACCCCTAGTTTTTCTTTTAATTGCAACCCAATAAGATGCAAGCTGTGTGGCGGACCGGTAGTGATCACGGTACTTATATTGTTTTCTGAAATATAATTTGAAAGATAATCTACTGAAGGCTTTACCCAGTTTTTACGAGCATCTGGAATAAAAAAGTTACCACGGATGTAAAGCATCACTCTTTCAATAAAACTTTGCTTATTTTTCTCCGAAATAATGCCTTTGCTAATGGTTTTTGATGCCTTTTTGGAAAACAATCCAGCTAATTTATAAGGTTCCTTTATGGGGTGTTTTAGTATCGTTAAGTCTTCTGAAACTTCATTAATTAAACTTTCATCTACCAAAGGATAATTTGGGTTTTCCGGAATATAAACAATAGGCTCCACATGAAATTCTGGCAAATATTTAACAAACTTTAACCAACGCTGAACACCCGGACCACCTGCCGGTGGCCAATAATAGGTTATGATGAGTACTTTTCTTTTTGCCATCTTTGTCATTCCCTTAAAGAAGGGAATCCATTTTTAATTTAGTTTCAATTTTAAAGATTCCTGCCTTCGCAGGAATGACAAACTATTTCTTTTTAAATTCATAAAACAAACCAGCCAAAAGCAATAATCCAAAAAGGACGGAACTTGCCAATGCAATTTTACTACCTGTTTTAACAACATCTGGATCGAAACTAAACTCAATTATGTGTTTGCCTGCTGGAATCTCCATGCCTCGCAACGTGTAATTTACACGCATGTGCGCCGCTTCCTTTCCATCAATAAATGTTTTCCAACCGTTACCGTAGTACACCTCGGAAAATACTGCAAACCCATCATTTGAATTGTTTGACTCGTATTTTAGATAATTCGGTTTGTTTTCAATCAATACAATTGAAGCTAGAGAATCAACATCAAAGGAATTATAAGCTCTACTTTCTTTCAACAAATCTTTCGGCTTGTTAACATAAGTGTAAATTGCTTTATTCTTATTATCTAAACTATCTAATGCGTTGATTTCCTCATTTGCAGAATTAACGCGTTCTAATGTTTTCACAAACCACGCATTACCATTGGCTTCTTCGTTGGCGTAAGGCACAGGATTACCGTTATCGTCTTGAACAATAATGTACTTTGTGTTTAACATATTCAGCACATTGATATTGTTTTGCGAAATATACCAATCGGAAACCTCTCTGTAACGTTTCAACCCTGCAGCGTGATAACCGCTTAATGAATTGTGGTAATACGATGGTTTTGATTGTCCTGATACCAAATCCAACACCCTAAAATGCGTCGTGTCTTTTAGTATTTCCTTATCGGCCTCGTTTTTAGTGAAAGGTTGATTAACCTGCATTGCCGAAACAAAATTATCGTTGTTTACATATCGCCTATCAACACCTACTAAATCAAAAAGAATAAGTGCAGCAAACGCCACCATAGCCCATTTTTCCTTTAGCTTGTCTTTCAAAAAAGCCCAAATAACACCAGCAGATAACAGTACCAAAATCAACGTTCTCATGGTATCTTGGGTGAAAATCGCCTTTCTATCGGATTTGATCGCATCAATAAATGCCTGACCGTAATTTTGGCGGTAAAACCCATCGTTTACGCCAGCAAAATCGAAGGATGTTTTAAACAACAGAAACAAAATGGCAATCCCACCGGTTATCATTGCCGAAAACTTTAAAGCTTTTAGTTTCTCTTCTTTCTTTTCAAAATCGTTAAATAATTTAACCAATCCGAAAATCGCTAAAACCGGAATGCACAATTCTAAAATAACTTGAATGGAACTTACGGCTCTAAATTTGTTGTAAAGCGGCACGTAATCAATAAAAAAGTCCGTTAAAAACCCTAAATTCTTTCCATAGGATAACAATAGCGATAGTATGGTACCGCCAACGAGCCACCATTTTAAGCGGCCTTTTACCAGAAATAAGGCAAATACAAACAAAAACAAAACAACGGCACCTATGTAAGCCGGAGCCTCAACAATGGGTTGGTCGCCCCAATACATGGGCGCGCGCTTCGATTCTTGTAAAGCCTGTGTTGGCGATGCGCCTAATTTCCTGTAAGCCTCGTAAGTAGCGGAGTCTTTCCCGAGGTTCTCCCCGTTTCCGCCACCCATAAAACGCGGAATGTAAAGATTAAACGTTTCTAAAATCCCGTAACTAAACTGGGTAATATAATCTCTATCCAAACCTGAAGTGACTTCTTTTGGCGAACCATCGGGATTTATAGTTAATTCGCTTTTACCACGTGTACTTTCTTTTACATATTCTTTTGTGGCCAGAATCCCGGTCGCATTTAATGCAATCGACAAAAAAACCGCAGCAAATAAAATACCGACAGATTTAAAGTAATGCGGCAATATCTTCTTTTTATAAGCATCGATTAAATAAGCGATTCCCAATACGATAACCAATAGCATTAAATAATAGGTCATTTGAAAATGGTTTGCCACAATTTCCAAACCCATAGCGACAACGGTGAGTAAAAAACCAGCTATGTATTTTCGTTGGAACGTGAGTAGAATGCCGCTTAAAACCAACGGCATGTAAGCAATGGCGTGTGCTTTACTATTATGTCCAACCCCAAGAATAATGATTAAATACGTTGAAAACCCAAAGGCCAAAGCACCAATGGCGGCGAGTTTAAAATCGACTTTTAAAACGAGTAAAAGCACATAAAAACTCAGCAAATACAGAAATAAATAGTCGGCCGGTCGGGGTAAAAACCGCAAGGCCAAATCTAATTTTTTAATATAATTATGCGGATACTTCGCACCCAATTGATAAGTTGGCATCCCACTGAATGCACTATTTGTCCAATAGGTTTCCTCTCCGGTTTCAGCACGAAAATCTTTTTGCTGCTTGCTCATGCCAATATATTGCACGATATCGCTTTGAAAAATCTGTTTCCCTTTTAAAACAGGGCTAAAATAAGCTAAAGAAAGTATTACAAAACCTACTAAAACAAGTAAGTGCGGAAGTGTTTTTTTAAATGAAAATTGCATGAAAATGTGTTAAAATCAATGGTTGTGAAATTAACTATTATTTTCGAGATATACTTAACCTAAAAGAATCAAAATTTAATTGTTAAGATTTCGGGTTGTACGAAAATGGCAAAAGAAGATTATTCTATTTCTTCAAAATCCACATAATCGCCCACTTTTTTATTTGATGCTTTAGTGTTTGGCATTTTATCAATAGTCACTTCGCCTTCGCGTATTGGCTTTTCTTGTTCTTGTTTTCCTCTGAATTGCCCAAATTGTTCACCAAATTGTTTTTCGGCTTTTTTAGCAGCATATTTAATCAAAAAAGGTGCAAATATTCTAGAAAGCACTTTAATGCCATAATATACCAACACAATAATAAGTATGGTTCTTAATAAACCCATTATAGACTTTTTTTAAAAATTTATACAAAAATACGATTCTAAACATTTAAAAAACCCTTAAAAATGATAAAAAAAGTATAAAATATCTATATTTGAGCATCCTATATAATAATTAGTGAAAGTATTACATAACTATAAATTATAGATATTTTACAAAACATTCATTATGAACCCAATCAAATCTACCTTAATTTTACTACTAAGCTTAGTTAGCACACAGGCTTTTAGTCAATATACAGATGTTATTAACTCCAACCGACCAGGTGTTTCACGTAGTGCATTTTCTGTGGGAACAAACGTTGCGCAATTTGAAGTTGGCCCATATATCATAAAAGAAAAAAGAACGCCCGCTATGGCTTTTGAAGTTTCTGGTTTTGGAGTGGATTTTGCAGCACGATACGGCTTACTTTGGGAAGAACTGGAATTAAATATTGAAGGTACGTATCAAAACGACACCAAAACATACACCTCTAATTTAGCCGCTGAAGATGCGCGTTCAAATTTTAAATTTGTAAGTGTTGGTGCAAAATATTTGATTTATGACCCTTATAAAAATTCCGAGAACGACAAGCCTAATTTATATAGTTGGAAAGCAAATAATCGTTTTAAGTGGAGCTCGTTAATTCCGGCTGTTTCAGTTTATTTGGGCGCAAATTACCACACCAAGCAAAACCCATACACAGCCCCCGGAATTGAAGGTTTTAGCCCTAAAGTTATGGTGGCCACCCAAAATAATTTTGCCGGCGGTTGGGTTATGGTAATTAATTTAATTAAAGATAGAATTGGCACAGACCAGTCCGATTTTCAATACATACTAACCCTAACGCATTCCTTTAGCCCAAAATGGGTAATATTTGGAGAGGCACAAGGTATTAAAAGTGATTTTTATGCCGATAATTTGTTTAGATTTGGGGGCGCTTATTTATGGGGGAAGGACTTTCAGCTGGACACTGCCCTTACCTTTAACACCAAAGACACACCTTCTGTTTTTAGCGTTAACTTAGGGGCGTCGTACCGATTGGATTTTCATAAGGACAAAGAAATTGACAACGGCAATTCCGCCGAAGATGAATTAGAAAGAAAATCAAGAAGAAACAAAAAAGTCAAAAATAAAGACGCTGCAGAATCAAAGAAAAAGCAAAAAAGAAGAGATACCGATTTTGATAATTAAAACAGTCAAGATTTTTCGTTAATAATATATGATTACACTTAAAGAAGTAACCACCAAAAAAGGCCTAAAAACTTTCGTAAAGTTTCCTTTTAAGCTTTATAAAGACTCGAAATACTGGGTACCTCCTATCATTTCAGAAGAAGTAAGAACATTAAATAAAAATGTAAATCCAGCATTTAACGATGCCGATGCGCGCTTTTTTTTAGCTTATAAAGACCATGAGATTGTTGGCAGAATTGCTTGTATCATCAACTGGATAGAGGTCAATAAACAAAACCAAAAGAAAATGCGCTTTGGGTGGTTTGATGTTATTGACGATATTGAGGTGACTAAAAAACTGTTGGAAAAAGTCAATGAAATTGGAAAGGCCAATAATTTAGAATTTATCGAAGGCCCTGTAGGGTTTTCCAATTTGGATAAGGTTGGCGTGCTAACGCATGGCTTTGATGAAATAGGCAGCATGATTACATGGCACAACCATCCGTATTATGCGACACATTTTGAAAAACTAGGGTATACAGTTGCCAAAACCTATTCTGAGAACAAAATGGAGTTTAAAAATATTCTTCCTGAGTATTTCTCGAAAATCCAAGATTTAATAAAAAGACGCTACAAATTAAAGGCTTTGAATTTTACAAAGAATAAGGATATTATGCCTTATACCGATGAAATGTTTGAGGTTTTCTCGAAATCGCACGCAACACTTTCTTCTTTTGTAGAAATAAACGACGAGCAAAAAGCGTATTTTAAAAAGAAGTTTATTGGTTTTTTAAATCCGGAATACGTGAAGTTTGTCTTGGATAAAGATGACAAATTGATTGGTTTTGGCATTGTAACGCCCTCGTACGCTGAAGCTTTACAAAAAATGAAGGGTAAATTATTCCCTTTTGGAATAAAGCACTTATTACACGCTAAAAAGCATGCTAAAACCGTAACTTTTTATTTAATCGGGGTTTTACCAGAATATCAAAACAAAGGTATTACGGCTATTATTTTTGAAGAATTTTATAAAACCTTTAAGGAGAAAGGTATTGAGTTATGCGTTAGAGGACCTGAATTGGATGACAATGAAGCTATCCATAAACTTTGGAAAAACTTTAAGCCCGTAACCCATAAAAGACGATGTACTTTTAGAAAAGATATTCTTTGAAAAGTATCGCTTTTAAGCACAAAAAAAAACAGACGATTCTACGTTAAAAGAAAAATCCGATTCATTTTAATGAATCGGATTTTTTTATATCCTAAATACGTTGTAATTACTCGCCCATGGCCGCCATTACCGCTGCCGATAAACGCTTGTACGTTCCGTTTTCCAATCGGTCTCTAATCGCATCAAAAGCATCTAAGGTTTCTTCAACATCTTTTAAAGTATGTGTTGCCGTAGGAATCATTCTAAGTAAAATCAATCCTTTAGGTATCACCGGGTAAACCACTATAGAACAGAATATTCCGTAATTTTCACGCAAGTCTCTAACCAACGCCATAGCCTCTGGAATACTACCTTTTAAATACACTGGGGTAACGCAACTTTGAGTTGTACCAATATCGAAACCACGTGCTTTTAATCCAGATTGTAAGGCGTTAACAATAGTCCATAAATCCTGTTTTAACTCTGGCATTGTTTTTAGCATTTCCAAACGTTTTAATGCCCCAACCACTAACTGCATTTGAAGTGATTTAGCAAACATTTGAGAGCGCAAATTGTATTTTAAATAATCAATAATTTCTTGGTCGGCGGCAATAAAAGCGCCCGTACTCGCCATAGATTTTGCGAATGTTGCAAAATACACGTCAATCCCGTCTTGAACGCCTTGCTCCTCTCCTGCTCCGGCGCCTGTTTTTCCTAATGTCCCGAAACCATGGGCATCATCAACAAAAAACCTGAAGTTATATTTCTTTTTAAGTGCTACTATCTCTTTTAAACGCCCTTGTTCCCCGCGCATTCCAAATACTCCTTCGGAAATAACCAAAATACCGCCACCGGTTTGTTCGGCCATTTTGGTAGCGCGCTCTAAGTTTTTTTCTAAACTTTCAACATCGTTATGCTTATATGTAAAACGTTTACCCATGTGTAAACGTACCCCATCAATAATACAGGCGTGTGCATCGACATCGTAAACTATAATATCATCTTTAGCAACTAAAGCATCAATGGTAGATACCATGCCTTGATAACCAAAATTTAAAAGATAAGCCGCTTCTTTATTAACGAATTCAGCCAATTCATCTTGAAGTTTTTCGTGCAAATCTGTGTGACCAGACATCATTCTTGCTCCCATAGGATAAGCCGAACCGTAATCTGCTGCTGCTTGTGCATCCACTTTTCGAACTTCGGGGTGGTTTGCCAAGCCTAAATAATCGTTGATACTCCAAGTGATGACATCTTTCCCCTGGAACTTCATGCGATTTGAAATCTCTCCTTCTAATTTTGGAAATACAAAATACCCTTCAGCTTGAGATGCCCATTTACCTAACGGACCTTTATCCTTGTAAATCTTTTCGAATAAATCTTTCATTTATTATAAATCTTTTTTGCTATGAAAAAACAAACATGTGTAACACTTTAATTGTGCAGATGTACGCTTTTAGTTCTTTAGTTAGTTGCTGCAAAATTAAATATTTAAATTGTTTGAACATAATTTTTAAGGTTCAATTATTCATTATATCATTTCTTGATTGATATTAAACCAAAAAAAGAGCCTTATTTTAAAAATAAAGCTCTTTTTAGTATATATTTTATGTTCATTATTTTATGTATTGAACCGTTTTTTCCGTTTCGTGGTTAACACTATCAAAAAAGCCTTGTTCGTTCATCCATTTATCACTGTAAACCTTACTCATATAGCGCGATCCGTGATCTGGAAATATAATAACAACATTGTCGTTTTCATTAAATTCGCCAATTTCATCCAATTGAGCAACCGCTTGCATGGCAGCTCCAGAAGTATAGCCCACAAACAACCCTTCGGTTTTTGCAATTAATCTTGCAGTGTGCGCACTTTCTTCATCGGTTACTTTAACAAACTCATCAATGGTATCGAAATCTGTTGCGGTTGGAATTAAATTTTTGCCCAAACCTTCAATTCTGTACGGATAAATTTCTTTTTCGTCGAACTCTCTGGTTTCGTGGTATTTTTTAAGCACGGATCCAAAAGCATCAACACCTATAACTTTAATGTTTGGGTTTTGCGCCTTTAAATACTTAGCTGTTCCGGAAATGGTTCCACCAGTACCACTACACGCCACCAAGTGTGTGATTTTGCCTTCGGTTTGATTCCAAATTTCCGGACCGGTAGAAAGGTAGTGTGCATCAATATTCAATTCATTGAAATACTGATTGATATAAACCGAACCTTTAATTTCTTCGTGCAAACGTTTAGCGACTTGGTAATACGATCTTGGATCGTCTGCGCTAACGTGCGCGGGACAAACATAAACCTTGGCGCCCATGGTTTTGAGCATGTCTATTTTATCTGCCGACGATTTAGAACTTACTGCCAAAACACAATCGTAGCCCTTAATGATACTAACCATGGCGATACTAAAACCTGTATTGCCCGAAGTAGTTTCAATGATGGTATCACCTGGGTTAAGAATTCCTTTTCGTTCTGCTTCTTCTATAATGTGTAATGCTATTCTATCCTTTGAAGAATGACCTGGATTAAAAGCTTCTACTTTAGCAAAAAAGTTGCCTTTAAATTTTGATGTGATTTTATTAAGTCTAATAAGCGGTGTGTTGCCTATTAAGTCTAATACATTATCAAAAACCTGATTGTTTTGTTTCATAAATGCTTTTTAAAAGCTACTCAATATTACTAAAAATATTTGTAACTTAAAACTTGGCAAAAATAAGCAATTTTTTTGTTATGCACTAATTCCTTCTAAATCTAAAATAAAAGCATACTCTAAGGCTACTTCCTTTAGGCTTTCAAAGCGCCCCGAAGCACCACCATGGCCAGAATCCATATCGGTGTGCAATAATAATTTGTTATGGTCTTTTTTTAATTCCCTTAATTTCGCGACCCATTTTGCGGGTTCCCAATATTGCACCTGCGAATCGTGCAAACCTGTTGTTACCAACATGTTCGGATAGTGTTTGGCCTCTACGTTATCATAAGGCGAATAGGATTTCATGTAATTATAAAATTCTTTTTCATTTGGGTTTCCCCATTCATCGTATTCTCCGGTGGTTAACGGAATGGTATCATCGAGCATGGTAGTAACGACGTCAACAAACGGAACCGCTGCTAAAATACCGTTGTACAATTCTGGGTTCATGTTTATTATAGCGCCCATCAACAAACCACCTGCCGAACCACCGTAAGCGTAAAGGTGTTTGCTGGAAGTATATTTTTGCTCGATTAAATATTTAGAGCAATCGATAAAATCTGTGAATGTGTTTTTTTTGGTCAACAGTTTCCCGTTTTCGTACCAATCCCTTCCCAAATACTCTCCACCGCGGATGTGCGTTATGGCGTAAATAAATCCGCGATCCAATAAACTCAAGCGTATCGTTGAAAAAGAAGGGTCGATTGTAGAACCGTAAGAGCCATAAGCGTATTGCAATAACGGGTTTTTACCGTTTAACTTTACCCCTTTTTTATAAACCAACGATATGGGTATTTTTACACCATCTCTTGCCGTTGCCCAAAGGCGCTGGGATTTGTAATTTTCTTTTTTAAAATTACCACCCAAAACAGCTTGTTCTTTTTTTATTTCGCTTTGTTTGGTTTTTAGATTATAATCAATAATAGCATTCGGATGCGTTAGTCCACTATATCCGTAACGCAGAGTATCGCTGTTAAAATCCGGGTTGGTGCCAATATAAGTGGTGTAGGTTTCTGAATTGAACGGCAAATAATAATCTTCACTCCCATCCCATTTAATAATACGAAGTTTATTGAGTCCGTTTTCGCGTTCGTTAACCACTAAAAAGTTTTTAAAAATTTCAATATCTTCAATTAAAACGTTTTTTCTGTGCGGTATAACATCTTCCCAAAATTCTTTTTCCGTGGTGGTTGAACTTGTCTTTGAAAGCTTGAAATTAGTGGCTTTATCAATGTTTGAAATGATATAAAAGGCATCGTTAAAGTGTGCAATGTTATATTCTAAATCCGTAATTCTTTTTTGAAATATTTTGAAATCACCGTCAGGCGTATCGGCATTTAAAATGCGGTATTCCGAACTCAACGTACTCGAAGACCCAATAATGATGTATTTTCTGGATTTCGATTTATAAACAAAGGTGTTGAAGGTGTCGTCAGTTTCATGGAAAACCTCGATATCCTTGTTTGTTTCGGTGTGCAGTTTATGTTTAAAAATTTTAAAAGAGCGCAGTGTAACCTCGTCTTTCATGGCATAAAACAAGGTTTTGTTATCGTTTGCCCAAGTTACGCTTCCCGTGGTATTTAAAATTTTATCGGCGTAAACCTCGCCCGTTTCCAGATTTTTAATTTGAATGGTGTATTGGCGTCTGCTTACCGTATCGGTTGAAAACGCTGCCAATTTATTATTTGGGCTAATGGCAATGCTTCCTAAATTAAAATAGGCTAAACCTTGGGCCATGCGGTTGCAGTCGAATAAAATTTCCTCTTCGGCTTCTAAACTTTCCTTTTTTCTGGCGTAAATGGGGTAATCGCTGCCTTTTTCAAAACGCGTAATGTACCAATAGCCATTAAGCTTGTAAGGTGCGCTGGTATCGTCTTCTTTAATGCGCGCCTTCATTTCTTTAAATAAATCCTTTTGAAAACCTTCCGTATGCTGCATCATCTGTTTTGTGTATGCGTTTTCTGCATTTAAATACGCTATGGTTTCGGGGTTTTCCTTATCGTTCAACCAATAATAATTATCGATTCGGGTATCGTTATGAACCTGTAATGCTTTCGGTATTTTTTTAGCTATTGGTGGCTGAATTGTATTTTTCAAATGAAGCTGTTTTTATTCTTGAATTAAGGCCTCAAAAGTACATGATTTTTTTTCATTTAGAAATTGACAAAAAACTAAATGAATAAAATTATGAACTAACATAGTGGTTACTGAAGTGAAATTAAATTTTGGGTTTTTTTGATACAAAATTTAATTTTACAGAAGAAAAATAGAAAAATTAAATAGTTTTGTATTGTAAAACAAAAATTTAAAATTATGTTTGGAGATATGATGAATATGATGGGGAAACTTAAAGAAACCCAGAAAAAAGTTGAAGAAACAAAAAAGCGCTTGGATACGGTTTTAATAGACGAAAAAAGCAGCGACGGATTGTTGAGCATAACTTTAACGGCAAGCCGAACCATTAAGTCTGTTGACATTGCTGATGAACTACTTGCAGACAAAGAACAACTTGAAGATTACCTGGTTTTAACCTTAAATAAAGCTATTGAAAAAGCCACCAATGTTAATGAAGCGGAATTGGCTGCCGTTGCCAAGGAAGGTATGCCGAATATTCCGGGGATGGATATGTTTAAGTAAAGTGTTGGTTTTTACAACACTTCAATCTCAACCTTAAAAGCGCGTGTTTTTTCCTAAGATATTCTTAGAGTTTAAAATATATTTTCTAGACTTAGAATGATAAGCTTTAAGAACAAAATACAGTGTCCATTTATTATTGAGCAAGCTTTTTAGTACTTTATAATGTAATGCGCTAAACTCTTCGGCGTTAAAATGCTTTATGGGGTAAGCGCCAACAGCTTCACACTTTATTAAATTATGCTTAATTTCCTTAAAGTTTAGGTTGCCCTTAACCATTTTTGTAATTGTAAAAAAAACAAATACATCCCTTCTAAAATTAAAATTGTTGATTATTGTTTTTTTGTGTTCGATTTCTTTTTCTTTTACTTCGTCAATAAGTCTGCTAAAGTCATCAATTAAAGCTACAAAATAATCTATAATTCGTTTTTTTGCTTTATCGCTCCCACTTCTAACGGTTGATTCTGACGATTGAAAATACCTATAAATCTTAACAGGGAAATAGGCTACTTTTTTAGCTTCTAAAAATAATTTGAGTGTAAACACCACATCGCCATCGTAATCAGTTCTATCAAAAGTTACTTGGTGCTTGTTTAAAAAATCTTTTTTGATAAAATACCACCAAATTTCAATTCTAAGATTTTTATTGTCACGTAGAAATTCGGTGCCTGTTACTATTTTTGATAACTCTGAGTCCTCTAATGTGCTATCTAATGTGTTTACTTCTCTACTTCGGGTAATCAATGTATCAAACCCGACAAGATCCAATTGATTTGAAACAGCAAAATCAAGTACCGTGTTTAATGAATTATTAGCTACATAATCATCAGCATCAACAAAATAGATATATTCTCCTTTAGCTAATTTCAGCATTTTATTTCTTGTAAACACAGCTCCCCTATTTTCTTGGGAATAGATAAAGATATTGCTATGGTTTTTCGAGAATGTTTCTGCTATTTGCAAGCTTTTATCTGTAGAGCCATCGTTAACAACAATAATTTCATAATCCCGAGTGCTTATACGTTGAGCCAACAAACTGCTAAGACATTTTTCAATGTAGCTTTCTACATTGTACATGGGAATAAGAATACTTAACTTCATATTTCTAAACAAGGCGATTTGGCTTTTTATGATTTCCCGTAGATACTACAAACATAGTTATTACTAATTAAAATAAAATATAAAATTTATCTGCCTAAAACTGTTTCGCGTAAAACATTTCTTTGGGTACTGATTTAATATTTTTCTGTGCTAACCAAACCCCATAAGGCCTGTTTAAAACCCACTGCATCCTTATTGAGCCAGCATTTATTTTTCAAACTACTTATAAATTATAGCAGAACCGTTTTGGGTGAATGCTTTTATATTTGAATATATATAATTGTATTTTTTAATCACCCACTTTTCTGGAGTTTAAAATAGCAAGTTTTAAATCATCTGAAAAAGGAACATCAAATTTTCTTGCAAATAATTTATTTGAATTCTTTATTTTCTCAAAATCACTTAGGTCCAAAAGTGCAGGTGATGGATTGTACTTACCTATTCTTTCAGGACTCCAATCAATATACCTTAAATTATCGTTAATTACATTTTTAGCATACGCCGAATTCATTATTACTGTTTGAAAATAGATTTCATCCGAGGCTAAAGTATATTTCATTCTTTTTAATAAATACGGATTTTCTTTGGTATAACCAATTACATATTGAAGTGTGTCTCTAGATAGGCTCCACCAACTTGAGCCGCCATAATATTTTTTAATTTTACTTGGAAAAGACCTTTTTATTGAAAGTTTTTTTTGAATTTTGACTAAAAACAAGATCTCTTTCTTAAACTTATGTGCAAAAGAAATATCAAAAAAATAATAATACAAAAACCTATCAAAACCTCCATTTTCGTTTTTCCATTTTTCCCTTGGCAATTCAAAGTTTTCTAAATAATCATGTTTTATAGGGTTATCAAATAATTTTTTAAATTCAGTAATACTTTTAACAGGATAATCTTGTCCGCTTATTAAATGAAAATAAACATTTTCTTTAGTCTTAATAGCTTCTTCAGCTAATAACAAATAACAATTTAATTGATTCGTGCCTCCCCAATTTACAGTGTATTTGCGGGATAATAATTTTAAATTACCAGCCGCATTTAATTTTCTAACAAAACTTTTAGGTAATTTTGTTTTCTTGTCGATATGCAAGTATATTTCAAAAACGTCATCATTAAAGAAATTTATTATCTCGAGTAAGTGATCAAAATTTTTATAGGCAGCGATTAAAATGGCTTGCTTCATTTTCGAACTCGTTTTTAACTAAAATTATTAACAATTAATTGAATGATTAACCACATTAATAAAGCTTTATCAATTTTAGCTTATGCATTGCTCTCAATGGGTACAAAAATAAATAGAACAGATACTTATGGTTAAATACAAAAGCTGTTATTTTGATTTTTCGATGATTGTATACGTCGCCTATAAAGTTTGTTAAAGGATAAACGTTTATTTTCTCTAAATCTCTTAGGATTTCATGAATTTTTGGTATTGAAATTTTTAGCCTAATTAGTTTAAAGAACATAAAATAAATACTAACAGTGCTTTTAAATTTTATATTTTTAATAATCGCATCAGCATCTTTTATTTCCTTTTTTGCAATTTCGTTTATAAGTGTATCAAAACGGTAAGCTAAACTAACATAATCTGCAACAACTTTTTTTATGTGTGTTTGGTCCTCGTTGTTCATTATGGAATTAGGAGATTTAACATATCGATGAATTGCTATTGGTAAAAACATGGTACGGTTTGCTTCTAAAAAAATTTTAATGGTAAAAATGGCATCTTCCATAAATTTACCTTCTTCAAATTTTAGATTTGTTTTTAATAAAAACTCACGCTTTAATATGTACCACCATGCCTCTAATCGGTTGTTTTTATTTTTTGCCAAAAATTCATTTCCGGTAATTACCTCAATATTCCCAATAGGTTTCAGCTGGTATGAAAACAAATCCACCTTATCAGTAGGGAGGGTTGAAAACCCAATTATATCTAAGTCGATTTTTAGTAGATATTCTAAAAGTATTTCCAAGGTGTTAAACGCTATGTAATCATCGGCATCAATAAAATAGATGTAATCGCCTTTTGCGAGGTGCATGCCAATATTTCGAGTAGCTCCCAGGCCTTTGTTTTTTTGGCAATGGACAGAAATGTTACCGTGTTTATTTTTGAATTGTTCTGCTATAGCAATGCCATTGTCAGTAGACCCATCATTTATAAGTATTATTTCATAATCAGATTTGGGTAGGTTTTGATTTGTTAAACTAGTCAAACATCGTTCTAAATGGTCTTCCGCATTATAAAAAGGAACAACAATACTTAATTTCATATGAGAGATTAGAATTAAGCTGTCAATTTAATAAGAAAAAAAAAATATACCATTAGTAATAGACAAACAGCATATATATACTTTAAATTTGTTATTATTACATGTAATAAAAAAAATGACCAATATATTTAAATGAAGTTTTTTTATAAGCACCTTAACTTAGTCCGTTATAACCTTTCAAAAAAAACAGGGCGATTTATTTTTATTTCACCAATACTGTTAACTGGAATTATTGGTTTATTGATGATTACCAAGGCTACAAGAGGATTTGGCTTTTGGTTGCTTGAAGAAAACGCGCCCGTAGAATTATTAACATTTGCTTTTTTAATTACGGGCTCTTTTTTCGGAGTTTGGTTCAGCATTCGTTTTAAAATAATTTTAGGTCGTTTTAATTTTATATTCTATCTATTCTTTGCTATGGGTTTGTTTTTAGTTGCCATGGAGGAAATAGCTTGGGGCCAATGGTTTTTTAATTTTGACACTCCAAAAGATTGGGCAAATATTAACATACAGAAAGAAACCACTCTGCATAATATTGAGGGCTTACATGGATACAACGAAAACTTGAGGCTTATTTTTGGTTTAGCTGGTTTAATGGGAATGTTTTTAGGTCGTTTTAAACTATTTAAAAACATTAGTGTTCCTAAGGTTTTGTTTTTTTGGTTTTTTATAATTTTTTTACATTCGTTGTTAGATGTTTTAACCCAAATGGATGACAACAAGCAAGTAATGCAACGAATTTCTGAGCTAGTTGAAATGTTTATTGGTGTAAGTGCTTTTTTATATCTATACTTAAACTACAGACGTATAAAAATGGATGCAAATTAAAACATCAATAAACTATTTATAATGAATAAATTTTTAAAATGCTGATATCTAAAGACATTGCTCCTATTAATAAAAAGACAGCAACATTAATTGTTTTCACCCCAATAGTAGCCACTCTTTTTATTGTGTTAACCCTGGCAGTACCTCCATTCAGAACGTTTGGATTCTCTTTATTAAAGGAAAATAATGTTGTAGAGTTGTTAACATTCGCCACGTTTCTCATTGGCGGTATTTTCGGTTTAATTAATACCTTTAAGCATTCTAAGTATTTAGGAATAGGATTTTCTACCTTTTATGGCATATTTTCTTTTTTTTTAATTTTAATAGCAATGGAAGAAATTGCTTGGGGGCAATGGTTTTTTGGGTTTAAAACTCCAGAAAATTGGATAGAAATTAATGCTCAAAAAGAAACAACTTTGCACAATCTAAAGGGTATGCAAGGTAATACTGAATTTCTTAGATTGGCTTTTGGAGTAGGCGGATTAATAGGAATATTACTAAACAAGTATTCAATTTTAAAAAAAATAAACGTGCATAGCATTCTTGCGATTTGGTTTATAATCATTACTTTACATGCGATTGTAGATATTTATTCAGACTTTATAGAGCTCGATAAAACCTTGGATTTATTTTTAACACTTTCATCAGAGTTTATTGAATTGCTTATTGCGGGTAGCGCCTTTTTATACCTTTGGATTAACAAAAAACGAATACTACAAAATTAATTAGCCCGATAACATTTCGGTAAAAGTACTATTTATGCCAATTAAAAAAATTTCACAGGGTTTAATCAATAATTATAATGTTTCTAAAAAAGCGGCCGTGTTTATTATTTTTCTCCCCATGGCACTAATTATTTGTTATAATATTTTACTCGCAGTTCCTTCGTGTAGAAGTTTTGCTTTTTGGTTACAGGATGAAAACAAACCAATTGAAACTTTTACATTTCTGTTTTTTTTATTTGGTGGCATATTGGGTATATATTTAGCTATTAAAATGTCAAAATACACTGAAAAATTAATGGTTCTTTTTTATGTATTCTTCTCTATTTGCTTAATTTTAATAGCTATGGAAGAAATTGCCTGGGGGCAATGGTTTTTATTTTTTGACACACCAGAATATTGGAAAAAAATGAATACACAGGGTGAAACCACCATTCATAACTTAAAAGGTTTTCATGGACATAATGAAATCCTTCGATTACTTTTTGGCTTTGGTGGAATACTTGGTATTGCTTTAGGCAAGTATGCTATGTTTAAAAAAATTGGGGTCCATATAATTTTGTTACCTTGGTTTATAATAATCATTTTTCATTCCATTGCAGATATATTTACCAACTCCGAAAATATCAGTAATAGCATTTATAGAGGGCTGCAAGCCAATTCTGAACTTATAGAATTACTGATCAGCATAAGTGCTTTTCTATACTTGTGGTTAAACTCAAAAATGTTGAAAAAGTATTATACCGTAAATACTTAACTTAGTTCGTATTTTAAGTTAAAAATATACCACAATAATATACTCAAAACAATCATTTCTCCACCATCTTCAATAACCGCAAGTTTGTTTTCTCCAAAAGGTAACGCAATGTGAAGCACATCTATAAAAACACCAAAAAAGGCCAACGCAAAAACCAAAACAGCAAGATTCTTTATCACTATCTTTTCTTCAATTTTCCCTTTTATATAAGTGAATAAGAATAAAATTAGAAATGCAAAACCAACTAAAAAAGAAACTAATATTTCACCAAAATCCACAGAGCGTAAATTAAACCTTGGTTGAATGTTAAAATAATTTGCTAAATATTCACCAACATTTTCATGGATGCTTAACGAATCATCTAGTAATAAATATAAAAAAAATGCGGACCATATTAGATAAGTCAGTTTTTGTTTGTCTACAAATACAAAAAACAATAGTAAAAAGCTCCAATATTCTTTTAGGTATTGGAATATTTCTGAATAACCAAAATCTTTTTCTAACGAAAAATAAGAATTTCCATCAATCATTCCATAAACATAAAATGTATGTAATGCAATAAATATTAAATCGGTTGAAATTAATATTAAAAGCAAACCTTTTCTTTTGCTAAAAAAAGTTTTTGTATTGTTGAAAATCTGATTCAAATTCATATTAAAAAACAATTTCGATTAGCTCTGAAAACTTTGAAATATTATGATGTGCCAAAAACTGTTTATTAATATTCGATGTGTTTTGGGTATGAATATTCTGTCCGTTATCTTTTAAGCATATGGTTGTCCAACCTAATTTGTTTGGAGTTATAAAATCTTTTTTAATATTGTCTCCAATGTAATAATACTTAGCGTTTCCGAATAATTTTTCAAAATGTTTATAATTATTGATATTTGGTTTTTCGCTACCAAATTCTTCTGATATTAACATTTCAGAAATCCAAGTATCCAGTTTTAATGCTTCTATTTTGCTTCGTTGCTGGACACTTCTACCATCTGTAATAAGCCCTATGTTTACTCCCCGTTTCTTTAATTCGTTAAGCACTTCAACTTTATCTTTCGTTAATTTTAATTTTGGTTTGTGATTTCTATAAACATCAAGTAATTCCGATACACTTAAGGGCACATTATACTTTTTAATTACGGATTCAAATACATTATCATTGTTATAAAAATAGGTTAGCATTTGATTGTAAATCGTATTAGGTAATACGGAAATGGCTTTGCTGATTATTAATGAAATTTCATTATATGCTGATTTTAAATAATCAATTTCATTGTACAAAGTATCGTCTAAATCAAAAACAACTACCTTTTTAGTCTTCAAAATCACGTATTAAAATTTCATCATCGTAGCGCAACATTAACAAATTGTTTTCCCAGTCATCAAAATACACTATGCTTTGTCCCAAGATATATTCTTGAATTATCCATTTCGGATAATTTCCACCGGCCAAATAGGATAGCGGAAAACCTCCGCCAAATCTCGGATTTATTTCTATGCCCTTAATAGCTTTGGTTTCTTTGTGCATAAACAACTGTAAGGTTACACAGCCTCTTGCTCCATCTAAATAGGCGAATTTTTCATCAATAAGGGTTTTTACTTCATTGTTTTTAGTTAGTCCTTTGCTCACTTCTCCTCCTCTTACTTCTATGCGTTTGCGCGGAATGGCGCATTTTAGTTCGTTGGATTTATTGTAATATAAATCGCAGGTATATTCATCGTATAGATCATGATTCAAATACTCAAAAAATTGAAGCTTTTCATTCTGTAAAAGATAATCTGAAATCTGGTGCTTATCAGTGATAATATGTGTGCTAACGCTATTGCTGCCCACCAGTGGTTTTATAAATAAAGGGAGTTTATAGTTTTGCTTTGAATAAATCTCGGGAACACTTACATTTAGCTTGTTAAACAACTTGTGTGTGCTCAACTTATTGTTACATGTTTTAATAAAATTTTCGCTTGATAAAACTAGCTGTACGTTAATGTCTGAAAACTTTTTGCGGTTTTCGGACAACCCCAATAATTCAGTATCAAGCGTAGGAATGATTAAGGAAATTTTGTTTTGTTTGCAAATTTCCAATAGCGCATCTATATATCCACTATTGTTTATTTTATAAACTTCAAATGCTTTATGGGCCACTTGTGCTGCCGGTGAAAGTTTGGGGAATGCATCGGCAACATAAACCTTGCCTTCACTGTTAATCGCCTTTAACTCTTTAATAAAAGCTTTTACCAAAGAAACCCTTCTGCCAGCAGATGTTATTAAAATATTACCCATGTATTATTTAGTGTTTTTTTAATTATTTCGCTTTAATATGGGGTTAGTTACTATGAATATGAGATAATATAAGTGCTTATTACTAAACAGTTTCGATAAAAAAGAATACGTAAATCCGTTGTAATCTTCTCCAACAAACGCATTTAACTTATAGGCATTAACACTTTTCATCTTATCTAATAAAGGTATGATATCTTGTTTTTTAAAAGTTGACTTCAATATTCTAATCATCATAAAAAAAACAAATGATTGTTGTCTGGATTTTAATCGATCAATACTTCTTTTATCGCAATTTTCTTTTTGTTCTAATTTTTTTATTATGGTATTGTAAACAACTGCTGCATTAGAGTTATCATTAATAATTTTTAAATAATGACTAGGCTCCTTATTCGTCATCGCTGAACCTTTAATTTTAACATGTCTATGTACATCAAAAGATAAATTAACCATTCGCTTTACTTTTACAAAAAGTTGTGCTGTAAAAATGGCATCTTCCATCCACCGGCCTTCAATAAACTTGAGGTTTATTTTATCAATAAATTGTTTGCTTATTATGTACCACCATATTTCATTTTTAAAACTATGATTCGCTATGTATTCTAACCCCGATATAACTTTGGGTCTAATGGAATTTAAATCATTAAAACGTGATCGATTCAGTGTTAACGATGTTGTTCCTTGAGAATTAAAGGTTAAAACCTCTGGTTTAAGATCAAGAGCTGTATCGATTAAAGTTTTTAGAACATGATCTGCTATATAATCATCTGGATCTAAAAAATAAATATAATCGCCATTAGCTAAAGACAATCCTTTGTTTCGAGCCGCTCCAACACCTTGATTTTCTTGATGGTAAACAAAAAAGTTAGCATGCAATTTACAATAGCGTTCTGCAATAGAAACACTGTTATCTTTTGAACCGTCACTAACAATGATGACCTCATACTCATCTTTACCAATATCCTGATTTACTAAACTATCCAAACATCTGGATATATGTTTTTCTACATTGTAAACCGGAATAATTATGCTTAATTTCAAATCAATAAATTGGTTTTGAAAACGAATATAAATAATTATAAGCCATCAAAAGCTATGGGTAAGGCTATTCTTCATATATACTCGATGAATGACAATACAAAGTAAAACACTACTGATTACTAGATAAATCCGATCAAAACTGAATAAGGGTTTTCATAAACAAAAGATAAAAATTTTTGCCGTGTTGTATCTGAAAACTAAATCATATAATTTTTAAAATACTTAGAAACTCATCATGCATCGCATCCGTATAATCCAAATGCGTAACGATACGCAGTTTGCCACCGCCCATGCCAATAATTTTGATGTTTTTGTCGGCCAGTTTCTGCATAAAACGGGGTTCGTTTATATCTTTGTTTAGCTCAAAAATTACAATATTGGTTTCAACGGGTTCTACTGTTTTAATGATGGGTAACTTTGTTAATTCCTCGCCTATTTCCTGAGCTTTTTTGTGGTCTTCGTTTAATCTTTCAATATTGTTGTCTAAAGCATAAAGTCCGGCTGCTGCTAAATACCCTACCTGACGCATACCTCCACCAAAAATTTTTCGAATCCTTATGGCGTTGCGCATAATAGCTTCATCGCCAACCAAAACGGATCCGATTGGGCACCCCAAACCTTTACTTAAGCACACCGAAATAGTATCGAACACTTCGCCATATTGTTTTGGGGTTTCATTTTTCGCAACCAAAGCATGCCATAATCTCGCGCCATCTAAATGAAACCCCAGATTATGATCATCGCAAGTTTTCCTGATTTTTAAAATCTCTTCAAAATCCCAACAGGCGCCACCACCTTTATTGGTCGTGTTTTCAATTTCTACTAAACTGGTTAACGGACTGTGATAAAAGTCTGGCGGATTTATAGCTTCTAAAACCTGGTTTGCTGTAAACATGCCCCGATTGCCATCAACTAGTTTACAAGACACACCGCTGTTAAACGATGCACCACCACCCTCGTAATTGTAAATGTGTGCATATTTGTCGCAAATTACTTGGTCTCCAGGATTGGTGTGCAATTTAATTGCCGCTTGATTGGCCATACTTCCGGTTGGGAAAAACAATGCTTTTTCTTTTCCGAACATTTCGGCAATGCGTTCTTCTAAAGCATTAACGGTTGGGTCTTCTTTATATACATCGTCGCCAACTTGGGCTTGCATCATGGCATCTAGCATGCCTTGAGATGGTTTGGTAACGGTATCGCTTCTTAGGTCTATTATCATTAATAATCAATTTGTGTATAAAGCTATAAAATTATCTTAGTATTAGTTTTATTCTGTATGTTTAAATTCTATTTTTGTTCAAAATAATTAAAAGCATGATTACTTCCGATAACATAAAAACCCTAAACACCCGCCTTGATAAACTAAGGCACTATCTTTGACATTGATGCCAAACTTATAGAACTACAAAACGAAGAAGAGCAAACCTTCGACCCCAATTTCTGGAACGACTCAAAAGCGGCCGAAGTGATAATGAAATCGATTCGGGTTAAGAAAAAATGGGTAGCAGATTACAACACTGCCAAAACCCTTGTTGAAGATTTAGAAGTGCTTTACGAGTTTTACAAAGAAGATGAAGCCACTGCAGAAGAAGTACAAGCCCGCTTTGATAAAGCCGTAACGCTTTTAGAGGATATTGAGTTTAAAAACATGCTTTCTGAAGAAGGTGATAGCCTAAGTGCCGTATTGCAAATTACGGCAGGTGCCGGCGGTACCGAAAGCTGTGATTGGGCAAACATGCTTATGCGTATGTATTTAATGTACGCCGAAAAAAACGGGTTTAAAGTAAAGGAACTCAACTTTCAGGAAGGCGATGTTGCGGGCATAAAAACGGTGACTTTAGAAATTGATGGCGATTTTGCCTTTGGTTGGTTAAAAGGCGAAAATGGTGTACATCGTTTGGTGCGTATTTCGCCCTTTGATAGCAATGCGAAGCGCCATACCAGTTTTGCTTCGGTTTATGTGTATCCGTTGGTTGATGATACGATTGAAGTGGAAATTAATCCCGCAGATATTGAGATTACCACGGCGCGCTCTAGCGGTGCGGGTGGGCAAAACGTAAACAAAGTAGAAACAAAAGTGCAGCTTACGCACAAACCCACGGGCATTCAAATTTCATGTTCCGAAACCAGGTCGCAGCACGATAATCGCGCCCGGGCCATGCAAATGTTGAAGTCGCAATTGTATGAAATTGAATTGCAAAAACAACTGGCACAACGCGATGATATTGAAGCCGGTAAAATGAAAATTGAATGGGGAAGCCAAATCCGTAATTATGTAATGCATCCTTATAAACTGGTAAAAGATGTGCGAACAGCCCACGAAACCGGTAATGTTGATGCCGTTATGGATGGCGATATCAACGCCTTTTTAAAAGCCTATTTAATGATGATGGGGCAAAAAGAAGAAGACAATTCGCAATTATAACGTCGGCAAGGTTTTTGAAACCTTGTAGGTCTAAACACCAAAAAAAATGAAAACCATAGATACCATAATTTTCGACCTTGGCGGTGTGCTCATCGATTGGAACCCCGAATATGTTTTTTTAGATGTATTTAATGGCGACCGAAAAAAAATGCAATGGTTTTTCGATAATATTTGTACCAGCGATTGGAACGAAAATCAAGATGCGGGTTATCCTCTAGCTAAGGCTACCAAAGAGCGCGTGGCGCTATTTCCGGAATGGAAAAATGAGATTGAAATGTTTTACGGACAATGGGAAACCATGTTGGGCGACGCTATTTCCGGAACGGTTGATATTCTTAAAAAACTAATAGATTCAAAACAATACAAAGTGGTTGCGCTTACCAATTGGAGCGCCGAAACCTTTCCTATTGCTTTAAAAAAGTTTGACTTTTTACATTGGTTTGATGGGATTTTGGTTTCGGGTGAAGAAAACACCAGAAAGCCATTTGGTGAGATTTATCATTTAACCCTAAACCGTTTCAATATAAAAGCGGCACATTCCGTTTTTATTGATGATAATTTAAGAAATATTAATGCTGCCAATAATTTGGGCATCAATGGGATTCATTTTAATTCCCCCAATCAACTTATTCAACAATTAAAAACCTTTAATATCAATTTATAATGATAAAAATATACCATAACAATCGCTGCAGTAAGTCGCGTTGCGGCCTTGAAATCTTAGAAAATTCAGGAAAGGACTTCGAAATTGTTAAATATTTAGACGATACCCTTTCCGCGAAAGCGCTAAAAGAAATCATATCACTTTTAAAAATAAAGCCCATTGATTTAGTTAGAAAAAACGAAGCCATTTGGAAAGAAAACTATAAAGGCAAAACGCTAACCGATGCCGAAGTTATCAACGCCATGGCAAAACATCCAAAACTTATTGAGCGACCTATAGTAATAAATGGCAAAAAAGCCGTAATTGGAAGGCCACCCGAACTTATTTTGGATATAATTTAGAGGTTTATCTTTTAACAAATCTTTAACCAATACAACTTAAACCATAGGTTATTTTTGCTGTCTAATACGGTAAAACCAAACCATGAACAAATTATTTATTTTTGCTTTCGCTTTTATTTTATGTATTGCTAACAGTAATGGGCAACCTAAAAATTTAGAAACTCCAACAGCGCCCTCTCCTATTATTAAAGAGGTATTAATAACAGGAAAAGTTATTGATAAAGAAACCCAGGAACCTTTAGAATATGCAACTATTGCTTTTTATAGTAAAAAGGAAGAAAAGATAGTTACTGGAGGTATTACCGATATTAACGGTAATTTTAGTATTCCGGTAAAAACCGGTGTTTACGATATATCGATTGAATATATTGCATTTAAAACCCAAAAAATATCGAATAGAGAATTAAAAAGCGATGAAAATATTGGTGTGTTTTCGTTAGAAGTAGATTTCGCATCTTTAGGCGAAGTGGAAATTATTGCTGAACGCACCACGGTAGAAATTAAACTCGACAAAAAAATATACAACGTTGGTAAAGATTTAACGGTTAGCGGCGGTACCGTTAGCGATGTATTGGACAACGTGCCCTCGGTTTCTGTTGATGCCGAAGGAAATGTAGCATTAAGAGGAAACGATAACGTACGTATTCTTATTAACGGTAAACCTTCTGGTTTAGTAGGTTTGAATTCTACCGATGCCCTAAAACAATTACCGGCAGAATCTATTGAAAAAGTAGAAGTTATCACGTCGCCCTCAGCTAGATATGAAGCTGAAGGTACCGCTGGAATTTTAAATATTATTTTACGTCGTAGCAAATTACTCGGGCTTAACGGTGCTGTTACCGGAAATGTTGGACACCCTGATGCCGCAGGCATTTCGGGGAATGTGAATTACAGAACGGGAAATATCAACCTGTTTAACACAACATCTTACAGATATAATGAATCTATTGGTCGGTGGTACAACGATGTAAAATATAACGACATCAATACGCCCGATTTAGACGAAAAAAGAGATTGGACCGATGTTAGAAAAGGCTTTACCACAAACGCTGGGATTGAATGGTATATAAACGATTCGGCATCTTTAACATCTTCAATTGTTTACAACAACGGTAATAGCAATAACAATTCTATCAACAATCTTGTACAGTTTAACAAACTTAACAACACCACAAGCAGAAGCGTTCGATTGGACCCTGAAAGAGAAGAGGGCGAAACCATACAATATTCATTGAATTTTACAAAAGATTTTGATAAAACAGATCATAAATTAACTTTCGATTTTCAATTTGAAGATTCGAACGAAGATCAAAATTCATTAATAAACGTTGATGGTACCGATACCGATTTCGTAACGACTCTCGACAATCAATCCAACGTGTTATTACAATCTGATTACACCCTACCAATTGGCGAAATGAGTCAATTTGAAATGGGTTTCCGTGGCGATTTTAGCGACCGCTCAACAGATTACACGGTGGAGTTATTAAACACAAACACAGGAGATTTTGAGGTTAGCGAAGACCTTTCAAACCTATTTAATTTCAAACAATATGTTACCGCTGTTTACACCCAATACGGTAGTAAAATTGATAAGTTTTCTTTTTTATTGGGATTACGATTGGAAAATACCAGAACCACTTTAGACCAACCAACAAGTGGCGATTTTAAAAGAAAGAACCTTACGGGCCTATTCCCTACTGCAAACTTAAATTACGAATTTAGTGATAGCGAAAGTATGACGTTGGGTTATAACCGACGCTTAAGAAGGCCTCGTGGATTTATGTTAAATCCGTTTCCATCACGCTCTAGTTTAACCAACGTGTTTCAAGGTAATCCAGATTTGGACCCCACTTATTCTGATAAATTTGAGCTGGGTTATTTAAACAGATTTGGAAAATTTACGCTAAGCACCGCTATTTATTATGAGCACTCTACCAATGTGATGTCGTTTGTAAGTAGAGAAACTGGTGAAACCGTTATTATAGATAACGAAGCTTTCCCTGTAATTCAGAGAGGGCCGGTTAATCTAGCCACCGACAAACGCTCAGGTTTCGAGTTTAATTTAAACTATAGCCCGACACGTAACTGGCGTGTAAATACCGATTTTAACCTTTATAAATTGAAAAGAGCCGGTGAGTTTAATGGTATCGATTTAAGCTCGGACGCTTTAACTTGGAGAGCGCGTTTAACAAATAAATTAACCTTACCTTACAAAATCGATTGGCAAACCAATATGAATTACAGAGGACCAAGTGATGACGCCCAAAACAATAGAAAAGGACGATTCTCTGCTAATATGGCGTTTAGCAAAGATTTGTTTAAAGATAAAGCTTCAATCGCATTTAATGTTAGAGATGTATTAAACAGTGCCGTATTTATAAACCATATTACAACAGACACGTTTACTGCAGACCAAGAAATACAGTTTAGAGGTGGCCGTACTTACAATTTAGCGTTTACCTATAGGTTTAATCAAAAGAAACAACGTGAGCGCAATCGTGATTTTGAAGGTGGCGATATGGAAATGTAATGTGAACGAGACTTTTACACCGCTACGCTGATAATTACTAAACTTTTAGCTCTAGCAATCAATACAATACCCAAGTAAATAGTTTTACTTGAACAATAAACAATTTTAACAAAAAAAGGAAGCTAAAATTAGCTTCCTTTTTTATTATATAAATTTTATGTTTTAAGCAGTTTCAGCTTCACGCTTTGCTTTTCTCTCCTCTCTCATTTCTTTTAATCTTTCCATTAAAGCGCCACCAATCCAATAAGGGATTACAAAAGTTAACAAAAAAATCATTAACCAAAAACCGATTGTTAAAATGGCTAAAAACGCTAAAAATCCTAAATATTGGTCAAAATCAAACATAATTTGTAAGTATCTTATTAAAAATCTTATGCAAAGATATAATAAACCGATTTGTTATACAATATCAAAATTAAAATTAATGAACAATTTTATTAAATCATCCATTTGGATTTCAAAAGAGATTAAATCACAAATCCTATAATTTCTTGCGATTAAAATCTTTTTACTAATTTAAATTAGGCTGAGGCGTCATTCTTAAATAAGGCTTAACTTCTTTAAATCCTTTGGGAAATATAGCCGGTATATCGGCTGTTGCCACTGCAGGAACCACCACACAATCGTCTCCGTTTTGCCAATTGGCCGGTGTTGCTACTTTATGGTAAGCCGTTAGTTGCAGCGAATCGATAACCCGCAACAGTTCATCAAAATTTCTACCGGTTGAGGCTGGATACGTTATAATCAGTTTCACCTTTTTATGGTTATCAATCACAAAAACCGAGCGTACCGTAAGATTACTATCGGCGTTTGGGTGAATCATATCATAAAGTTTTGAAACCTTTTTGTCTTCATCAGCGATAATGGGGAAATTGACCGTTGTGTTCTGTGTTTCGTTAATATCCTTTATCCATCCGTGATGCGATTCAACATCATCAACACTTAACGCGACTACTTTGGTGTTGCGCTTATCAAATTCATCTTTGTATTTGGCTACAGCGCCTAACTCTGTCGTGCAAACTGGTGTGTAATCCGCTGGGTGAGAAAACAAAACACCCCAACTATCGCCTAACCAATCATGAAAATCAATTTTCCCTTCTGAAGTTTGTGCGGTAAAATTCGGTGCTTCATCACCTAATCTAATGGTTGCCATAATATATAATTTTTATGATTAAACTGTAATCCTACTAAATTAATAGATTTTAGCCAAAACACGCAAAAAGTTTCGTTATTTATATGTTAAAAAGAAGTCGCAAAAACAAACAAATATCATAATATAAACAAAGCAAAAACAATTAACTTTGTAACTTACATTTAATCTATTATTACTATGAGCTACAGAATAGAAAAAGATACGATGGGCGAGGTAAAAGTGCCTGCCGATAAACTTTGGGGTGCACAAACCGAGCGCTCTAGAAACAACTTTAAAATTGGAGCACCCGCGTCGATGCCCTTGGAAATAGTTTACGGTTTTGCTTATTTAAAAAAAGCAGCAGCTTACACCAACTGTGAATTAGGTGCGTTGCCTATTGAAAAGCGCGATTTAATTGCACAGGTTTGTGACGAAATTTTGGAGGGAAAACACGACGACCAATTCCCATTGGTTATTTGGCAAACAGGTTCTGGTACCCAAAGTAATATGAATGTAAATGAAGTGATTGCAAACCGCGCGCATCAAATAGCTGGAAAAACCATTGGCGAGGGTGAAAAAACCATCCAACCCAATGATGATGTTAACAAATCGCAATCTTCAAACGACACCTTTCCAACGGGCATGCATATTGCCGCTTATAAAAAAGTAGTTGAGACTACTATTCCGGGTGTTAAACAATTACGAGATACCTTAGCTAAAAAAGCCGACGCCTTTAAAAATGTCGTTAAAATTGGGCGCACCCACTTAATGGATGCCACACCGTTAACGCTTGGACAAGAATTATCAGGTTATGTAGCGCAATTAAATTATGGCATTAAAGCTTTGGAAAACACCTTGCCACATTTAAGTGAGTTAGCTCTAGGCGGAACTGCCGTTGGTACGGGATTAAACACACCAAAAGGTTACAGCAAACGCGTTGCCGAATATATTGCAGAATTTACAAAGCTGCCCTTTATTACCGCACCAAATAAATTTGAAGCCTTAGCTGCTCACGATGCCATTGTGGAAACCCATGGGGCTTTAAAGCAGTTGGCGGTATCATTAAATAAAATTGCAAACGATGTTAGAATGATGGCTTCGGGACCACGCTCTGGTATTGGTGAAATTACAATTCCAGCCAACGAACCCGGAAGTTCTATTATGCCTGGAAAAGTAAACCCAACCCAATGTGAAGCTTTAACCATGGTTTGCGCACAAGTTATGGGTAACGATGTAGCTATTGGGGTTGGCGGCATGCAAGGGCATTACGAATTAAATGTTTTTAAACCGGTTATGGCGGCAAATCTTTTACAGTCGGCTCAATTAATTGGAGATGCTTGTGTAAGTTTTGATGTGAATTGTGCTGTTGGCATTGAACCCAACCAAGAGGTAATCACAAAATTGTTAAATAATTCGTTAATGTTGGTAACGGCATTAAATACCAAAATAGGGTATTATAAAGCTGCTGAAATTGCAAATACCGCCCATAAAAACGGTACCACATTAAAAGAAGAAGCCATTAACTTAGGTTATGTAACAGCAGAGGATTATGATGCTTGGGTTAAACCAGAAAATATGGTTGGAAGTTTAAAATAATATTTTACTTAAACACATAATATAAAAAAACAGGTAATAATTTACCTGTTTTTTTTGGTTGGTTTGCTATCAATTGTCCATTGTATTTCACAATTAACAAGGAAAATCTGAATCAAATATATCATTTCCCTTATTATTATTAATTAACATTTGTTAATTGATTGTTTATTTTTTTTCTAATTCTACTTAATTGTACCGAAGTTATGCCCAAATACGATGCAATATGGTATTGAGATATTAATTCGTTTACATCAGGTATCTGCTCCTGTAATTGAAGATAACGCTCGGTAGCATTTAACGATATAGACTCTACCAAACGCTTTTCATACTTTATATATAAATTTTCTAAAATTTTGGTGTACAATGATTTTAAAACTGAATTTGTTTCACACAAATCCATTATTTTATAATAATTAATTTCATAAATTTTACAGTCCGTTACCGCTTCAAAAACAAAGGTGGACGGTTCTTTTTTCATTAAAGCCGTTAATGAAGCCACAAAACTAATAGGTAAATAAAAACTTTTATTAAACTCCTTTCCAGACTCGGTTATTAAATAGCATCGAATTATTCCTGAAACAATCATGAATGCCTTTGACGGGACATCGCCCAATTTTACGAGCTGCGTTCCTGCCTTTATTCTTTTAAAAGTGGTTATTTTTTTAATTTCGTAAAAATTCTCTTCTGATATATCCGAAATAGAATTTAAAAAAGTAAAGTTTCTGTGCATTATTGTTTGGGTTCGCATTTAGCAAAATCTAAAATAACACCTTCCTCTTCATTAATAATTAGTTTATCTACAATTGGCATAAAAACTTGTTTATGTGCTTATTTCATTTTAAAAACTCAAAAAAAACCATAAAAAAACCCCAAGTAAAAACTTGGGGTTTTGCTCTTAAGTGTTATATAATGATGTTTACTTCAAGGTAAACTCTGAGCTAGAAACTAAATCCTTTTCGTTAAATACATTAACTGTATAACGTCCTTTTTCAAACTTGCTATCTCCTTTAGAGGCTACAAACTCACAAATATTAAGGCTTCCGTTTTCGTAGTTAAACTTACTAATAATGCTGTAGTTTAATGTTTTTTCTCCAAATTGTACTTGCTCGTTAGAACCTAGCGTATTGTTTTTTGGGTCGATAACCTGTACATACAATTCTTGATCTCCAGCTTGAACCAAAGCATTTTTAGCTACCGTGAAACACACTCTAATTTTATCAACTCTACTTGCTCTTTCAGTTGGGATTAATTTACCAGAAGTTCTTTCAATTACCCCAAATCCTTTTAAGCCTACAGTATTTAAAACCGCTGCATTTTCAACAACTTCAGCTAAAGCCGTGTTTTGTACCAATAAAGAATCTGTAAACATGGTGCGCTCCTCCAAGCGTACTCTTGTGCTATCTAAAGAGGTTGCTAAGTACGAGTTTTCTACTCTTAACGAATCGTTTTGAGCTAACAATACATCCATTTCTTTTTGAAGCGATGCATATTTTTGCTTATATCTCCATAAACTTTTTACGTTGGTTTCAGATATTTTTAATGAATCTATCAACCCTTGAATACGTGATCTAGCATCAATTAAGTTTTGATTTGCTACTTCGTTTTCTCCAATGGCCTCATCGTATTGTTTAGCCATGGCGTTTAAATCGTTCATCACCAACTGCTTTTGCTCCGTTAACTCCTTGGTGTTTTTATCGCTTTCACTTTTTAAATTGAAAGTGTAAAACAATGTTCCTAAAAATAGAACCAAAGCGATTCCTAAAGCCACTTTTAATCCCGTACTACTTTTGCTATTTTCCATAATTTTTACTTGTTTTAATTGTTTGTTTCTAATGTTTTTAATAAATATTGATTAATTTTAATACTTCTAATTAAAGTTAACCGTCAATGGATAAACTCGTTTTATTTAACCCTACTACACGTAATAAATTATTAAATAAACGCTCTGGCGAATCCAAATTTGGAGAACATATTAAAACGTTAACCAGCATTTCCAATATATACGAACAACTTAAAAATTTGGATGTTACGCATGTCATAATTGGTTTGCCCGAAGATGTTGGTGTGTTTGCTAACCACGGAAAACAAGGGGCTTCACGCGCTTGGGAGGCCACATTAAAAATTTTATTAAATATTCAAAGCAACTCATTTACAAAGGCAGATTCTGTTTTGATTTTAGGGCATTTGGATTTTACCGAGGAATTACTAGCCGTTTCAAAACTCAACCAAAATAAAAAAAGCGATATTAAAAAAGCCAGAAAAATTGTGGAGCGCATCGATAATGATGTTGCCCACATTGTGCAACTCATTATAGCCTCCGGCAAAAAAGCCATTGTTATTGGTGGCGGGCACAACAATGCCTATGGCAATATAAAAGGCACATCGCTGGCATTAAACAGGTCTATAAATGTTGTAAATTTTGATGCGCATTCAGATTTCAGACCGGAAGAAGGCAGGCATAGCGGCAATGGTTTTAGTTACGCTTTCGCGGAAGGATTTCTTAAAAATTACTTCATCTTCGGATTGCATGAAAATTACACTTCCCAAGCTGTTTTGAAATCCCTGAACGACACAAAATCCATAAAATACAATACGTTTGAAGATTTACAAATAAAAGATGAACTGAGCTATCTTGATGGGATGTCTCACGCCTTAAACCATGTCTCAAAAAAACCATTTGGCATTGAGATAGATTGTGATGCCATTGAAAACATACCGAGTAGCGCCATGACCCCAAGTGGGTTTAGCGTTAACCAAACCAGGCAGTTTGTCAACTTTTTTGCAAAACATGAAAACGCCACCTATTTACATATTTGCGAAGCTGCACCAAAAAAGAAAAGCGCAAATCTGGTTGGTAAACTCATCACCTATTTAATAACCGATTTTATAAAAGCCGATGCCCATTAAAATTATCTCTTTTGTTAAAACCTATGCAAAAGACTTTTACGAGTTAAATATTGAATGGCTAAAAACGTATTTTTACGTTGAACCTTTTGACGAAGCTGTTTTAAGCCATCCGAAAACATATATAATAGATAAAGGCGGACATATATTTTTTGCAAAACTGGACAACGAAATAGTTGGTACCGTGGCACTTATGCCTTTGGGCAACAAGGGACTTTTCGAGTTAACCAAAATGGCCGTTTCGCCAAAACACAGAGGCTTTAAAATAGGGCAACAACTCATGCAATACTGCATTGATTTTGCAAAATCCATAGGACTTCCCAAGCTTATACTCTACTCCAACACAAAACTTGAAAACGCCATTTATATTTACAGGAAATACGGTTTTGTTGAAATCCCCGTAGAACCAAACAGCCCTTACAAACGTAGCAATATTAAAATGGAATTGGTGTTTTAGGTTTTTTGCAACGTCTTTTATGAAAAGTGGTTTAAAGCTAAAAACCAGTAATTCTCATTTACTAAATAATTACTCCGTTAGGCTACAAAACAACACAAAAAAAGCCTTCAATTTCTTGAAGGCTTTAGTTTTACAAATGGATTTCCGTCGGTACGGAAATGAACAAAATAATGTTTTTCAATTATTTCTTTCCGTCCATTTTATCTTTAAGCGCTTGTAACGCATCGTTCGCATCACCTAAGGTTGGTTTTGCTTCAGCAGCTTGAGAAGCTTGCTTCTTAACGGCAGCTTTTACATTCTTAATCTCTTCAGCTTTAAAAATAGCGGTATGAGATGCTACAACACGTTTAAACTCTTTGTTAAATTCAATGATTTTGAATTCAGTTTCTTCACCTTTCTTAAGCTTAGAACCATCTTCTTTCTCTAAATGACGAGAAGGTACAAAAGCAACGATATCTTCGTTAAACTCGATAGTAGCACCTTTGTCAACTATTTCAGAAATAGCAGCTTTGTGAACGGTATCTAAAGCAAATTCGGTTTCATATTTATCCCAAGGGTTTTCAGTGGTTTGTTTATGACCTAAACTTAATTTACGTCCTTCAACATCCAATTCCAATACCACAACATCTAACTTATCGCCAACGGCACAAAATTCAGATGGATGCTTAATTTTCTTAGTCCAAGATAAATCTGAGATATAAATCAATCCGTCGATACCTTCTTCCAATTCAACAAAAACACCAAAGTTTGTAAAGTTACGTACAATACCTGTGTGCTTAGAACCTAATGGATACTTAGCTGTAATATCGGTCCATGGGTCTGGAGTTAATTGCTTAATACCAAGCGACATTTTACGGTCTTCTCTATCTAAAGTTAAGATTTGCGCTTCAACCTCGTCTCCAACCGAAACGAAATCCTGGGCTGAACGTAAATGAGTTGACCACGACATTTCCGATACGTGAATTAATCCTTCAACACCATCGGCAACCTCGATAAACGCACCGTAATCTGCAATTACAACAACTTTACCTTTTACTTTATCACCAACTTTTACAGTATCGGCTAAAGCTTCCCATGGGTGTTTGCTTAATTGTTTTAATCCTAATTGGATTCTTGATTTGTTCTCATCAAAATCAAGGATTACCACATTAAGTTTTTGATCTAATTCTACGATTTCGTTTGGATGGTTAATTCTAGACCAAGATAAATCTGTGATATGAACCAATCCATCAACGCCACCAAGATCAATAAATACTCCGTAAGATGTAATGTTTTTAACAACACCTTCAAGTACTTGACCTTTTTCCAATTGACCAATAATTTCTTTCTTTTGCTCTTCAATATCAGCTTCAATTAAAGCTTTATGAGAAACTACTACGTTTTTAAATTCGTGGTTAATTTTCACCACTTTAAATTCCATAGTTTTATTTACGTACTGGTCGTAATCTCTAATTGGCTTCACGTCAATTTGAGAACCCGGTAAGAATGCTTCGATGCCAAAAACATCTACAATCATACCACCTTTGGTTCTGCATTTAACAAAACCGTTAACGATTTCGCCAGTTTCGTGTGCTTTGTTTACTCTGTCCCAAGCCTTAATTACACGCGCTTTTCTGTGAGATAATACCAATTGTCCTGTTGCATCTTCACGCACATCAATCAATACCTCTACTTTGTCGCCTTCTTTTAAGTCTGGGTTGTAACGAAATTCGTTTAAGGAAATTACACCTTCAGATTTTGCGTTGATGTCTATAATGGCATCACGATCTGTAATGTGCACTACGGTACCTTCAACCACTTCATCATCTAAAGTGTCAACGAAATTTTCGGCTACTAATTTTTCAAATTCTTGTAATTGTTTGTCATCAACTTCATCAATTCCTTCTTCGTAATTGTGCCAGTTAAAGTCTTTTAAGAATTTTTCAGGATTTGCTTTTGCTTCAGATACTACTGGAGCTTCAACGGTTGCAGCATCGGTTGCTTCAACTTCAGTTTGTTTTGCTTTTTCAGCCATTTAAAAAAATTGTGCAATGTAACTTTAAGTTTTCGCTTTACTGAAACGAGTTCAGCACATGTCGCGGAAACGCTATTACATTACGGTTTTGTATTCTGTATGTTTTGGAAGATTTAAGCAAATATCACACAGAAGTGTTATTTTTGTTATAGTTTCATTCCTTTTATCTTTCCAATAATTCGCTAAAAGGAGTGCAAAAATACATATTTTCAACAAATTAGCCTAATTTGATTTAATTATTTTAAACCACTGATTATTAGAATGGTAAATAAACCGAAAAAATGCGTTTTTTGAACCTCCTTTTACTATATTTAGCTAAAGAAACCATTAAACACAATAGACTATGCGCACGAAAGCTAAATACCAACCCGTACTCGATTTAGGACAAGAATTAAACATACAAAACGGTGATGTAAAAGAAGAAAATGGTGTTTTAAAAGTTTGGGGGACCGCAAATACACCTTACGAAAAAAACCTGCTTTGGGATAAAATTAAAGCCATTGGTGGCGAAAACCCAACCGATATTGTTGCAGATATAAAAGTAGCTAATGCTAGTGTTTTCCATAGGCATACAGTAAAAAGCGGCGAAACTTTGGGTAAAATAGCAAAACAGTATTATGGCGATGCCATGAAGTACAAAACTATTTTTAAAGCCAATTCTGATATTTTAAAGAACCCGGATTTAATCCATCCCAATCAAGAATTGATTATTCCGAATCCATAAACCAACTACATTAGAATATTTTAAAGCGAATTTTTTTTAATTTAAAGATTCGTTTTTTTATACCATAAATTCTCTAATGATTTAGAAGAATGAACATTATGACAAACAATTATTCACAACCCTTCAAAGTCATTTGAACGAGTCCCAAAATCTCATCAAATTGTTCTTGTAATGACATATTTGAATTATCAATTTCTATAGCATCATCAGCTTTTACCAAAGGCGAATCTTCTCTATTGGAATCGATATAATCACGCTCTTTAACATTCTCCAAAACCGCATGGTAATCAACATGGTCGCCGCGTTCCATAAGCTCTTCATACCGTCTTTGGGCTCTGGTTTCGGCCGAAGCCGTCATAAATATTTTAAGCTCCGCATCGGGAAAAACAACGGTACCAATGTCGCGCCCGTCCATAACCACGCCTTTATCTTTCCCCATTTTCTTCTGTTGTTCTACTAATTTTTGCCGAACTTCGGATATCGCAGCTACTTTACTAACAAAGCTTGAAACCTCTAAAGTGCGTATTTGTTTTTCAACATTTTTATCATTCAAATACACTTCGGCAAAACCCAAAGATTCATTGAATTTAAAATTAATATCAATTTTTGGCAATCGATTTATAAGGGCTTTAATATTAAAATCATCCTCACCAATTAAACCATTTTGCATGGCATAAAAGGTAACGGCCCTATACATGGCACCCGTATCCACATAAACATACCCCATATGTTTGGCGATTTGTTTTGCAACGGTACTTTTTCCGGTTGAAGAAAAGCCATCAATGGCAATGGTGATTTTTGACATATATAAAGTTAAAAGTGCCTAAAGTACTTAAAATGCCTAAAGTCACTGGAAAATAATATTCTTTTTTGATGCAGCAAAAATACTTAAAGTGTTCAAAAATGAAAAGCACAATGCACTTTAATTATTTATAAATGAAAACATACGTTTGAGTGAAACTGAATACTGCGACTGTTTACTGAATACTGATTTTATTGTAAATCGATTTGCAAACCAAAAAAATTGGAATTAGCGGCACTGGTGTATTTGGCATGGGTGTAACTAAATCGCATTTTATTCATTTTAATTGAAATACCTGCCGATAAGCCTGAAAAATTACGCTGGTCTAAAATTCGCAACTCCTCGCCTCTTCTGAAATTATAACCCAATCTGATGTTAAATCCACCTTCCGGAAACAGTTCTGCACCCAAAATGGTGTGCCTAATCACTTGCCCTAAAAATCCAATTTTTTCGTCGGATTGATTTCCACTTAAATCACTTGTAGTTCGCGCCGGATTTGGTCTTGCAATGGGCCAATTTTGAAGGTTCTCGAAGGTTACGTGCCAACGAATGGGCACATGCTCCAAGGTTTGCGACATGCCAAAATCTACTTCAAAAGGCAATGGTTCGTTTAAACCCGCGTAAGTTGTTATTTGGGTTCCTAAGTTTCTAACGGCAACGGCAGCATGAAAATCCAAATCTTCATTGATGTATAATAATCCCAAATCCACAGCCGCCCCAAACGAACTGTACTGTTCTAATTTTGAGGTTATCAGCTTTAGGTTTCCGCCAAAATAAAAATCGGAATAGCCAATTTGCAACGCATAACCCAAAGATAGAGCCGCCTCGTTACCCGTAAAGGTTCCGGTTTGGTTTCCGTTTTCATCATAACCATCAAACGAACCATAATTTATATATGTAACGCCTGCGTGAAAGGTCTGTGTGTGCCTATCAACCGTATACGCATAAGCGGCAGTGCCGTAACCAATTCCGCCCAAATAACTGGTGTAATTAACAGCTAATTGATTATCCATGGCAACATTAATGGTGGCTGGGTTATAAAGGCCTTGCGTAACATCGTAATCCACGTTAGTCAACACTTTACCACCTAAAGCTGCTTGACGTGGCGAGGACACCAAATTAAGAAATTGGTAAGTCGCCTCACCTCCAACTTGGGCAAAAGTTAAGCTGCCTATAAACAAGCAAAAAACAGTGATAATTTTCTTTAGCATATTTACTCGATAATCGAGGTTTGAATGCTCCGAGGTTAAGCTCGAAATCAAAATAAAAACCTTTAAAACCCCGTGTTTTTTCACCGAGGTAGTTTACTGCCACAAAGTAAACAAATCTATCTTAAAACGATGGCATGTGTCTTTTATTTTAAAACATAAAAAAACCTCGATTTAAAAAATCGAGGTTTTTAGACTTTAAAGTAAATTATAACTTCTTTGGATTCTTTACTTTTTGATTTGTGAGCGCCAGTTTAATGACATCGCTCATATCGGATACGTAATGAAAGGTTAAACCTTTTAAATACTCTGGTTTGATTTCTTCAATATCGCGACGGTTTTCCTCGCAAAGTAAAATTTCTTTAATACGAGCGCGTTTAGCAGCCAATATTTTTTCTTTAATGCCACCAACAGGAAGCACTTTTCCACGAAGTGTGATTTCGCCGGTCATGGCTAAACTTTTCTTCACTTTTCTTTGGGTGAACAGCGATACCAACGAGGTTAACATTGTAATTCCCGCACTTGGGCCATCTTTTGGAGTAGCGCCTTCTGGCACGTGAATATGCACGTTGTATTTGTCGAAAATTGAGGCATCAATACCAAATTCATCCGCATTGGATTTTATATATTCCATAGCTATGGTTGCCGATTCTTTCATCACTTTTCCAAGGTTTCCGGTAATGCTTAAATTCCCTTTTCCTTTGGATAAAATAGATTCAATAAACAGAATATCGCCCCCAACGCTCGTCCACGCTAAGCCCGTAACCACGCCAGCAACATTATTGTTTTCGTATTTATCGCGCTCTAATTTCGGACCGCCCAAAACTTCAATAATATCTTCATTTGAAATTTTGATATTGTAATCTGCTTCCATAGCGATGTTTTTAGCGGCATATCGTACCATTTTCGCTATTTGTTTTTCCAATCCACGAACACCGGATTCACGCGTGTAACCTTCAACAATTTTTTCCAATTGAGGTTTCGCAATTTTCATATGCTTATCGGTTAAACCGTGCTCTTTTAATTGTTTTGGCAATAAATGACGTTTTGCGATTTCTACCTTTTCTTCAATCGTATAGCCGGTAACATTTATAATTTCCATTCTGTCGCGTAAAGCGGGTTGAATGGTAGACAAACTGTTGGACGTTGCAATAAACATGACTTTTGAAAGGTCGTAGCCCATTTCTAAAAAGTTATCGTAAAACTCGCTGTTTTGCTCCGGATCCAAAACTTCCAACATGGCAGAAGACGGGTCGCCTTGATGCGAATTTGACAGCTTATCAATTTCATCTAAAACGAAAACCGGGTTTGATGTACCAGCCTTTTTTAAACTTTGAATGATACGCCCTGGCATCGCGCCAATATAGGTTTTACGATGCCCGCGGATTTCCGCTTCGTCACGTAAGCCACCCAACGAAATACGAACATATTCTCGCCCTAAAGCTTCGGCAATCGATTTTCCTAAAGATGTTTTACCAACTCCCGGAGGCCCATATAAACAGAGAATAGGCGATTTCATATCGTTACGCAATTTTAAAACTGCCAAATACTCTATGATGCGTCGCTTAACATCTTCCAATCCGAAATGGTCGCGGTCAAGAATTTTTTTAGCGCGTTTTAAATCGAATTTGTCTTTGCTAAATTCGTTCCAAGGTAAATCCAAAAACAACTCTAAATAATTGCGTTGAATTGAATATTCGGCCACTTGTGGATTCATGCGTTGCATTTTGGCAATTTCCTTGTTAAAATGCTTTGCCACCTTCTCGTCCCATTGCTTTTCCTTGGCACGTAATTTCATCTCCTCTACTTCTTCATCATGACTTACGCCGCCCAATTCCTCTTGAATGGTTTTCATTTGCTGATGTAAGAAATATTCACGCTGCTGTTGGCTCATATCCATCTGAACCTTAGATTGGATATCGTTTTTAAGTTCCAATTTTTGAAACTCAACATTCATAAACTTAAGCGTTGCCAGTGCACGTTCCTTTAGATTGTTCATTTCTAAAAGTGCTTGCTTTTCATCTACAGAAAGATTCATGTTAGACGATACAAAATTTATCAAAAACGAATTGCTTTCAATATTTTTTATGGCGAAAGACGCCTCGCTCGGGATGTTCGGGTTTTCCTTAATAATCTCCAGCGCCAAGTCTTTAATAGAATCTATAATAGCCGAAAACTCCTTGTTATTTAAGGCGGGTTTTGCCTCAGCCATATCTCGAATGGTTGCATTCATATACGGTTTTTCGGTAATAACCTCGGCAACTTTAAAACGCTTTTTACCTTGAATAATAACCGTTACGTTTCCATCGGGCATTTTTAAAACACGAAGGATTCTCGCTACGGTACCTGTTTCGTAAATATCTTTAGCCGTTGGGTTTTCTACCGATTCGTCTTTTTGGGCCACCACACCAATAACTTTACTGCCTTTGTTGGCATCGTTAATTAGCTTGATTGAGGTATCTCGACCAGCGGTAATGGGGATAACAACCCCCGGAAACAATACGGTATTTCTTAACGAAAGAATAGGTAGCGTTTCTGGCAATTCTTCATTATTTATTTCTTCTTCATCTTCGGGTGTCATTAACGGAATTAACTCTGAATTTTCATCAAATTCCTGTAATGACAAACTGTCTAGTGTTATAAAATTGGATTTCTTCATATATATATTTAAGTCAATTTGTCATTAAAACAAACTGCTTTTTATTTTTTGGGGTTTACAAATAAAAGTAACAATCTGAATATCAGGCATTTAAATAGTATTCTGTAATGATATTCACTATATAAATTCAATAGCTATGCCAATTATCAAATTTCAAAGTCCAAAGTTGGAAAATCAGTAATTACATCTTCCCCATACGCTTTAAAACATACAATAAAATTATGGGCAATGCCAATAAACCAATCATTAACAAACTGGTTTTAAACAGCCATGGGGCTAGTATTAAAGTAATGATATAACCGCCAACAGCACCGCCAAAATGGGCATCGTGACCTATATTGCCAATTCTGTTTTTCATGCCGTAAATGGAATAAAGCAAATAACCAATACCAAAAAGATAGGCCGGAATGGGGATAGGTATAAAAAACATGTACAAACTCATTCCAGGTTGCAACAAAATAGCTGAATAAATAATACCGGAAACCGCACCACTCGCCCCAACGGCGCTATAATGGTATTCGTTTTTATGGAAATAAAGCGACAATAAACTCCCTAAAATCAAACTGCCCACATAAACAATTACAAAACTAAATGTATTCAATGCATTGATAACCACATCTGCGAAAAAAAACAGGGTGAACATATTAAAAAACAAATGGGCATTATCGGCATGTAAAAACCCCGAACTAAATATTCTTATTTGTTCGCCTCGTTTTACCGCGCCAACATTAAACTTGTATTTTTCAAAAAAGCCATAATCGCCAAATCCTTTATACGATATAATAACATTGGCTGCTATAAGTATTATTGTAATTAAATCTATTTTGCCCATAAATCTTTAAAATGAATTAATATATCTTTGCCGCTACAAATCTAAAATTAATTAATGCAATTTCTAGTTTATATTCTTGTTTATCCGTTTTTGTGGTTAATTTCTATATTGCCTTTTAGGTTGCTTTATTTACTTTCCGATGGCGTTTATATTTTACTATATCACGTAATTGGTTACAGAAAAAAAGTGGTTACCAATAATTTAAAGCTTGTTTTCCCAAATAAACCTGAAGCTGAATTAAAACGGATTAGAAAGGCATTTTACAAACATTTATGCGACATGTTTTTGGAAATGGCAAAAACGATGAGCATTTCGGAAACGGCATTAAAAAAACGCTTTAAAATTAAAAACCCAGAGGAATTTAAGCGTTTAGAATCTTTAAATAAAAGCATCCTGTTAATGTACGGGCATTATGCGAGTTGGGAATGGTCTTTGGAGCTTCAAAACCATGTAAGCTACAAAGGCTTTGGCGTTTATAAAAAACTTGCTAATAAATATTTTGATAAGTTGGTACGCAATATCCGTTCTAAATACAACACCACATTAATTAGTACAAAAGAAACTATTGGTGTTATTAATCAAAATGAAGAAAAAGGTATAAAAAGTGCCATTGCATTTTTAAGCGACCAGTCGCCACGACTGACAAAAGATGTGTATTGGGGTGAATTTATGGGTGTTAAAGTACCCTGTTTTACAGGTGCCGAACGGTTGGCCAAAAAACTAGATTTAACCATTGCTTACTTGAAGGTGAGCAAGGTAAAACGCGGTTTTTACGAGGCTGAAATCATGACGCTTGCCGAACACCCAAAAGACTTCAAAAATTATCAACTTACCGATATGTTTTTACGTGAAGTTGAAAAGCAAATTTACGAAGCACCCGAATATTATTTTTGGACGCATAAACGCTGGAAGCATCGGGAGAAAAAGGCTCAATAGTTTTTTATCAAAAGATACGATGAGTTTTTTTGAGACACAGCAATCTCATTAAATTAAAAATGATTTTTATACAGATTGCGTATCGCTCCAAAAGACGCGATACGCAATGATAGATTAATTATTTCATCGACTAACCTTTAGCGATCTCACCAATCTCCTCAATAAATTTATCGGCTAATCCATCGGCTTCTTCTTGCGATTTTGCTTCGGTATAAATTCTAATAATAGGTTCGGTATTGCTTTTGCGCAGGTGTGCCCAACTTTCGGAAAAATCAATCTTTACGCCATCAATAGTGGTTAATTGCTCGTTTTGGTATCGGCTTTCTATCGTTTTTAAAATACCGTCAACATCTAATCCTGGTGTTAACTGTATTTTCTTTTTGCTCATAAAATAATTAGGATAGGTTTTACGCAATGCGCTCACACTTATTTTCCTTTCGGCCAGTAAACTCAAAAATAAAGCCACTCCAACCAAAGCATCGCGCCCGTAATGCGAGTCAGGATAAATAATACCACCATTGCCTTCGCCACCAATAACCACATTGTTTTTTTTCATCAACTTAACCACATTCACTTCGCCAACGGCACTCGCTTCATAGGTGCCTCCATATTTTTCGGTAATATCGCGTAAAGCTCGGGTAGAGCTCATATTGCTTACCGTATTCCCTGGGGTTTTACTCAACACGTAATCGGCACAAGCCACAAGCGTATATTCTTCACCAAACATATTTCCGTTTTCATCCATAAAGGCCAATCGGTCCACATCGGGGTCTACCACAATTCCAAAATCCGCATTTTCTTCAACTACTTTTTTTGATAAATCGCCCAAGTGTTCTTTTAAAGGTTCTGGATTGTGAGGAAAATGGCCCGTTGGCTCACAAAACAATTTAACAGTATGCACGCCCAATCGCTCTAAAAGCGAGGGAATGGCAATACCACCTGTAGAGTTTACGCCATCAACAACCACTTTAAAATTGGCAGCTTCAATAGCTTTTGCGTTTACCAACGGCAACTTTAAAACCTCATCAATATGCAAATCTATATAAGCATCGTTTTTTGTTATTTTCCCTAAGCTGTCCACATCGGAGAATTCCATAGTGTCACTTTCGGCAATTTCTAAAATTTTCGCTCCTTCAACAGCATCCAAAAACTCACCTTTTTCATTTAAAAGCTTTAAAGCATTCCATTGTTTTGGGTTGTGGCTTGCTGTTAAAATAATACCGCCATCGGCATGCTCCATAGGAACGGCTATTTCAACGGTCGGGGTTGTCGATAAGCCTAAATCAATCACATGAATGCCCAAACCAACCAAGGTATTCATCACTAAATTCTGAATCATTTCACCGGAAATACGCGCATCTCTGCCCACCACAACACGGTAGTTTTCTTTATTGCGTTGCTGTTTTAACCAAACGCCATAAGCCGATGCAAATTTAACCGCATCAATAGGTGTTAAATTATCGCCTACTTGTCCGCCAATGGTTCCTCGAATTCCTGAAATTGATTTTATTAATGTCATTACCCGTTTTTTATTAAAATTAAATACAAATATACAATTACAAAATGGTAAATGTTAAATCGTAATTCGTAAATTTCGCAAATGAATTACTTAGCGCATATTTATCTTTCGGGTGAAAACGACCTCGTAACCATTGGCAACTTTATGGCAGATGGGATTAAAGGAAAAAAATATAAAAAGTATGCCAAAGATATTCAAATTGGCATTTTATTGCACCGCCACATTGATACCTTTACCGATGCGCACAAAACCGTTAGAAAAAGCACTAAGCGACTGCACAAAAAATACGGACATTATTCGGGTATTATTGTCGACATTTTATACGATCATTTTCTAGCAAAAAATTGGAGTCGTTATTCCGATATTCCTTTGGAAGACTATGCTAATACGTTTTACGATTCGCTGGAAGAACATTACCATATCCTGCCCATTCGCATTCAAAAAATGATGCCATTTATGATTGCTGACAATTGGCTGCTCAATTATGCGTCTGTTGAAGGTATTCAAAGGGTTTTGGAAGGCATGAATAGGCGTACAAAAAACCGTTCGGGAATGGATAAAGCCGTAAATGAATTGGAAGTGTTTTACACCGATTTTGAAGCTGAATTCACTTCTTTTTTTGAAGAACTTGTCGAATTTTCCAAACTTAAACTAAAAGAACTAAACAGTAATATATGAAACATTTTATCTCACTTTTTCTGATTGTATTTTTAATTATTTCTTGTAAAAAATCCGGAGCATCGTTAACTGATAAAACTTCAAAGAGAGGTTTAATTACCCAAAAAGCCATGGTGGTTTCAGCACGTGTGGAAGCCTCCAAAATTGGTAGCGATATTCTAAAAAAAGGCGGTAATGCTTTTGATGCTATGGTGGCTACCGAATTAGCTTTGGCGGTTTCCTTTCCCTACGCTGGAAATATTGGCGGTGGCGGTTTTATGGTGTACAGAAAAAATAATGGCGAAATTGGCAGTATTGATTACCGGGAAAAAGCACCGTTAGCCGCAACAAAAGGCATGTACTTGGATGCTGAAGGTAATGTAATTCCAGAAAAAAACACTTTAGGCGCTCTGGCAGTTGGAGTTCCGGGTACTGTTGCCGGTGTATTTGCTGTACATGAAAAATTAGGTTCTTTACCCATTGAAACTATTTTAAAGCCCGTAATAGATTTGGCCAAAAATGGTGTTGTGGTGACCAAAAGACAGGAAGAAAGAATTAAGCATTTTCAGCCGTATTTTAGAAAGGCAAATAAAGATTCCATTATTTTAGAACAGCCTTGGAAAGAGAACGACACCATAAAATACAATGCATTAGCAAATACTTTGGAACGTATTTTACAAAATGGCAGAGACGAATTTTACAAAGGTGAAACCGCTAAAAAATTGGCCAGCTTTATTCAAGAAAATGGTGGTATTATTACTGAAGAAGATTTAGCAAAATACGAAGCTAAATGGCGCACACCAATTACCTTTGATTATGACGATTTAAAGGTGATATCCATGTCGCCGCCATCAAGCGGAGGGATTTGTTTGGCGCAAATCATGAAAATGGTTGAGCCTTATCCATTGCATGAGTTTGGGCATAATTCATTAAAATCCATTCAAGTGATTACCGAAGCCGAACGTCGTGCCTATGCCGATAGAAGCTTCTATTTGGGTGATCCGGACTTTGTAAACATTCCGAGCAATACCTTAATTGATGCTTCGTATTTAAATGAGAGGATGGATGATTTTTCGTTTGAAAAAGCCACAAAATCCAGTGATGTGTCGCATGGCACTATTCAAATTATCGAAAGCAACGAAACCACCCACTATTCTGTTGTCGACCAATTTGGCAATGCCATTGCTGCCACAACAACTATAAATGCGGGGTTTGGTTCAAAATTATATTGCACAGAACTTGGGTTTTTCCTAAACAATGAAATGGACGATTTTAGCAGCAAACCCGGAGTTCCCAATATGTTTGGTGTTACTGGTGGGGAAGCCAATAGCATAGCGCCGCAAAAACGCATGTTGAGTTCGATGACACCGACTATTGTTGAAAAAAACGGCGAATTATTTATGACCTTGGGAACTCCCGGAGGTTCAACAATTATCACTTCGGTATTGCAAACCATTTTAAATGTACACGAATTTGATATGACCATGCAAGAAGCGGTAAATGCACCTCGTTTTCATCACCAATGGTTGCCTGACGAAATTAGGATGGAACCCCATGCTTTTGATGCAGATTTGATACATCAGCTTAAAAAATTAGGGTATATCATTAACGAAAAAGATGAACCCGTAATTGGTAAAGTCGACGGAATCATGGTTTTAGAGGACAAAACGTTAGAGGGTGGTGCAGATCGTCGAGGAGATGATACGGCTGTCGGTTTTTAACATTTTCCCTTCACTTAGTCCCTTATATTTAATAATTTAGTCATCTCATTATCTTTCTTTTAAAGTTAGGTACCAAAGGTTTATTGTTGTGAAGCCCAAATCAAAATCAAAAAAAATATTCAAAATAGTTACGGGGGTTATTATTTTCCTCACCCTACCAAGTATTTTGTTTTTTGGTTTCGTCTTTTTTAAATACAATGAAGATCTTCCAACGGGGATTCAGGGCGAAAAAGCTGATGCTTTGGCTTATAAAATGCTGGAAAGCTTAAATTATGAAGCCTATAAAAACACCAATTATATAGAGTGGACTTTTAAAAAGCGGCACCATTTTGAATGGAAAAAGAGCGAAAACAGATGTGATGTGTTTTGGAAAGAATACCGCGTTAATCTGAACCTTGAAAACTATGCCTTAAGCAAAGTATATGTACATAGTTTTAAAATGAAAGGCGACATGGCAGAAGGGTTGATAGAAGAAGCTATTAAGATTTTTAACAACGATTCGTTTTGGCTTGTTGCACCATACAAAGTGTTTGACGAAGGTGTTGAACGCAGATTGGTAAAATTGGATAACAACGAAGAAGCCCTTTTGGTAACCTACACCACTGGTGGCACAACCCCCGGCGATTCTTATTTATGGCTGTTTGATGAGGCCGGCAAACCGAAAAGCTTTAAAATGTGGACTTCGCTTCTCCCAATTGATGGTTTAGAAGCCACTTGGAGCGATTGGACGACCACCGAAAGTGGCGCCCAATTACCAACATTCCATAAATTGCTGATTATTGGTATTGAAATGGGCGTTGTAAAAGGAACAATTTAATCGCTATTTTATAGAATTTTATTCCAACAAACGCATTAACTTATAAACATTGGTTTTTTAATAACCAAACCCCTGCAGCTTCAAATTTACAAGCAAAAAACGTATATTGCTGCGATGTTTTTGCTATGCAGTATTCAGTATCAAGTACAACAAATCAAAGGTTTTAAAATAATGTTTTTCCTAAATGAATAATTTCAAGTTAATAATAGTACTCCTAGGGTTTCTAATGGTATCCTGTAGTCAAAAAAAAGACCCATTGTTTATTAGTGCCGCATCGCAAAATACGGGACTCAACTTTAAAAACACCATTACCGAAACCAACGATTTAAACATTTTAGATTACATCTATTTTTACAACGGAGGCGGTGTTGCCATTGGAGATATAAACAATGATGGCTTACAAGATATTTTCTTGTCCGGTAATCAAGTAAAAAACAAACTATACCTAAATAAAGGAAACCTTCAGTTTGAAGACATTACGGATAAAGCCAATGTTGGCGGTAATAGCTCTTGGAATACTGGTGCCATTATGGGCGATGTAAATGGCGACGGTCTTTTAGATATTTACGTTTGTGCGGTTGTGGGCTTAAACGGTTTTAACGGGCATAACGAACTTTACATTAATAATGGCGACGAAACCTTTACCGAAAAGGCAGCCCAGTACAAACTCGATTTTCAATCTTACAGCACTTCTGCAGCGTTTTTGGATTATGATTTAGATGGGGATTTAGACCTCTATCTTTTAAACCATGCGGTGCATACTGACGATTCGTACAAAGGGGTTAGCATACGCCAAAAAAGAAATGATAAAACAGGCGATAAACTGCTGCGAAATGATGGCGGGACCTTTACCGATGTAAGCGAAATTGCCGGTATTATTGGAAGTATTAGCGGTTACGGTTTAGGTGTTAGCATTGCCGATTTTAATCAGGATGCCTATCCGGACATTTATGTGGGCAATGATTTTTATGAAGATGATTACTATTATTTGAATAATGGCGATGGTACTTTTTCCGAGAAATTAAGAGAGTATTTTGGGCATGCCAGCAGGTTTTCCATGGGAAATGATGCGGCAGATATAAACCATGATGGTTGGCCAGACCTCATGTCGTTGGATATGTTGCCCGAAGACGAAGTGGTTTTAAAATCCTCGCAAGGCGATGATAACGTGCAAACGCAAAACGTTAGAAAGCTAATGTTTGGTTATCATTATCAATTTACACGAAATATGCTGCATGTAAATCAGCAAAATTCAAACTATTTGGAAACCGGATTGTTAAGCGGTGTTGCCGCAACCGATTGGAGCTGGAGTTGTCTTTTTGCAGATTTTAACCAAGATGGAATGCAAGATATTTTTGTAACCAACGGCATATTAAAACGCCCCAACGATTTAGATTTTACCAACTTCTTTTCAAACGATAAAATCCAGAACAATATAAACGATTCCAAATTAATGAATCAGGAAGCCTTGGACGCTATGCCATCTGGAAAAGTTAGCAATTATATGTTTAAAGGCAATGACAATTTAGTTTTCAAAGATGTTTCAGAACAATGGATTCCCGATGAAAAACTGGTCTCCGGGGCAACCGCTTTGGCAGATTTGGATAACGATGGCGATTTGGATATTGTGGTAAGTAATCTTAATGAAAAAGTTTCGCTATACGTTAACCAAACTAATAATCAGCCAATAAACAAAACCAATTACCTCAAAATAAAATTTAATTATACCAACCCAAACGCTTTTGGTATTGGCACCAAGGTTTTCGCATATCACCAGGGCAAACTTCAGTATAAAGAACTATACACGGCTAGAGGTTTTCAATCCTCTTCGGAACCCATCATTCATTTTGGTTTTGATACGATTAAAAACATAGATTCCTTAAAAATAATATGGCCCAATAAAACGAGCCAAACCATTAAAAATGTGGCGTTGAACCAGACCTTAACCGTAATACCTAGCGGAACAACACCTTTTGATTACAAGTCGCTTTTAAATGATCAAAAAAAACTGTTTAAAAAATTAGATGATAATTTAGGCATTGATTTTACACATGTTGAAGACAAATATCTCGATTTTAACCGACAGAAGCTTATTCCGTACCGCGTTTCCGATCGAGGGCCAGCGATTGCCGTTGGGGATTTAAATAACGATGGAAAAGAGGATGTTTATTTTGGTGGCTCAAAACAAAAGGCATCAAAAGTGTTTTTTCAAACAGATACTGCCTTTGCCGAAAAAAGAATAAATAGTGTGGCTAACGATTCGATAAAAGAGGATGTCGCGGCTATTATTGCCGATTTTAATAACGATGGGAAAAACGATATCATTATTGGATCTGGCGGTGGCGATTATTCAAATAAAACCAAACCACTGCTCGATAGTTATTTTTTACAAAATAATAATGATTTTATAAGTGAAACGTTTCCTGAATTTTACGAAAATGCTTCGGTAATAATTGCAAATGATTTTGATAATGATGACGATTTGGATGTTTTTATCGGGAGCAATGCCGTGTCAAACGATTTTGGCAGTATTCCCAATTCTTATATTTTAAAAAACGAAAACGGCAATTTTGCAATAGTAGAAAATGAAGCCCTGCAAAAAGCCGGAATGATTACCGATGCCGTTTGGGATGACTATAATAATGATGGTCAAGTTGATTTAATTGTAGTTGGCGAATGGATGGCGCCAAAATTCTTTAAAAACAATAATGGCGTTTTTACCGAAGAACAGCTTATTGATTCTAGCTTAAATGGACTTTGGCGACAAATTATACCTTTTGATATTGATAATGATGGCGACACAGATTACCTTTTAGGAAATTGGGGCACCAACTCAAAATTTAAAGCTTCACCCGAACACCCCATGCGTATGTATCACGCCGATTTTGATGGAAACGGGCGCACTGAAACCATAGTGTGCACCTACCGAAATGGCGCATATTATCCACTATTGGGTCTGGATGAACTTGCAGGTCAACTGGTTAAATTGCATAAAATATTTACAGCTTACAAAGATTTTGCCGGTCAACCCATTGAGGCTATTTTAGGTAAAAAAAATCTTGAAAAAGCCACTGTTTTGGAGGTTGACGAGCTTAAATCGGGTTACCTAAAAAACGAAAACAATCACTTTACGTTCGTGCCTTTTAAAAATGAATTGCAAGTATCGCCCATAACATCATTTTTAAGTTTCGATTTTGATTCCGATGGACAAGATGAAGTTTTGGCTGCAGGAAATTATTTTGGTGTTACACCCTTTCATGGTAAATTCGATGCCTTCCCGGGAGCACTCATTAAAAATGAAAATGACATGGTTTTAGGCAATAAAATAGGACTCGATTTTAGCGATAAGGCCATAAAAGGTTTAAACATCATTCATTTGGATGAAAAACCGTATTTGTTAGTCACAATCAATAACAACAAGGCTCAGGTTTACCAACTTTTAAAATAGCTTTTTATAAAATATGAAATTAAAAAAAGTTTCCGTTTTACTACTTTTATTGGGTATATGCGTTACCTCGTGCAAAGACAGCGCAGAGCCTATAGTCATAACTCCCAACCATTTTCACGCTTCGGTAGATAAGGTTATCGAAGTTATGGTACACGATATATTTTCACCGCCCGTGGCTAGTCGAATATTTGCTTACCCCAATATTGCGGCTTACGAAATTATGGCTCAAAACGATAGCACATATCAGTCGCTCAAAGGGCAGATTACACATTTAAAAGATATTCCCAAGCCTGATGATTCCAAAACAATTAATTATCCATTAGCTGCTTTAATGACGCATATTGAAGTTAGTAAGCGGTTGATTTTTTCCGAACAGCGCATCGAAGCCTTTCGCGATAGCTTATACCACATTTGGGAATCTAAAAACAAAGCAGAGTTTGACGCATCAAAAAACTACGCTTTACAGGTCTCTAACTTTATTACAGATTGGTTAAATAACGACAATTACAGTCAAACCCGAACCATGAACAAATTCGACCTCGACCCCAATAACGAAGCTCGATGGCAACCCACGCCACCCGCTTATATGGACGGTTTAGAACCACATTGGGGCAAAATACGTCCGTTTGTTATAGATTCAGCTTCACAGTACAGACCGGTTCCGCCACCTCCATTTTCAATGGATGAAGATTCAAATTTCTATAAAGAACTCAAGGAAGTTTACGACATCAGCAATAAAATAACTGAAGATGGCGATGAATCCGAAGAAGTATTAATAGCCCGATTTTGGGATTGCAACCCCTACGTTTCGGTAACCCGTGGCCATTTAATGTTTGCTGTAAAAAAAATCACTCCGGGGGCACATTGGATTGGTATCACAAAAATTGCCTGTAAAACCGAAGATGCCGATTTTAACCGTACCGTTTTTGCCTATACAAAAACCTCTATAGCCATTGCCGATGCCTTTATTAGCTGTTGGGACGAAAAGTACCGAAGTAACTTGGTGCGCCCCGAAACGCTGATTAACAAATATTGGGACGACGATTGGAAACCCATTTTACAAACTCCGCCATTTCCGGAATACACGAGCGGACATTCGGTAGTTTCCGGTGCTGCATCAACAGTGTTGACAGCCATTTTTGGAGACGATTTTAGCTTTTTAGACGATACAGAAACTGCTTATGGCCTGCCAATCCGTCCATTTCCTTCCTTTAATGTCGCCGCTCAAGAAGCCGCTATAAGTAGGATGTATGGTGGTATTCACTATAGAGCTGCTGTAGAAGTGGGCATAGGTCAAGGCATAAAAATTGGCGATTTGGTAAACGTCCGTTTACAGATGAAAAATTAGAATTGTTTCTTGGTGTCGTACTCGAATCAAGGCAAATATCTAATTCCAAATCTTAATACTCTAAATAAAACTTCACAAGATTTTAACATCTAAAATCGTATCTTTGCAACTTTGCATTTCTATGACCAATTTCGAAGAATCTATTGAAGTAAAAGGCGCACGCGTTCACAATCTTAAAAACATTGATGTGTCCATTCCACGTGAAAAACTCGTAGTTATTACGGGTTTGTCGGGTAGCGGAAAATCATCTTTAGCTTTCGATACCATTTATGCCGAAGGGCAACGCCGTTACATTGAAACCTTTTCGGCTTATGCCAGACAATTTTTAGGTGGATTGGAACGACCGGATGTGGATAAAATTGATGGCCTATCCCCCGTTATTGCCATAGAGCAAAAAACAACCAGCAAGTCGCCACGCTCTACCGTTGGTACTATTACCGAGATTTACGACTTTTTGCGCTTGCTTTTTGCGCGTGCCAGTGATGCCTATAGCTACAACACAGGCGACAAAATGGTAAGTTATAACGACGAACAAATTAAAGAACTCATCATTAGTGATTTTAGCGGAAAACGCATCAATATTCTCGCTCCGGTTGTACGTTCCCGTAAAGGGCATTATCGCGAATTATTCGAGCAAATTGGCAAGCAAGGCTTTGTAAAGGTGCGAACCGATGGCGAAATTCGGGATATTGTTAAGGGCATGAAACTCGATCGATACAAAACCCATGATATTGAGATTGTTATCGACAGATTGGTTATTGACCAAACCGTAGATAACGACAAACGGCTTACCGAAACCATAAACACGGCTATGTACCATGGCGACGATGTGCTTTTGGTAATCGATCAAGATACTCAGGAAGCGCGCTATTTTAGCCGAAATTTAATGTGCCCATCATCTGGGATTTCATATCCAAATCCGGAGCCAAACAATTTTTCTTTCAACTCGCCAAAAGGCGCCTGTTCAAATTGTAACGGTATTGGGGAGTTGTATCAAGTTAACGAAGGCAAAATTATTCCAGACGATTCGCTGTCCATAAAAAGCGGTGCATTAGCGCCTCATGGCCCAGAAAAAAACTCATGGATTTTCAAGCAATTTGAAACCATTGCGCAACGTTTCGATTTTAAATTAACCGACCCTTTTAAAACTATTCCCGAAGAAGCCAAACACATGATTCTGTACGGTGGCAACGAAAAGTTTTCAGTTGAAAGTAAAACTTTGGGCGTTACTCGCGATTATAAGATAGATTTTGAAGGTGTTGCAATCTTTATTGAAAACCAATACAAAACGGCCGAATCGCGCTCTCTTAAACGTTGGGCAAAAGATTATATGGATAAGATTAAATGTCCAGTTTGCGAAGGTTCTCGATTGAAAAAGGAGTCGATTTACTTCAAAATAAACAATAAAAACATAGCAGAACTTGCCAATAAGGATATTGTTGAATTAGCCGATTGGTTTAACGATTTGCACAATCACCTATCGGAAAAACAATTAAAAATAGCCGAAGAAGTTGTCAAGGAAATTAAATCGCGACTTCAATTTTTATTAGATGTTGGCTTAGATTATTTAGCCTTAAATAGAAGCTCAAAATCACTTTCAGGAGGCGAGGCACAGCGCATTCGCTTAGCAACCCAAATAGGCTCACAATTGGTTGGTGTGCTTTATATTTTAGACGAACCAAGTATAGGGTTGCATCAGCGCGATAACGAAAAACTCATCAATTCATTAATCGCGTTACGCGATATTGGGAACTCCATCATAGTGGTTGAACACGACAAGGATATGATTGAGCGATCGGATTACGTAATTGATATTGGTCCAAAAGCAGGGAAATATGGTGGCGAAATAATCAGTATTGGAAATCCGGACGAATTAAAAGCGCACGATACACTTACTGCCGATTATTTAAACGGCAAAAAAGAAATTGAAATCCCCAAAAAGCGCAGAAAAGGAAATGGTAAATTTTTAGAGCTTAAAGGCTGTACCGGGAATAACTTGAAAAATGTTTCGGTTAAGTTTCCTTTGGGGAAAATGATTGGTGTTACCGGTGTTTCCGGTAGTGGAAAATCGACGTTAATCAACGAAACGCTCTACCCTATTTTAAATGCGCATTACTTTAATGGCGTTAAAAAACCCATGCCCTATAAAAGCATTAAAGGCTTGGAACATATTGATAAGGTTATCGATATTAACCAATCCCCAATTGGGCGAACACCGCGCAGCAACCCCGTAACCTATACAGGGACGTTTAGCGAAATTAGGGCCTTATACGCTAAAATTCCCGAAGCGATGATTCGTGGCTACAAAGCGGGTCGTTTTAGTTTTAACGTCGCTGGCGGACGTTGTGAAACTTGTAAAGGCGGTGGATTGCGAGTGATAGAAATGAATTTTCTTCCCGATGTTTATGTCGAGTGCGAAACCTGTCAGGGCAAACGCTTTAACCGTGAAACCTTGGAAATCCGTTACAAAGGAAAATCGATTAGTGATGTTTTAAACATGACGATTAACGAAGCGGTTTCATTTTTCGAGCATATCCCAAAAATTAGCAGAAAACTTAAAACCATAAAGGATGTTGGCCTGGGCTACATCACATTGGGGCAGCAAAGCACAACACTTTCCGGTGGCGAAGCACAGCGCATAAAACTTGCTACCGAATTAAGCAAACGCGATACCGGTAACACCTTTTATATTTTAGACGAACCTACTACCGGTCTTCATTTTGAAGACATTAGAGTACTCATGATTGTGCTCAACAAGCTCGTAAACAAAGGCAATACAGTCTTGATAATTGAACATAATTTAGATGTTATTAAAACAGTTGATCACATCATTGATATTGGCTACGAAGGCGGAAAAGGTGGCGGACAAATCATTGTTGAAGGGTCACCCGAAGACATTATTAAACATAAAAAAAGCTATACGGCTAAGTTTCTTAAAAAAGAATTACAGTAGGTTTTTCATTTTAAAAAGTTAGAATTTATCATCTTTTTTAAATCTCAAATTTCTTTTTTGTATATTTAATTGCTAACACTAAAACAATTATTATGAGAAGTTTACTTTGGCTAGTGGCCGTAATTTGTATTATAGTCTGGATTTTGGGCTTTTTTGGTATTGTTCAAGGAATAGGGACAGGCAGTTTAATTCACATTCTTTTGGTTATTGCAATTATCGCAATACTGTACAACATCATTTCTGGTCGAAAACCATTGTAGAAATATTATCTGATTTAAAAAAGCAAACCATATGGTTTGCTTTTTTTATGTTTATATTCCTTATATCTCCTATTTTCAATTAAATTTGCGAACTTGCAACTTGGCTTTTTAAAAGCATTTTAAAACAAACTATAAATATTATATGAGAAAAGAAAAACACCATAAAGGCTGGAACGAAATTAAGACTAACGATTCATGGGCTATTTTTAAAATCATGGGCGAGTTTGTTAATGGTTATGAAAAACTTAGCAAAATTGGACCATGTATATCCATATTCGGGTCTGCCCGAACAAAACCAGACAATAAATATTACAAACTGGCAGAAAGCATTGCCAAAAGCATTGTAGAAGCTGGTTACGGTGTTATAACCGGTGGTGGCCCGGGCATTATGGAAGCAGGCAATAAAGGGGCACATTTAGGCGGTGGCACTTCCGTAGGATTAAATATTGATTTGCCTTTTGAGCAACACGATAACCCGTATATAGACCCTGATAAAAGCTTGGATTTTGATTATTTCTTTGTGCGCAAGGTTATGTTTGTAAAATACTCCCAAGGCTTTGTGGTTATGCCTGGTGGTTTTGGTACCTTAGATGAACTTTTCGAAGCCATTACACTCATACAAACCCACAAAATTGAAAAATTTCCTATTATTTTAGTAAGCACAGAATTTTGGGAGGGCATTTTAGAGTGGATAAAAACAACCTTATTGGATAAATTTCATAATATTTCTGCTGAAGACTTGGACTTAATTCATTTAGTAGATACCGAAGAAGAAATAATTGAAATATTGGACGCTTTTTATAAAGAAACCGATTTAAAGCCCAATTTCTAGCCACCAAACACCTTATAACCTAAAGGCTTAACCGCTATCCAAACCCTATAATTTTATTATATTGCGACGCCTTATATTATTAACCTTATTAATGTTATAAAATAAATTGAAGTTACGCTTGTTTTTCTGTTTAATGCTTGTCTTTATAAGCAGCTCTCTTTTTGGTCAAAATAAAATTGACCTAAAAGCAGATTTTGATATTGAAAACAGAAAAATTACCATATCGCAAACCATTCAATATAAAAATACCTCGGCAGATGAACTTCAATCCATTTATTTAAACGATTGGAACAATAGCTATTCCACCAAAAAAACACCACTTGCTATTCGTTTTGCCGAAGAATACAACAATCAATTTCATTTGGCAAAAAATGAAGATCGAGGTTACTCGGTTATCACTTCAATAAAACAAAATGGCGAACCTTTAAATTTTAGTCAGCTAAAAAACCAAATAGATGTTATTAAGGTCGACTTAAAAACACCTTTAAAACCCAATGAATCTTATACCATTCATTTGGAATATATCGTAAAAATCCCAAACGATAAGTTTACAAATTATGGGATATCAGAATTGGGCGATTTAAGCCTCAGGTATTGGTATATTACACCTGCTGTTTATAATGGCGCATGGCAATACTATAGCAATAAAAATTTAGATGATTTATTTATTCCAAAAGCCGATTTAAATTTAGAAATCAGTTACCCAAATGGCTACACCATCACTTCAGAATTAAATTTAAGTGAAGTTGTTCAAAATACTAAAAAACAAATAGTTACGCTAAGCGGAAATAATAGAGTTGACAACCGGTTGTTTTTAAATAAAGTTTCAGATTTTGAAACAATTCAAACTCAGGGATTGTCATTGATAACAAATATAAAAAATGGTGAATTGGATGTTTTAGACAAGGTTTTAATAACAGAAAAAGTTACAAAATTCCTTTTGAATAATTTTGGTGATTATCCGCACGAAAAACTACTGTTAACCGATATTGATTACAATAAAGATCCTATTTATGGTTTAAATTTTCTGCCAAGTTTTATTAAACTTTATCCAAATCATTTTCAATACGAATTAAAACTCTTAAAAGTTGCCATTCACAATTATTTGGAAAACACCTTGCTAATAAACCCACGAAAAGACCAATGGCTGTTTGATGGCATACAGATTTATTATTTAATGAATTATGTAGAAGCCCATTATCCAAACATGAAATTTCTGGGGTCATTAGCCGACTTTTGGGGCGTTAGGTCGTTTCATGCCGCAAACATGACTTTTAATGATAAATACATTTTTGCGTTTATGACGATGGCAAGAACAAACAGGGACCAGCCGTTAACCATGGCCAAAGACTCTTTGCTTAAATTCAACTCCAGCATAGCAAACAAATATAAAGCTGGTGCTGGTCTTAAATATCTTGACGATTTTATTAACGCCGATGTTTTAGAAACCACTATAAAATCGTTTTTAGAGCAAAACAAGCTAAAACAAACATCGCCAAAAGCTTTTGAAGCTTATTTAAAAACACAAACAACGAAAAATATTGATTGGTTTTTTACTGACTACATACACACGCGTGCTAAAATTGATTTCAAAATTAAAAACGTTAATAGAACGGAGGATTCAATTACCTTGACCATAAAGAATAAGCGTAATAATAGCATGCCCATTTCTTTATATACTTTGAATAACGACAGCATCATTTCAAAATCTTGGATAGAAAATGTTACCAAAAGCAAAACCCTTACCATACCGCGAAACGATGCCAACAAGTTGGTTTTAAATTACAATCAAGTGATTCCCGAACATAATTTAAGGGATAATTGGAAATCGTTAAAAGGATTTTTCTTCAACAATAAACCCTTCCAATTTAGGCTTTTTAAGGATATTGAAGACCCCAATTACAACCAAGTCTTTTTTATGCCCTTGGCTGAGTTTAACAACATTTACGACGGATTTACTTTTGGTGTAAAGGCATACAATACCACATTGCTCAGAAAAAATTTCAATTACAGGATTCAACCGCGGTATGCTTTAAAATCAAAATCACTAACAGGTTCGGCGTCGGCATCGGTAACGCACTATTTGCAAAACAGCAATCTATATTCCATAAATTACGGTATTCGTGGCGGCTACTCATCGTATGCCAACGATTTGTTTGTTAGAAAAATAATTCCGTCCGTTACCTTATTATTCAGAAATGACGACGATTTTCGTTCAAACAAAAGGCAACGCCTAAAGTTTAGGTATTTGGCTATAAATCGCGATGAAGATGTCAATAATATCTTAAACACCACCGAACCCAATTACAATATTTTTAATGCTAATTATTTAAACTCCAATGACAATCTTATAAATTTCAGCAAATGGTCTACCGATTTACAAATAGCCAAAACATTTAGCAAAGTTTCGTTTAATTACGAATACCGAAAGTTATTTGAAAGCAACAGGCAGTTAAATTTACGTTTTTACACCGGTGCTTTTTTAAGCAACAAAACCGATATAACTTCTGATTATTTTAGTTTCGCACTTGACAGACCAACCGATTATTTATTTGATTACAATTACTTAGGACGTTCTGAAGCCAGCGGAATTTTTAGCCAACAATACATTACGGCCGAAGGTGGTTTTAAATCCAAATTGGAAACACCTTTTGCAAACCAGTGGATTAGCACGGTAAATGCCAGTACAACACTTTGGAAATATATTTTGGTTTACAGCGATATTGGCTTAGTTAAAAACAAATTTAATGATCCAAAATTCGTTTACGATTCCGGCATTAGAATTAATTTGGTCACCGATTACTTCGAAATTTATTTCCCCATATACTCCAACCTTGGTTGGGAAATAGGACAACCACACTACGATCAAAAAATAAGATTTAAGTTTACGGTAGACCCACAATCGCTTTTAGGGCTATTCAGAAGACGTTGGTATTAATTTGTTTAATTTTTTGAGTTATTTTTAGTAAATCGACTTTTTTTTTGAGTTATTAATAATTCAAAAAGAATATTATGCGAATATATAAGAATTACTCAATTTGATTATGCATTTAATAATTGCAAAAACAACAAATTTTAGCTACTTTTGCAAAAGTAAAACCCTAACCAATGCAAATAATCCCTGATTTGAAAAACAATATTTCTTTTGATGATTTTAAAACAGAGGTTTTAAATGATTATAGCATTGCCGTAAAAAGTCGAGAATGCAGTTTACTTGGTCGTCGCGAGGTATTAACCGGTAAAGCAAAATTCGGCATTTTTGGCGACGGGAAAGAAGTACCTCAATTGGCCATGGCCAAATCTTTTTTAAAGGGCGATTGGAGGTCTGGATATTACAGAGATCAAACCTTTATGATGGCTATTGGAGAGCTTACCATCGAGCAATTTTTCGCAGGACTCTACGCCAACACCAATTTGGATTTAGAACCGATGTCTGCTGGTCGCCAAATGGGAGGCCACTTTACAACGCACAGTTTAGATGATAAGGGCAATTGGAAAAATTTAACCAAACAATACAACTCCAGTGCAGACATCTCTCCTACTGCTGGCCAAATGCCACGATTGTTGGGTTTAGCGCAGGCTTCAAAAATATTCAGACAAGTAAAAGGTATTGATACAACCCTTTTTTCCAATAACGGAAACGAGGTAGCTTGGGGAACGATAGGCAATGCGAGTACTAGCGAAGGCTTGTTTTTTGAAACCATTAATGCGGCGGGTGTTTTACAAGTTCCCATGGTTATTAGTATTTGGGACGATGAGTATGGCATTTCAGTACATGCCAGACATCAAACAACAAAAGAAAACATTTCAGAAATTCTAAAAGGATTTCAACGCGATAACGAGCAAAAAGGTTACGAAATTTTACGCGTAAAAGGTTGGGATTATGCTAATTTAATTGAAACTTATCAAGAAGCTTCCACGATTGCCAGAGAAGAGCATGTTCCGGTACTTATTCACGTAACAGAGTTAACGCAACCGCAGGGACATTCTACCTCGGGGTCGCACGAACGCTATAAATCTCCAGAGCGATTGGAATGGGAAAAAAACAACGATTGTAATTTAAAAATGCGCGAGTGGATTATTGAAAGCGGTATCGCTACAAATGAAACGCTTACCGAAATTGAACGCGACATAAAAAAAGAAGTTAGAGAAGCAAAAAAGAATGCGTGGTTAACCTTTTTAAAACCCATTCAAAAAGAGCAAAAAGAATTAATTTCAATATTAAACAATGTTGCTGCTTCTAGTATAAATGGTGTGTTTATCAAACCTATTATTGCCAATTTATCTGCTCTAACAGAACCTGCTAGAAAAGATGTTTTATCCTTAGCCAGACAAGCTTTAAGGCACACTTTGGGTGAGAACAACGAAGCCAAACAACAGCTTGTATACTGGGTTAATTCTATGTTTGAGACCGTACAGCCTAAGTTTAGTTCGCATTTATATTCTGAATCTGAAAAATCTACGGTGTTTGTTAAGGAAGTAAAACCGACTTTTGATGCAGATACCATTCAAGTTGATGGCCGTATTATTATCCGTGATAATTTTGATGCCATTTTTGAAAACTATCCCGAAGCCTTAATTTTTGGAGAAGATTCAGGTAATATTGGTGATGTAAATCAAGGATTAGAAGGCCTACAGGAAAAATACGGAGAGCTAAGGGTTGCCGATGTTGGCATTCGCGAAGCTACTATTATTGGTCAAGGTATTGGTATGGCGCTACGCGGTTTAAAGCCGATTGCCGAAATTCAGTACTTAGATTATATACTTTACGCATTAAACGTAATTAGCGATGATTTGGCTACTCTGCATTACAGAACCAAAGGAAAACAAAAAGCACCGTTAATTATAAGAACACGTGGACACCGGCTTGAAGGCATTTGGCATTCGGGTTCGCAAATGGGTGGCATCCTTAATTTGGTTCGTGGCCTTCATGTTTTGGTACCAAGAAATATGACTAAAGCAGCTGGTTTTTACAACACGCTTTTACAAGGTGACGACCCCGCTTTAGTGGTTGAATGCCTCAATGGGTATCGATTAAAAGAAAAAATGCCTAATAATTTAAGCGAAATAAAAACACCTATCGGTGTGGTTGAGACCCTAAAAACCGGAACAGACATTACTTTAGTGTCTTACGGCTCCACCCTTCGTATTGTAGAGCAAACGGCAAAAGAATTGCTATCGGTTGGCATTGATGCCGAAGTGATTGATGTGCAATCGCTATTGCCTTTCGATTTAAATCACGACATCGTTAAAAGCATCGCTAAAACCAATCGCGTAATGGTTATAGACGAGGACGTTCCTGGTGGCGCTTCGGCTTATATTTTAAATGAAATATTAAACACTCAAAACGCCTATCAGTATTTAGATGGCCAACCAAAAACCTTAACGGCAAAAGCGCACAGACCCGCTTATGGGAACGACGGTGATTATTTCTCAAAACCATCAGCCGAAGATATTTTTGAAGCCGTTTACGAGGTAATGCACGAAGCCAATCCGGAAAGTTATCCTAAACTCAGATAATTAAAACGCTTTATCATATTAAAAACCTTTCCTCATCAAAGTCGAAAGGTTTTTTTATATATTTATGCTAAACCGCAAACATGCTCACTAAACACGATAAAGAACAACTCCGCGCTATTATTTTCAGGCATTTGGATGGTATTGCCACGGCAACCACAGCCTATGCGCTGCACAAAAAAGGAGTGTTGCAATATTTGTTGGAACATAAAAATTCCAGTCTTAAAAATATAAGCAAAGAATTTAACGCCAATGCCGGTTATCTCAATGTGGCATTGCGTATTTTATGTGCCCAAGGTTGGTTGAATCAACAAGTAGACAATTCTACCAACACGGTAAGTTTTGAAACAAATGCGCAAAGCGAAAAGGCTTTTAAACTTGTGCCTTTATATGAAGACGCCGTGAATCTGTTAAACTATTCGGTTAAATTTCCAACCGAACGTATCGGTCCGGACGCTTTTCATGTGTTAGAGAAAATATTCAGGAAATATGAAAACGATTTTGGACTTTCAAAGGTAGAAGACCTCACAATCGAATATCAAATATTAAAACATATCGAAGGCGTAATTGCGGCTCCAATTATAGTTTTGTTAGGCGTAAATGGCTTATTTCATAAATATTTTATGGAAGCCTCGTTTAGGGCACAAGAATACCATTCTAATCCAGAAAGCTTTAAAAAGATTCTTGACTTTTTAAGTCATTTAGGTTGGTTCTCAAAAAAGAAAGACACTTATCAATTCACAGACGAAGGTTTGTTTTTTGCAAAACGCGCGAGTGCTTACGGTGTTACGGTTTCGTATTTACCAACTTTTGTGGCATTGGACGAGCTTATTTTTGGTAATCCGTTGATTTTAAAAACCGAATCGGTAAACGACACCGAAAAGCATGTGGACAGGGAAATGAATGTTTGGGGAAGTGGTGGCGCGCACTCTACCTATTTTAAAATTATTGATGAAATCATTATCAAACTGTTCAACAAACCAATCGACGAGCAACCCAAAGGCATTCTGGATATGGGTTGTGGCAATGGCGCTTTTATCCAGCATATTTTTGATGTGATTGAATACAAAACGCTGCGCGGGAAACTACTGGACGAGCATCCACTATTATTGGTTGGTGCCGATTTTAACCAAGCCGCCTTAAAGGTTACACGAGCCAATTTAATTAAAGCCGATATTTGGGCAAAAGTGATTTGGGGCGATATTGGGCGCCCCGATTTATTGGCCAAAGATTTAAAAGACGACTACAATATCGATTTAAAGGATTTATTGAATGTACGTACGTTTTTAGACCACAATCGTATTTGGGAACCTCCAAAAACAACAACCAATAGAATTAGCAATTCAACGGGTGCCTATGCTTTTCAAGGCAAGCAAATAAGCAATAATTTGGTTGAAGATTCACTCTTGGAGCATTTTATAAAATGGAAGCCTTATGTGGAGCGTTTTGGCCTATTAATTATAGAATTGCATACCATAAACCCCAAACTTACTGCGGCCAACTTGGGTAAAACCGCAGCCACAGCTTACGATGCCACACATGGTTACAGCGACCAATATATTTTAGAAGTCAATGTATTCAACAAGGTTGCAGCCCAGGCTGGTTTACGTCCGGACCCAAATTATTTTACAACGTTTCCAAACAACGAATTGGCAACCGTAAGTATTAATTTATTAAAAGGAAATTAGTTTTTTTGTCATTTCTGCGTGTTACATTGAGCTTGTCGAAATGCAGGCAGGAATCCATTATTAATCAATATGTTTAATTCCGCTTTTGCGGAAATGAAAAATATTTTAAATGAAAGCAGTTTCAGTAACAGTAATAAAAAAGGAATTACAGCACCGATCGACGGACGAACTCATGGAGCTTTGTTTGCGTTTATCACGTTTTAAAAAAGAAAACAAAGAACTGCTCACCTATTTGCTATTCGAATCGTCTGATGAAAACGGATATATTGAATCGGTTAAAAACTACGTTGATGAAGAGTTTGAATCCATTAACACCAAAAGCTATTTTTATATCAGAAAAAGTGTCCGGAAAATCCTGAAAAACATAAAAAAGTATGTCCGGTATTCACAAAAAAAGGAAACCGAAGTGGAACTACTCCTCTACTTTTGCCAGAAATTAAAAGGCTTTTCACCAAATATAAAATACAGTGCACAATTGCAAAATACCTATAACCGACAAATCCTTTTAACAAAAAAAATAATTGCGACCCTGCATGAAGATTTGCAGTACGATTATAATTTGATGCTGGAAGGTTTATAGGTTGTTGAAAAATTTATTTACCATTACACATTTTTAGTTGATTTTGTAAAAATTATCGCGATTTATCTATTCGGGTTGTATTTGCTAAATTCATTGCTTAAAAAACTCAAAATACGAGTCAACAGGAATACTATCCAAGTTTTCAATTACAATTTCCTCTCCCGAAACCAAAGTGAGAAATAGCGTAACAGTCCACCACCCTTTTGATGAATATGATTGGATATCTTTTAAACTAACAACTCTATTTTTTGTTGGGAAAAATATGTTTTTATTCGACATCACAAATGAATTTGCTACCGTAGAAACAATAAACTCATCACCTTCAAACTTGTGTACTTTAATAAAATCTTCAATTAGTTTCTCGTCCTTCTCCGTATATACTTTGTAAAACCCTTCAAAACTTGCTTTTTCCGCATACAACTGTCTGTTTTTATCCAACTTTTCAAGATCGCCCGAAAGCCATGTGTTGTAACTAAAGGCTACCATATTCTTTATTGGATTTTCAAAATTAAGAGCAACTGGTTTGCCGATATTAGATGGATCGGGATCAAGTATGCCTCCATCCAAATCATTTATTTCGGCTTTATATTTTCTCGTTCTTTTTTCTAATTCCTGACCTATTTCAATCAAATTACGCCTGCCAATAAGCGTAGGTATTTCCATTTCAATATCTCTATCTTTCGATTGGATAAAAATTGCTGCATCGAACCCTACAGCTGGTTGAAAAGTAATGTTGCTAATCTCATTAAAAAATAATTTATCAAAACCCATTGATATACTATCCGCATCAATACAAACATTTTGTTTAAGGCTTTTAATAAGTTTAATTAACTCCGTTGCACCGTAATATAATAAAGCCAAAGACGCTATTGGGCCAATTACAATTCCAGCTTTATAGTAAAAGGATTTATCAATGAAAACCAAATAAGGAATAAACAAAGCCAAGAATAATATTGCTGCTGCTTTTATAGCTCTAATTACCAACCAAAATTTACCGACTTTATATTCTTTCATAACTACCAGTATTTACATATTGCTAATTTGCTTAAAATAAGATTATTAAGTATTAAATTTAGGTATAATTAACTTATCACACAAATATTAAGTTGGTAATGAAAACAGCACTATTGCTTAGTAAAAATTTTAAACAGTTTCATTTCAATATATTGAAACAAAAAACAACAGAATGATTTAAAATTATTCAATAAGCAATTACTCAAAAAACAATCCAATTTATATTTTAAATCCATAAACTTGGTTAACAAAACCGTTTTTTCCCTATTTACCCTCACAAAACATAAAGCATAGTTTGAATGCTAACTGCAATATTTTATCTTTGCTCGCTTAATACAATGATGATTTATGAAGATTTCATATAACTGGTTAAAACAGTTTATTAAAACGGACTGGACGCCAGAACAAACCAGCGAATTGCTTACCGATTTAGGACTAGAGGTTGAAGGTGTTGAAGCTTACCAATCGGTAAAAGGCGGATTGGAAGGTGTGGTTATTGGCAAAGTTTTAACCTGCGTTAAACACCCAAATGCTGATAAATTAAAGTTAACCACGGTTGATATCGGTGCCGAAGCGCCCTTGCAAATAGTTTGTGGTGCGCCCAATGTAGCGGCCGGACAAAAAGTACCCGTGGCAACCATTGGCACAACCTTGTATACTGCTGAAGGTGAGAGTTGGACCATTAAAAAAGGGAAGATTCGCGGCGAAGAAAGTCACGGTATGATTTGTGCCGAAGACGAGCTGGGTTTGGGAACATCGCACGATGGCATTATGGTTTTAGATGAGAAAATAAAAGTAGGAACACGAGCTGCGGATATTTTTGATATTGAAAACGACCAGGTTTTTGAAATTGGATTAACCCCAAACCGCGCCGATGCGATGAGCCATTACGGAACAGCACGCGATTTAAAAGCAGGATTGATTCAAAAGGATATTAAATTAGAACTTATCACGCCATCGGTTAGTGCATTTCGTGTAGACAATCGCACCCTAAAAATCGATATTGATGTACAAAATAAAGATTTGGCGCCTCGCTACTGCGGTGTTACCATTTCTAAAATAAAGGTTGCAGAATCTCCAACATGGTTGCAACACCGCTTAAAAGCTATTGGTTTAAGCCCAATTAACAACATTGTAGATGCCACCAATTACGTGTTACACGAATTAGGACAACCGCTTCACGCTTTTGACGCTTTAAAGATTTCGGGCAGTAAAATTGAAGTTAAAACGGTTAAAGCAGGCACAAAATTTACAACCTTAGACGGTATTGAACGTGAGTTACACGAAGATGATTTAATGATTTGCGACACCGAAAAACCCATGTGTATCGCTGGTGTTTTTGGCGGTATTGATTCCGGTGTTACCGAAAGCACAACCAGTATTTTTTTAGAAAGCGCTTTTTTCAATCCCGTAAGCGTTCGTAAATCGGCAAAACGCCATGGTTTAAACACCGATGCCTCGTTTAGGTTTGAGCGCGGTATCGACCCTAATATTACCGAATATGCTTTAAAGCGCGCCGCTTTATTAATTCAAGAAGTTGCAGGTGGCGAAATTACCAGTGATTTAATTGATGTGTATCCCAAAAAAATTGAGGATTTTCATGTGCGTATGAGTTTTGATAATGCCAAAAAATTAATCGGTGAAGAAATTCCGGAAGAAATTATCAAACGCATTTTAACCTCATTGGATATTAAAGTAAATAATGTTACCGAAACCGGACTGGGCTTAACCGTTCCTGCTTACAGAAACGATGTACAGCGCGAAGCCGATATAATCGAAGAAATTTTGCGTGTTTACGGTTATAACAACATTAAAACTACCGAAAAATTAAACGCTTCAATTTCCAGCACATCACGTTTTGAAGACCATAAAATTCAGAATGTTGTCGGCAACCAATTAGCGGCCCAAGGGTTTTACGAGATACTTTCAAATTCGCTAACAAACCCAAATTATGTGGCGTTAAGCGAGCAGTTAAAGGAAGAACATAATGTTACCATGCTTAATCCTCTAAGTAATGATTTGTCGGTGTTGCGCCAGTCTTTACTGTTTTCTGGTTTAGAAGCCATTTTACACAATATCAATAGGAAACGACAAGATTTAAAATTCTTCGAATTCGGTAAAACCTATCATCATTACAACGATGCCAGAGCAGAAAACAAGCATTTAACCCTTTTTGCAACGGGTAATCAAAACAAGGAAAGTTGGCATGATGCCTCTAAAAAAAGTGATTTCTTTTTCTTAAAGGGAAGTATTACTTCGATATTAGAACGTTTGGGGATTTCTCGATATAATGAAACACCAGTTAAAAACGATGTGTTTAGCGAAGGATTGAGTTTAAACTTGGGTAAAACCAAATTGGTCGATTTTGGTTTAGTGAAAAAATCGATATTAAAACATTTTGATATTTCGCAGGAAGTATTGTTTGCCGATTTTAACTGGGATGCCATTTTAGATATTGTAAAACGCCATAAAATTATATTTAAATCCATAGCGAAATACCCGGAAGTTCGTCGGGATTTTGCACTATTGCTGGATGATGCCGTTACCTTTGAATCTATTTACAACATAGCAAAACAAAGCGAGAAGCAATTGCTGAAAAGTGTGAATTTATTTGATGTGTATCAAGGTAAAAATCTGCCAAAAGGCAAAAAGAGTTACGCCGTTAGTTTTACGTTGCAAGACGAAAACAAAACGCTTACCGATAAGCAGATTGATAAGATTATGAAAAAACTTCAATCGAATTTCGAAAAACAATTGGGTGCCGAATTAAGGTAATTCAAATTTAAAATTCATTTAAAAAAGCCAGCGTACGCTGGCTTTTTTTGTATCCAAAATTTTCGTATCTTTAATAAAAGGAACTTTTTAAAACCTATTGTTATGGCTGAATCTAATTACATTAAAATTTTCACCGGAAGTCTTATTGACGTGCAACGCATAATTTCTGATTTGGAAAAAATAGATATTAGCCCCGTTATTAAAGACCAAAATGAATCCGGGCTTGACCCAAAGATTTATGGCGGTCATTTGCTCAAGGAAATTTATGTTCACAAAGACGAACTTGACAAAGCCAGAGACATTATTGAAAATATAGATTCCAATTAAAAACCCATCACTATGCCCAATTCCAATTATATAAAAATTTTTACTGGAAACTTTATTACCGTACAACGCATTGTTTCCGATTTAGAAAAAACAAATATTCGTCCCGTTGTAAAAGACCAATCAGAATCTGCGCGTTTAGCAGGTTTTGGCCCATCCATTCCTGGTCAACAAGAATTATATGTTCATAAAGACGAGCTCGATAAAGCTGTTGAAATTGTTGAAACTATAACTTCTGAGTTTCAAGATTAGGTTGTGTGATGCCTTAGCATTGACGGTTCAACTGCGCTCACCACAAACTTAATGTTGGAGCTCACCTCCCACTATTTCGGGAGTGGTAACGCCCAAATAAATTAAACAGTTACGGCATACATTTTATTACGCAGTTCCTTTATTTTAGGATCTTGCATGTACTCATCAAAAGTGGTGTGCCTGTCTATAATGCCATTTGGTGTTAATTCCACTACCCTATTACCCACGGTTTGTGCAAACTCATGGTCATGCGTTGTAAACAATACGGTGCCTTTAAAGTTTTTAAGCGAATTGTTAAACGCCGTAATACTCTCTAAATCCAAATGGTTTGTGGGCTCATCGAGCATTAAAACATTAGCTCTGGTCATCATCATTTTACTAAGCATACAACGCACTTTTTCGCCTCCGGATAATACCGATGATTTTTTAAATGCCTCTTCGCCGCTAAAAATCATTTTACCCAAAAACCCTCGAATATTTACTTCTTCGCGCTCTTCTTCGGTTTGTGCCCATTGGCGTAACCAATCAATAAGTGTTAAATCGTTGTTGAAATATTCGCTGTTATCCAATGGTAAATAGGATTGCGTTGTGGTAACGCCCCATGCAAATTTACCGGCATCGGCCTTTTCTTTATTGTTTAATATTTGATAAAATGCCGTTGTAGCTCTGGAATCCCTTGAAAAAACAACCACTTTTTCGCCTTTATTCAAATTAAGGTCGATGTCTTTAAATAACACTTCGCCATCTGTAGATGCTGCTAAACCAGTAATATTTAGTATTTGATCGCCAGCTTCTCTATCGCGTTCAAAAATAATGGCTGGATAACGACGGCTTGTTCGTCTGATATCAGCTATATTCAGCTTTTCAATCATTTTCTTTCTGCTGGTGGCCTGTTTGCTTTTTGCAACATTGGCAGAAAAACGACGAATAAATTCTTCCAGTTCCTTTTTCTTTTCTTCAGCTTTTTTGTTTTGTTGCGCGTACTGTCTTGCGGCCAATTGAGACGACTCGTACCAAAAGGTGTAGTTTCCTGAATAATGATTTATTTTTCCGAAATCAATATCAGAAATATGGGTACAAACGGCATCCAAAAAGTGACGGTCGTGAGACACCACAATAACACAGTTTTCGTAATTCGCCAAGAAATTTTCCAACCAAGAAATGGTTTCGTAATCCAAGTCGTTGGTAGGCTCATCCATAATCAACACATCCGGGTTCCCAAAAAGTGCCTGTGCCAATAACACACGTACTTTTTGCTTTCCGTCTAAATCAGCCATTAAAGTATAGTGAAATTCTTCTTTAATACCCAAGTTTGATAGCATTGAAGCGGCATCACTATCGGCATTCCAACCATTCATTTCTTCAAATTGCACTTGAAGCTCTCCAATTTTCTCAGCATTTTCATCGGTATAATCCGCATATAATGCATCAATTTCAGTCTTTATTTTAAATAAGGGTTTGTTCCCCATTAAAACGGTTTCCAAAACGGTATGCTCATCATATAAATTATGGTTTTGCTCCAAAACCGACATACGCTTACCAGCCTCTAAAGACACGTGTCCGGATGTAGGATCCATCTTACCGGAAATAATCTTTAAAAAAGTGGATTTTCCAGAACCATTTGCGCCAATAATGCCATAGCAATTACCATTATTAAAGGTGGTATTTACTTCATCAAAAAGTACACGCTTCCCGAATTGCACTGATAAGTTAGAAACTGATAACATAGTTTGTATTTAATTTTTTGCAAAAGTATAAAATCTTAACCGTAAGACGAAACATACTTAACTTATTTTTAAACTGTAGTTGCCCATGTAAAATCCTTGTAGTATAATATTTAACAACGCCTTAACAGCAGTTTATAAATACAAGCTATATTTTTGTTACATATAGCATTTACGCTAAAATATTTTTTTCGAAGGGGACTATGAAATTCTATTATTATACACTGCTTATTGCAATCACACTACTGGGTTGTAAAAAAGATTACGCCAAAGATAATGGTGATTATGCTTTTTTTGGTGGTGAAATTATTAACGCAAACAATAATTATGTGGTGCTGTCAAAATCAAAACGTATTATAGATACGATTAAACTTGATGGCAATAACAGATTTATTTACAAAGTGGATAATTTACAACCGGGACTTTATAATTTTAAACATGGTGGCGAATTTCAAATGGTTTTATTAGAACCAAAAGACAGCATTATGTTTAGGCTAAACACCTTAGAGTTTGACGAATCGTTGGTTTACACTGGCGAAGGCGCCAAAAAGAACAACTATTTAATCAATGAGTTTTTAAGAAACGAAATAGAAGAAAAACAGATTTTTAAATTCTGCCAGTTAAATGCGGAAGACTATCAAAAAGAAATAGATTCCATAAAAGACAACAAATTAAAAAAACTTAAGAAATTTAAAAACAAGTACGACACATCGGATTTGTTTAACAAAATTGCACAGGCAAACATAGATTATAACTACTATTTTAATAAAGAAATATACCCGTTTGTACACTACGGCGGTAACAAAAATGATATTTTGGAATCTTTGCCAAAAGACTTTTACAGTTACAGAAAAAACATAGATTACAACGACGCGTTTCTAAAGGATTACTTTATTTACAGCACGTTTTTACGTTGGAACTTTAATAATATCGCGCTTAGCGAACATTATAAACACGCTGAAAAAAATCATTTTAAAAGCTCAGACGTTTGTTATAATTTAGACCGATTAGCGCTTATTGATAGCCTAGTAACTGATCATGAAATTAAAGAAGATTTACTGCATCATTACACCGTAAACTTTTTAAACAAAAGCAAGAATGAGAAAAACAACAATGCCATTCTTAATTTTTATATCAGTAAAAGTTCTAATGCTGAAGGCAAAGCAATGATTACCCAATATGCCAAGGCGTTGCATAACTTAAAAACCGGTGAAACCTTCCCTGAAACGGTGCTTATAGATACGAGAAACTCTGAAACCAGTGTTGATGCCATTATAAATTCGCCAACCGTAATTTGCTTTTGGTCGCAAACCTATTACGACCATTTTAAAGAGAGCCAGCATAAAATTTATGAGTTGAGCACGAAGTACCCAGAGGTAAAATTTATAGTTATTAATGTTGACAGTTACGGTATGGATTCCGCATTAAAAGCCTTAAAACGGAACAGCTTCACCTTTAAAAACCAGTACCAATTTAAGGACCCAAAAGCATCAAAAGAAGTTCTGGCCATTTACCCCATAACAAAAGCTTTTATAATTGATAAAGATCATAAAATAGTAAACAGCAAAACCAATATTTTTGCTAGAAATTTTGAAGAACAGCTTTTAGGTTTATTGAATAGGTAAAACTAAGTTTTTAAAACCTTTACGGTTTTTAATAAAGCTTACAGACTAAAATATATTGCAAACAAAAAGCCTCAACTTAAATTAGTTGAGGCTTTTTTATATCAGAAAAAACTAAAGTATTTTAGTTTCCTTTTTTGTAGTCTTCTAAAAATTTGGCTAAACCAATATCGGTTAACGGGTGCTTTAACAAACCTTCAATTGAGCTTAACGGACCTGTCATAACATCTGCACCTAATTTGGCACAATCGATAACGTGCATGGTGTGGCGCACCGAAGCTGCCAAAATTTGGGTCTCAAAATTATAGTTATCGTAAATATGTCTAATTTCTGAAATTAAGTTCAAACCATCGGTAGAAATATCATCCAAACGTCCAATAAATGGCGACACATAAGTAGCTCCAGCCTTTGCAGCCAATAAGGCTTGGCCAGGTGAAAACACTAAAGTCACATTGGTTTTTACGCCTTTTTCAGAGAAATATTTACAAGCCTTAACACCATCTTTAATCATGGGCAGTTTTATAACAATCTGCTCGTGCAATTCTGCCAAAGCTTCGCCTTCTCTAACCATCCCTTCAAAATCTGTCGAAATCACTTCGGCACTCACATCGCCATCAACAATATTGCAAATATCAACATAGTGCTTTAAAATATTGTCGTGTCCGGTAATACCTTCTTTAGCCATTAACGACGGATTTGTTGTTACCCCGTCAAGTACACCAAGGTCTTGTGCTTCTTTTATCTGATTTAGATTTGCTGTATCAATAAAAAATTTCATTCGTATAAATTTAGTTGTGCAATTTTTTTGCGAATTTACGATTAAATAAAAGCTTTGAACGAAGATTTACTTAAAATATATTAACAATTCAGAATATAACCGTTTAAGGGATTGTATGTAAAAAATCCTTTTGCTTTTTGCCAATAAAATCTTCTAAATTGCTCTGAATTTACCATTTTATAATGGCACTCGCCCAGGTAAATCCGCTACCAAATGCAGCCAGTACCACATTATCACCAGTTTTAATTTTGCCTTCTTCCCAAGCTTCGGTTAGGGCAATAATTACCGATGCTGCTGTGGTATTGCCATATTTTTGAATGTTATTAAAGACTTGATCATCACGTAACGCAAATTTCTTTTGAATGAATTGTGCAATGCGCAAATTGGCTTGATGCGGAATCAACATATCGATGTCCTCTTTTTGTAGGCCGTTTTTTTGCAAACCTTCCATAATAACCTCACTAAAACGAACCACGGCATGCTTAAAAACAAAGGTGCCATCCATATAGGGGAAATAAGACAAGTCTTCTTCTTCAGATTCTAAAATCTGCGGTACCCAATGCTTGATGCTTGGCGATTCCACAATAAGTTTATCGGCGTACTTCCCTTCGCTGTGCAGGTGTGTTGAAAGGATGCCTTTTGTTGTATCTTCTTCTCTCGACAGTACACAAGCGCCGGCGCCATCGCCAAAAATAACGGTAACACCGCGACCTCTTGTGGTTTTATCCAATCCATTGGAATGGTACTCTGCACCAACCACTAATATGTTTTTGTACATGCCCGTTTTAATAAATTGGTCGGCTACCGAAATGGCATATACAAAGCCCGAGCATTGGTTTCTAATATCAATGGCTCCTACGTTTTTTAATCCTAATATTTCTTGGATTTGTACACCACACCCCGGAAAATAATAATCGGGTGTCATGGTGGCAAACACGATAAAATCAATGTCATCATTGGTTAATCCCGAACGCTCAATGGCCACTTTAGAGGCTTTTGCGCCCATAATTGCCGAAGTATCGTCGGTTCCTTCTTTAATCCAGCGGCGTTCTTTTATACCTGTGCGTTCTTGAATCCACGCATCGTTGGTATCCATCATTTTTGATAAATCGTCATTAGTCACCACATGTTCAGGAAGATACTTTCCTAAACCTATTATTTTTGAATTGTACATATTAAAAAATCCTTTTTGTCATTCCCGTTAAGACGGGAATCGCTTTAATCGAAAAACCAAAGTACAAAATAATACCATCAATTTCCAAATATTAACAATATGGTATTTTTAAGCTGTTTTTTGGAATTTTCTTTTTCCAAATAAAAAGTTGTGTCAGTTTGTCATATTTTATCAATTGGCATTTTTGTTGACTATTAAAACAAAGTGAATTTAAACTAAAATTAATCAGATTCCCTCCTTTACTGAAACGAGTTCAGCACATGCGAGGGAATGACAAATAAATTATTATCATTATGACAAAAGGAAATATTAATGTTTCGGTAGAAAACATCTTCCCCCTCATTAAAAAATTCTTGTACAGCGATCACGAAATATTTTTACGTGAGCTAATTAGTAACGCTACGGATGCCACGCTAAAACTAAAGCATTTAACCAATATTGGCGATGCAAAAGTTGAATATGGCAATCCGCAAATTGAAGTTAAAATTGACAAAAAAGGCAAAAAACTTCATATTATAGACCAAGGTTTGGGTATGACGGCCGATGAAGTTGAAAAATACATCAATCAAGTTGCGTTTTCTGGAGCCGAGGAGTTTTTAGATAAATATAAAGATTCGGCTAAAGATGCCGGTATTATCGGTCATTTTGGTTTAGGTTTTTATTCCGCTTTTATGGTGGCCGAAAAAGTAGAAATCATCACAAAATCTTACAAAGATGAACCGGCAGCGCATTGGACCTGCGATGGCTCGCCAGAATTTACTTTGGTTGAAGCCGATAAAAAAGAACGAGGTACGGAAATCATTCTTCATATTACCGACGATGACAAAGAGTTTTTAGAGGAAGTACGTATTCGTGAGTTGTTGTTAAAGTACAACAAGTTTATGCCCGTTCCCATTAAATTTGGAACCAAAGAAATAAACGACCCCGACTTTACCCCTAAAACAACAAAAGACAAAGACGGTAAAGAAACCACCGAACCGCACAAGCAAATTACGGTTGACAACATTATTAACAACCCGAATCCTGCATGGACCAAGCAACCGGCAGATTTAAAGGATGAAGATTACAGCAATTTCTACCGCGAGTTGTACCCAATGCAATTTGAAGAGCCCTTGTTTAACATTCACTTAAATGTAGACTATCCGTTTAATTTAACCGGGATTTTATATTTCCCGAAAATGACGAACGATTTAAACATTCAAAAAGATAAAATTCAGCTGTACCAAAACCAGGTTTTTGTAACCGATAATGTTGAAGGTATTGTACCGGAATTTTTAACCATGTTGCGTGGTGTTATCGATTCGCCGGATATTCCGTTAAACGTTTCGCGTTCGTATTTACAAGCCGATGGTGCCGTTAAAAAGATTTCATCGTACATCACCAGAAAGGTTGCCGATAAATTAAAATCGTTGTTCAATAACAACCGTGAAGATTTTGAAGCCAAATGGAACGATATTAAAATCGTGATTGAATACGGTATGCTTTCCGAAGAAAAATTCTTTGAAAAAGCCGATGCCTTCGCGTTATATCCAACGGTTGATGGCACATACTATACGTACGAAGAACTGTTCAATAAGATTAAAGCAAAACAAACCGATAAAGACGATAAATTAGTTATCCTTTACGCTTCTAATAAAGACGAGCAGCACAGCTACATCGAGGCTGCAAAAGCCAAAGGCTACGAGGTATTGCTATTGGATTCGCCCATCGTATCGCATTTAATGCAAAAGCTGGAAACCTCGAAAGAGAATATTTCCTTTGCACGTGTTGATGCCGATCATATCGATAAAATAATTCAGAAAGACGAAACCAAGATTTCTAAGTTAGATGATGAGCAAACCAAAACATTAGATGCACTTTTAAAAGAAGTAATTCCTTCTGAAAAATTTGTGGTACAGTTAGAGCCTATGGATAGTGATGCGGCTCCGTTTATGATTACGCAACCCGAGTTTATGCGCCGAATGAAAGAAATGCAAGCCACAGGTGGCGGAGGCATGAACATGTTTGGCAGCATGCCGGAAATGTATAATTTGGTTGTAAATACCAACTCGCCATTAGTGGGAGACATTTTGGGTACCAAAACCAAAAAGAAACAAGAGCGTTTAATAAACCAAAGTTTGGATTTGGCGCGACTATCTCAAGGTTTGCTTAAAGGCGAAGAGCTTACCAACTTTATCAAGCGTAGTTACGATATGATAAAGTAAGTTGCCGTTATTGCGCCAGGACGCATTTTGCCTGCACTGAGCTAGTCGAAGTGTGGCAATCTCATACATTAAAACTATAAGCATTTTCGTTTACGCGAAAATTTATAGTAACCAAAACCACTTTGTGAAAACAGGGTGGTTTTTTTGTTGTAGTATTTTCTTGAATTTGTCAGAAAAAAAAGATAACTTCGTTTAACATTAGATATAAAACATTAAAACGATTTCATATCAAGTAGTTGTAAACCATACTCAAAAAACACTGCGAATGACATTAATAAGTCGATTAGTCTTCTTCAACGATGAAATGAAGACGGAAAAAAAATCGTCTGAACGAATTACAAAAAATGAAATTTCAATTGTAATTCCTGTAAAAGACAATCAAAAAGGAATTGATAACTATTTAACCAAGTTCTTTAAAACTCACTCGAAAATTGACTTTCCGAAAGAGATTATAATTGTAGACAACAATTCAAGTCCAAGAATTGAATTGAAAACTGAATTTATGAAATTCGGCTTACCGATTGAATTAATTGAGTGCAAAAAAGTTGGACCAGCTTCAGCCCGAAACAAAGGCGCAAAAATTGCGAAAGGAAAATGGTTGCTTTTTAATGACAGCGATTGTATCCCGACAAAGTCAATTATTAAAGGCTATTTAAAAGCTGATAATAATTCTGTGGCTTATGCTGGAAATATAAAATCATTAGATAATGACAAGCTCTCAAAATATTACGAGAGCCAAGAAATTTTAATTCCTTTAAAAACTTACGATGACAATGGCGATTTTGTTCCGCAATATTTAATCACAGCTAACTCGCTAATTTGGAAAAAAGCATTTGATGAAATTGGTGGATTTAATGAGCAAATTGCAATCGCAGGTGGCGAAGATGTTGATTTAGGCTTACGACTTTCACAAATCGGAAATTTGTCATACGCTTTCGATAGTATTGCAATCCACGACTTTTCAGATGGATTTGTGGGTTTCTACAAGAGATTTAAGAGATACGGACAAGGAAACAGAATTGTCGAAGAGTTATGGAATACCGATTTAAGTCCTACTCTATTCCGACCAAATGAAAGAACTTTTGCGAATGAGATTTTAGCGAAATTTCAGTATATTGGATTACGAATTGGATATAGAAAAGCCGACAAAATCGTGCGAAAGTACGGTTTACAACAACGCATATAAAAAATAGCGCAAGTCATAGCTAAAACAAAGGCTTGGGCACTTTTGCGAGGTCGCCAAATTTTTAAATTTGGCTTATTGAGAAAAGAAAAATAATAAGTAAAATTTAAAAATTCGGCTTTTGCTTAACCGAATAGTAACTGCGTTTTTTCCGCACTACTTTTCATATGCAAATCCGTTAAACGAACCCTCAAAAAACTTCTCAAAAAATCCCAAACAATTAAATTATCTTTGCAATTCTTAACACGACACCATGCGCATCGATATTATTACCGTTTTACCAGAATTACTTAAAAGTCCGTTTGAAGCCTCTATTTTAAAACGCGCTATTGAAGCTGGTTTGGTTGAAGTTCATTTTCATAACCTACGCGATTACACGTCAGACAACTACAAATCTATCGACGACACCCAATTTGGTGGCGGCGCAGGTATGGTGATGATGGTAGAGCCTATTGATAAATGCATTACCGCTTTAAAGGCAAAACGCAACTACGACGAGGTTATTTATATGACACCCGACGGCGAAACCTTAAACCAAAGCATCGCCAATCAACTCTCGTTAAAAGGAAACATTATTATTTTATGCGGCCATTATAAAGGTGTGGATCAACGTGTGCGCGACCATTTTATTACCCGCGAAATATCTATTGGCGATTACGTGCTGTCTGGTGGCGAATTGGGTGCTGCTGTACTTTGCGATGCCATTATAAGGTTGATTCCCGGGGTTTTGGGCAATGAGACTTCTGCCCTAACCGATTCGTTTCAAGATAACTTATTGGCGCCGCCCATTTACACCAAACCACGTGAGTACAAAGGCTGGAAAGTCCCCGAGCTTTTATTTAGCGGCAACTTACCGGAAATTGAAAAATGGCGCGAAGAACAAGCCTATTTACGCACTAAAGAACGCCGACCCGATTTACTGGACGACTAACTCAACGTGAGTTCAATATAATTAACTTTATTGAATGGTAATAATCAAGCATATACATGTCGTGTCAGCTTGAGCATTGGTTGAATTTATTGACAATTCTAATTCGAAAATGGGGTTTTTAAATCGAACTCACATTAACCTAAAATTAAACCTATGGAAAACATGGATACAATACAATGGCAATTTGCCATAGCTGGCTTTATTAATGGCTTGGTGCATTTAATTGTTCTTACAGCCTCAATAATTATCGTAGTAAAAAAACGCTCTGTGGCATCGTTATTATTACTTGTGGGAAGCCTTTTAAACAGTGTTGGTTTAGTTGGTGGTTTTGTTTATAATGCTTGGGCTGCACAAAAAGGAACCGAAGCCATATTGGATGCGCAGGTCACGCTCACCTTTTTTAATGCGTTCTCTTTTTTTGTTTTTGGACTCGGACTCTTTTTACTGGCCTTGGGTTTTTATAAGAAAAGCTGAATGTTTTTACGGCAAATTGGAAACAAAACTTACTTTAAATTTTTAAGAATAAAGTCTACGGTTTTGTTTGTATTGCTGTTTTCTGCGTAAGCATCGGTAATATGTTTTGCAGGAACGGCCAGCCCTTTTTCAATAAGCGATTCTATATCATCGGCATATTCCAACGACACTTTACCGGTTAACAGCAAGCTTAAATTTTTATTGGCGTGATAATAATCGTAAACCTTTTTTAGTCCGGTTAAATATAAATAATCCTTGGTAAAACCGCCTCCTCTGTGCGCCCTTACTGTAATATAATAGGCAGCTTCTTTTTCCAAATCATATTGATTATGGAGCAGTCTAAAAGTTTTTGAAAACGAATAGCCTTTAGACAAACTGTTTACCGCAATTACACGATATGCCAGCTCTTTTAAGCGGGTTACCGTTAAATTATTGCTCATATATTCGGCAAAAACAGCCAAACCTTCTTGGGTTTCTTCATTATTGGGAAAACCATGTGAAAATATTTTTAAGGGATGCAATAAACCATTCATGGTGGTTACCATGTGCACGCCAATTTCATGATTGGTAAGTACCGCAATTTCGTTATCGGAGTACACGTGATTTGTATTCAACACCAAGGTTTTGGCATTGTTCGATACCATGGCTATGGCTGAAATTTTATCGGAATGTTTTATATGATATGTAAAATCGTATTGCTCAGAATAGGCTCTAAAAAAAGACTCTGCTTCTTTGGCATTGTATTTTGGTGCAAATGCTTGTGAATCTAAATCTTCATCTTCAAAATGAAGAATATATTTCGCATTTTCAACATCAATTTCAGTGGGTGTTCCAAAACAATGCAAACTATTGTAATAAAACTTTTTACCGCTGCCAATGGTCTCGATGCATTTAATTAGGCCAGAATAGGTGTAGATTATATCTTCATAGAGGTTTTTAATACGCTCGTCTTCAATCAGTTCAATCTGCTGCTTAAATAATTTTCGGTGCAGTTTAAATCGGTCAAAATTAATGTCTGGATATTTAAAAACAGGTTGGGTTAAGTATTTCGATGAAAAAAAACGTGCTTTTTCTTCCTCAATATTAGTTGGGTTTACAAAGCTAAGCAGTTCAATTTGCTTAACAAGCGCATCAATGCTTTTATCGATTTCCAAAAGTGGTTTTGTAATTACGGTGTCAGTCTTCATATAAAAATTCCAATCATTTAAAGGTATTGTACGTGTTTGTGGCGTGTTTGGGTATGCGCCTTAGTAGTTCAATTTCCGTATGCCGTACGATTTCCGGATAAACAATATAATCATATTCGTGGCAATACACTTTGGCAATTTCGGTGGCCAAAACCAAGGTATTTTTAAAGTTGTTGGTTACATATTTTAAAAAATAGCCGTTACCCTGAAAAGTATCGTTAATTTTTGAAATGGACGGTATGCCATAAGGGAATTTTATTTCCGATAAACTTTGTCGCCAATTTTCAACAACCTCTCCAAAACGGTTATTATCGATATTCGAAGTGCCTAAATTCCATGTGGGCACCTCCCTTTCCCATCGTTTCCAGTTGTAACTGTGCATATCGTAAACGGTACAAAACCCGAATTTTGATTCTAAAACCGAAATTAAAGTATGTACCACTTTGTAAAAGTTGTTGTGTTTGCGTAGGCTTTTATCTTTCATGTCTTCGGACAGTGGTTTGTGCCACAGCTGTTTCCCCCAAGCGGTATCAAAAACGGCAGCTTCCGGCGCACGGTTTAAATCGTACTCAAAGCGCGAGTCGCAGCCCGCAATAACAATGGGATGCGATTTAACCATGTTTTTGGTCTCCGGATCTTCTTCGTACCAACGCTCGTATTCGGTGTGTATGCAATTGGGCCAAAGCTCTTTTCTAAACTGATGCCCATCGTGAATCGCCGCACAAGCATAAGGCACATATTTATCGATTTTTAGAGTAAACGAATAATCTGAAGACACGGCTTCAAACACCTCTTCATTTTTAATTTTGGCAATTATATCTTTAAGTGGAAGTTTTTGCATAATTTATTCTTTAACCAAAGTGCCCCATTCCGTCCACGAGCCATCGTAAACAGACATGTTTTTATACCCCGAAATTTCTGCGCCCAATGCTAAAACACAAGCTGTTATGCCCGAGCCACACGAAAATATTACCTTATCCCTTTCATTAATGACTTCTGAAAAAATATCCTGTAATTCCTTTTCGGATTTTAGCAAACCATCGTCGTTTAATAGATTTTTAAACGGGATGTTTTTTGAATTTGGAATCGTTCCCATTCGTAAGCCCACTCTGGGTTCGGGCTCTGCACAATTAAATCGGGCCGTAGAACGTGCATCGATTATTTTATGTGTTTTTTCTTTTGAAGCTTTACTAACATCCTCAAAAAATTGCATGGCTTTAGGCTGAAGTTTTGACACAAAATCACCGGTATTACCTGAATAATTTTTAAATGTTTCCGATGGAAATCCTGCTTTTAACCATGCCGGAAACCCACCATTTAAAACCGCCACATTGGAGTGTCCGAAAGCTTTAAACAACCACCAAACCCGTGCACTTGAATAGATGCCTTTATCATCTGAAATCACAATAGCGCTATTATTATTAATGCCCAAAGCCCTGGCTTCTTTTTGAAATTGTTCTACCGAGGGAAATGCACTTGGAAATGGATTCGAAACATCGCTGAATTTATTTTTTATATCAAAATAACGCGCCTTTGGAATTTGCGTTTGTGAAACATGAAACTCCTTATTAATCGTGCCGTCTAAAACAACAAGGTTTTCGGCATTCAAATTTTCATGAAGCCATGCCGCTGAAACAATGGGTGTTTTTAGATATATATTGGAATCCATTTTAATTGTTTTATGATAGAAAACTAAAAATTGAAACTGCGACCGTCAACTGCAAATTAATTAAGCGTCTTGCACTGTTTTACGCAATCGTGTACGTCTATCAAAAGCTTGAAGTTTATCAATCACTTTCATTTCTAAAAAATCGACAACCTTCTCCTCTATTTTCGTTTTAAGCTTGTACACTTTATTGATGTATGTTATGCCTCCGGGAGACATCACATTAACTTCAACCAGTTTTCCGCCAATCACATCAATGCCCACAAAAAACAGACCGTCGTTTACCAATTTAGGGCCAATTTGTTTGCACAGTGCTTTTTCGGCTTTGGTTAACGTATGCCTTTGCACGCTTCCGCCAGCAGAAACATTGGAACGGTGATCTTCTTTTCCCGGAACCCGTTTCATAGCGCCAACAGGTTCGCCGTTAAGCATTAAAATACGGATGTCGCCTTCATCGGCACCTTCAATATAATCTTGTAAAATCACGTAATTTGAAGAACCGTCGCCACTACTATTGATATAAAAATCCAATAGCGAGTTAATATTGCTCATCGCCGATTTTTCAATAAGAATAACGCCTGAACCTCCAAAACCGTTAAGTGGTTTTAATATCATTTTATCGGCGGCAGATTCTTTAATTTGCCTAATCAAGTAATTTTTATTTTTCGATACGTGGGTTGCCGGAATGATGTTGCTGTGCGCATCGCCAAAAGCAGCCGTGTATAGTTTATTGTTCGCTTCGCGCATACCTTGAAGCGAATTCATGATAAACACATCGTCTTTAACCGAATCTAAAAAGTTAAGCATGATGGGGTCTAACGGCGGATTTGCTCTAAAAAATATCACATCAAATCCTGCTAGCGGTAGCATTTCTTCGCGCAATTGGGCTTTATTATAAAACGATTTTAACGACGATGGCGTTTTGTCCATTCGATTTATAACGGTACAACTGGCATTGGTAACGCTGTTTCTAATGGTTAGATTTGCCGGTGTACACATGGCAACACCATGTTTGCGTTTTACACATTCTTTAATTAAAGCTAATGTGGTGTCGTTTTCTGGGTCAATATCTTCCCATGGGTACATTATAAAACAAATGTTCATTTTATTGGAGTTTTGACGGTTTGTCTAAAGTTAAAAAAATTAATTAGTAATCTACGGTTTAAAATTTACGAATCTAAATCAAAAGTTTCTGTCGGGTCTTTTAATTCTTTGTAATCCAACATGTTTTCACCATCTGCAATTATGGAGCAAACCGTAGCATCTCCGGTAACATTAACAACAGTTCTAAACATATCTAAAATGCGATCTACTGGAAAAATAATGGCAATCCAAGCAGGATTTAACCCCACTGAATCCAATACAATTATAAGCATAACCAAACCGGCACTAGGTACAGCTGCAGAACCAATTGAGGCTAGCGTTGCCGTTAAAACTACAGTTATCTGTTGTGCTATGGTTAAATCTATCATGTGTATTTGCGCTAAGAAAACTACAGCTATAGCTTGGTACAAGCTCGTTCCGTCCATATTAACAGTCGCACCAATTGGTAACACAAAACTGCTTATCTTTTTATTAACGCCTAAGTTTTGCTCAACACACTCCATAGTTACAGGTAACGTTGCTGCGCTACTAGACGTTGAAAATGCTAAAGTTTGAGCAGGACTCATTGATTTGAAAAAGCCAACATATGGAATTTTCTTAACAAACAATTTGAGAATCATAGGGTATACGACAAATATCATTAGTAATAATCCTGCTAAAACCGTGAGCGAATACCAACTAAGGCCTTTAAATATTTCAACAACCTTACCAATATCATCCCCTGCCATTTTACTTACAACCCCTGCTAACAAAGCAAATACAAAAAATGGCGCTGCTTGCATAACAACATCTACCATTTTTAGAAAAACCTCGTTAATTCCGTCCACAAGATTTAAAACAGGATCTGATTTATCATTAGGAATAAACAATAAACAAACACCAAAAAACACAGCGAAGAATATAATCTGTAACATTAACCCATTATTGGATAATGAATAAAAGAAGTTACTTGGAACAATGTCTACCAATGGCTGTAGTGGCGTTGTTTCTTTTTTCTTTTTTACTATCTCCAATTTATCGGATACAGCCGCTTCTTGAAGTTCGCTTTTTGTTAGTTCCGAAATCTCTTGGGCACGTTCAAAAAAATCTTCTTTTTGTAAATAATTGATGCCATCTTTAATTTCGTAACCTTGGGAATCTGCCCAAATCTCATAACTTATCCTGTTATCAATTCTACTTTCTTCATCAATAAGTTTTCCTGGTTTTATAATATTTACCAAAACCAAACCCAATGTAACTGCCAATAACGTTGTGAGAAGATAAATCCCTAGGGTCTTTCCTCCCATTCTTCCCAAACTTGAAGGGTCGCCAATATTTGCTACGCCACTTATAATAGAAAATAAAACCAATGGTACCGCAATGAGTTTTAATAAATTAATAAAAATGGTTCCAAAGGGGTCTATCCAATTAATAGTAAATGCACTCCAACCCATGGTGCTCGATAATAAAGCCCAAATGATTCCTAAAACCATTCCTATAATAATCTTCCAATGCAGCGCGAGTTTCTTCATAAGTTTTTTTCAGCCTCTTTAAGCAAGAGTTTTTTTAGATTCGTAATTCAAAATGGCTAACAATATAAGTATTTTTTGTGTGTAGCAACCATGGTTGGCTTTCAATTTTTGCCAAAAGAATAGCTTGTAACGCAGCGCTATGTTTTTGGGTCGCGCCTAAACACTTCAATCAAATTAAAAAGAACAATACAAAACACCACCCAAATGGCACCCGCAATAAATCCGCCCAATATATCCGAAGGAAAATGAACACCTAGGTAAATACGGCTGATCCCGATGCTTAAAATCAGCAAGGTTAACATAAAAATAGCGGTGGATTTTATAAACCGGTTCATTTTAAACTTATAAAACAGATAGATTAAAAAACCATAAAAGGCCATGGCGCTCATGGCATGACCACTGGGATAGCTTAGTGTTTCAACCGAAACCATGTGTTCTATATCAGGCCTTGCCCTATTTATAAAACGTTTTAATACCAAGTTTGAAAGCGCCGATAAAAACAATACCACAGAAATTTGAACCACATATTTTTTTCGTTTAAAAATAACTAAGGACAAAAAAATACTAATGGCAAGTACGGTTGCATAACCATAAATATCGCCCACATGGGTTACAAACACAAAATAATTTGTTAAGGCTGATGACCGAAACGAAATGATATAATCGGTAACTCTAGTATCGTATTCGGCAAGCACGTCTGTGGTAAGAGTTTCGGTGAGCTCTATAAATAAATTGATACCCACAACTACAAAAAACAAGGCTAATAAAAGGGCAATAACATATGGTAAGGTAACATTGTATTTGCCCAACTTATTTATTAAGAAGGTTCTTATTTTTTTTATAAATGTTATTAAAATTTTAATCATATTGTTTAAAAAAAATTAAGGTAGTAAATTTTATGGATTACATAATAGGCATCAAACCGATTTTTAATTAATGGATGGCCCCACTTCAACAAGCTCAGTGTAGGCTAAATGCGTCCTCGAAATAGCGTTTGAAACTACTCAATTTTTATAGCATCAATAATTCCCATTAAACGATGGGTTTCGGTAAGAGCAACAATTATTTTTTGATAGTGTAAAATATCTTCAAAAGTTAGGGTGCGCCCTTGCCTGTCCTTTAACCATTTTTGTGCAGGGTGGTTACCGCCAATGTACAACTCCCAAGCGATTTGTGGCACCTTGTCAAAATATTGAGTATCGTTTATCCAGACTTTGCCGGCCACGTCATTGTGAGGCGCTTGCGACGTAGCAATGACGTTTGGCTCGAACCCCATACTGTCTTTGGTCATTTTTCGGGTTACTACATTATCGCCATCAATGGGGTAACTGGTGATATAATTTTCGGTTTTTGGCGATTCCAGTAAATGCAATTGCCTTAGTTGGCCACCCCATTTTACCAATTCCCAAAAGGCATCGACATTTTTTGGATACGGCACTTTGGAATAATCTATTTTTAAAAATTCTTTGTATTTCTCCCTATAATTTTGGCTGTGCAACACGGCATAGTTATAATCCAAAATATCGATGGGTGCAAAACTGGTTTTGTAATCGTCGCGAAGCTCGGTGCTGTTGGCAAAACAAACGTTGCCATCGCTGTCTTTATCCGGCACAAAAGTTAAGTCTAGTTTTTTGGCTATTTGATTGACGATGCCTGTTTTTTCATTGCCATTATCAATTGAGGCAAAAATGCCCGACTGCAGTTTGTTGGTAATCAATTCAACGTACTCTCCTAAAGTCATATTGTGTTTTTGGCCGTCGTTTGCGTGAATTATTAATTGAATATCAAATATAAAGATATGTTTTTATTTTGCAGATAAAACGCCTCTGTGTTTTTTGTTTTGGGCGTTACCCCGACCCTTCGACTGCGCTCAGGGCAAGGGGTCGGGTTATTCGTTACAAGTCCGCGCTCGTACCTCGCTGTGGGCTTTCCACTGCTATCCCTAACGCGGAAACCCAAATACGTTAATATAATCGTCATAACGAGGAGCGCAATAACGTAGTTTTAAAAAGATACAGCCCTTCGACTGCGCTCAGGATAAATTGCAAGTGGGAAATAGCTTCTAAAAAAAGACTAACTGTAAATCTTATTTATTAAATAAAAATCGGCGATAACCAAAGCCGCCATGGCTTCAACAATGGGCACTGCTCTAGGCACCACACAGGGATCGTGTCGTCCTTTTCCGTGCATTTGCACTACTTTACCTTCTTTATCAATGGTTTCGTAGGCTTGGATAAGTGTGGCAACGGGCTTAAAAGCGACGTTAAAATAAATATCCATGCCGTTGCTGATACCTCCTTGAATACCACCGGAAAAATTGGTTTTTGTAGTGCCATCGGTATTAAATGCATCGTTGTGGTCGCTGCCGTACATGGTGCTACCGTGGAATCCGCTACCGTACTCAAAGCCTTTTACAGCGTTTATGGAGAGCATCGCTTTACCGAGTTCGGCATGCAATTTATCGAACACGGGTTCACCCAAACCAACGGGCACATTCTTGATAACACAGCTTACAATACCGCCAACGGTATCGCCTTTACTGCGCACCTCTTTAATGTATGTTTCCATTTTTGAAGCCATGGCTTCGTCTGGGCAACGCACCATGTTTGATTCGATTTTTGTTAAATCCAACTCAGTGTATTGTTTGTTGAGTTTCATGTTTCCAACCCCAGAAACATAAGCAGTAATTTCAATGCCTTTTAGCATTTGTTTTGCAATGGCACCGGCAACCACCCGACATGCTGTTTCGCGTGCCGAACTACGTCCGCCACCACGATAGTCTCTAAAACCGTATTTTTGGTCGTAGGTATAATCGGCATGACTAGGTCGGTAACTGTCTTTTATATGCGTGTAATCGTGCGATTTTTGGTTGGTGTTTTCAATAACAAAGCCAATGGAAGTTCCCGTGGTTTTACCTTCGAAAATACCGGAATGGAATTTTACCGTATCGGGTTCTTTACGTTGGGTTACAATGGCCGATTGCCCGGGCTTGCGCCTATCCAACTCGTTCTGAATGGCTTCTAAATCAAGCTCGATGCCAGACGGACAGCCGTCTATAACGCCACCCAAAGCGGGGCCGTGAGATTCACCGTAAGTTGTTAAGCTGAATAGTTTTCCGAAAGAGTTCCCTGCCATAGTAAAATTTTGATGCTAAAATAATTCTATTATTAGACATACGGAAATTGTTAACTGAAAATCGATGACCGAAGACTGAAGACTGTTGACCGAAGACTAAACAACGTTTCTTTTAAAGCGTTTATTGGGCGTATGGAATGCGTTATAAATCTTTACATCAAATCTAGAAAAAGCCCAATATAATTATGGTTTTGGCGTTACATTTGTAAATGTTAACTGAATATTAAAATGATCTATTTTTTACAATAGTCCGTATATTGATATTGAGACCTCTTTTTTAATGGTTAAATTTATAGTATAAATTATGATACGAATCTTACCTTTGCGTTCGATTTGAAACACATTAAATATTAATGAATAAAAACAAAACATTTAAACTTATGAAAAAATTATTTTTATTATCAGTTGCCGTATTGGGTTTTACATTTGCTGCAAGTGCACAAGAGATTTCAAACAATGCTATTGGGCTCCGTTTGGGCGATAGCGATGGCTTTGGTGCCGAAATATCGTATCAGCATGCTTTAGGCGATAACAATCGTTTAGAATTGGATTTGGGTTGGAGAGATGGCAAAAACTACGACGGTTTTAAACTGGCTGGTTTGTACCAATGGGTATGGAATTTAGATGGCGGGTTTAACTGGTATGCCGGTGCCGGTGGTGGTTTAGGGTCGTTTAGTGTTAACGTTCCAGGAGGAAACGACGCTACCGATACCTTTATTTTTGTTGCTGGAGATGTTGGTATTGAATATAATTTTGATATTCCTTTATTACTGTCGTTGGATTTTAGACCCGAAATTGGTTTTGGAAATGACAATTTTAACAACAATGATTTAGATTTTGATATTGCTTTAGGTATTCGTTATCAATTCTAAAATCACTATTTATATTTTTTGAAAAGCGCCTTTTTGGGCGCTTTTTTATTTGGTTTGTTTTAGAGCCAATCAATCCAAAGTGATTTGTATCTCATTTAAAATAATAATTAACGCATATAAGTTATACCCATTAATACATTAAAAAAAATAGATATATTACTTATTTAAAATAATTCATGGTAAGAATTATTTTACTGGCAACCTTATTTTTCCCCAACTTATGAATACACATCACTTCATACCCGAATCTATATATAACGAAGCAAAAACAGCATTGTCTTATTATCCAGATTTAATAGATATTAATATTGAAATTAAGTTTAAAAAGCATATTAAGAAATCGACAATGCAAGCCAGACCAAGTTTTGGTAGTTTTTTTAGAAGTAAAAAACACCGGAAATACTTGATACTAATTAGCGAAACTTTTAAAATATCAGACAAGGAATTTTTAACAAAACATATAGAATCTGATATTTTAATTGGATGGATTGGTCATGAACTGGGACACATTATGGATTATCAAAACCGAAGCAAATTAAATTTAATCGGTTTTGGTTTGAAATATTTGTTCTCTGAAAACTACATTGTTGAAGCAGAGCGTGCAGCCGACACTTATGCCGTTAACCATGGTATGGCAGATTATATTTTAAAAACAAAGGATTTTATATTAAACAACGCCGATATTTCCAACATTTATAAAAAACGCATAAAACGGTATTATTTATCTCCGGAAGAAATTATGGAGTTAGTTAACAATAGGAATGCCGAATTACAAAAGGTTAAGATTGATTAACAAAGTCTTCCCAATCTTTAAATTTATCTTCACCCATAACACGTTCCATTTTTACTTGTCCGCCTTTTTTCTTGTTGGCACCACTCCAATTGTAAAACACCTCTGGTGATACCACTTTTACCTTAACTCCTTTTAAAGCCTTGGAACGCGCAACTTTATAGTTTTTATTCGCGTCTTTTAAATAGGTATCTAAAGCTTGAGACAAATCGTTTTCATTCAAATCTTCCCTTTCGGATGCGAGGTACCAAAAATGATAAAACTCACCATCGTCTCCACGTTTGGCACATATAGTATATTCTGGAATTTTAGTAGAAAACTGTTCTTCTAAAAACTTCATCGCGTCATCCATTTTATTAACCGATAACTGCGAGCCTACCGTATTTAAGAAGAATTTTGTACGCCCCGTAATTTTTATTTCAGCCCGTTCAATATCGGTAAATTCGATGGTGTCGCCAATTATATAACGCCACGCACCGCTTACGGTACTTAGTATTAAAACGTAGTCTTGTTCCAATTTCACATCTTGCAAAGTAACCGATGGAGCGTCTTGTGTTAAGGATCCATCTTCATTTATATATTCTGGCTTAAACGGAACAAATTCAAAATAGATACCATTGTCTGTGTTTAATTGCATCGCATCGGTTTCTGGTCGCACTTGAGTGGCTATATAACCTTCTGAAGCTAAATAGGTATCAATAACCGTAACCGGTTTACCCATAAGCGCATGAAAGCTTTTTTCATATGGTCCGAAGGCGACACCGCCCGACGTGTATACTTGTAAATTGGGCCAAATTTGGTGAATATGATCTAATTTATGATAATCTATAACTTTTTCAAGCATAAGTTCAATCCATGATGGGATTCCGCTTAATGCGCCAATATCCCAGTCTTTAGCACGTTCTGCAATGCGCTGTACTCTAGTATCCCAATCATCAATTTTAGCAATATCTTCTCCGGGTTTATAATAGCTTCTAAACCAAAAAGGAATATTGCTGGCGCTAATACCGCTAATTTCTCCTTCCAAGCGGTTATTGCGTTCTTCTAAATCGGTAGAACTTCCCAACATCATCATTTCTTTTTCAAAAAAATCAGCTGGCAAATCAAAGTTACTCAATGCAAAAACCTGTTTTATTCCAGCCTGTCTGATAGCTTCAATCATAGCATCGGTAACCGGAATGCGTTTGCTTGTTTTTCCTGTGGTACCCGAGCTTAAAGCAAAATACGAAGGGTTATTTGGCCATGTTACATCTGTTTCTCCCTCGTGCAATTTATACCACCATTCATCATTTATTTTATTGTAATCGAAATAGGGAACTAAGTTTGAAAAGTTAGATTGAAAATCATCTGATTTTAAAATGGCATCAAATTTATAGTGCTTACCAAATTGTGTGTCTTTAGCCTTCGTTAAAAGCTGTTTTAATACCTCCTTTTGAGCTTCTTGATGATTAACCTCTGAAGACAAGGTGTCTTTTAAATCTATTACGCCTTTAATTATATTACCTAAAATTGCCATATTGTCTTTAATTTACTTCAAATATCAGCATTAAAAAGATAAAATTTTAACTCTTTTAAAGCAGGTGTTAACCCATTACATTTTGTACTTAATTCATTTGAAATATCAGAATTTTATTTATAAAATAAAGTGATTTATTTTGGAAATTTTATAAAATTGGGTAATCCTTTTTTTTTACAAAAAAAATTTCGAAATTCGTTAACCGGTTGATAATAAACACTTTTATAAATATGATATCAAATAAAGATTGCAATCATTAATGGAACCAGACGCTGTAAACATTACACAAATAATTAACAAAAAGACTTTAAAGCATCGTAGGGATGATTTTGCTGTTTGTTGGATTAAAAGAGAGGTAAACGGTATAAAAATAGATGATGTGCTATACAAAAATGTATCCAATTCTATATTTTTTATCGATCCTAAATATCAATGGAAAATATTAAAAAAATGCAACACTTATTCTTCGGGGTATATTTTGTACTTAGCCAAGGAGGTTTTAAACAGTCCTGTTTTAAGTAATCTTCACATCAATAAAGTAAGGCTTTTCAATTCGGGTGAAATACCATTATTCAAACTAAGTCCGGGCATCGAAAAAAGAACACAGGCCATTTTGGAAATGATTGATGAACTACTAGGCTCTCAATTAAACCATAAAGATGATGCCATTCTGTCCTTATTAAACACCTTTTTTGTTTACTGCGATGGGCAGTGCAACATTAAATCGATAGCTTCAAATAATAACTCAAAATCAAACATCGTCTACAAGTTTAAGCAACTTGTTGATCAATATATATTTGAACATCACGAAGTGGCCGATTATGCTAAACTGCAAAACATTTCTCCTAAATATTTGAATGAATGCGTCAAAGAAGTTCTCGCCGTTAGTTCAAAAAACATCATTATTGAACAATTACTGATGAGGTCTAGGCATGCCCTAAAATTTTCAGACAAATCAATAAAAGAAATCAGTTTTGAATTAGGCTTCTCATCACCAGATTATTTTAGTTACTTTTTTAAAACCCACACGGGAATAACGCCTTCAGCCTTAAGAAAAAAGTAATTGCTGCCAAAAATCTATGGTTTTACCGTAATTTTCACATTGTTTCAGGTTTGTTATTCACATAAATTGCGTAAAACATTAATTATGAATAGAAACAAATTCTTAAAAACTTCGGGCATTGGACTAGGTCTTTTATTTATCCCTAGACTCATTCAAGGTCAATCTGAGGCTTTAAAAAACCATCATGAAAATAATGACAAATCGAAAATTGTTAAAGATTCTGAGGGTAGTGTTTTAAACGTAATAGGAGACGTTCAAACACACAAGCTGGCCGGTAGCGATACTGGAAACCAAATAGTGGAATGGGTAGACAATGTTGAACCCGGTATTGGTATACCGCCACATATTCATACCAAGGAAGATGAAATATTTAGAGTTATAAAAGGACAAGTTGAAATTATGGTTGATGGAAAAACTACGGTTTTAAATGAAGGCGATATCGCATTTGCTCCAAAAAACATACCGCACTCCTGGAAAGTGGTTGGAACTAAAAAAGCTAAAATGATGACATCGGCTTTTCCTGCTGGTATTGAACATATGTTCAGTGAATTGGCAAAACTCCCTGAAGGTCCCCCAGATTTTAAAAAGGTATCTGAAATTTGCGGAAAACACGGTATCCGCTTTGTCTAAATAATGGCGCCAGTTATTTAGTCAACCTATAGTTTTAAAGCACCAAACAATTAGCCAAAGTATCCTCGTAAATGGTTTCGTATTGCGGTACAATATGATGCAAATCGTATTTTAAGGATTCCTTTCTGGCATTGCTTTTAAAGATTTTTAACCGGCTTTCATCACTTAAAATATGCAAGGCATTTTTAGTCATATCGTCTACATCGCCCACATTGCTTAAGAATCCAGAAACACCGTGTATATTTACTTCGGGTATACCACCTGTATTACTTGATATTACAGGCACTCCAGATGCCATGGCTTCCAAAGCCGCCAATCCAAAACTTTCAGTTTGCGATGGCAATAAAAACAAGTCGCTAAAGCATAAAATCTTGTCTATCTCGTTACTTTTTCCAAAGAAAACCACTCTATCGGTAATGCCCAATTCTTGGCATTGCCATTCCATTTTTTCGCGTTCCGGACCTTCACCCACCAACATGAGTTTTGCGGACATTTCTTTTTGGATGTTATAAAAAATTGTGATGACGTCTTGTACACGTTTTACTTCACGAAAATTACTAATATGGGTAATTATTTTCTCATTGTCAGTGGCCATCATAGCGCGTTGGCAATTGGTAAAATCGTGATTGTATTTACTTAAATCGATAAAATTAGACACCACACTTATTTCATTTTTAATATCGAATAAACGCAGGGTATCCTCTTTTAAACTCTGTGAAACTGCTGTTACGGCATCTGATTTATTAATACTAAAGGTAACCGCTGGTTTGTAAAATGGATGACTGCCAACCAAGGTAATATCGGTACCGTGAAGCGTGGTTACAATAGGCACATAAATATTTTCTTCAATCAGCATTTTTTTTGCCATATATGCCGCATAAGCATGAGGAATGGCATAGTGCACATGTAAAATTTCAATTTTATGAAGCTTTACCATATCGACCAATTTACTCGATAATGCCAACTCGTATGGCTGGTAATGGAACAACGGATATTCCGGTACGTTTACTTCGTGGTAATGCACATTATTACCTAACAAATCCAATCGTACAGGCTGATTATAAGTAATAAAATGAATTTCGTGCCCGCGCTTAGATAATTCTAAACCCAGCTCTGTGGCTACAACGCCACTACCTCCAAATGTGGGGTAACAAACAATACCTATTTTCATTAATTCTCTTTTTTAATTCTCGTGAAGGTGAGAATCTTTTGTTCACACCTATAAGGTTATCAAAAACCTTGCAGGATTACTTTAATCTTCAATCGCTTCGTAAATTAAACGTTGGATATCTGTTCTAATATTCCTTTTTAACAATATGTTTTTACCCGCTCTCGGATACGTTCTATTGGCCAAAAACACATAAATAATTTCTTCTTCAGGGTCTGCCCAAGCATAGGTTCCGGTAAACCCGGAATGCCCAAAACTCGTCATTGATATGCACCCGCATGTTGGCCCTTCTTCCCCCAATTGAGGTTTGTCGAAGCCCACACCTCGCCTATTGTCCTTTTCGCAAAAATAGCAGGTGTTAAACCTATCAACCGTTTCTGGTTTTAAATAGCGTTTACCACCGTAAAACCCTTTCTGTAAGTACATTTGCATAATTTTAGCCACATCGTTGGCATTACTAAAAACACCGGCATGACCGCCCACACCATTTTGCATTGCCGCACCCATATCGTGCACATAGCCATGTACTTTTTGATGCCTGTAATAATCGTCTACTTCGGTAGGAACAATCTTTTTATTGCTTATTTTATGATACGGATTATACAGTGTATAATTGGCACCCAACGATTGATAAAAACGATCTTGTACAATTTCATCTAATCCTTTGTCGTAATGCTTTTCGATAAATTTCTTTAAAATGTAATACGGAAAATCACTATAGCGATACCTTAAACGACTTAACAATTCGGAATCTTTAATGATGCCGTTTATTGAATCTTTATAATCGCTTCGTAAATACAAATCCTTGGTTACTTCAATATTGAATCTATCACTTTTTGTTTTTCTATAATATTTTGGACTTGGCTGCTTGGTTATCGAATCAAGTGTTTTGTAATAAAATGGTTCCCATGGGCGTAACCGTGCATAGTGAGACAGCATTTGCTTTATGGTAATATTTTCTTTATTTGAATTTTTATACTCGGGCAAAATCTCTGAAAGTTTACTGTCTAACGATACAATTCCCTGCTCAACCAACTCCATAAGCAAGGGTAATGTAGCTAATATTTTGGTAAGTGAGGCCACATCATAAATATCATCAAAATCTACTTTTTCTTTGCCTTCATAGGTGTGTTTTCCAAAGTTTTTATTGTAAATAACTTTCCCGCGTCTCGCCACCAAAAGCTGAATCCCTGGTGTCATTAACGAATCCACGGCGATATGTGCCACCGAATCTATTTTATTCAGTTTTATCGAATTCATCCCCACGCGCTCGGGACTTGAATATCCCAATCGTTTTATTGAAAAAGTGGGAATTCCATCGCCTTCTTTAAAAAACGCTCCGGTTGAAACGGGCAAGGTTCCTTTGGCTGCCAAAGCTCCAAAAATAAGCTGCGCCGATTTTTGTTGCGCAATCTCGCTATTTTGATAACTAACCACAATGCTTTCAATATTTTCAATGGTTTTTAAATCGGAAAGTGCATAAGGTTTTACAAAAACATCCAAAATTACGGTGTGCGTTCTTGCTATTTCGTACAACCAAACCAATTCTTTATCCGTAAATTTATGAGCTTTCCAAGGGTTATCGTTCGAGCGATGCAACCCAACCACAACCGTATTATATGGATGTAGTTTATTCATTAATTCATCTAAGCTTTCAGCTTCAATAGCATGGACTTTGGTGTATTTTTTAAGTTCGTTAAAAAACGGTTTTCCACTATCGTCACCCATTTTAACGTAAGCAATCGTTTTTGTTTCAAGCTGTCGCAAAGGCAACAAATCGTTTTTGTTTTTCACTATGGTTAGGGCATCTTCAATAAGATCTTCGTATAAAACATCGTCTTCAATTCTATTTAAATCTTTTGATAAATTATACAATCCAATGGGTTTGTAATTGTTCAGTCCGACTTTATATTTAGCTTGAAGCACCTTTTTTACCGAATGTGCCAATCGCTCTTCGGTAATATCGCCCTTCTCATAGGCTTCAGCTATTTTTGAAATACCCGTAGGAACATCTTCCGAAATTAACAACACATCGTTCCCCGCTTTAAACGCGGCTAAATCGATGGCTCCGGATTCATCAAAATTTGAGGCACCTTTCATATTTAAGGCATCTGTAAATATCAGCCCTTTAAAGCCTAAGCGTTCCTTTAAAATATCGGTAACTATATGTTTGGATAAAGAGGAAGGATAGCCTGAACGCGACTCTAAACTAGGTACGTTCAAATGTGCAACCATAACGCTAGAAAGTCCTTCTTTAATTAATTTTTTATAAGGATACAGTTCTACGGAATCTATACGCTTTTCACTAAAGTTAATGGTTGGCAACGTTTTATGCGAATCCTGATCGGTATCGCCGTGTCCCGGAAAATGCTTTGCATTGGCCAAAACACCAGCACTTTGCATGCCTTCCATAAAAGCTAAGGCCTTAGCGGTTACATTATCTCTATCTTCACCAAACGAACGGTTGCCAATAATGGGGTTTTTAGGGTTGGTGTTGATATCTACAACGGGTGCAAAATTAAAATGAACCCCTAATCGTTTGCAATGCTCGCCAATATGTTTTCCTGCTTGCCTAACCAAATTATTGTCTTTTATGGCACCGAGTGTCATATTCCACGGGAACGAGTAGGTAGAATCCAATCGCATTCCCAATCCCCATTCGGCATCCATTCCAACCAAAAGCGGCACTTTAGCGGTGGCCTGCAACATATTGTTTAATTTGGCTTGTTTTACCGGACCGCCGAGGGAATAAATAACACCTCCCAATTTATGATCTTGTATGAGTTTTACATTAGCATCAATGGCTTTTTTATTTTGATTGGTAAATACCATAATCATGTACAACTGCCCTATTTTTTCTTTTAGGGTTAAAGAACTATATACACTATCAACCCATTTTTGCTGTGCTTCCACGTTTTTATCCAATAATGGATTTGTGGTGGTTTGACCAAATGCAAAAATTATGGAAAAAAATGACAGAAATGAGAGTACAAAATGGCGCATAGCGTAGTTAAATTTTTTTATTTTTTTAGGAAAAACACTTTAATAGGAAAAACTATGCCAAAATAATACTTTTAAAAAGAAGAAAAAAAGACTTTAAGATAGAATTATAATAAGATTTTAAACATTAGTATTCGATTAGAGATTCTAGACCGCAATGCTGATAGAATCAAGAATCAAGACTTAATAGTAACTAATTACAAACAGTAGTAATTTGAATTATATTTTTTGATTAAAAGCTAACCCAGAAAAATTTAAAAACAAACAAAATCTGCAATGCTAAACATAAAGCTTAAAAATCTTAATTATCTTAACGATTAACTTACTCCAATAAGTCGATATGTCTGTCGTGGTAACCCAACAAATACAAAACACCATCTAAACCTATACTCGATATGGCACTTTGCGCGTTATCTTTTACCGTCGGTTTTGCATGAAAAGCAATCCCTAAGCCAGCAAGATTTAGCATTGCCAAATCGTTTGCACCATCGCCAACGGCAATGGTTTGGCCTATATCAATACCTTCTTTTTTGGCTATTTCTTTAAGGTATTCTGCTTTTTTGTTGCCATCGACAATCTCGCCAAGGTAGCCGCCCGTTAACTTGCCGTCTTTAATTTCCAGTTGGTTGGCGTACACATAATCTATGCCCAATTCCTTTTGTAAATAATGACCGAAATACGTGAAGCCTCCCGACAAAATAGCGGTTTTAAATCCGTAGTTTTTTAAGGTATCAATGAGTCGTCTTGCGCCTTTGGTTATGGGTAAATTTACAGCAACATCGTGCAGCACATCTTCGCTCAAACCTTTTAAAAGTTTCATGCGTCTTTTAAAACTTTCATTAAAATCTATTTCGCCGTTCATGGCCGATTCCGTAATGGCTTTTACCTTTTCGCCAACACCCGCTAATTCTGCCAACTCATCAATAACCTCTGTTTGAATTAACGTAGAATCCATATCAAAGCACACCAAGCGTCGGTTTCTGCGGTAAATATTATCTTCTTGAAATGCAATATCGACATCTAAATCGTGTGAAATTTGCATGAATTTTTCTGTGAAATCCCTTTTGTTATCTATTTTTCCCCTAATAGATAATTGAATAGACGCTCTAGGGTATACATCTTCTTTAACCAATGATAAACGCCCTGTAAGTCGTTTTATAGAATCTATATTTAAGTTTTTATCTGAAATGACTTTGGTAACTTCCGATATTTGTTCGGCAGCCAGTTTTTCACCTAAAATGGTAACAATATAGCGATCTTTCCCCTGAAGGTTTACCCATTTCTCGTAACCTTCGAGCGATATAGGAATAAATTTGGCTTTAATCCCAAGTTCGTAAGATTTGAACAGTAAATCTTTTAAAACGGGTGCGGATTCTTTACCGCGCTCGATAACAAACATAATACCTAAAGATAGTGTGTCGTGTATGTTTGCTTGCCCAATATCCAACACTTTGGCACCGTACTTAGCCAAAACTTCGGTTAAGCTTGAGGTTATACCTGGTTTATCCTGCCCTGAAATTGTTAATAAGAAAATCTCGTTAGCCATAATGTAATTTTCACTCTTTTAATCCGATAATTATCAGGACGTAAAAATCATTATTCTATTTGAGATATAAAAGTTTTTTGGGGTTATAATAGGTGCTTATCGCAATTTTTGACAATCATATAACCAAACAGTAAAGAAAAAGAAAGAATAGTAATGATACGAAGATAAAACTAGAAAATAATCTATTTTACAAATCGACTATGCCAACTTTCGCTTGCCGGAACTTCCCAGTTTTCTTTAAATTCTGCAATATTATTAACCAAATTATTAAAAACGATGGTGTTTTTTGATATGGCTTTGTCCTTTGCCATTTTCCTGAAATCGGTTAGTGTTTTGTAAGCCACATACTCGCCTTGTTTATAGGATACATTCATTTTATCCATTAAATCGACGTTGTATTCCTTTTCCAATTGTTGTATAAAATGAACCGATGCATCAATGGAGCAACCCGTAGCATTATTTACATCTTGGTTTAAGCCCAACACGATAAAACGCTTGTATTTTATGGTGTAGCCCGCTTGTAAATCGCTACCGTGAGCCGTCCAGTTTTCAATAAAAATATTAAGTTTCGATTGTATTTCCTCCAATTCTTGTTCGGTAAACGAACGGTTGGCTTGGTATATCCAAACACGTGATTCTTCGGGCAATGTATTAAAATCAACTAGCATTTTATTTGTCTTTCTTGTGTTTAATTCGTGCAACAATAATCATTCCTATTCCAAAAAGAATAAATCCAACAATAAATTTTTGAAGATTAAATTCCTTATCCTTATAATAATCGACAATGGCAATAAAACCGGCATAAATTAAGCCGGTTACCAAGCCGTATATTATTTGGTGTTTTAAACTTTTTGGTGCCATTTACAAATCTTGGGCATTCGCAATAAGTTCTGCAATATCCATAACTTCAACATCGTTTTCCTTTTCCTTGGCCTTAACGCCATCGGTCATCATGGTGTTACAGAATGGGCAACCTGCCGCTATAATTTCCGGTTTTACGTCCAGGGCTTGTTCTGTACGCTCAACGTTAACGTCTTTATCCCCTTTTTCGGGTTCTTTAAACATTTGCGCGCCTCCTGCCCCACAGCACAATCCGTTTCGTCGGCAGTTTTTCATTTCGACCAATTCTGCCTCCAGTTTTTGAATGAGCTCTCGTGGCGCTTCGTAAACATTGTTGGCGCGCCCTAAATAACAGGGGTCGTGAAAGGTAATACGCTTGCCTTTAAATTTACCGCCCTCGATGGTTAAACGCCCTTCGTCCAATAGTGTTTTTAAGAACTGCGTATGGTGCATTACCTCGTAACTACCACCCAATTCCGGGTATTCGTTTTTGATGGTATTAAAGCAATGCGGACAAGCAGTAACTATTTTTTTTACTTCGTAGGCATTTAGCACTTCTATATTGGTTACGGCTTGCATTTGAAATAAAAACTCGTTTCCAGCGCGTTTTGCAGGATCGCCGGTACAACTTTCTTCGGTGCCCAATACGGCAAATTCTACATGGGCTTTATTTAAAAGTTTAACAAATGCCTTGGTTATTTTTTTTGCTCTATCGTCAAAACTACCTGCACAGCCTACCCAAAATAATACTTCGGGCTGCTTGCCTTGGGCCATAAATTCGGCCATGGTTGGTACTTTTATTGTTTCGCTCATTTTTTTATGTTTAATACCCACAAGCTTATTTGAAACTTTGCAGGATTATTGTTAAGTGTTCGTTTTTGCGTTAGGGATTGCAGCGGCATCCTTTTTGTTTTCCACAAAAAGATATAGCGGAAAGCCCGACCCTTTTTAGGGTAACGCCCAAATTATTTAATTATTCATTTTTCCAATTTAATCGGTCCATTTGATTGTATGGCCACGGCGCGCCGTTATTTTCTATGTTGGTCATCATATTATTGAGTTCGACGGGTGCCGCGGATTGCTCCATAACCAAATAGCGACGCATATCCAGAATGATGGACAGCGGGTCGATACTTACCGGACAAGCCTCTACGCAGGCGTTGCACGAGGTGCAGGCCCAAAGCTCTTCGCGGGTTATGTAATTGTCTAAAAGCTGTTTTTCGTCGTCTTTAAACTCACCGTTATTGGCATCGATATTTTTACCCACTTCTTCCAGACGGTCGCGGGTATCCATCATTATTTTTCGGGGTGATAGCTTTTTACCGGTTTGGTTTGCCGGACATTCGCTGGTGCATCTGCCACATTCGGTACAGGTATAAGCATTCAATAGTTGTACCCAATTTAAATCTTGTACATCGCTGGCACCGAATTTTGCTGGTGCTTCGCCCTCATCTTCGGGTACGGCATAAGGGTCGGCATCGGGATCCATCATCATTTTAACCTCTTTGGTAACCGCTTCGAGGTTATTGAATTGCCCTTGTGGGGTTAATTTCCCGTAATAGGTGTTTGGAAATGCCAATAAAATATGCAGATGCTTTGAAAAGTATAGATAATTTAAAAACACCAAAATACCGACAATGTGTAGCCACCAAGCAGCACGTTCGATGCCATGCAATGTGGCTTCGGATAATCCTGAAAACCACGGCGCTATAAATTGACTGATGATGTTGCCGGAGTTCAATTCTTGAAAATGAACATCGGTAGCATTCATTATTAAAAACAGCGTCATTAACACCATTTCGAAATACAGAATAAAATTACCGTCGTTTTTTGGCCAGCTCGTCATTTCGCTTTTCCAGAAACGCGCTAGTTTGATAATGTTTCTACGAATCCAAAATATGGTAACCGATATAAATACCAAAATAGCCAATACTTCGAATGCGCCTATTAAAAAACCATAAACCGATGTTGGCAATACTTTTAAGCCGATTCTGTGCGTGCCTATTAATCCATCAATAATAATTTCTAAAACTTCTATATTAATGATTATAAAGCCCACGTAAACCACAACATGTAAAAATCCAGCAATAGGTCGGCGCACCATTTTACTTTGCCCGAGCGCAATCATGGTCATGTTTTTCCAGCGTTGCGATTTGTTATCGCTAACATCGACATCTTGACCGAGTTTTATATTACGAATTAATTTTTTTACGTTTTTTGTAAAATATCCTATACCAACAATTAGTATAATTGCAAAAAGCACGTTTGGTAGGTAATTCATATTTTAAAGGCGTTAATCTTTTTGTTTAATTTCGTTTCCCTCAGCATCGTACTGTTTTGGTTTTTTCCCGAATAAAGAAAAATGCACATAGCGCTTGGGGTTTAATTTCATATCTTCCAACAACTGCTCCAATTGTAACGTGGCACCTTCTAAGTTTTCGTATAAACCTTCATCCTTTAGGAGTTTGCCCATCGAGCCTTCGCCATTTTCTAAATTAGCGATGATTTTATCGAAATTTTGAAGGGTTGATTCTAAATTCTTTATGGTCTTTTTAAGGTCCGATTCTGAAATGGTATGTGTTATTTTTGCTAAATCGCCGGTTAGTTTTTCAGCATTAGTTAAAACGCTATCAATCTTAACCTGATTACCCTTAATGACTTGATTTAGAGCAAGCGAGGTGCTTTTAAATGAATCTATAGTAGAGCTTAAACTGGCAATACTTTTTTTAAGGTTCGTTTTGGTTTGGGCATCAAAAACCTGGTTTAAATTATTCAACAAACTATCTGCGCTCACCATCATATTTTCAATCTTACCTTGTAAGGGTGTGAGTTTTTGATTAACCAATTCGCTTAATCCGGCTTTTACCGAGCCTTGTAAGTACGACTCTTTTTCAGCATTACCGGCATTATCAAAGGCAGGGACAATGGCAATCGCCTTTCCGCCTATTAAACCTGTTTCATAAAGTTCCGCTTTACTGTTTTTTGAAAACTGAAAATCGTTATCCACTAAAAGCTTTACCAATAACTTACCGGAACCATCTCCTTTAAAACCTATGCTAATCACTTTTCCAACAATTAAACCGTTGATGGTAACTGGGGTTGATGCCGTTAAGCCTTCTACATTGTCGTAAACGGCGTAAAATGTACGGGAAGAATCGAGTAGGTTTTGGCCTTTTAAATAATTGAATCCGAAAATAAAAAGGATAATTCCTGATATAACTAATATGGCTGCTTTAACTTCTTTTGATATATTCAAAATAAATATGTTTAGATAAACAAATTTAAGATAAATTTAAAAAGAATGAATCTAATTAGCAGTTGTTTTTAAAGCTTCGGTTAAAGATATTTTTTCACCATCTTTAAATGCCACGATGTAACCGGTTTTAAAACCAGCGGTTTTGGCTTCTTCTTCCAGCTTTTTTATGGTATTGTAATTTGAGGTTTCGCCGTAAAAATATTTATATAAATTGTTTTCCTTGATTCTGGAAACATTGTTTAAGCCTTTAAAATTATACGGCTTGGTTTCTAGGGCCTTTGAGCTTGCAGCAATTTGTACCTTGAAGACAATGTTGGTGTAAACCTCGTCTGTTTGCTCAGCAACCTCTTGTATATCATCTGCATAAACAGGGTGGCTAACATTTAAATATAAGGCTTTTTTGTACTCTAAAATAGCATCTTTTATGGCCAAAGCCATTTCTGTTTGTCCTTTTTTTGAATTTAAATAAGCGCCTTCCCTTTTGTTGGTTAAAAACCCGAGTTCTACCAAAACGCTGGGCATCACGGTTTGATGCAATACAATAAAACCGGCTTGTTTTACTTTTCGGTCTTTTCGTTTTAATCTTTTCGCAAAATTATCCTGAATTAAGCCTGCCAACTGTATGCTTTGGTCTAAATATTCTTCTTGCCCCAATAAAATACTAATCACGGATTCTGGCGAATTGGGATCGAAACCATCATAATTTGTTTCGTGATCTTTTTCATAAAAAATAGCTGAATTCTCTTTTTTTGCGACTTCAAAATTTGTCTGGTTTCTGTGTGTTCCCAGAACAAAGGTGCCAGCGCCATAAGCTTGACTGGTATGCGAATCGCAATGCACCGAAACAAACAAATCGGCATTGGCCTTATTTGCTATTTTTCCTCGAACGAATAAATCGACAAGCACATCTGTTTTACGGGTATAAACTACCTCTATGTCTGGATTTTTTTCAAGCTCTTTGCCTATGGCCAAAACCACTTTTAAAGCAATGTCTTTTTCTTTATAACCATTGCCCAAATTCCCCGGATCTCGTCCGCCATGGCCAGCATCTAAAACCACAACAAATTTATCGTTGGCTTGAATATCATCAACATTTATAAAAGAAGAAAATGTTAATACTATTATAAAAGATACGAAAAGTAATATTCTGGACGTTTTCATAAGTGTTTTTAACGCGTAAAAATTCGGTTTATTACTCCACAACATGGAGTAAACATTTAATTTTAAATTTTTCCGTTGAATAATAAATTATCACAGAAAAATATATGTAATTTTGGCAATTCAAAAACCGAGCCATACTTTTACAAAAATACATTTAAAAGCGTTGCGTACAAACAACTTTAAAATACTTTTTGCATTAAGTTTTACAGTGTTTATTAACACGTTTAGCTTCGCTCAAGATATTCCGAAACCTACAGATAGTATTAAACCCACGGTTAAAGATAGTGTAGTTGTTAATGCCAAGGATTTTGTAAAAAATGAAGCTCCGGATGAAAAAGCGCAAGATTCCACCACTACAGATTCCATTAAGCCAAAAAAAGAATTATTAGAGCATATTGTAAGATACAGCGCTAAGGATTACACGTCGTTCAATCAAAAAAAACAGAAATTATTTTTATATAATGATGCCCAAATTGATTACGGCGACATCAATATAAAATCGGGAAGCATTGTTATAGATTACAGCACCAATACGGTTTACGCCAAAGGTATTTTAGATTCTGTTGGCACCTATTCGCAAGCACCTGTATTTACCCAAGGTCAAAATATAGTTGAACCCGATTCGATTGTTTTTAATACCCAAACCGAAAAAGCTTTAATCTACAATTCTAAAACCGAGCAATCCGGTGGCACCGTTATTGCCCAAGTGACAAAAAAGGAAAACGATTCGGTTTATTTTATACACCGTGGAAAATACACAACCGCCGAGGATTTAGACGACCCAGAATATTACATTTTATTGAGAAAAGCCAAAATAGTTCCGGGTAAAAAAATTGTAACGGGTTTAGCCAATCTTTTTATTTACGAGGTTCCAACGCCCATTGGTGTGCCTTTTGCATTTTTTCCGCAAAGCGAAAAACAAACCTCTGGTGTTTTAATTCCTACTTTTGGCGAGCAGAACGACCGCGGTTATTTTTTGCAAAACGGCGGGTATTATTTTGCCATAAACGATTATGTAGATTTGGCGGTTTTAGGCGATTATTACACGAACGGAAGCTATGGTTTGCGATTGGAAAACACCTATGCCAAACGTTATAGGTTTAGAGGAAATGTTGGGTTTAGGTACGAAAACCTGATTACCAGTGAGCGTGGTTTTCCCGATTACGGAAAATCTACGGTGTACAATTTACGCTGGTCGCACAGTCAAGATAGTAAGGCAAACCCCAGTTCGCGTTTTTCGGCATCGGTAAACTTGGGTAGTAGCACGTATTACAGGCAATCTGTAAATCAAATTAATACGGGTGCTTTTTTAAATAACACCTTGTCGTCCTCGGTATCATATTCCAAAACTTTTGAAGGCGAACCCTCGGTAAACTACAGCGTTACCGCAACCCATTCCCAAAATACCAATACGGAGCAAATTAATATGACGCTTCCTACTTTTCAAGGAAACGTGAGCAGAATTTTTCCGTTTGCCCCTAAAAACGGGTCAAAAAAAGGCATCATTCAAAATATAAATTTTCAGTATAGCGTGCGTGGTGAAAACCGGATTCAAACCACCGATTCCCTGTTCTTTAAAAAAGAAATGTTTGATGATGCCAAAACAGGTTTTCAGCATTCCATTCCTATCAGTACAAACTTTAAAGTGTTTAAACATTTTAGCTTAAGTACATCGGCTAGTTTTAATGAAGTGTGGACTTTTAAAACGATTGATAAATTTTACGATAATTTGACCGATGAAGTGATTACCGAAACCGTAAATGGTTTTGATGCGTTTAGAACCTATAATTTTAGCACCAGTTTAGGAACCACGGTTTACGGGATGTTCAACTTTAAAAAAGACAAAGAAAACCCTAAAATCCACGCTATTCGCCATGTTATCCGGCCTTCAATTAGTTATAATATCAATCCGGCTTTCGATAAATATTATGAAACCGCCGAAGTTATTAACGCCGACAATCTTACCGCTGCCGATATTGAAATTATTCAAAACGAAAACAATTTGGAATACTCGCGTTTTGATGGTGGTCTTTTTGGAACTCCGGGAAAAAACTTCTCCAGTTCCATGGGAATTTCCATTGCCAATAATTTTGAAGCGAAGGTACGCGATAAAGACAGCACCGCCACCGAGCCCAAAAAAGTGGTTTTACTTAACAACCTAAACTTTTCTACCTCGTACAATTTTGCTGGAGATTCGTTGCAGTGGAGTCCAGTGAGAATGAGCGGTGGCACCCAGTTGTTTGACAATAAATTGAGCGTGAACTTTGGTGCCACTTTAGATCCGTATGCTTTGGACAATAACAATAGGCGCATCAATAAATTCAACGTTAACAATGGCGGTAGCCTTTTTAGGTTAACGAGTGCGAACATGACTATGAGTTATTCGCTGTCAAGCAGTAAAAAAGATGGCAGTGAAAATCGCAACCAAGGTCGTGCCATACAAGAAAACCTACGCAGTGGCGGTCGAGATGATGATTTATTTGGAGTTTCTGAAGATTTTTCTAGACAAAATGAAGATGCCGATAGCAAAAAAGAAGAAGAGCCAAGTGCGTTTTACAACTTTAAAATACCTTGGGATTTGCGTTTAGCCTACGCGGTTAATTACTCAAATAATACACGACAAAACGAAATATCGTCGCACTCGCTTATGTTTTCCGGCAATATAGAATTATCGCCGAAATGGTCTGTTGGTGCTTCTTCTGGTTACGATTTAAAAAACAAGGGTTTTACATACACCCAACTGCGATTTGAACGCGATTTATTAAGTTGGAAAATGAACTTTAGTTGGGTGCCATTTAGCACCAGGGCATCCTGGAATTTCTTTATCGGCATAAAATCGAATATCTTAAAAGACCTGAAATACGAAAAACGCAGGCAACCCGACCAGCAACTTTAATTAAATTAATGCTGAATTTTTCGTTTAATTCATTCATTGTTTAATATTTTTATAAAAATGAATTTTAGATTTTGCGGAAACAGAAGTAAAGAATAACTAGATTCCCTGCTTCGAGGGAATGGAAAAACCAAAAACCAATGAAAAAAATTATTACAACAACAAATGCCCCTGCTCCTATTGGGCCCTATAATCAAGCTGTTTTAAGCGGTAACACCCTTTTCACTTCGGGTCAAATAGCATTTAATCCCGAGACGGGAGAACTTGTTTTGGATGATATTGAAACCGAAACCAAACAGGTTATGGAAAACTTGAAAGCCGTTTTAAAAGCAGCCAACATGACTTTTGAAAACGTTATAAAGTCTTCGATATTTATTAGTAACATGGATGATTTTGGACGAATTAACGCCATTTACGGCAGCTATTTTGTTGATGCCACGGCGCCGGCACGTGAAACCGTTGAAGTAGCCCGATTACCTAAAAGCGTGAATGTTGAAATTAGCATGATTGCCGTAAAGTAATTACGGATTAATCCTATAATGCACGTCACCCTGAACTTGTTTCAGGGTCACATTATTAATAAAAACCTTTATTAAATATTCATGAGATGCTGAAACAAATTCAGCATGCATAAAATAAGTAACAAAACAAAAGACGGCTATTCTTAGAAATTAAGCGGGCTCATCAATTGAAGCGTATTTTACCAATAACTCTTTTAGCTTTTCCACTTCGATTGGTTTTGCTAAAAAATCGTCAATTCCTGCTAATTTTGCGTTTTCAATATCCTCATCAAAAGCATTTGCGGAAACAGCAATAATGGGCGTTTTATGCTTAGCATATTTTCGGGTTTTCTTGATTTTTTCGGTGGCTTGATAACCATCCAAATCCGGCATATAAATATCCATAAAAACCATATCGAAATCAAGAATCTTGTACAAATCAACGGCCTCCACACCGTTTTTGGCAAAAGTACAATCGGCACCTTGCTGTTCTAACAGGAATTTAATTACTTTCTGATTCATCCTATTATCCTCGGCGACCAATACGCTAAACTTATCGAACAATATGGGTTTAACCTCTGCGCTTGGGACCTGAACATTTAAAGTCTTTTTTAGCTGCAAGCTAAAATAAAATGTGGTGCCTTTATTTTCTTTGCTTTCAATTTTAAGTTCGCCGCCCATCAGCTTTACCAAATCCCTGGAAATTGAAAGTCCGTAACCGCCGCCTCTATAATCACTAAATCTAGATACATCTACTTTATTGGAAGTTTTAAGAATTCTTTTCACTTCGTGAGAACTCATGCCAACACCGGTATCCTTTATATAAAAGGTAACGATTTGGTCGTCATCAATACCAACGGTTTGGTCAACAATGATTGTTATTTTTCCGTTATTGGTAAACTTAATTGCGTTGTTTATCAAATTAATAAGCACCTGCTGGATTTTAGCTACATCGCCTAAAACCAAAAATTTCGCTTCGCTTTCAAACAAGAACTTAAACTCCAATTCCAAACCTTTTTCCCAAGCTTGGTACTCGAAAATTTTAAATAGTCTCGATAAATCCGACTTTAAATTTATTGCGGCCAAATTCAGCTCCACTTCGCCATCGTCAACCCTAGCATTATCAATAATCATGTTTACCAATTGCAACAAATGCTCAGAAGAGTAATCCGCAATTTCAACTTGTGCCTTTTGATCGGGATCCAAATTGGTTTGTTTTAACATATTAAGCATCCCCAATACGGTGTTTAAGGGCGTCCTGATTTCGTAACTCATATTTGCCAAATAAATCGATTTATAATCAGCCGAATCTAAGGCTTCATTTAGCTGTTCCTTTAAATCATTAATCAGGTTACTTAAATTTTCTATTTCTAATTGGTTGGCGTATTGATTTTTAAAAAAGCTGAAGGCTATCGCTACTAAAACCAACAAAAGAATAGCCAGCAGTAAAGAAATGCTTTGTAATGCCAAAGGTTCTTCAAGGAAATTAAAGCCAACAAAGAAGATGGATGCAAAAGCAATACCCACAAAAATCAACAAAATAATTTTTGCAAGCAAGGGTTTTATTTGGTTTTTAAAAAACGGCATCAAGAGCTATTATAATAAAATAAACTTATTAATAAATTTACTAATATCAAAGGTATAACTTACAAATTAAGGATGGTAATAAAATATTAAGAAGTTTTAATAGATTTACCTATAGAGCCTGTTTTTTGTGGCTGTAATTCGAAAATAAAGTTGGGTTTTAACAAGCTTTCTTCTTTTCTGTGCGACACGTATAAAATGGCTGTATTGCTTTCGGACGCTATTTTGTTTACCAGTTTACAAAATAAGGCAGCATCGGTATCGTCCAAACCGTTGGTTGGCTCGTCTAAAATTAGTAAAGGCGGATGTTTAACCATGGCCCTGGCGATAAGCACCAAACGTTGATGCCCAACGGACAAACTTAAAAAACTTTTGTTTTTTATATGGAACAAATTTAGCACTTTTAGCCATTGATGTGCCAAGGCAATTTGTCTTTCGTTTGGAATTTTATAAAGCCCGATGGAATCATAAAAACCAGAGATAATCATTTTTTCAATAGGCTGTAAACGCTCAAAACCCCGCAAGTATTCCGAAGAGAAATAACCGATTTTTCGTTTGATGTCCCAAACACTTTCACCGCTCCCTTTTTTAATGCCGAACAAGGTAATGTCTTGGTTGTAAGCTTTTGGGTTATCGCCGGAAATAAGACTTAAAAGAGTACTTTTTCCTGAACCGTTTGGACCTGTTAATTGCCAAAATTCGTTGGGTTTAATTTCCCAATTAATGTTTTTTACAATGGTACGTTCGCCATAACTTACCGTAACATTTTTGAAATTAACCAACGACTTGAAATGATTGTCGTTTTGAATGTACGGTTGGGGTAAACTCAACGAAAAATCCATGGATTTGTCGTCGGACAAAACATCTGCTTTTTTGTATAGAACAGGACGATTATTTTCTAATTTATAAAGCTGATTTATAAAAGGAAGGATATCTCTTTTTCTATTGGAAATTTGAATTACCGGTATATTTTGGCTTAAGCGGATTAATGTTTTTTCAATATGTTTTTGTGCATTGGCATCTAAATTACCAAACACGTTATCGACCAAAATATACTCTGGATTTTGTAAAATGAGGTGTTGTAACAATGCTTTTTTGCGTTCACCTTCGGAGGAGTTCAATAAGCTGTTTTTTGTGCTGGTAACCACATTATAGTTACCGTGGCGTACTTCTTCATCTATAAACTTATCCAAGGTTTTTTTTGAAAATATAACACCTTTTAAAGTTGAAAAATAGCCAACAAACTTCTCTGTCACAATGCGCTTAATGAGGAGCTGCTTATCATCATTATTAGATATATAAAACGCAATGTGGTTGTGCAAAAACTATATTTTTTTAGATTAGTTTTTCAAATTATTGGTATGAAATGCCACTAAACCGTCAATAGGTCTTCGTTCGAAATTACCCGTTCTGAAGCCCATTTCCTCGGCTACTTCTTGAATTTCTTTCTTTGCGAAAAAAGCAATAGAGCCTGCAAAATGAACCGGGGCTGTTGCCAACTCGTCTTTATATTGCATAATCATATTGGTAGCAAACAAACGAATGCCTTTTTTTATCAGCTGGATAATATAATCTGAGTCTTTATGCAAAAACATAAACTCTGCAAAACTCGCTAAATATGCATTGGGATTTGGCTGTTTGTACAGGTTGTATTTGATGTAATCATCTTCAACATTAAACTTGGTTTCAAAAGCAATTTTAACATTTTCGGGCATGTGGTTAAAATAGTAATCTCTAATTAACTGGCGCCCGTAATAATTACCGGAAGCATCGTCCATAATAGAGTAGCCAAGAGATTTAACACGTTTGTGTTCAATTTCCCCATCGTAATAACTACAGTTTGATCCGGTGCCTAAAATACACACAACAGCAGCTTCGTTTATACTATTAATGGTAGCGTAAACCGCAGCCATGGTGTCTTCATTTACTTCAACAGTGGCGTTTATAAATATCTCTTCTAAAACACCTGAAAGGAGTGCTTTTGGTTTTTCAGTTCCACAGCCTGCACCATAAAAGAAAATATGCGTTACCTGCTCACTATTGGCTTTTAAATCTTCGTTTTTTTTAATTATTTTTTTTAGCTTCTTTTCTGGCAGTATTGCAGGATTTAAACCCTTAGTACGAATTTTTTCCAGCAATCTATTTCCGTTACTGTCTACCGCTATCCAATCAGACTTAGTAGAACCACTATCAACAATTAAAATCATAAGTTTAAAAGTAAAAAAACCCACAGAATTATAATGTTTTTACACGATAATTCTGCGGATTCAAGTTAATAATTATATTGAACCAATATGCTCTGCTAAATCTACTAATTTAGTTGAATATCCATATTCGTTATCGTACCAAGATACTAATTTAAAGAAATTATCATTTAAAGCAATACTTGCACCCGCATCAAATACACTGGTCATTGGCTCTGACACGAAATCTTGAGAAACTACAGCTTCTTCAGTGTAGCCCAAAATGCCTTTTAAATCATTTTCTGAAGCGCTTTTTAAAACTGCTTTAACTTCATCCCAGGTTGCCGATTTTTCGGTTCTAACCGTTAAATCTACAACAGATACATCTGGAGTTGGTACTCTAAATGCCATGCCCGTTAATTTTCCGTTTAATTCAGGAATTACTTTTCCAACAGCTTTAGCAGCTCCAGTTGATGAAGGTATAATGTTTGCCAAGGCACTTCTTCCGCCTCTCCAGTCTTTTTTAGATGGTCCGTCAACTGTTAATTGGGTTGCTGTTGTAGCGTGAACTGTCGTCATTAAGCCTTCTGCAATACCAAACTCATCATTAATTACTTTAGCTAAAGGCGCTAAACAATTTGTAGTACAAGATGCATTAGATACAATAGTATCAGCAGCTGTAATGTCTTTATGGTTTACGCCCATTACAAACATTGGTGCATCGGCAGATGGTGCCGATATAGCTACTTTTTTAGCCCCAGCATCAATGTGCTTTTGCGCACCGTCTAATTTTGTAAAAATACCGGTACAGTCTAAAATTACTTCTGCGCCAACTTCATCCCATTTTAAATCTTCTGGGTTACGCTCAGCCGTAATTCTTATTTCGTTACCGTTAACTACAAGGTTACCGTTTTTTGTTTCAACAGTGCCATTAAATCTTCCGTGTACCGAATCAAATTTCAGTAAGTACGCTAGGTGCTCTACATCCAATAGGTCGTTAATACCTACTATTTCAATATTTGGTCTTTCAGCAGCTACTCTAAAAGCAATTCTACCAATTCTACCAAATCCGTTAATTCCAATTTTTAATTTTGACATAATCTTATTTATTAATGTTTAAGTGCTCATAATATCTGAGACACGCAATAATTCTAAATTTATTTTTGTTTTTCCTTTTATGGCGTTATCTAAATGTGTTAGTTCCATTTTACCATTTTGCAAACCAACCATGTAATTCGATTTTCCTTCCAATAACGATTCTACGGCTTTTACACCCATTCTGCTCGCTAAAACCCGATCGAAACAAGAGGGTGAGCCGCCACGTTGCATGTGCCCAAGAACAGATACGCGTACATCGTAACCTTCCATGTTTTCATCGACGTAGTCTTTAAGTTCAAAAATATTTTTACCTATTTTATCACCTTCAGCCACAATAACAATGCTTGAAGATTTACCGGATTTTCGGCTGCGTTTTAAAGATTCTACCAACCTGTCCAATCCCAAATCTTCTTCTGGAATTAAAATCTCTTCGGCACCACCGGCTATTCCTGCATTTAAAGCAATATGACCGACATCGCGCCCCATAACTTCTATAAAAAACAACCTGTTATGCGAACTTGCCGTATCCCGAATTTTATCAATGGCATCAACCACAGTGTTTAAAGCGGTATCAAACCCTAAGGTGTGTGTGGTTCCTACAATATCATTGTCAATTGTTCCTGGAATTCCCATTACCGGGAAACCGAATTCTTTATTAAGTATCATAGCTCCGTTAAAAGAGCCATCGCCTCCTACAACAACCAGTCCTTCAATTTCTGCTTGATTTAATTTATCAAAGGCTTTTTGTCTGCCTTCTTTGGTTCTAAACTCCTTGGAGCGGGCCGTTTTTAAAATAGTCCCACCTTTATTAATGATTCCTTTTACGCTTCTGGCATCCATGAGTTTAAAGTCGCCTTCAATCAGGCCCTCAAAACCTCGATAAATACCAGCACATTCTATGTTGTGATAGGCACATGTTCGAACTACAGATCTAATTGCTGCATTCATCCCCGGTGAATCTCCCCCAGATGTTAAAACACCTATTTTTTTTATCTTTTTTGGCATTAATTTTATAATTAAAAAGTAAAATTAGTAAACTAATATTACAATTATATAACATATGTCATATTTTAACAATAGCTGTTAAACTATAACGTTTTAGTTAATAAAAAAAACGTTTTTATAAAAATATATGCAACAAAAAGTTTAAAAAACTGCTAATTATCTTTTTTTGAAGATGATTTATGGGTTATATAACTCGGTGCCGTATCGCTTTCGTCTTCTTTTACGGTTGTATCAGAATCTTCTTTTTCCCCATTATTTTCGTTGGCTTGTTTTTTGAAAAGACTACGAATTAATTCCTTAAACGTATCAAAATCTACATTATAAGACAAACCAACACCTTGGGTATACCCTATTTTTTCGCCAAAATTACGAATGCTGTTTTCCCTATTGAATACCTTAGCGGTTAATGTGCCTTCTTCATTAAGCAGAAAATTTATTTCAACATCACCGGCAATTACAGTTTCAGTAGCCCCACCAATAGGCACTCCCAATTTACCGTTAATAAGTACCTTATCGCTTATTTTTGTTTGAATAGATGCGCTAAATCGGTCGTCGGTTTTATAATCTGGTCGGTTTTCTCCAACCTCGTAATTAAAACCAAAATCGAATTTTCCGTTTTCACTTGAAAAAATACCATTTACGATGCCGTTAAGTCGTTCAGCAATGGTGCCCGAGAAATTCAGATCGTTTAACCCACGGGAGAAAGATCCGGTTGACAATAAATATAACGCTTGATTTTGCCTGTCGTCCACAGATTCCAATCGGTATTGTAACTCCGATTTAATGGTTGAGCTCACGTTAGGAAACTCAAATTCAAACTCGGGTTGCGGCTGTTCCAAAGCACCTGTTAAAGTAATTTTCAACTCTACGGGAATGCTTCTATTAATCGGGTTGTCCAATAAAGGCGAAGGGTTTGCCTGGGTTTTATAAATGGCATCCATTCTAAGGTTGGCTTTTAGCGGTTCGCCGTTCCAGTTGATGGAACCTCCGGGTTGAACCACAAATTCTTTTTGTACCAAGCCAGCAAAAGCAAAATTATAAACCCCTTCGAATACCGAGAAATCACCCCACATATTAAACTTTCCGTTGGTATTAATTTCTACTAAAAGCCCGCCAATTCCGCGCCCCTTTAAGGTATGCCCCGTGTTTTTGTCAATAATTATTTCCACCTCGGCATCTTCGGTAATGTCCAAATCAAAATCCAACTCAAGTCCTTTTATATCTTCAAACCCAATATCTACGCCATTTTCCTTTGCTAATTTTTCTTCTTTGGTAATAAAATGGATAAAAGAATTGTCCCCAAAAGATTCCGTATCGTTTAACGGTATTTTAAAAACCGTGCCCGCTTTGGTTTCGCCAATAACATTTATAACCAGCGCTTCGGCTGGCCCATTAATACGTGCATTACCGCCAACGAAACCTGTGCCATAGTACAAAGCCTCGTCGCTTTCTTTCGTGTCTAAAACCAACAATCGGTTGGTGTTAATGTCTAAATTTAAACGCCATTTCGAGAGGTTTACATGACTTAACGATCCATTTAACTGCCCTACGGAATTGTACTTTGTATCGGTTAATTGCAGGTTTTTAAAATTAAAACTTTGGTCTTTTAAGGTCACCGAAGCCTTATCGTTAAAATTATAATCGACATTTAAATATGGAATGCCCAGTCCGGCATTGTTTAAGGTGAGTTTGCCGTTAATATCCGGCCTTTTCAAATCGCCAATTACATTGGCTTCGCCAGAAACAAGCCCCCTGATATTCGACAAAACATCTTGCAGCAATGGGTTTAATGGTTGTAAATTAAACTCGTCGAAAGCCAAATTAACATCAATATTTGATTGTTTGCCAATTACCGTAATATCTCCCACGGCACTAAAAGAATTGGTATAATCGTTTTTTATGGTGGCATCGACATTATACTTGGTTAAATCTTCGTTACCGGTTATGGTGGCATCAAAATCTCCCAAAAGGAAATTATTGACTTTAAAATTATCAATTATAACGGATGAATTTGGCAAATAGCTTCCGTTTTTTTGAAGAATATCCAACTTTCCGTTTACATTTCCGGCCAGCGATAAACTATCGATATCGGGGGTTATTTTGGCTAAATCGACATTTTTAAAATTCAGTTTTAAATCCTTTTGTGTGGAATCTTTCAAAAAGCCAGAAAGTTTAATTTCCTCGTTGTTATGATTTATTTTAAGCTGGTCAATATTAAAGGTGGTCAGTTTTTTGTTGAACGAAATTTTATTAAATCTATCCGTATCTTCATTAATAAACCATTTGTTGTTTTTTATGGTAACATCGGATTTTTTAAAACCGATTACCGACTCGTTTTCTTCATTAATGGTATGGTAAAAACTTAAATTGAATATATCGTTATTCCGCTTTCCGCCTTTAAATTCCGAGCGCATAAACAAGGTGTCGTTAACGGTAACATTTATCAAATTGAATTTAGAAACGTTGTAGTATTCGGTGTTAATACTATCTACCTCTACATAGGTGTTAAACAGCGGGTTGTTATTATCTACCTGCAACTCTATGTTGTTTGCAAAGTGATCCATTAATTTAATTTTTGGCGACTTAAAGGTTAGATTAAACGCTTCTTCTTCGCTCTCTACCCTACCGCGCACAAAGGTGTTTTTACCAAGTTGGATTTCTGGATAAAACACTTCAACAATCTTATTATATATTTTAAAATTGAAATTGATATTTTGATTGGCAGCAACTTTATGAGGGATGTAATTGGTGTAAATATGGCCTATTGAATTTTCGAAAAGTTTTTTTATATCCTTAAATACAAATTGCCCTTCGAGGCTTCCTTCAATAATATCCGGTGAATTGATTTCAATAAACCGAGTGCCGTTATCAAATCGGGATGATATGGTAAACTCATCAAAATAATACGTGTCTTTTTGATTTCTATACGATGTATTTTGAAACAGCACCCTACCATAAGCATCATCGTAATCACTTGCATTCATGTTCATTTTCACCTGACTTCTAAAGATTGAAATGCTGTCTTTTTCAACAAAGTTTAAGGCGTTTAAATTGGCATAATCTACATTGGCGGTAAAATCGTATTTTTTTAAATTTTCTGAAAAATCAACCAACCCATTAAAGTTTAATTGCAGGTTTCTGTCGTTGGTTATTAAATTACCATCAAAAATTCTGTTTTTAACGTTGCCCGCTACTTTAATCCTATTGTAATTGTAGTTGTTATACATTATCTGAAACACATCGCCATCAACCTGTGTGTCAATGGTTTCAGCAATAAAACCCGTGCCGTTTACATTTAAGTTAAGTGAGGTTAACCCAACGTTTGGGGCTTCAATTAAAGTGCCCAAATCAAAATCTTCAAAAATAATTTTTCCTTTATATGACGAATTATCAATATCGTTGATTTTGGTAATTTCCAAGGTAGAATTAACAAAGCCCAGTTCGGTATCAATTTTAACATCGGCATTTATGGTTGATGCCGTAATTTGCGATTGTCCTACTATTTTAAACCGGCCCAACCTATCGAACGACGATGGGATAGCTTCCCCCAAAACATTGGGCAACAGTGCGGTTAAATCTTTATAGGTTGAGCTTAAATTGTTAAACCTGCCGTTCATATAAAAATCGTCCACCTCTTTGCTAAATAAATTCTTAAAGCTTAAATCGCCGTAAATTTTGGTGTTTCGGCTGGTATTCAATTTTAGGTTCGTGGTTTTTAAATCGTTTAAAGTCCCCGATAAATCAACACTAAATCGTGCATATTGGTTGCTGCCAAACTCGTTATAAAACGTGTTTAATTCGTTAAGTAAAATATTGGAATCCTTAAAACTAGCGGTAACCAAAACCTTGTCTTCAAAAAACTGTAAATCTTCACGATTGTACGAAAATTTCAAATCGCCTTTTAATTCTGAATTTGGTGTTTTAATTTTCAAATTACCAAAGGTCATGTCGGTTAACGTATAGCCAAAATCGGTCATTAGATTTTTAACCTCGACGCCCCTACTGTCTTTAAACGCCAACGTGTTAATTCTGGCACTAACATCGCTTCCGTTAATTAAAAAATTGGTGGCGTTAATGTTTAAATTTTCAAAATCCAGTCGTTTTGTGGTTTCCCTATTTTCGTCTGATAATTTAAAATGACCGTTGTAAATCGATACATCGCTCGACGAGAGTAAAAAATCGCCGCTTTTCTCTTCGTTGTCATTCCCTTCTAATTTGGCAACAAACACATCTAAATTGGTATCGGTTACGCCCTCGTAGGTTTTAATATTAAAAACCAAATCGATAATATCAATATCGCCAAAAACCAATTTACCGTTGTACAGATTTCTAAAACTTAAAATGGAAGTGTTAAGTTCGGCAATACTAATAAGTGTATCTTGTTTGTAGTCTTCAATGTAAATGCTTTTTAACTCGACATCGCCATTAAACTGCATGCCAATTTTATGAATATTAATATTGGTACCAAACTCACTATTTAGTTTTTTGGTGGCATGTTTACCTAAACTTGTTTGAACAAAGGGAATAGAAAGCACCAACACCAAAATGATGAAAAGCAGCAATAAGATGCCGGCTATTTTTGACAGTATTTTTAGAATTTTTTTGATGCTCTTAAAGTTACGATTTAATTAAGAATAAACTACTTTTGTACTTACGAGTATTTACACACAGCTAGATGTTTTACATAAAACGATACTGGCAATATTTAAGTCTCGATTATCGAGTCAAAATTAACAATTATTGTGCCTAATTTTTATTAATGTCTTCACAAAATATTTATATTCTAGGAATTGAGTCTTCATGCGACGATACGGCGGCTTCTGTAATACACAACGGCAAAATTTTAAGCAATGTTGTGGCGGGCCAAAAAATACACGAAGAGTTTGGTGGCGTGGTACCAGAATTGGCATCGCGTGCGCACCAACAAAACATTGTTCCTGTGGTGCACCAAGCTTTAAAAAAAGCCAACATTACTAAAGAACAACTTAACGCTGTGGCGTTTACCCGTGGCCCGGGTTTAATGGGTTCGCTGTTGGTGGGCACATCGTTTGCGAAGTCTTTGGCTTATGGGCTAAACATTCCGTTAATTGATGTAAACCACATGCAAGCACATATTTTAGCGCATTTTATAGATGAAGAAGGTTTTGAGAAACCACCGTTTCCGTTTTTAGCCATGACCATTTCTGGTGGACACACCCAAATTGTGAAGGTTGATAGCTATTTTAATATGACGGTTATTGGCGAAACCATTGACGATGCCGTTGGTGAAGCCTTTGATAAAAGCGGAAAAATTTTAGGTTTGGGCTATCCCGCGGGACCGGAAATTGACAAACGCGCGAAACTTGGTAACCCAAAAGCCTTTAAATTCACGAAACCAAAAGTGGAAGGTTTAAACTTTAGTTTTTCGGGTTTAAAAACGGCTATTTTGTATTTTATTCAACGTGAAGTGAAAGCGAATCCCAATTTTATTAATGATAACTTAAACGATATTTGTACCTCCATTCAATACACCATTATTGGTATTTTAATTGATAAATTAAAGCTCGCATCGAAACAAACCGGAATAAAACATATTGCCATTGGCGGTGGCGTTTCGGCTAACTCGGGCATACGGCAGGCCTTAAAAAATGGTGAACAAAAATTTGGTTGGACCACATACATTCCTAAATTTGAATTCACAACCGATAATGCTGCAATGATTGCCATTGTGGGCTATTTAAAGTATTTAGAAGGCAATTTTGCGGAACAAAGTGTGATGGCTTCGGCGCGGTTGAAGATTTAGGATTTGACACGAATACACAAACAATTTTTTATAAATGAAATTTGCTAAACCTCATATTTATTTTTGGATAACTGCTTTAGTCATATTTATAGCTGGATTGTTTACTTTTTCTGATAAAAATGCTTTAATTGATATCAATGTACATAACACCTATTTTATTATTCATCTTTTTCATTTAATCTCTTTATTATCATTTTTATATTTTATAGAAGGATGTATTTATTGGATTTTAAAAAAACTAAAGGTTTCCTTAATTTATTATTTAACGCAAATACATTTATTCTTTACAATTGGTGGTTTATTCATTTATTTCCTTTTAATGACAATTTTTGAAGATGATACTGAAATTGAACCTGGAGTATTCAATGAAGCATCTATTTTAGGTTGGGTGATTATATTTATAATTTGTACAATTCTTTTTTCTCAAATTCTTTTTTTAATCAACGTAATAATTGGTTTAATTAAATGTTTTATAAGAAAGTAAGACAATAAAGCAATAAAGCATGCAACTCTTTTACAATCCAGACATTTCAGAAAACACCACACAATTCACTTTTGCGAAAGAAGAAAGCAAACACATTGTAAAAGTGTTGCGCAAAAATGTTGGCGACACCCTGCATATTACAAACGGTAACGGTTGGTTGTTTACTGCCGAAATTACCATACCAAATATTAATAAATGTGTAGCAACGGTTGTTTCTATAACGCAACAACCCAAACGAAATTACCATTTACATTTAGCGGTTGCACCAACAAAAATGAACGACCGCTACGAATGGTTTTTGGAAAAAGCCACCGAAATTGGCATTGATAGCATCACACCTATTATTTGCGACCATAGCGAACGAAAAGTCATAAAACCAGAACGGTTTGAAAAGATTTTGCAATCGGCCATGAAGCAGTCTTTAAGCTGTTATTTACCAAAACTGAATGACGCCATGTCTTTTAAAGACTTTATAAAACAAGAATTTAAAGGCGATTTATTTATAGCGCATTGCGAGGAAACCGATAGAAAATCGTTAAAACAACAACTAAAACCAAAGCAAAATACCACCATTTTAATCGGACCCGAAGGCGATTTTTCTATTAAAGAAATCGAGCAAGCGCTTCAAAATAAATTTAAACCTGTAACTTTGGGAGCAACCAGATTACGTACTGAAACAGCGGCTATTGTCGCTTGCCATTCTGTGGCTTTTATAAACGAAGATTAAATAAAATATGAAACTGATTTTTTCTGTATTCTTTTCTCTCTTTTCTCTTTTCTTGTTTAGCCAAGATTTAGCAATACTGAAATACAAAGGAGGTGGCGATTGGTACGGAAACCCAACGGCATTGCCCAACCTAATCAAGTTTTGCAACCAAAACATAAACACTAAAATAAACCCCAAACCACAAACTGTTGAAGTGGGAAGCTCAGATATTTTTCAGTATCCGTTTTTACACATGACCGGACATGGTAATGTGTTTTTTAGCGAAGCCGATGCCGAAAACCTTCGTAATTATTTAATCTCTGGTGGCTTTGTGCATATTGATGATAACTACGGTATGCAACCTTACATTACCAAAGAATTAAAAAAAGTGTTCCCGAACCAAGAATTAACTGAACTGCCCGTAAACCATAAACTATTTAATAACGTTTATAAGTTTCCAAAAGGCTTGCCAAAAATACACGAGCACGATGGTAAACGTCCGCAAGCATTCGGTATTTTTCACAAAGACCGACTGGTTTTATTATTTACTTACGAAAGCGATTTGGGCGATGGTTGGGAAGATGCCGAAGTACACAACGACCCCGCAGATGTTAGGGAAAAAGCCCTAAAGATGGGCGCTAATATTATTAATTATGCTTTTGAGAATTAATTGAACGAGAACAAAGAAAATAGAATTAAGATTTATATAAATTATGAGTGATATTTTAAATATAATATTTTCAATATTTGATTTTTCTTCTGAACACTCGATAAACAAAAACAATAAAAACCGGTTAACTAAAAAACAAAAAAGAATAGCTTATATTTTTGTTTTCCTATGTTTGGTTATACCAGTTTTAATTATCTATTTGATACAATCAAATTAACATTCGTGAATTCGTGGCAAAACATATAAACAACAAACGGCTTAACAAATAAACATAACTTGCAACTCACCCATTACAATACCAATTTCAACAAACAAAAATTCCCGATAACATTGGTGTGCGACCATGTAACCAACGCCCCAAATATTGGAAGTTTATTTAGAATCGCTGATGCTTTTGGCGTTGAAAAACTGATACTCTGTGGCGAAAACATCCACCTTGGACGTAAAATGGCAAAAACCTCAAGAGCCACAGAAAAAGTGTTGAATTACGAGATTGCCGAAACTGCTTCAAAAATTGTTGAAGAATTAAAAAACGAAAACCATCAAATCATTTCATTGGAAATTACAAGTTCGAGCAAGCCCATTCATACTTTCAAATTTTCAAAAGAAAAACCAATCGCGTTAATTATTGGCGACGAAAATTTTGGCGTTTCAGAAGCAATTTTAAAGATCTCGGACGCTATAATCCATATTGATATGTTCGGTCGAAACAGCAGCATGAATGTGGTACAGGCCACCAATATTGCACTTTATGAAATTACGAAGCAATTATTGTAAAATTCTTCTAACCTCAGTCTTCGTGCATCCAACTTCATTGATTATATTTACTACATGAAATCCAACACCATAGCCAACGGTATTTTAAAAGCCATCGCCATTATACTTGGCATTGCTTTATTATTATACTTTTTATACAAAATACAATCCGTAATCGTTTATGTGGCCATTGCCGCGGTAATCTCGTTAGTTGGCAGACCTATAGTTTTGTTTCTACGCCGCAAATTAAAGTTTAAAAACACCATAGCGGTTATTGTAACCATGGTGTTTTTAGTTGGACTGTTTGTGGGCTTGGTAAGTTTGTTTATTCCTTTGATTATTGAACAAGGGCATAATTTATCGCTTTTAAACATTGAGCAATTACAAGGTAAAATTGAGGCTTTATACCGGGAAATAATAGGGTATTTTGAGTTGAATCAAATTGATATCGAGCAATCCATAAAAAATTCGAACCTGTTAACAGAATTGGATTATTCGATAATTCCTAATTTTTTAAATGCCGTAGTTAGCGGATTGGGCAGTTTTAGCATTGGGCTATTTTCGGTTTTATTTATTTCTTTTTTCTTTTTAAAAGACAGCAAATTGTTTGAAAACGGCATTCTAACTTTTATACCCGACAACAAGGAATCACGTTGGAGAAATTCCTCAACAAAAATAAAAGACCTGCTTTCTAGATATTTTGTCGGACTCATTTTTCAAATCCTCATCCTATTTGTTATTTACACCATTGGCCTTTTAATTATCGGGGTTGAAAACGCTATTGTTATTGCATTTTTATGTGCATTGCTTAATTTAATCCCATACGTTGGCCCTTTAATTGGTGGCTTTTTAATGATTACATTAACCATGACCAGCAACCTTGGCGAATCGTTTAGCGCCGTTATTTTGCCAAAAACAATTTGGGTGCTTATCGTGTTTTTAATAGGGCAATTAGTCGATAATTTTGGCAGCCAACCCATCATATTTTCAAAAAGCGTCAAATCGCACCCACTTGAAATATTTTTGGTTATTTTAATTACGGGCATACTTTTTGGCGTTATCGGCTTAATCATAGCGGTGCCGGCTTATACGGCCATTAAAGTAATTTTAAAGGAATTTCTATCTGAAAACAAGATTGTTAAAAAACTCACCAAAGGCATATAATTTCTGTTGAATCCTTCTATTCTAAATACTGAAATTCAAGAGTTTATAAATGAACATTTACATGCCGATGTTTCCAAATTATTGTTAAAGGGAACACCATTTGATGGAGTTGAAACCAAAGACATCATCGAACAAATTGAAGCCAAAAAACGCTGCGAAAAAAAATTGCCAACATGGTTCAACACCAAAAATATTTACTATCCGAATAAGCTGAATATTGAACAAACCTCTTCAGAAATTACGGCAAATTACAAATCCAATTTAATTGATGGCGACTCTATTATAGATTTAACGGGTGGCTTCGGGGTAGATGGTTATTACTTCTCAAAACACTTTAAAACCACGGTGCATTGCGAGATTAACCATAAGCTTTCAGAAATCGTAAAACACAATTATACGCAATTGCATGTTCAGCATATTTCAACCCAAAATATGGATGGCATGGCGTATTTAGAAACTTCAAACAAAACCTTCGATTGGATTTATATCGACCCATCGAGACGACACGACAGCAAAGGGAAAGTTTTCTTTTTAAACGATTGCCTGCCCAATATTCCCGAACATATCGATTTGCTTTTTAAGCATTCAAAAAATATAATGATAAAAACATCGCCACTACTCGATTTTTCGGTGGGGATAAACGAACTGAAGCATGTAAAAACCATTCACGTTGTCGCTATAAACAATGAAGTAAAAGAATTGCTTTGGATTTTGGAACGCGGTTATTCTGAAGAAATTTCAATTGAAACGGTAAATATTAAAAAAGATAAAAACGCACATTTTAATTTTTTGTTAGAAGAAGAAAAAAGCACACCATCCAATTACGATAAACCACTCACCTATTTGTACGAGCCAAATGCCGCTATTTTAAAAGCGGGTGGTTTTCATTCCATTTCTAAACAATTAAACGTTTTTAAGCTGCATCAACATTCGCATTTATACACCAGCGAACAGCTTGTGGATTTCCCCGGACGGTGTTTTAAAATTGAAAAGCTATTGCCTTTCAATAAAAAAACATTAAAAAAAGAAGCTATTACAAAAGCCAATATTACAACCCGGAATTTCCCTGAAACGGTTCAACAGATCAGAAAAAAATTCAATATTAAAGATGGCGGAAATTTGTATTTATTTTTTACTACAGATGTTGATGGAAACAAAACCGTAATCATTTGTACAAAAGCTTATTGAATAGCCAGAAACTTGAGCTATTCAATACACTTTAGTTTTTCAATAAAAAACGTTCTATACTCTATATCCGAAACTTCTTTAGCGCCTTTCGTACCTTTAAAATAAATCGATTTTATGGCAGATTGTTCTAATTTTTGCATTTGCGAATTAGATATGGTGCCTTTAAAATTAAAGTCTTCGCAATCGATATTCCATGAATGGAAAAGCGTTATGCTTTGGTTGTTTTCAAGCTGAATTCTTACCGAAGACCTGTTGCGTGTTAAATAACTGGCACAACCCAAATTTTCTGAAAGGTTTAAAAAAACATTTACCTTATTTCCTTGCCGGTACAATTCTACGGTTAAGTTCTTATTTAACCTATATACCTCAGTTCTAATTAATTGTTCTTTGTAAAACTCATCGTATTCATTAATAAGGTAATTACAGGTATTTCGCGATTCAGATTTTTCCAATCGAAGCTTTTGTGCTTCTTTTACTTTAGCGATAGAATCCAATAATCGTTTGGCTTTTTCCTCGGCCTGTTTTAACAACATCGCTTCGGTGGCCAAACGTTGTTCTTCGGATGGTTTGGCTTTGGCGATGGAATCGCGATGTCTTTTGGCTTTTGCCTCAGCTTGTTTAAGCTGTAATTCTTGTGCTGCCAATCGTTGTTTTTCAGCTTCTTCAACTTTCGAAATGCTGTCTTTTATTCTTAGGGCTTGCAATGCTAGTTTTTTGCGTTGGAACTCTTCTTCTGCCAACCGTTGTTTTTCAATCTCCATGGCTTTGGCGATTGAGTCGCGTTCACGTTGCGCTTTTTCCTCAATTTGTTTGCGCAATAGGGCTTGTGCGGCAAGTCGTTGCTTTTCAGCTTCTTCAACTTTCGAAATGCTGTCTTTTATTCTTAGGGCTCGCAAAGCGGCCTTCTTGCGTTGGAATTCTTCCTCTGCTAATCGCTGTCTTTCTTTCTCTTTTACCTTGGCGATAGAGTCGCGCACTCGCTGTGCTTTTTCCTCGGTAAGTCGTTGCTTCTCATCTTCTTCAACTTTCGCAATGCTATCTTTTATCCTCAGTGCTCGCAAAGCGGCCTTCTTGCGTTGGAATTCTTCCTCTGCCAATCGCTGCCTTTCCATCGCTTTAACCCTGGTGATGGAGTCCCGTTCCCGCTGTGCTTTTTCCTCGGCTTGTTTGCGCAATAGCGCTTCTGCAGCAAGTCGTTGCCTTTCTATTTCTTTTACCTTGGCGATGGAATCGCGTTCCCTTTGTGCCTTTTCCTCAGCCTGTTTGCGCAATAGCGCTTCTGCAGCAAGTCGTTGTCTTTCTATTTCTTTTACCTTGGCGATGGAGTCGCGTTCCCGTTGTGCTTTTTCCTCGGCCTGCTTGCGCAATAAGGCTTCTACGGCAAGTCGCTGTCTTTCTATCTCTTTTACCTTAGCGATGGAATCGCGCTCACGTTGTGCCTTTTCCTCGGCCTGTATACGCAATAAGGCTTCTGCGGCAAGTCGTTGTCTTTCTATTTCTTTAACCTTGGCGATGGAATCGCGTTTTCGCTGTGCTTTTTCCTCGGCCTGTTTGCGCAATAAGGCTTCTGCAGCAAGTCGTTGCCTTTCTATCTCTTTAACTTTGGCAATGGAGTCGCGTTTTCGCTGTGCTTTTTCCTCGGCTACTTTCGCTTTAGCAATGGAGTCTTTTCTTCGTTTCGCCTTTTCCTCCGGACTATTCCTAATTATTTCTTGTAACCGTTTCTTTCTGTTCTCTTTTTCTTCAATAAGCTTTTTTCTTGCCTTTTCTTGAAAATCATAGTATAAATCCATCATTTCATCATTTATCAACAGAAAATCAGAACTTAAAACTCCAACCCATTCTTTATATTTTACTTTGTAATTATCTTTCCCTAAATAACCAATTACAATACAGTTTTCATCTTTTTTAAATTGCGTTAAAGGTTTTGAAGGTTTGTCTAAACTATCGTACAACGTACCGTTTTCACTGAATTTCGTAGCAATCTCAGCATCTTGTGAGAAGGCGCTAAAAGATAGTATGATGCAGATAAGTAGGCAGAGGTTTTTCATAATACGCTATTGCTAAACTAATAAATATTATAACCAATTAAGCAAATAATTTTAAAATTCAAAGTAATTTACAAAAACAAAAAAGCTCCACTAAAAAAATAGTGAAGCTTTAAGTGAGCCCTGAAGGATTCGAACCTTCGACCGCCTCCTTAGAAGGGAGGTGCTCTATCCAGCTGAGCTAAGAGCCCGTAGTTTTTGTGTTTCTACGAAAACAGGGTTGAGTTGGCAAATAAAATACCACACCCTTTATTTTATTTAAACAATCAATAAAAATTGCGATTTAACAACCGTAATACGGAGTAGCACGCGCAATTAATTTGAAAAGAACTTAAGTTTTATTTTTACTCTTGCAAATGTGGGTGCAAATATAATATGCTATTCATTATTATACAAGATAAATTATTCTATTTTTTGGAAACCGCAAAAAAATGATGAATAAGGAATTTATAATTCTTTTATTTTAATATTTCTGTACCATACTTTATCGCCATGGTCCTGCAATCCGATATGTCCGGTTTTGTAGGTACCAAATCCTTTCCAATCTTTAAACTTGGAATTCTCAATCATTTTTTTCCAGGCTTCACCCCTAAGTGGAAACTCCACTATTACTATTCCGTTTAACGACGCACTTCCTTTATTGGCGTTATGGTCAATTTTAATTTCACATAAATTCCATTCTCCTGCTGGTTTGCACACATCGTAAGCTGGCTCTACCAAATCGTATAAAGCTCCCGCTTGATGAAATTTTGGATTTGCATTGGCGTCCGGATGCCTATCGTTGTCCAATACTTGAATTTCCAAACCTGTGTGATACGCTTCCGGGTAAGCTTCGTCCTCATAAACACCCCAGAAAATACCGCTATTGCCCCCTTCTGAAATCTTCCATTCCAGCGATAAAACAAAATTGGTATATTTTTCATTGGTTATAATATTTTTACCGCCATTCTCACTGGGTGTAAAGGCCAAAGTCTTATTTTCAATGGTCCATTCCGGGTACATAGAATCAGCCAAATAACCGCGCCAATTATCCAAAGAAGAGCCATCAAAAAGAGTTATCCATTCTCCGGTAACATCTGCTTCAATGCTATTAACCTCATCTTTTTGAATAGGTGAATTAGTGTTTTTTTGTTTGCAAGAAACAATGGCCAACAACACCAACAGTAATTGAATTAACGATTTCATATCTAATTGATTTTAATAATTATATACCAAGTATGTTTTTGATTTGATTTTCATCGGTTTCGCCTCCAGCAAAATCATCAAAACTTCGTTCTGCAGCCTCTATAATATGTTTTTGAATGAATGGCGCTCCTTCCCTAGCACCTTGAGAAGATGATTTTATACAGCATTCCCATTCCATAACCGCCCAAACATCGCAACCATAAGTGGTTAGTTTTGAAAATATACTTTTAAAATCCACTTGCCCATCACCCAACGACCTAAAGCGTCCTGCGCGGTCTTTCCAATTGGCATATCCGCCATAAACACCTTGTTTTCCTGTGGGATTGAATTCGGCATCCTTCACATGAAATGCTTTAATGCGTTCGTGATAATAATCTATAAAAGTTAAATAATCCAACTGCTGAAGCACAAAATGACTGGGATCGTAAAGTATATTTGCTCTTTTATGGTTTTTGGTTGCCTCCAGAAAACGTTCAAATGAAATACCATCGTGCAAATCTTCTCCGGGATGAAGCTCAAAACAGACGTCGACGCCCATTTCATCAAAATGATTTAAGATGGGAATCCATCGATTTGCCAATTCTTTAAATCCCATTTCCACCAACCCGTTAGGGCGCTGAGGCCACGGATACATGGTGTGCCACATCAATGCACCAGAAAAAGTAGCGTGCGAATTTAAACCCAATCTACCGCTTACAGTTCCTGACTTTTTAACAAAATCAATGGCCCAGGCTGTTCTTTCCTTGGGATTGTTTCTAACAGCTTCGGGTGCAAAACCATCAAACATGGTATCGTAAGCTGGATTTACCGCAACCAACTGCCCTTGCAAATGCGTTGAAAGCTCGGTTATTTGCAATCCGTATGATTCGACTTTTCTCTTTAATTCATCACAATAAATTTGACTTTCGGCTGCTTTATCGATATCTATTAAATTAGCTTCCCATGTTGGAATTTGAATGCCTTTATAACCTAAATCTGAAGCCCATTGGCACATGCCCTCTAGGGAATTAAACGGAGCTTCGCTTCCGGCAAATTGCGCTAGAAACACTGCTGGTCCTTTTATTGTTTTCATATCTTATTAATCTTTAAACCAATTTCCTTCCAGGTAACTATCGGATTTACAATAGTTTATTTTAATGAAAACCTTGACTATAAGCCAAAGCGTGGTTTTTATACTTTCACCCAAATGGTGTTGTTCTTGTCGCTCTCTACGGCCGCGTAAATAAATTTCATGCCTCGAATGCCGTCTTCAACCGTTGGGTAATCTGGATTTTTAATAATATCGCCGTTATTAACTGCTTTTATGTGTAAAGCGAAATTTCTGTAAATGGTAGCAAATGCTTCCAAATACCCTTCGGGATGGCCTGCCGGAATTCTGGATACGTTTAGGGCCTCTTGGTACAATCCGTTGCCATTGGGTGTATACACTTTTTTAGGCTGGTCTATCCAACGCGTTATTAATTCGTTTGGGTTTTCTTGATACCACTCAAAGCTCCCTTTTTCGCCATAAACTTTAATGGCCAAATTATTTTCTTCACCCAGTGCTATTTGCGAAATAGACATGGTTCCTTTGGCACCGTTTTCCATTCTCAATAATAAATTGCCATCGTCATCAAGAACCCTTCCTTTACCAAATCTTCCTAAATCTGCAGCCAATTCAGCTATTTTTAAACCTGTTATATATTCCAATAAATTTTCAGCATGGGTCCCAATATCACCTAATGCACCACCAATTCCTGATTTTTTAGGATCTACTCTCCAAGCGGCTTGTTTATTATCTGTACTTTCTACGGCAGTTGATAACCAACCTTGTAGATATTGAACCTGTACTTTTCTAATCTCGCCTAAATCGCCATTGGCCACCATGGCTCTGGCTTGTTTAACCATGGGGTTGCCCGTGTAATTGTGGGTTAATGCAAGTAATTTTCCGCTGCTTTCAACTACTTTTTGAAGTGCCTCAGCCTCTTCCAAAGTCAATGTTAAGGGCTTGTCGCAAACCACGTGAAACCCATGTTCAAGTGCCATTTTAGCCGGTGGAAAATGCATGTGATTCGGTGTAACTATAGCCACGAAATCCATTCGAACATCCTCTGGAAGCTGTTTTTCCTTTAAAATCATTTCTTCATAACTGCCATAGCATCTTTCCTCTGAGAGATAAAGCGCTTTCCCAGAAGCTATTGATTTTTCAGCATTGCTACTAAAGGCCCCACAGACTAAATCAATCATGCCGTCGATTGCGGAAGCTTTTCTATGGACATCACCGATGAATGATCCGATACCACCACCAATCATTCCCATTCTTAATTTTCTACCCATCATATATTTTAAGCTTCTACGGTTCTTCGTTTTTTCATATAAATATTCAATCCTAAAAACGCCACAATTAAAATAGCGGGCAGTATAGACATGGTTCGCAATGCCTCGGCAGCATTAGCATCGTCCATTAATTTACCCATAACGGGCAATACAATGGACACCGAAAACATTCCTGCTCCGCCCATAATTGAAAGTCCCAACGCTCCGGTTTCCGGTAAATATTCAGCTACAAAACCAAGCATTGTTGGCCAGAAAAAAGTAACGCCAATAGCAAAAATTGCTGCCGCCACAAAGGTCATGCCGCCACTTGTAATGGTGAGCAACCAAAGACCTATAAAAGTAATGATAGCCGAATACAACAGCATACCTGATGGTCTTAATTTATGGACTACCTGACCTGCTGATAATCGGCCCAAAGCCATAATACCGTTTATAAAAGCCAACACCAACAAAGGCGCCGAAACAGATTCTTTTAACAAGGATTCGATGCGCTGTGTGGTTCCCAGTTCTGAAGCAGCGGTAAGAAACATACAAAATACCATAAATAAGAACAATGGATTTAATACGCTTTTAAACATTTTCTTGTTGCTAATTCCTAACTGAACACGCTCTGTTACCGGGAATTTTTGTCCAAAAAACAGTATGCCATAAATAATTAACGGGATAAATAAAGTAGCCACCATAACCTGCCAACTTAACCCCATTACATCCATAATAAGCCATCCTAATATGGAACCAATTACAATTCCACCCGGAAACCACACATGAAACCTATTAAGCATTTTGGTTTTGCTTTCTGGGTACATGGATGCCACTAACGGATTTAATGCAGCTTCTACCATCCCATTTCCTATGCCCACAAATAGTGTTGCAATAAAAAGCGAGGTCATGGAATCTGCCATTAACGTTAAAATAATGCCAATAATATGGGTAAAAAACGCAATCCAAGTGATTTTTTTTATTCCCAACAAATCAACTAAAGGCCCGCCAACAATCATGGCAATAGTAAACCCAAAAAAGGCTGGCGCAAAAGCATACCCAAGTTGTTCTAAAGTTAACCCGATACCATCTGGACCAAAAACAGTTTCCAGTTTTGCTCTAATGGCAAAGGTCATGGCTGTTGTAATTAACGCCAAACAGCTTGCTAAAAAAAGCTTGTTTTTATTAATATTCTCCATTATTATATAGTTTGGTTAGTTTTTAATTAGAAAGCTCCTTTCCAACTCGCAATAGCAATTTTTTAGTAGCCAAAATGCCGTCTCTCTCACTCAGCTTACTGCCTTCGTACTCTACACCAATATACCCCGTATAGCCAGCAGCCTTTACAATTTGCAACATTTTAGTGTAATCTATTGTTATGTCATTCCCTTGGTCGTCAAAATCATAGGACTTCGCACTTACAGCTTTTGCATAGGGCATCAATTCTTCAACACCTTTATATTTGTCGTACTCATCTGCACACCCATCGCTTTTTCGTTTGATACAAAAATTACCAAAATCTGGCAACGTGCCACAATTGGGTATGTTTACTTTTTCCATAACTGTTGCCAACCATTTTCCATTTGATGTAAAACCTCCGTGGTTTTCTACCAAAACATTAATGCCTTTGGTTTTAGCGTATTCGGATAATTTGGTTAAACCTGTTACGGCCTGTTCCAAAACCTCATCATAAGTACCTTTACCATGGGCATTCACCCTTATAGAATGACAACCTAAAGCTTTTGCGGCATCCACCCATTTTTTGTGGTTTTCTACAGCCGTATTTAATTCGTCTTCATCATGGCTTGCCAAATTACCTTCGCCATCAACCATAATTAGAAGGTTCTTTACCCCATGTTTTTCACTTTCGGCTTTTAATCTTTCAACAACAGCATCTATACCCAATTCCTTTACTTCCTTGTTATAAAGTCCGCTAACATATTCAATAGCTTCAAAACCTAAAGCATTGGCTTCTTTAGCAAAATCGAACGGACTCATTTTTCCACTTCCTATCTTTTTATGCAAAGACCATTGTGCTAACGAGATTTTAAAAAACATAGGCTGTTCATCTTTTTGGGTTATAGCGGCGGTTGTGTTTTCTTTGGTTTTTTTACAAGCAGAAAAAACCAATAAGGACAATATAATAAGTACCCCAGTAGTATTATAAAGTGACTGTTTTAATTTCATGTTTAGTAATTATTTAATTAAACGGTAAAATTTAGTTAACCACGTGAATATAAATATAAGAACTTAAAAGCATGTGTATTTTTATTCAGTGAAAGAATTTAAACAACTAGAATATATTTTTTATTTGGCTTAATTAAACTGAAAATGCTCAACTGAATGCTTTAACCTATAAGCGTTTGGCGAACATTTCTCGTGTTTTTTAAATACCGTTGCAAAATATTGGCTTGTTGCGAAACCACACATGTAAGCTACTTCGGCAATGGTTAAATCCCTTTTGTCTAAAAGTATTTTTTTCGACATTTCAAGGCGCTTCATGGTTAGGTAGCGCATTGGCGTTAAATTTGTCAATCGTTTAAAATGATGTGTAAATCGTGTTAAGCCAACGCCTGCCGACTGCGACATTAATTCTATAGTCCAGTTTTCGGTTAAATTGTTTTCAAGTTCTTTAAGAAAAAACTTAACGCTTCTTGAGCTGTCAGTTAAGGATTCGTTCAACACAATATCGTCTGTATTCAACAAATCGAGTATCAAAATCAACAAGTAATTAAGAAGCAGTCTTATTCTTGAAGCGCTACTTCCGTCAACGTCGGCATCAATCGCTTTACCAATCTGCAAAAAACAATCCCTTATATTATTATCGGTCTTTAAAATAGATTTTTCATTTTGCCTTAAAATGGTTGTAAGTCTCGTTAAATCTTCCGGCGTTAGTGTAATCCAATCGGGCCAAACCCACTCTTGATGCGGTCTGCGCACACCCAAATCGATAATAACCCAATAAAATTTTCCCATGCCAATATGTGGGTTTCCTACTTTATGGGCTTCCCATGGCCTGGTAATGGTTAAGTAATTGGGTTGTAAAACCATTTCCTTATTTTCTTGAGAATACGGCATTGTCCCCGATTCCAAAAAATGAAATTCTATACCTTCATTTCGGTGCCAATCCAAGCCCCAATCCTGTGGCTCGTTGGCATCCCAATACCCAATACTGTTTAAACCTAAAGTGTTTTTATCCAATCGGTCTCCCGGATAAGTATGTCTTGCCAATGCCTTAAATTTTAGTTTTTTTCGGTTATAGGCATCAACCAACGGCAAACAGGTATCGGCATGATACACAATTCCATTGGCCTCGTAGGGCTGTATTTTTTGTATGTTTATTTTCACTGAAATAATTTGAACATTGTTATAGCGCAAATTAATTAATTTTCGAAGTATTTAAGAATTTAATTGTTATTTTATTCTTTTCAATCATTTATAACTATTAATACGCTAACCTTTTTAATGAAACACCATAACAAAACACAGGGCATAAAACCACATCACAGATGATAAAAAACCATATAGTTACAGTCGTATTCATTGCTACGGCTCTTTTATTTACTTGTAAAAGCAATAAAGACCAATCTACAAAAACACCTCAAAAAAACAATTGGGTTAAATTATTTAACGGAAAAGATTTAAACGATTGGACCATTAAAATTAAGGGACAGCCTTTAGGCGAAAATTACAAGAACACTTTTATTGTAGATAATGGCGTACTGAAAGTTAATTATGATGAATACAACGGCATTTTTAACAATTCTTACGGACATATTTTTTACAACAAAGAATTTTCAGATTATAAATTTAGGATGCAATACCGATTTATTGGCGAACAAATAAAAGACGGCGCAGGATGGGCAAAACGAAATAGCGGTGTTATGATTCATTGCGAAGACCCTAAAAACATAGGCTTAAACCAAAATTTTCCGGTGTCTATTGAAGTGCAGCTTTTAGGCGGCTTAGGAACTGGAGAGCGCCCAACCGGAAATTTATGTACCCCGGGAACCCATGTTGAGATGAATGGCGAATTGTTTACTCCGCATTGCGTCAATTCCTCATCAAAAACATTCAATGGCGATCAATGGGTAAATCTTGAAATTGAGGTTAGAAACGATTCCATCATTAAGCATTTTATTAATGGTGAAAATGTGCTCACATATTCAAAACCCCAAATTGGTGGCTCAGTAGATTACAATGAAGCTTATTGGAAAAGTAAAGCGGGAACACCCTTAAAGAAAGGATATATTTCATTACAAAGCGAAAGCCATCCGGTTGAGTTTAAAAACATAGAAATACTAGAGTTATAAAGATGAAAAGCAACCTAAATTTAGTGTTTATTTTTTTGGGCATCATTCAAATGGGAACTATGAACGCTCAAGAGTTTGAAGATTATTCCCAAGATTTAAAAGACGACCAAATAACCATTGAAATGGTAGCCGTAAAAGGAGGCACATTTATAATGGGAACAAATGACACAACGCGTAAAGCAGATGAAAAACCTAGTCATCAAGTAGAAGTTGACGATTTCTGGATGGGCAAATACGAAATTACTTGGGAACAATATGACGCCTTTGTATTTGGTGAATTTGGACCCGAACAATTTAAAACCAAGGAAAAACTGAACGATTTGGGAATTGATGCCGTTTCCGGAGCAACACCACCCTATGTTGATATGAGTTTTAATATGGGAAAAGCAACCCATCCGGCCGTAAACATGACCCAATATGCAGCCCTTATGTATTGTAAATGGTTAACCTCAAAAACCGGTGTGTTTTATAGATTGCCAACCGAAGCAGAATGGGAATATGTATGTAAAAAAGGAAAAACCGATGAGAATCTAGACCTTGAAAGCGTAGCATGGTTTGATGAAAACACCAATGATAAATATGAAAAAGTTGGATTGAAAACAGCCAACAGCCTAGGAATATACGACTTATTGGGCAACGTCTCAGAATGGGTTATGGACCAATATGATGCCAATTATTACAGCACGTCTCCAAAAATAAATCCTTGGAATACCCCATCAGAATTATATCCTAGGGTAGTTCGCGGAGGTTCCTGGAAAGACACCAAAGATAAATTGTGTTGTACTGCAAGAGGTCAATCTAAACAAAAATGGAAAAGAAGAGACCCGCAAATTCCAAAAAGTAATTGGTGGCACACCAACGCGCCTTTTGTGGGATTTCGTGTGGTGCGCCCAAAAATCCAACCCTCAAAAGAAGACATAAAAACCTATTGGCTAACCGCCATTGAAGATTACGGATTAAATTAAAAAACAAACACCATGGAACAAAAAAAGAGCAATGTAACACGACGCAACTTTGTAAAAGGGACATCCTTAGCTGCGGGAGGTATTTTACTAACCCCTTCTCTACTCACAGCTAGCCCAATATTCAATAAAACTAAAAAGTTAAAATTAGCTGTTGTTGGTTGTGGTGGTCGTGGTACCGGTGCGGTAAGTCAAGCGTTAAGGGCAGACGAAAATGTAGAACTGGTAGCTATGGCCGATGCTTTTGAGGATCGGTTGGAAAACGCTTATTCCAACTTAACAAAAATGTTTCAAACAGGGAAACTTAACGTCAAACCATCGCATAAATTTGTAGGCTTTGGTTCTTATAAAAAAGCCATTGATGCCGCCGATGTTGTTATTTTAACCACACCTCCGGGGTTTAGGCCTCAGCATTTTGAGTATGCCGTATCTCAAGGAAAACATGTTTTTATGGAAAAACCTTTGGCTACCGATGTGGCGGGAATTAAAAAGGTTTTGGAAGCCGCTAAAGTTGCAAAAGCCAAAAAATTAAATGTGGTGGTTGGCCTTCAAAGGCATTACCAAGCAAGTTATATGGAAACCTATAATCGCATTCAAAATGGCGATATTGGTCAAATTGTTTCCGGACAGGTTTATTGGAACGGCGCGGGTGTTTGGGTAAGACCTCGTGAAGCGAGCCAAACAGAAATGGAATACCAAATGAGAAATTGGTACTATTTTAATTGGATTTGCGGCGATCATATTTTAGAACAACACATTCATAACATTGATGTTGCCAATTGGTTTATTGGTGGCTACCCAATAAAAGCAAGCGGAACTGGAGGAAGGGAAGTTCGCAAAGGTAAAGATCATGGACATATTTTTGACCATCACGTGGTAGAATTTGAATATGAAAATGGCATTATTATCTCCAGCCAGTGCAGACATCAACCGGGAACAAAAACACGAGTTGATGAATCTTTTCAAGGCACTTTAGGAACCGCTTACACCGATGGAGGCGGCTCTGCAAAATTAAAGAAATACGATGGAACAAGCATCTACACGCACGATAATGAAAATGATATCAATCCCTATCAACAGGAACACAATCTCTTGTTTAAAGCTATACGAAATGGTGAGGTAATTAGCGATACTGAAAACGGTGCAAAAAGCACAATGACCGCTATTTTAGGAAGAATGGCAACCTATTCGGGCAAAGAAATAACTTGGGATGAAGCTATGGCGCTTGACCATAATTTGGTTCCGGATGAAGACACCCTTACCTTTGATACTGTGCCGCCCATTACACCAGACGAATTTGGCAATTATCCGATTCCCATTCCCGGAAAAACCAATTTCTCATAACATGTTCCCAAAATAGGCGTTTAGAAATCAAATTCTATGGTCTCTAAAACATAATAAATATAAACAGATGAAACGAAGATCTTTCATAAAAAAAAGCACAGCTACGGCATCTTTAATTGGTGTTAGTGTAACTGGAGTTAATGCGATGAATATTTTAGATGCGCCAAAAAACAGTCATAATTTTAATTTAAAATACGCACCGCATTTGGGGATGTTTAAAAATCATGCGGGAGATGACCCCATAGACCAGTTGAATTTTATGGCAGATCAAGGTTTTACTGCTTTTGAGGACAACGGAATGAAAAATCGTTCTGTTGAAACCCAAGGAAAAATGGCGAAAACCATGAGTGACAGAAATATGACGATGGGCGTTTTTGTGGCGCATAAAATTTATTGGAAAGAGCCCAACCTCGCAAGCGGAAGCCCAGAAAAGCGACAGGAGTTTTTAAATGAGATTAAAGCTTCAGTAGAAGTGGCAAAACGGGTTAATGCCAAATGGATGACGGTGGTTCCGGGTCATGTAGATTTACGTCAAAATATCGATTATCAAACCGCTCATATTGTTGAAACCCTAAAACAAGCGTCGGCGATTTTAGAGCCTCATAATTTAACGATGGTGTTAGAACCTTTAAATTTTAGAGATCATCCGGGGCTATTCTTAACGGAATCACCTCAAGCTTATCAAATATGTAAAGCTGTAAATTCGCCTACCTGCAAAATCCTGTTCGATATTTATCATCAACAAATCCAAGAAGGTAATTTAATCCCAAATATTGATGCGTGTTGGGACGAAATTGCTTATTTTCAAATCGGCGATAACCCTGGCAGAAACGAGCCAACAACAGGCGAAATAAATTACAAAAATGTTTTCAAACACATTCATTCAAAAGGATTTAAAGGCATTTTAGGAATGGAACACGGAAATTCAACGCATGGTAAAAAAGGTGAATTAGCGGTTATTGAAGCTTATAAAGCTTCAGATAATTTTTAAATTATTAACAAATGAAAAAAAATCACAAAGCAAATAACAGAAGGTCGTTCATTAAGAAAACCGCGTTGACATCGTTGGGAATATCAATCATTCCAAGACATGTTATGGGCAAAGGGTTTGTTGCACCAAGCGATAAACTGAATATTGCCGTTATTGGCGGTGGTGGTAAAGGGTATTCTGATGCCGTAAACGCTTGGAACCATGGAGCATCAAACATTGCAGCCATTTGCGATGTAGATTGGAATCAGTCAAAAAGATTGATGGAGAAATTCCCAAAAGCATTAAAATATCGCGATTATCGTAAGTTATTTGACGATGTAAAAAACATCGATGCGGTTACAGTTTCCACACCAGACCACACCCATGCTGTTATTGCCATGGCTGCCATAAAATCGAACAAACACGTGTATGTACAAAAGCCATTAACGCATAGTATTTATGAGGCTAGAATGCTTACCGAAGCAGCAAACCAATATAAAGTGGTAACACAAATGGGCAACCAAGGCGCTTCGGGCAATGGCGTAAAGCAAATGGTTAAATGGTTTGATGAAGGCATAATTGGCACTGTAAACAAAGTCCATGTTTGGACCAACAGACCGGTTTGGCCTCAAGGTATACATACACCAACAGATAAACCTGCAATGTTAGATGGATTGGATTGGGATTCCTGGGTTGGACCAGCTAAAATGGTCGATTACCACCCATTATACCATCCGTTTAAATGGCGCGGTTGGTGGAATTTTGGCACGGGCGCCTTAGGCGATATGGGCTGCCATTTGATCGATCCTCCTTTTCGGGTTTTAGGATTAGGATATCCAACCGAAGTTGAGAGTAGCGTTGGCGCAGTTTTTAAAAGAGATTGGTCGCCAGAATATTTACCAGAATCTTGTCCGCCTTCATCACGAACACAGTTAACATTTCCAGCCTCGGCAAAAAATCCTTCAGAAATTAAACTCACATGGTCTGATGGGGGCTTGAGACCGTTCCACCCCGATTTAATTCCGGCCAATCACCCTATAGGAGACCACGATAGTGCCAATGGTGTTATTATGATTGGAGACAAGGGGATTATGACCTGTGGAACCTATGGCGTTGCTCCAAAAGTGTACTTAAACAATGGAGATTTGTTAACATTTGAAGACACCGAAAAAAGCTCACTTCCTGAAAGCGGACATAACGCCTCTTGGGTTGAAGCCTGTAAAGATGGCTATGGCAAGGAAAAGCACAAAGCACTTACCTCCTCTTTCGACTACGCCGGTCCATTAACCGAAAGCGTTTTAATGGGCAATCTAGCCATTAGAAGTTACAATTTAAGAACACAAAAAGGCAATAGGTTTGAATATCCCGGTAGAAAAAAATTATTGTGGAATGGCGAAACCATGAAAATAACGAATTTTGATGAAGCCAACCAATTTGTAAAAAGAACCTATCGAGAAGGCTGGACTTTATAACGCATTAATAAACCAATGAATCCTACTCGACCATTAAGCAAAAAAAAGAAGATTATAAATTATATACTCTGTGTTCTCTTTATCATTTTTGCCGTTATACAATTGAATGATCCCGACAGCCTTTTATGGTTTTCAATATATTTTATTGTTGCAATCATCTGTTTATATAACAGCTTTAAACCTATTCCAAAACCATTATTAATTATAATACTAGTTGCTTTATTAATTTACTCAGCTTTTCATTTTTCATTATTTATTGACTACTTAAATACAGAAAACAAAGAAGAAATTTTTGGCGAAATGGTTTACGATAAACCTTATTTGGAAGGCACAAGAGAATTTATTGGGCTTTTAATCGCTGCCTTTGGCATATTTTATCAATTAAGAATTAGAAAAAACAACAATAAATAACATCAACTTGATTTGTTTGAAGAAGATTCAAAATCGAATTTTTATCATACGATAATTAAAATTTAAAAACTTAACCTATTTTAAAATAAAACATGAACAAAATTACAGTACTTTTTTTAATTACAATAGCAGGTATTTTTTGCAACACTGCTTCATCTCAAGCCAACATTAATGGAGCTATAAAAGATACTGATGGCAATCCATTACAAGGTGCAAACATTCAATTAAGCCCATCAAATCAAACGGCCACAACTAATGCGGATGGCGTATTTAATATATTAAATATCAGCTCCAATAATTATACCATTACCATATCTCATTTGGGATACAAAACCATAACGGATACGATTAAAGTTGCACAAAATGATGTAACACTTTCGTTTACTATGGAAGAAGATTTACTACACCTTCAAACCATAGTGGTTACGGGTATTTTCGACCCGAGAACACAATTAGAATCCAGCACCTCAATGAGTACACTTAGTTCTGAAGCTATACAACAGGAATACCCTCAAGGTACCGCAAGTTTGCTTCAAAATATCCCAGGCACATTCACCGATGCCTCGGCAGGTGAAGTATTCACTAAAGTTTACACACGAGGTATTTCAGCTTCCGCTGAAGATGATACGGGTTGGTATTATGTATCGCTCCAAGAAGATGGGCTACCCATTAGCCTTGTGCAACACTCGTATTATAGTCCAGACCTTTTCCATCGTTTAGATTTAACCACCCAAAAAGTGGAAGCCATACGAGGCGGAAGCTCATCCATAACGGCGCTTAATGCTCCCGGAGGTATTTATAATTTTATATCGCAAGGTATTCGAAATAAGTTTAGTGGCGACATCCAATTTTCCAACGGTTTTCAAGGTGAAGGCAATGCCTTATATAAGTTTGATGCGAGCATTGGTGGGCCATTAGGCAATAATTGGTTTATCAATGCTGGCGGACATTACAGGCATGATGATGGCGCAAGAAACACAGATTTTACCTTCAGTAAAGGCGGACAGTTTAAATTCAATGTTATTAAAAGGAATGCCTTTGGGTATTTAAAATTTTATGGAAAGATTTTGGATGATTACACCAACCGATACACAGGTGTTGCGGCCACAAATTGGGATAACCCTACGCCTGCTTTCGGTCAGGATTTTGGTTCAACATCGCTGTTAATGCCCAGTTTTAACGGTCGTATTCCAAATGGGCGAAACCTGACACAAGGCGCGTCGAATAGTTTTGATCCATCACAGGGTGTTCATGCCAAAGATTTGGCTTTTGGGTTTGATATCTCTCAAAATTTAGGTAATAATTGGTTGTTAAAAAACAATATTAAATTTTCTGCGAAAGATGCCAATTGGCAAACTTCCATTAGTAATGCATTTGTTTCGCTTAGCGACCCAACGCTTTACTATTTGGTAAGTAACGGAAACCCTTTTCCTGTTGGACAAATTGTTTTTCGCGATACCAACTCGGGCAATGAATTGGCAAGAATAGACAATAGTGGAATTTTTGCAGGTACTGGGTCGCAATATTTAACCAGTAATACATTACCAAATGATGCCCTTATGGGAACCTCGGCGTGGTACAAAGACAATACAGCTGACGAATTGATGAATCAATTTACCTTGCAAAAAACATTAGAAAACCATGATATTACAGGTGGGTTTGCCTTAGGTTTTTCGGACACCTCCTTATTTACACAAGGAAGTTTTGCCTTTGCAACCTACGAACCCAACCCGAGAATGCTACAGGTAACGCTCGAAAACCCTGGAGACCCAGTAATTGCATTATCAGATTCAAACGGGCTTAGTAATTATGGCGGTTTGTTTTTTGTGAACTCCAGAGCCAAAGTAAGTCAAGTAGCAACGTTTATTAATGACAGATGGAAAGTTTCCAACAATGTGCATTTAGATTTAGGTCTGCGTTATGAGACCATTAAACATAAAGGCAGCAAAGACCGTTTTGCTCCTTTTACACAAAATGGTGGTTTAGATGGCAACGACAATACCGCTTACGATAATGGTATTTTAGCGCCAACAGGCGAACAAGATAACTTCAATTATAATTATAGCTACCTTTCTTTTTCAGGTGGTATCAATTATAAAATTGATGATGAAGCCGCTTTATTCGCTAGATTTTCACAAGGACATAAAGCGCCGGAATTGAACTATTATTTCAATAATTTCTCTAATGTTCCCATCAACAAAAAAGGAGAAGTTCAAGAAATAAATCAAGCTGAAATTGGTGTAAAATATATCTTAAAAGACTTTTCGTTTACAAGCACACTATTTTGGAGTCAGCTTAAAAATATTGGCATCGCAAACTTTGAATTTGACGGAAGCAACAATAGTATTTTTTACACACCTATTCAGTTTAACTCCTCTAGAACAATAGGTTTAGAGTGGGAAAGCGTGTATTCTCCGGTACAGAATTTCACATTCCGTTTTAACGGGATTCTTCAAAACCCAAAGGCTACCGAATGGAAAGTTTATGACGCTGCAGGTTCGGTTGATACCAGCGATGACAGCATTTTAGATTTTTCAGGAAATACGCTTCCTTTTAATCCTAAACTCATGTTTAACCTAAGTGGCGAATATCAAAAAGATAGAATTTCAACCTATTTAAAATGGCAGTTTATGGGCAAACGCTATGGCAACGTTTCAAACGGATTTAAACTTCCAGCCTATAGTATATTTAATGCAGGTGTGGGCTATCAAATAAGTAAAAAACTATCAGCAGATATTTTGGTAACCAATCTTTTTAATTCAGAAGGCTTAGCTAATTTTTTTGGCGCCAATAGTTTTGGTGCCAATGCCAATGGTGCGACTCCTGAATTTATTGCCGCAAATCCAGATGCTAGTTTTGTGGTTTTTCCCGTGTTGCGAAGACGGGCTTTATTAAAATTAAATTACAGTTTTTAGTATAAACCGAAAAATGAACATACCCGTTTAACTATGTATTTATTGGGATTGGATATTGGTTCATCATCTATAAAAGCAAGCTTATTGCAAGTTTCTGATGGCGCCATAATTGCTCAAAATTTCGAACCAAAAAACGAAATGGATATTATCGCGCATCGCCATGGGTGGGCGGAGCAAGATCCCGAACTTTGGTGGAATTACGTTAAACTAATCGTGCCAAAACTCATTATAAATGCTAAAATAGACAAGTCGCTTATTGCGGCCATTGGTATTTCATATCAAATGCACGGGCTTGTTTTAGTCGATAAAAACAAACAAGTATTAAGACCTTCAATTATTTGGTGCGATAGTCGCGCTTCGGAAATTGGAAAAGAAGCTTTTCATAATTTAGGAAGCGATTATTGTTTGGAAACCCTTTTAAATTCTCCCGGAAATTTTACCGCATCAAAACTAAAATGGGTTAAAGATAATGAACCTGATGTGTATGAGCGTATTTATAAAATAATGCTACCCGGTGATTTTATTGCCATGAAACTCACCAATAAAATAACAAGTACCGTAAGCGGTTTATCCGAAGGTGTGTTTTGGGATTTTAAAGCCAATAAAATTTCCAAAACGCTTTTAAGTCATTATGATTTAATGGAAAGCTTAATTCCAGAAATCCACGATACCTTTAGTTCGCATGGTACAATTACTAATCACATTGCAAATCAATTAGCCCTTCCACACGGTATACCCGTGTCTTATAAATCGGGCGACCAACCCAACAACGCGCTATCTTTAAACGTATTAAAACCCGGTGAAGTTGCAGCAACGGCGGGTACTTCAGGCGTTATTTATGGTGTTGTTGATGATATAAAACCCGATTTAAGTTCGCGTGTCAATGTATTTGCGCATGTAAATCATAAGGTTGAGCAACCTCGATATGGCGTATTGGCCTGTATTAATGGCACAGGAATTTTAAATGCATGGATTCGGAAAAATATAACACGAGGTTTGAGTTATTCTGAAATGAATGCATTAGCTGAAACTGTTGAGGTGGGATCAAACGGTTTGATGGTATTTCCCTTTGGGAATGGTGCCGAACGCATTTTAGAAGATGCGAATAATGGCTGCACATGGAAACATCTTAATTTTAACATCCACAACAAAGCGCACTTATTGCGTGCAGCACAAGAAGGTATTGTTTTTTCTTTTCAGTATGGCATCAATATTATGAAATCCATGGGATTGAAATTAGATGTTATTAAAGCTGGAAATAACAATATGTTTCAAAGTCGCATTTTTAAAGAAACCTTAGCGACTCTATCTGGTGCCCAAATCGAAATATACGACACCGATGGTGCCATTGGAGCAGCTATAGGCAGTGGCCTAGGCGCTGGTGTTTATAAATCTTACGATGAAGCTATTAGTCGGTTTAAAAAACTAGAAACCATTCAACCAATTAAAGCCATGCAATCTAAAATAAAAGAAGCCTACCGTAATTGGGAAAAAGAATTAAAAAAAACATACTAACATGAGCAATTATTTTCCAAAAATCAATAAAATTAAATACGAAGGAAGCGATTCGAAAGACCCACTAGCATTCAAATGGTATAATGAAAACCAATTGGTTAATGGCAAATCCATGAAAGATCATTTAAAATTTGCTGTGTCGTATTGGCATACTTTCTGTGGCGAAGGCGGCGACCCTTTTGGCCCCGGAACAAAAACATTTCCTTGGGCTAACCCAGAACCCTTAACCGCTGCAAAACACAAAATGGATGCGGCTTTCGAGTTTATTGATAAACTTAGTATTCCCTATTATTGTTTTCACGACACCGACTTAGTGGGCGATGGCAGTGTTTTTGAAATTGAAAAACGATTGCATAACATTTTACCTTACGCCCAAGCCAAACAAGCCGAATACGGCATTAAACTACTTTGGGGCACAGCCAATGTGTTTTCTAACCCACGATACATGAATGGTGCGGCAACAAATCCAGATTTTAATGTGTTAACTAAGGCCGCTGTACAAGTAAAAAATGCCATTGATGCGACCATAGCACTTGGAGGCACGGGTTATGTGTTTTGGGGAGGACGCGAGGGTTATATGTCGTTACATAATACCAACATGAAAAAGGAAGTAGAACACTTAGCCATGTTTTTAACCAAATCGAGAGATTACGCCAGAGCTCAAGGTTTTACAGGTACCTTTTTTATCGAGCCCAAACCTATGGAACCCACCAAACATCAATATGATTTTGATGCGGCAACGGTATTGGGCTTTCTAAATAAATATGGTTTGGAAAAAGATTTTAAATTAAATTTAGAGGTCAATCACGCCACCTTAGCGGGTCATTCTTTTGCCCATGAACTACAAGTTGCCGCCGATGCAGATATGTTGGGAAGCATTGATGCCAATAAAGGGGATTACCAAAATGGTTGGGATACCGACGAATTTCCAACCAATATCTACGAAGTCACCGAGGCGATGATGATTATATTGCAAAACAAAGGCTTCGAGCACGGTGGCATTAATTTCGATGCTAAAACAAGGCGGAATTCTACCGATATGGAAGACTTATTTATAGCGCACATAAGTGGTATGGATACCTTTGCAAGAGCACTTGTAACAGCTGAAAAAATCTTGTCTGATTCCGATTATTTGGAAATGAAACAAAAACGATACGATTCGTTTAACACTAAAGATGGTAAGGATTTCGAAGCCGGTAAACTAGGTTTAAAAGACCTGTATCAATTAGCATCAAACAGTGGAGAACCCGAATTGAAAAGCGGTAAGCAAGAGCTTTTAGAACAGCTTATAAACAGCTATATATAAAAACCAATATTCAACTTAAATATTATTAAAATGAAACCTAAATTTATAAAATCCATACTGATTTTCGTCATAAGCATTATGATAATGTCATGTGGCACAAAAGAAGAAAAAATACTGGTGGTTAGTAAAACTGAAGGTTTCAGACACGGTTCTATTGAAGCTGGAATAAAGGCCTTAAAAAAGCTAGGAAAAGAAAATAACTTTAACGTTGTTGCCACTGAAGATTCCCTATATTTTGTTGAGGATTCCTTAAAACAATTTTCAGCAGTCGTTTTCTTAAACACCACAGGTAATATTCTAAACGACGTACAACAAGCCGATTTTGAGCGCTATATTCAAGCCGGTGGTGGGTTTGTAGGCGTGCACGCTGCCACCGATACGGAATACGAATGGCCTTGGTACAACAAACTTGTTGGCGCTTATTTTGATGGCCATCCAAAAATTCAAGAAGCGACACTCAATGTGATAGATAAAAATCATGAATCGACGAAAAACCTTGAAACACCTTGGGAAAAAGAAGACGAATGGTATAATTTTAAAGACATCAATCCAGATATTAATGTTCTAATTACCATAGACGAAACCAGTTACGAAGGGGGCACAAATGGAGACAACCACCCTATTTCGTGGTATCATAATTTTGATGGCGGTCGCGCTTTTTACACCGCAATGGGCCACACCAAAGAAACCTTTGAAAATCCAGTATTTTTAAATCATTTAATAGGTGGAATTAAATATGCTATCGGCAAAAATACGCGCGATTATGCAAAAGCAAAATCGGATCGCATACCTCCAGAAAATCGATTTGTAAAACAGGTATTAGACTTCAATTTGAATGAGCCTATGGAATTGGATGAATTACCAGATGAAGGTATCTTATTTGTCGAACGCAGAGGCGCGTTAAAATTATTCGATTTTAAAACAGAACAAACCGAAACCATTGCGCAACTCGATTTATTTTATGGCAATGAAGATGGTTTGTTGGGTTTGGCTGTAGACCCCGATTATAAAACAAACCATTGGATTTATTTGTTTTATTCAGCACCAGGTGAAGAACCTTTGCAACATGTTTCGCGTTTTAATCTAATTGACAAAAAACTGGATTTAGATTCTGAAAAAATACTTATCAAAATTCCCACGATTAGGGAGTGCTGCCATAGCGGTGGCTCTTTAGAGTTTGGCCCTAATGGAAATTTATTTATCACAACAGGCGATAACACCAACCCTTTTGAATCTTCTGGCTATGCTCCCATTGACGAGCGCGAAGGGAGAGCACTTTGGGATGCTCAAAAATCGGCAGCAAATACCAATGATTTTAGAGGAAAAATTTTAAGAATCAAGCCCGAAGATGACGGCACGTATTCTATTCCAGAAGGCAATCTGTTCCCTAATGGAACACCAAATACAAAACCGGAAATTTATGTAATGGGCTGCAGAAACCCATTCAGACCTTCAATCGACAGCAAAACAGGATTCTTATATTGGGGCGATGTTGGTCCGGACGCTGGTGTTGATAATGCCAACCGAGGTCCTAAAGGTATGGGTGAGTTCAACCAAGCCAGAACAGCCGGGTTTTGGGGATGGCCTTACACCAGAGGCAACAATCAAGTTTACAACGACTATAATTTTACAACCCAAGAATCGGGAGCAAAATTCGACCCGAATCATTTGGTCAATAATTCGCCAAACAACACGGGTTTAAAAGAACTTCCCGTGGCTCAGGAATCACTCATTTGGTATTCTTACGATAAGTCAGAAGAATTCCCTTGGTTGGGCGTTGGCGGTGTAAACCCCATGGCGGGCCCTATTTATCACGCTTCAAATTACCCTAATGCCAACGCGAATGCTTTTCCCGAATATTTTGAAGGCAAACTTATAGTTTACGAATGGATGAGGGATTGGATTTATGTAGTGACGCTTGACGAAAACCACAACTATAAAAAAGCAGAACCGTTTATGCCTAACACCGAATTTTCGCATCCTATGGACATGATTTTTGGTTCAGACGGAAATTTATATGTTTTGGAATATGGCCAAAAATGGAACACCCAAAATCTGGATGCGCGTTTAAATAGAGTTTCATATATACGCGGAAACAGAAAACCAATTGCCAAAATAACATCAGATAAAACGGTTGGAGCCGCACCATTAACGGTTAATTTTTCAGGGTTGGAGTCTGTAGATTATGATAATGATAAACTAACTTACGCATGGTCCTTTACCAATAACGAAGTGCAATCAACGGAAGCAACTCCCTCGTTCACCTTTAAGCAATCCGGCACGTATAACGTCCAATTAAAAGTAACCGATAAAGAAGGCGAAACATCAACGGCAAACATCAAACTTTTAATAGGTAACGACCCGCCCGAAATTAGCATTCAAATTGAGCCCAATAACAAGTCGTATTGGGATAATAAAAAAGCAAATTACACCGTAATTGTTAACGACAAGCAAGATGGCAGTACCGAAGACGGCTCTATTGATGCCAATAAAGTAAAAGTAACTTTAGATTATATTCCGGAAGGAAACGATTTAATAAAAGCTACTTTGGGGCATCAACAAAACACGGTGCCCGAAGGCAGAAAACTTATTGACGGCAGCGATTGTAAAGCTTGTCATGCAACCAACGAAAAAGTAAATGGTCCCACTTACATCGAGATTGCTAATAAATACACCACCAAAGATGCTGGTTATTTAGTCAGTAAAATCATAAAAGGCGGAAGCGGAGTTTGGGGAGAAACCATGATGTCCGCACATCCCCAATTAAAACCAGATGAGGTTGAAAAAATGGTTACCTATATTTTATCGCTAAAACCAGGCAAAGCCGAAACAAAAAAGCAATTGCCAATTAAAGGCAGCATTACATTTAACGAACACATTGGCAGTAAAAACGAAGGCATGTACGTTTTAATGGCTTCTTATTTGGATAATGGCACCGACGGACAACCAGAATCCACACTTTCGGCCAGAGACCAAATTATTTTTAAAGCGCCAAAAATCCAAGCCGAAAGCGCCATTGAAAAAAGTGAAGGCCTAGGAAATTGGAATGCCGAAGGTGAAAACCTTGTGGGCTCTATTGTTCATAATTCCTATTTAAAATTTGATACTATGCCTCTAAAAGATTTAAAAAGCATAAAATTCGCCGCCTTTTTTGCGGGCAATTATGCTTACGAAGGTGCTATTGAAATTAGGGAAAGCTCCCCTAACGGAAATCTTATTGGAAAAACACATTTAAAATATTTCGACAAAGATAAAGGCCAAATGAAATATTACAACATACCCGTAAAACCAACAACAGATGAAGCTGAGCTATTTCTTGTATTTAAAAATGAAAAAGATAAAAAACAATACATTACAAATGCCAATTGGATTTTGTTGGATTATAAACGTTAAAAAAGAAATACTAAAACTAGCAACTAATAAATAAAAATCTCATGTTAAATAAAGGTGTTTTACTATTATTATGCTGCTTAATTTTAGGATGCGTTAATCAAACTGACAAGGAAAACGGGATTACTATCAATGAAAATACAGAATGGACACGGTCTTGGATTGTTAACACTAATGACTCCAAGCTTCCTAAAGTTTTAATTGTGGGAGATTCTCATGTAGAAAGATATTATGGTATTGTTGCAAGCAACCTCGAATCGTATGCGAGCTGCAGTAAATTTACAACATCTAAAAGCCTTGGAGACCCTATTTTTATTGAACAACTCGAATTGGTTTTAAAGCAATACACATTTGATGTTATATCCTTTAACAACGGTTTGCACGGAGAAGATTATCCTATTGAAGCCTATTCAAAATATGTGCCTATAGCTTATAATTTGCTAAATAAAAATGCAAAAAAATCTGTTATTTGGGTGAATTCAACCGCTATAAGGGACAAGAATAATTTGAATGAATTTGCTCCCAGAAATAAGCAAATTATTGAGCGCAACAAATACCTTACTAATTTCACAAAAGAGAATAATATTCCTCTTATAGATTTTTATTCAAATACAGCTCATAACTTAAATTATTACACAAATGATGGCGTACACTTTAACAATGAGGGTGTTAAGATTGAAGCTACTTTAATAACCCAAGAAATTGCTAAAAAATTGAACTTAAATCTTGAATAAACTGTAACAATAACTATTTTAAAGAATTAATCCAAGCCGCAATTTTAAGCGCTTCGTCTTTTGGAACCTGAGGCATGGGTGCCATTGGTGTGGCATATTCCGGCCAGTTTTTAGGCTGCGGATTGTAAATAAGGTCTACCATTTCCTCATCGGTATAATTGCGTTTGGCTATTAGCTTAAAAGAAGGCCCAACAATTCTTTTTTCTTTATGATGACAAGCCACACAGGTATTGTTGGTTAAAAGAGGTTGCACTTGCGCATCAGTTAAAACCATTTTTGTTTTTTTAGCTACGGCTGTTTTAGAGGCCTTAGTTTTTTTTGCAACTTTCTTTTTAATACTTGAAGATCGTTTGGTTGAAAGTTGAGACAACTCCAGTTTATCACCATCAGCAATATTATTTAAAGTATAATAAAACGTTGGGTGCAATGTTATCTGCCCCGATTCCTTTTCCTTAACACCATTTAAAGTGATTTCGTGCACATAAAACGGCCTTAAATTATCGGTTACAATACGCACCTTATAACCATCGTCACTTACATTAACCCCTTTTAAATTAATGGTTTCCAGATTGGCTTGCGGACTTCCGTAAGCGGCATGATATTTATAAATATAGCTTTTACCTTGATACGAGTCTAAATCTTCAGCAGAACTTTTATCTACCGGTTTTGTGAATTCAATCTCAAAACCATCGGGCATCGATTTTACGGTTTTCATTTCAAAAGGGATGCGTCCAGTCCAGGTGAGGAACTCCAAACCAGAATTAGTAGTTCCGGCCGATCCCCAACCTCTATTGGTTTCGCCTACGAAAAGGTTTCCGTTTTGGTCAAAATCCATACGCATCACACCCGATTGGAAGCCCGATCTAAAATCGAAAGCCACACCTTGATATTCGCCTTTTACTTTTTCAAGAACCACGCGCATGATTTTGCTTTGTCCCATATCACCAACAAAAACCTGTCCGCTAAATGGCCCAAACTTCCCTCCTGTTTTATCTACTTTTATTTCGGAATTTGAAATACCCAAAATACCGTGTGGCAATACCACTGCAGGCAATTGCACTTCGGGAAAAGATGCTTTTGCTTCATAAACAAAATCGGGGTCTTCCTCATCTATAATATTTTCAGGCTTTACATAGCGTCCATTTTTTTTAACTTGGCGTTTATCAATTTTACCATAAAATGCTTCTTTGGTAAGCTTTATAGGCGAATCTTTATGTTCGCTCCATTTAAGACCCGCCGGATGTGCTGTAAACACGCCTTTAGGCAAGTGCCACAAACCTCCAGAACCAACCCAATCGCCTTGGTTATCGGTATAAAACAATTCATCATCAATAAGTCCGTAACCAGCTGGCGAACGCATTCCAGTGGCCCAAGGTTCCATTCGGCCATCTTCATAAATCTTCATGGTCCATCCGCGCCATGGCACACGACTTTCGCCTCGCCACCACTCTTCATTTCCAAAAGCCACATTAGCCGTTACAAAAAAAGCGTTATCTGGAGCTATAACGGGACCAAAAGAATATTCGTGATAATGTGTTGATAATGGCCATGCATAAACCGTTTCGTAAACATCGGCTATCCTATCGCCATCAGTATCTACAAGCTTAGTGAGTTCGCCTCGTTGTGCCGTGTATAGCGCGCCATCTTTATAGGCCAAACCCAAAGGTTCGTGCAATCCGGATGCAAACTTTATAAATTTGGACGGATAGCCATTTGCCATGGTTGGGTTTTCGATAATCCAAACATCGCCACGTCTGGTACAAACCGCAATGGTGCCATCGGGTAACGACAAAACACCGCCGCCTTCAACCTTAACCCCTTCTGGAGTGGGCACTTTTGTTATGCGGTAGTAATCTTCTTCTTTAGGTGCATTTTGAGCCAGTACAATTTGTGAAAAACCAATCACAATCAATACGATTATTACTTTAATTTTATTATGAATTACTTTGTTTATCATCTTTACCAAATTATTTCATATTTAATATTACTACCATCAACAGGAATTATCAATTCTGTTTCGCCGTTAACTTTTCGAACTATAGGAATTTGACCTGTGAGTACTTTAATATAATACTGTTTATCCTTTATAAGATAAGCGCCGTCAGACATTTTTTCAACCTCGCCGGAAGCCAATTTGCAATACCAATTTGTTAATCCGGATTTTGAAAACTGAATGTCGTGAACCACATAGTTATTGCTAGGATCTGGTGTGATTCTATTTTCAATATCAACATCTTTATAACGGTATTTAAAGATTGGCAACCAAGTGGTTTTATCGATTACATAACCTTTTGAAACAAATTCTGGTGCGGTTCCTGTTTCCGGAAAAGCGGTATTGGAATCAGAAAGTTGCGCAATAGGTTGGTTTAAGAACGTCCACTGCACCGCACCTTTTGGTTTAAACGATCCATCACCACGGCTGTGCCACATGGGTGTTGCATCGACAAACTCGCCTCGCCAAACACCAACAAGGTTGCCTGCTCCTAAATCGTAAATGTAATTGACACCTTCTGGTGTGCCAACGCCAATGGTGTGCGACAAGCGTTTGCCGTTACCATTAAAACTCACAAAGGCTCTTAACAAACGGGGTTTAGAATCCGGTTGCACAAAAATTGGAGATACCGTATTTATATTGGGCGGATAAGAATCATAGGTGTGAAAATCTTTTGAATTGGTGGATTTGCTTTTAATAGACAATCCCAATCGTGGTGCTCTCCACGCAGCAGATTTAATATTGATAAGAATGAATTTATGTGTTCCTTTTGATAAGGTCACTTCTTCATTTAGCCAGCCTTCACCGCTCGAAGAATTATCTTCTACTATTTTTTTATTATCAAAAATAAGCTTTACACCTCCGGTATAACCCACGCTAATTATATAATCATCTTTTTCGGCAACATCCAAAGTTCCGATGTACATGATACCATATTCATCTTCTTCACCAACACTAAGAATATCGATTTTATTGGATTTACCGGTTGCCACTTTAGCGTTTTCGTTCAATTCGTCCAATCCCTTAAACGCGCCTTTGTAGATAACATGCGAAAGTGATGTGAGCTCCACTGAAGATTCTTTCAATAATTGATATTTAAAATTCCTGATGGCAACGGGTCCGTGGTTTCCTTGTATTAATAGCGGGCCTTTGGCCACTTCGTTCTTTTCAATGGGGCCGCCGGTATAGGTTGGAACTTCGACATTGTTATGGATTCGAACACCATTTAAATCGACTGAAATAAATTTAGCGTTTGCTGTTTTTTTACCCGTCTCATCAAATCGTGGTGCCTGAAAATGCACTTTATATGTTTGCCATAACCCCGGTGCTTTTGAAGCATTGCTAGTTGGCGGTATGCCTCTGAAAATTTTAGCTTCATCTGTTTCCCAATTGTTATGAAATCCACCCATATCAGACCCTAAGGGGTTTTTAACGCCCCAACTGTCTTTTAACTGCAATTCATAACGCCCTTGAAAATAGATCCCAGAATTGGATCCTTTTGGAAGCAGCACCTCTAACTCCAAAAGTAAATCTCCGTGTTCCCAATTGGTAATTAAAGCATCATGCTTTTCTTTATCGTTTATATTTAAAAGAATCCCTGTTCCTGGGGTAGACACAATGGCTTTTGGTGGCTCGATGGCATTTCTTTTTTTCTTTCTACGTTTCTTTTTCTTTTTTGAATCGTTTTCTTCTGTTGCTTCGTGATGTACGTCAACATGCCTATTTACCGTTACGTCACCCACTATTTGCCAGTTTCCGGCTTGTGCTTTGAAGTCGTTTAAGTTATCGAGTTTTATTTCTTCTTGAGCAGATAGACAAAGCCCAAAAAGGACAAGGATTAATAAAAATTTGATTTTCATGTGTTTATGTTAATTGTTATTCAATGGTCACATGTAGCTTCCATATAATCATCTTCTTGGATATTGAATTCTCGTTATAGAAGTTTCATAAATATATCTTGTTAAAACATACAATATAGATATTTATATCAATAATGTTGTTCAGTATTATTCACTGAAAAAAATTAAACTAAAAAAACAAACCACTAATCGTTGCGCCAATGCTAGAAAACAAAAAAGTCTGAGGATATAAATCTCAGACTTTTTGGTACAATTGGTATGGTTTATTTTAAATTACTCTACAATAAATTTACCTTTCATAATGGCATAATGCCCCGGAAAACTACATAAAAAATCGTATTCGCCAACTGCCGGAGCATCAAATTCTATCACCGTTGTTTCACCAGCGCCAATTAGTTTGGTGTGTACAATAATATCTTTGGTATCTTCAGGAATATATTCGTTTTCAGCAAAAGTGGCTGCATGGTTTCCAAAAGCAGAAACACTTACGCCCTGTTTTAGTAAAACGAAATTATGTCCCATTATTTTCTTGTCTAATTTCCCTATATGCTTAAGCGTTAACTTGACCTTTTTACCTGCTTTTACCCTAATTTCAGTTTTATTAAACTTCATTTGGTCATTAGAGGTTAAGACCACCTGGTTAGGGTCGCTTTCTTCAACTTTTTTTGTCGTACTTTTTTTGTTTTCGTAAGTAAAACCTTCTTTCTTTTTTTCTTCTTTTCCTCCACAACCAAGCAATATGGCGCAGGAAAAAATAAATGCTAATGCATATTTAATCGTTCTCATTTTTAGTGTTTTAAGTTAATTTTATATTGTCAGCTATTGGCTGTCTGATTTTAAGACCAAATATAGCGATTATAACCAATACCTTTGTGCAGTATTATTCACTGAAATAAATTATACGTGGTAAGAATAGTCAATCTGTTTTGCAAGATGGAGCGTGTTTGAAGGTTTTACGCGGTTTTGTTTAGAGTTGTTTATTTTATAACTCGTTTATGGTGTTTAAAAAATCTTCTTTTCTTCTCTTTGCGATAGGGATTTCACTTTTGTCGTTCATAATAACATAAGCATTTGTTCCTTTAATATATTTGCCAATAAATTTTGTGTTTATAAGATGAGATTGGTGCGTTCTATAAAATGCATATGTGCTTAGTAATTCATCAAAGTGTTTTAAAGTTTTTGAGGCAATGACACTTTTTCCATTTGCTAAAAAAAACGTTGTATAACTTCCGTCTGCTTTACAGCGTACAATGTCAGATATATTTAAAAAGAAAGTTTCTTTCTCGGTAGCAATAATTATTTTTTTTTCCACTTCTTTAGAGGTGTTGTAAAACAATGCGTCTAACTTTTTGTGTGAGTTTGTTGTGTTTTTTAGTCTTGCCAAAGTATCTTTTAGTTCGAAGCTATCAATGGGTTTCAATAAATAATCAAAAGCACTAAATTTTATTGCTTCTATAGCATATTTATCATAAGCGGTTGTGAATATAATTTGAAATTTTTTTTGTTTAAGGGACTTTAATAAATCGAAGGCGGTACTTTCATTTAAATGAATATCCAAAAAGACTAAATTTGGCTTTAACTTTTCTATACTATTTTTGGCATCTTCTACGTTATGATATACGCCGATGATATGTATATTATCTGAATATTTTAAAAGTAAGGTCTGTAAGCGCTCTGTACAATGCAGTTCGTCATCTATTAATATTGCTTTTATCATCCTAATTAAAATTTAAGCTCAAGAGGCAGAGAAATTTCAACGCGTAACCCCTGTTTTTTATCAATAAAATTGATGGTTCCTTTTACATTTTTAATCTCGTTAATAATGTCTAATCTTTGATTCGTAATTTTTATGCCCATAGAATTATTGTTTTTATTAGGATTTTTAATTGTACCATTTCTGCCAAGGCCATTATCTTCAACAGCACAAATTAAGTTTTGATTGGCACTGCTAATTTCTATTAAAATAGTGCCATCATTTTCTTTCTTTGATATTCCATGCCATATACTGTTTTCAATAAATGGCTGTAAAATTAATGGTGGAATCAAAGTGTTGTCAATATCCATGTTTTCATCAATTTTTATATGATAAGACAATTTATTTTTAAGACGTAATGATTCTATCTCTATATAAAGTTTTAAAAGCTCTAAATCTTCACGAAGCGGAATCCATTTTTTTTCAGAATTTTCTAAAATAGAACGTGTTAATCTAGAGAATTTAGCTAAATATTCGTCTGCTTTTACCGTATTATTGGTTTGTAAATAATTGCTAATAGAGTTTAAGGAATTAAAAATAAAATGAGGGTTCATTTGTGAGCGTAATGCCTTTAACTCAGTTTCTGCCATTTTTGCTTTAATTTCTGCCGTGTTTTTCAGCTGATCGGCATCGCGCTTTCGTTTGTATAATAAATAGCCAACTACAGCAAACAGCAATAAAAAGCCTCCAATACCAATGGCCGTATTTTTAATTAAAGATTGCCTTCTAATTTCTGCAGAGGCCAAAGCGTCTTGCTTATCAAGCTGATACTGCATATCCTTTTTTGTTAAATCAGCATTTTTTTCTTGAGAAGTAACACTATCTCTTAATTTTATATATTGTTTATAGGCGAATAAAGACCTTTCGTAATTCTTATCATTTTCGTAAGCTTGGTTTAAAACCTGCCACGAATCTGCTTGCCACTCAACAGCATCAATATTTTTAGAAACTATTAGCGCTTTTTCGGCATATTTTTTTGCTTGATTAAATTCATTTTGTAACACATATACCTTGCCTAAACTGTTTAACGCCGTTGCTTCAATATATTTATTATTAATATTTTGCGAAAGCCGTAGTGCTTCTGAGTAATATTTTAAAGAATTTTTATAGTCTTCTTTTCTTTTATACGCTAGTCCTTTATTGTTAATAATTGCAGCAACAAAAAAAGTATTGTTTAGTTCTTGGGCTAAAAACAATGCCTTATCAAAATAGGTTAGCGATTTATCTACTTGATGCGTTTCGCTATACACATTGCCAATATTATTAAATGCCCTTATTTGATTGATACTGTCTTTTTGTTGCGCAGAAATATTTAAGCATTTATTGTAATTATCCAAAGCCTTATCAAAATCTTTCATGTCGGCATAAATATTGGCGATATTGTTGTATAAATTAAGTGTAAGCTTTTGGTTGTTAACTTGTTCCGCCATACTCAAAGCTTCTAAAAAATTATCTAAAGCCTTCAGATTGTCGGCCATTGTGTAATAGATACTACCTTTTTGATTTAAGGCTAGAGCTGTTCCGTTTTTCCAATTCTTTTTCTTTGCAATAGTCAAGCCTTCATTAATATACTTTAAGGCTCTTTGCGGATTGCTATATGTGAAATAATTAGAGGCTTTTATTAGTTGCCTGCTCCTTAAAGTGTCTGAAGGAATGTAGCTATTTAATAGTGTCGAAATTGAATCTTGTTTTTGTGCGAAAGTAAATTGAATTAAAAAAAGTAGAAGTAATATTATTTTTTTCTTTAAAATTTTCATTCAATTTCAACTAAGTTTACGGTTATAATGTAAATATAATCCTTTTTGTATGCGAATTTTGCTGCAAGTCAAAATATTTTTTTACCATTTGTAATCCATGATATAACACTGTGTTATACTTGATTTGCCCATACTTAATAAGATTAATCTAATCTGGTTTACATCGTACATGTTTTACGAATTCCAAAAATAATGTGGAATAAAACAAAAAACAGTATCTTGATATAAAATGGAGAGTCGAATTGATTTGCTTCAAATATTCCCGAATATAAACCGAAATACCCCGAATACTAATTATAAAAATTACCTATAAAGTTTATGCCTAAATTTAATTAGCTATGAAATAAATATTCTGGTATGAAAACTATAAAACTGCTTCCGTATATTCTTCTTTTTTGCATTTCAATAAATGCACAAACCAGCACCTATAATTTTGATACGAGTGATGTTTTTATGATAAAATCCCCTTCTGAAAACTATAAAGACATTCTATTGCAAAGCCATAATGGTTTACCACGGTTTGGTGTTTTAAATAGATATGAAATATCTCGAGGTAAAATTGAGCCCAATTCAAGAGAGAAATCAAAGTTAATAAGTGAAAGCTATTCAAGTTACATAGGCCTAATTCAAATGGATTATATGAAAGCGATGTACAACGATTTTAATAGAACCGTTCGGGCTTTAACCAGGCCTAATGGCACTACCAAAAAAGAGGAAAACTCATATAAAGCGCAACAACATTTCTGGAAACTTGCTAGTCAAATCTGTACTGAAACCACTGGAGATATTCATGCGGGTACAAATGAGTTTGAACGCAGGAGAAATTATAAAGATTTTGTAGCTAATAATTTAGATGGTTTAAGAAATTGGAGCAACACAATACTAAAAAACAATAGCATTAATGGCTATTGGGTAAATATGATAAGACTAAAAGATTATGACTTTGATAAAAAAGGCTATTGGATAAACATTATACTCTCTAACGTGCGTCAGCGTAATAGTAGGTTTTCAACTAAGTATAATTTTTTTAAAAATTATGTCCCAAAACATGGTTTCGAAACTAAATTGTATTCAGAAAAAAACAAACTCAATACAACACCTGCTATAAAAGTTTTATTTAAAATCTCGCCCGAAGAGGCAGAAAAAATACAACAACCAACTAAATTAAATAGAGGAACTGTAATGCTTAATACCTTGTATGCAGCTGCTAAAATAAAAGTTACAATTAAACCCTTTGTTGAAGATCAAAACAATAGAACTCCAGAAATCCCTGAGTTTGATCATCATTTTATAAGCCCGATTATTGTATTATACAAAGATGCAGCTTTAACAAAAAAGGTTGGTGAGATTTCTTTAGAAAACTAAACTATGATACACATAAAAAAATTGAAAGTATTATTTGTAATACAATTTGTAATGTTTTACGGCATAGCAAATGCCCAAACAGACACCACCGATGCTATCAAAAAAATAGGATATAACGATACAAAAACATTTAAGTCGACCTCTCAAAACCATATACCTCTTGTTTTGCAAACCCATAATGGCCTTTTAAGGTTTGGAAAACAAAACAGTTACTCCCTACTGCCAGACGGTAGCCATTTAAGTCATAAAATAGTTCAAGCACAAGGAATTGACATAAAAAATGCTAAACTTTCTGAAAGCAGACAAGCTTTTATACAACTTCTACGCATGAAATATATGGCAGAAGTTTACAAAGATTTGGATAAAGAATCATTCACTGTGCAAGCTAGTAGTATGTATAAAAACGAAAAAAACTCGTTGCAAGCTCAAAACCAATTGCTAAAGCTTGCAAATGCCGTAAGTAGTGTTAGGCTTATAAATAAATATTTCTGTAATCCAAAAATAAACGACTGCAATTATACACCTGAAAATTTTTATAGAGGAACTCGCCATTTATTACCCTGGGGAGGCCAAGGAGCCAACGAGTTTAGAAAATTAAATAGTTATACAAGTTACGTTTCGCAACATCTCGAACCATTAAAAAATTGGAGTACTAGTTTATTTACAAACAATACCATAGATGCTTATATGGTTTTAACATCTAGACTTGGTACTTACGATTTTAAAAATAAGGGGTTTTGGCTAAGTTTCCATAGCAGCCAGAGTAGTTGGTTTTCCCTTCGGTTTTACAATTTGGCTCCTAATACAGCTAATGAGCGAAAACTAACAAGTTCAAATGTTTCATCTATTTTATATAAAATGCCTGCAAATAATGCTGAACAATTTTCTGAAAAGACGAGGGTTATCTATATGGTTTTTAAAATAAAGGTATTGTTAAAGGGCATAGACCCATATAGAGAGGCTATTAAATCATCTTTTTCATTAGAAAACTCTACCATAGAATTGTACGATACCGAAGATTTAAAAACTAAAATAGGCGAAATTTCGATAGATGAAAACTTATCGGTTAAATAAATTATACCATGAAGCTTTATAACAAAATCATTTTAAAAACCATTACTTTCTATGTATTATGCGCGATAACCTTACAATTAAACGCGCAATCCAAAAACGTTAATGATGGTTATATAACATTTATGGCTCCTTCTTCTAACTTTATCGATGTAGAAATTGAAGCCCATAATGGTTTGCCAAGATTCGGAGACCTTCTTTTTAAAAAGATAAACAAAGAATTAAGTACTCAAAAGGCATTTGAAGAGTTAGTGAAAATGAAGTATATGTCTGTTGCCTATAGTGATATGGATAAAAACAAACTCACTAAAAAAGATTATTCTCAAGCTGCTGATAAAAAAGTTGATAATTCGGTTTTTGCACAAAGTCATTTATTAAGATTGGCAGGTTTGGTGTGTTCTGAAATGGTGTTGGAGAAATATTTTTGTGATGATTCAAGTACCCAACCCTGTTCTTATGCCATAGGCAAATATGGTGAGCGCCCGAAACCATCTTACTGGGGTGGTGTGCGTAATTTTAATGTAAATGAGTTTAAACAACACCGAAGCTATACGAGCTTTACAAAAGATATTTTAGAAGAATTACAAACTTGGAGCCAAACATTTTTCCCTAAGGATGAGCTTATAGCATATTACGTAAGTAAGGCAGGCATAAGTGCTAAATTTGGTCAAAACCCTTATGATTTTAATAAAAAAGGCTGTTTTATCTTTAATCCCTTGAACGGAAAGCAATTTCTTCATTCTTCTTGGTTTGAAGCCACTGATGAAAATGAGAAAAAACTAAAGCACAGCAGTAGTGGTATCTTTTTACCAATGGCCGTTGAAAAAGCAAAAGCGCTTAAGTTTCAAAAAGGGAGTCCAATTTTTTTAGTTTATAAGGTAAAAATAAAAGCTTCCGAAGATACCAAGCACAATAAGTTAAAACTGTCTTTTTCCCTAGAAAGTAGAATCATAGAGGTTTATAAAGACAAAACGCTAACTCAAAAAATAGGAGAAATCTCAGTGGATAATTTAAACACTAAATAGTATTAATTATGACACGCAAAAAAAAATCATTTATTTACTCATTCGTAATTACCGTAATATTTTCATTATCAACAAATAATACCGTAGCGCAAGAAACAAGCGAAGTAGCTATCGACATGACCGATGTGCTTACAATCAATTCGCCCTCAAACAAGTTTAAATCAATACATCTGCAAGCCCATAAAGGATTACCAAGGTTTGGTGCACACAATCAATATCGCTTTATAAATAAGTATAATAGTTTGGGTTTAGACAGACCCAAAAATACGCTGATAAAAGAAGGTTTTACCAATTATGCCAACATGGTTAAAATGAAATATATGGCACGCTATTATAATGATATAGACAACACGTATATAACTGCGCTAACACATGAAAACCGAGATAACAAAAAAGACATACATTCATTTACAGCCCAAAATCACTTATTAAGAGCCATGCATACTTTAGTTTCTGAGGAAATAAAGCGTACCTATTTCTGTGACATAGAAAAAAATCCAAAATGTAGATTTACTGGTAAGTGGGGAGGCACAAGAGATGAATTTGTAGCACAGGAAAAATACGCTACTTTTGTTGCAGCCAACTTAGAAGAATTAAGAAACTGGAGCGTTGATTTTTTTAAGAATAATGATGAAATTGGGTATTTTGTTACGCGGCATAAATTTGGACAGTACGATTTTGATAAAGGCGGGTTTTGGGTACAATTGCCCCCACATAGTAAAGAGTATTTTGGTTTTGGCATATTAGACGAAGCCTTTTTCTTCGAATTTTTTCCAGAAGAATCTTTTGAGAATGCTTATTTAAACAGTATTAAAAATACTTATCCAAAAATATTGTTACCCATATCTGCAGATAAGGCAGAAGATTTTCTAAATAATAGAGGTATAGACTTTAATAGTCGAAGGCCAACAGAATTCATCTATTCTGCTATAAAGGTTCGTATTGTTTATAAAGAATTAAATACAGCTAATATTACTATTCCAAGTCCTATGTTTACGTACCAATTTGAAGATCGAATAATTGAATTTTACCAAGATATTGAATTAACCAAAAAAATTGGAGAAATATCTTTAAACAACCCGGTCTATAGCAAATTGTGATATAAAACAAACTATACTACCCCGATTATACATGCCTCGAAATAAGAATTTATCAAACACACAATACTATAAAAATAAAAAACCCGATAATCATTTAATTATCAGGCTTTTATTAAGTAAAATGTCGGGGTGGCAGGATTCGAACCTGCGACCTCCGCGTCCCAAACGCGGCGCGATAACCGGGCTACGCTACACCCCGAAAATGTATAATCGCAGTGTAGTTTATCTCGCGTTAAGCAAGAGACTACACCTCGATTTGGTTATCTAATTATTGCGGAGAGACGGGGATTCGAACCCCGGGTACCCTTTTGGGGTACGACGATTTAGCAAACCGCTCCTTTCGGCCACTCAGGCACCTCTCCTTTTTAATGAACTTTGCAATAAAATTGCGGATGCAAATGTAACATATCATCTGTAAGAACGCAACTATTTTATTTACTTTTTTGTAAAATTTATTCTGGGTATTCAATACGCAAATGGTAAATATTTGCAAGCTTGTGCTTTAACACTTTTTTTATAGACTGTATTTCTTTAAACGTGATGTTTGCATTTAAGAATTGACCCTCTTCTATTTGTTTGTTTATAATGTTTTCAACAAAAGCATCAATCTTAGAGGATGTTGGTTCTTTTAAGCTTTTAGAAGCCGCTTCAACGCTATCGCACATCATTAAAATAGCGGTTTCCTTACTAAATGGTTTTGGTCCGGGATAACTAAAATCCGCCTCATCAACATCTTTATTCTGCTCTTTTTCTTTCTTATAAAAATAATACACCATGCTTGTACCGTGATGCGTTCGTATAAAATCTATAACCCGATCGGGCAGATTGTTTTTTCTGGCAATTTCAATACCATCTATAACGTGGTCGGTTATAATTTTTGCGCTTTCTGTTGCCAATAATTCATCGTGTGGATTGATTCCCGTGGACTGGTTTTCGGTAAAATAGGTTGGGCTTTTCATTTTCCCAATATCGTGGTACAACGCCCCTACTCTAATTAACATGGCATTGGCACCAATTTCGTTAGCCGATGCTTCAGCTAAATTGGCTACGTTTAACGAGTGGTGAAATGTTCCCGGAGCTATATTTGAAAGTTCCTTTAATAATTTTGAATTGGTATCGGACAATTCTAAAAGCGATACATCTGAAACTAAACCGAATATTTTTTCATAAATATAAATTAAAGGTTGCACAAATAAGGTGGCAAGCCCGCACAGAATAAACCAAATAAAAGTTTGCCATTCAATGGTTTCAACCGTGCCTTCGTGTATTACAAAAAAAGCAAAGTACGCCACGATATAAATTAGGGTAATTTGCCCTACGGAAATAAATAAATTGGCTCTTTTGTATAATTCCGAAACCGTTAAAATAGTTACAATCCCCGCTATAATCTGAAGGAACATATACTCGTAACTATTAGGTACAATAAAGCCCAACAATAGCACGGTTATAACATGTGCAAACATTCCCAATCGGGCATCGAAAAAAGCCTTTAAAACCAACGGTAAAATACATATGGGCACCACGTAAATATACTTTGAATTATAGTTTACAACCAATGTTGTAATAAAAACCATTAATAATATATTGAAGAAGATAAAAGTGACTTTGGTGTTGTTTTCAAATACATCTGGTCTGTATTTTCTAAGGAACAATAACAACATTAATAAAGCCAGTGCTACCAATAAAATGTACGCAAACAAAATCCAGTTGTAATTGGATTTGGTCCAAACTTGCGATTCGTATTCAGATTGTAAGGATTTTAAGATTTGGTATTTGTCACCTTCAATAACTTCACCTTTCGAAATTATCAAGGTACCTTTTTCAACACTTCCCCGGGCATAGGCTATTTTGTCAAACTCTTCTTGTAAAACCTTATCGGTAGTCGATTTATCGAAAACCAAATTCGGTTCAACCAAATCGAAAAACAGCGATACAAAATTGTTTTTATATTTTAATAAGTTCTGACTCGACAGTGTTTTTTCAATAACCTGCACCACTTCATCTTGCTTGATTAAGTTTGAAAACAATACTTTTTCTTTTTCAACCCGGTCGTCAAGTAAGGCTACAACTTGATTGTCTGAAAAACTATAATCTTCATTTAAAATACCAAACCGATATAATTCGTCTATGATTTTATGTCCTGTTTTTAATAAATTATCTAAGTCGGTTTTACTAATGGAATCGGTAAACGTGTTTTTAAATTGGGCTTCAAACGTATTGATTGCTTTAGTTTCAATAGAGTTATCAATATTAAAATATACAATGGAGTTGGTTCTAATGGTTTGTGTCTCCTCATTTATTTCACCTTCGGTTTTTTTAATGGCGAAATTAAACGGGGCGTATAAATTTTCGGATTGCCAAGGTTTTCCTTTTTCAAAATTATATTTGAATTTTCCGCTTTTCGGGAATAAATACACAATTAAAAACGTTGTGCATATAAACAATAATCCTTTATAGATTAAGGAATGGTTTCGGTAAAGTTTATTAATAAAGTCTTTCATTTAATACTTTAGTATTTTCAAATGTAATAAATTTCTAAGCGTATTCTATTTATTTTATAATATAGTAATCATTCAAATTTCTACTAAAAATTGATTATTTTCGTTGCATCAAAATTTAAGCATAAAAAAATGAGCAAAGAAGTTGTTATTGTATCGGCTGCAAGAACACCAATTGGTAGCTTTTTAGGGGCTTTATCTACAGTTCCCGCTACAAAATTGGGCGCCATTGCAATTAAAGGTGCCCTGGAAAAAATCAACCTTAAACCCGAGTTGGTCGAAGAGGTTTTAATGGGCAATGTTATTCAAGCCGGTACCGGACAAGCACCGGCAAGACAAGCCGCAATTTATGCCGGCATACCCAATACAGTGCCTTGTACTACTATAAATAAAGTTTGTGCTTCAGGCATGAAATCCGTTATGCAAGCCGCTCAAAGTATTGCCCTTGGCGATGCCGATATTATTGTTGCCGGCGGAATGGAAAACATGAGTTTAATTCCGCATTATTTATATGCGAGAACGGGTACAAAATTTGGCCCAACCACTTTAATTGATGGGATGCAAAAAGACGGATTGGTTGATGCTTACGACCAAAATGCCATGGGTGTTTGTGCCGATGCCTGTGCTGTTGAATATAAGTTTTCCAGAGAAGATCAAGACGCTTTTGCCATACAATCGTACACACGTTCTGCAGCAGCATGGAACGCCGGAAAATTTGATAACGAAGTTGTTCCTGTTGAAGTGCCACAACGCCGAGGCGCACCTATTATAGTTAACAAAGATGAAGAATTTACCAATGTGAAAATGGAAAAAATCCCTGCATTGCGGCCAGCCTTTACAAAAGATGGTACCGTAACTGCGGCCAATGCTTCTACCATTAACGATGGCGCGGGAGCCATGGTTTTAATGAGTAAGGAAAAAGCAGAGGAATTGGGCTTAAAACCTTTGGCAACCATAAAAGGCTATGCTGATGCCGCACACGAACCAGAATGGTTTACAACGGCACCGGCCAAAGCGTTACCTAAAGCTTTAAACAAAGCAGGTATTACCATGGACAATGTTGATTATTTTGAATTTAACGAAGCGTTTTCAGTTGTTGGTTTGGCCAATATGAAAATTCTCGGACTTAATGATAGCAACGTTAATGTTAATGGTGGTGCGGTTTCTCTTGGGCATCCGTTAGGTTGCTCTGGGGTACGGATTCTAATTACCTTATTAAATGTTTTAGAACAAAATAATGCTAGAATTGGTGCAGCGGCTATTTGCAATGGCGGCGGTGGTGCATCGGCAGTTGTTATTGAACGAAACTAATATTGAATGCAATACGGAATTTGTAATTTAAGCATTGTTTCCTTAAGGTTAGAACCCTCTGATAAAAGTGAACTCATTTCGCAAGTATTATACGGTGAATATTTTAAAGTTTTAGAACAGCGTAAATATTGGAGCAAAATCAGAGTCGCTTTTGATAATTATGAAGGTTGGATAGACAATAAACAATACATTGAAATTACCGAAGAACAATACCAAGCTTTAAACCAAGAAACCCCAAAGCTTTCGCTGGATTTGGTTGAGTTTGTTCAAGATGTGGACAAACAGTTGTATTCCATTCCATTGGGGTCTTCGTTAAATGGGTTATCGATTTTAAATCATCATTTTGATGGAAATTCAAACACTGAAAATTTATCAAAAAGCAACCTTATAAAAACATCTTTTTTATACTTAAACGCACCCTACCTTTGGGGCGGAAAAACGCCTTTTGGTATTGATTGCTCTGGTTTTACCCAAATGGTGTACAAACTAAATGGTTATAAATTGTTACGAGAGGCCTCGCAGCAAGCCACACAAGGAGAAGCATTGAGTTTTATTGAAGAAAGCGAACCCGGGGATTTAGCTTTTTTTGATGACAACGAAGGCATCATAACGCATGTTGGCATTATCATGAAAGACAATTACATTATTCACGCTTACGGTAAAGTACGCATTGACAGATTAGACCATTCGGGTATTTATAATGTAGATAAAAAAATGCACACGCATAAACTAAGGGTGATTAAAAAGATTGTCTAGTCCCAAAATAAATGACCCAAGATTTTATCGGATAAAAACCTAAGCAACAACCTTATTGTTTAGTTTTTTTTAATGCAAATTTCGGTTATAGCCTTTTAGTTTTTGGCTGCTTTCTTTTTCATTAATTGATGGACTTCCAAGGCCTGTTCAAAATGTCTTTGTTCGTGGGTCACTATAATATCAAAAGCTTTTTCTAATTTGTAAACTATATTTTTATTTGCCGGAGATGAGATTACGGTTCCTTTTTCTATCAGGTCTTTCGAATTTTGAATGATGTTTTTCAATTCAGATTGATGCTTTCTAAATCTATCGAGAATCCCAATTGCGATATCGCTTTCATTTGGCTCCCACATGGTAAATGTTTTCATTTTCTTTTTCCTATCGGGCTGAACTGCCTTTAAAACAGTTTTCCCAAAAAATGATACAAGAAATCCAAATTTGGCTAAAAATGGGGTTTTATAAGTGTCCTTCCGAATGGAATCGATTACCGGGAAATAGCTCTCGTTGATTACAATTAAATGTTCCATATTTTGAGAAATACTCCAAGTCTCGGCGTTTGGTTTCCAATTTAATTGTTCGAAACTTAATTCACCAAAAGTATCAGAAAAATTTTGAGTCGTCTTGTCTATCTGTGCAATCCAATTTTCCATATCAATGAATTTTTTGTTTTTCAAACTTAGCGCAATCGATCTTTTTATAAAATTATATCACCTGTTCGACACTACTAATTTAACAAAAATAAAAGCGGAAATAAAATGGTCGAAGACTTTACGCAGAAATAAAAAATTTCTTGAAGCGAAGTATCTTCGAGGCAAAGCCATAAAGGTATTTAGCTCGTTTCATTTTGTTCTTAGGGCTAAAAACCGAAATTTGTTAATTAGAGTCCCGATGTCTCGGGAATGACAGTTTCAACGAAAACCAGAAGCAGAGCCTCGTGGAAGACTTTGAGAAGAAGTAAAAACAATTCCAAAAACCAAAAAACCTTGCTAAATAATTAGCAAGGTTTTGATTTAAAAAAGATATTTTGTTTTGTGACCGGGCTGGGGCTCGAACCCAGGACCCTCTCCTTAAAAGGGAGATGCTCTACCAACTGAGCTACCCGGTCATTATTTCAACGTTGCCAACCTTATTACCGTTAGCGGGTGCAAATATAAAATGTTTAATTAATAAAACAATACTTTTTTTAATTAAATTTTCGTTTTTTTGCAGCTCTTAAACGTATGTTTTTAATAATCAATTTATAGCATAAAAATGATTGTAGTTTTAATTGGGTATATGGCTTCTGGAAAATCTACTTTTGGTAGGATTTTAGCAAAAAAATTAAGTTACGACTTTATTGATTTAGACGATTATATTGAAGAAAGGGAAAACACAACCATTAGCGACATTTTCAAACTGAAGGGCGAAATCTATTTCAGAAAAAAAGAAACCCAATACTTAACCGATATTTTACAAACCAAAAAGAAGCTGATTTTGTCTTTAGGCGGTGGCACACCCTGCTACGGAAACAATATGGAAACCGTTTTAAATTCAAAGGATGTGGTAAGCATCTATTTAAAAGCTACTATACCAACCTTGGTTAACCGATTGAAAAACGAAAAAGCCAAACGACCTTTAATCGCGCATATTGAAACGGACGATTTACTCGCCGAATTTATAGGAAAGCATTTGTTTGAACGCGCGCCGTTTTACGGTCAAGCCGATAAAATTATTTCAACCGACAACAAAACTGAAAAAGAGATTATTGAAGCTATCCTTTTGGAGTTATTCTAAAACCGCTTCAATTTTTTCACCTTCTAAAAAAACATTAACATGCTCGTGTAACGATGTTGATAAAGAAATTCCTTTAAAATCGGCTTTAATAGGATATTTTTTATGATTTCTATTAACCAAAACAGCGGTTTTAAATTGTTTTAATGGCACATCTAAAAAATGCTTTACACCATAAATTAAAGTGGTGCCAGAGTTTAAAACATCATCAATTAAAACCAAAGATTTATTTTGATACTCCTTGGCAGGAATTGATGTTTTAATTGGCGATAACGGATTTTTTTTATCAATACTAACTTTACAAAGCACCGGATTTATATCAGATATTTTACTCAGCGCTGTTTTTAGTTTTTTTGCAAGAATGTAACCATTTCGGTCTATGCCAGCCAAAATAACCTCGGTTTCATTCACGTTGTTTTCGTATATCTGAAAAGCAATACGTCTTATTTTATGATTGATTTCGGTATGGGTCAGGATTACATTGTTCATGGCACTAGGGTTCAGCTTGTTAAATTAAGGTTTAAAATTACTCATTTCCTTCAGTAAAATCATCAATATCGCGTCTATCTTTTTTTGTAGGTCTGCCAACGCCCTTTTTTCGGTAATAATCTTTAGCGTACTTTAAAAGCTCTTGGGCTTCAAATTGTTCTTTTGGCGTCATATCGGTTCTATAAATATCAACCAGTTTTGCGCCAATTCTACTTTCAGGAATATCATTAACTTTTAGTTTATAGTTAATTTGGTTCTTCCGTAACTCCACAATATCCTGCGCAAACACCTCTCTACTGGGTTTAACAACATCGTTGTTTATTTTAACCTGTCCTTTTTTACAAGCTGTTGTTGCCAAAGATCGGTTTTTGTAATATCTAACACACCATAAATACTTGTCTATTCGCATACAATTATTCTAAAAACTACGTTAATGTTGTTGTGCAAAACTATATTAAAATTGTATCTTGCGCCTCAAAAATAATCAATAATGAGAAAAGGAAAAATAGCTTTATCTATTTTATGTTTAATAGTTGGATTTCTGTCTTGTAACAAAGATGACGGTGGCAGTTTTACTGAAGTGCCACAAAGAGACCGAACCGAACAGCAGGCTTCAGACAAAGATTCTTTAGTTAAATATTTAAACGGGCATTATTACAATGCGAGTGCATTTATCAATAATACCAACCCGAGTATTAAAGATTTAGTAATAACCACAATAACCGACGAAGTCATTTCCAGCGATGCCGATTCTTTGTTAATTAATGCCGTAGACCTAAAAACGGTGAAGTTCTCTGAAACAGATTACGAGTTTTATATTCTTGATTTAAACCCAAATGCTGGAGGTGAATCGCCTAAATTCTCAGATCAAATTCGCGTAAACTATGAAGGTTTCACACTTGATAATAAAGTTTTTGATAGTGCCGTAACCCCAGTAGATTTCGATTTGATTTCGCTTGTACCGGGATGGAGAAAGGTTATGCCATTTTTTAAGGCAGCCGAATCTTTTACCAACGAGAACGACGGTACCGTTAGTTATACAAACCACGGTGTTGGCGTTATGTTTTTGCCTTCTGGATTGGGCTATTTTAGCAATGCTACAGGCGGAATTTCAGCATATACATCCATTGCTTTTAAGTTTGATTTGTTCCAAGTTGCTGAAAACGACCATGATAATGATGGCATTCCATCTTATTTAGAAGATTTAAATGGCGATGGGGAATTTACCCTGAATACGGGTGTAGACACGAATGATGGCGATGATACCGATAATGACGGTATTCCTGATTATTTTGATATAGATGATGATGGCGATGGCGTACCGACCCTTAATGAACTTGAGCATAAAACCTATACGGTTGACACCAACCAAGGCGAAGAAGAACCTGTTTTAGCTGCTGAAGAATTTGAGTTTAGCCGATCAAAAAGTGCCGGTATTATTACCATAAAAACGGTAACCATAGTAGATTCCAATAACGATGGTTTGGCTGATTACCTTGACAAAAATATTGCCATAGACTACTTAGAATAATAAATTGAAGAACCAATAAAAAAAGCGACCAATCGGTCGCTTTTTTTATAACATAATATCCTTATTATTAAAATGACGTTGATGCAAACAACATACCACCCAAAAACATTAAAACATAAATACTAATAATTACAATGGCAAAAATGCCCATAAATTTATAATGAGACTTTAAATTGGTAAAAGCCGATTTAAAATCCGCTTTATTTGTTGTGCTCAAAGCATTTTTCATCTTTCTTGAAAAATTAAACAAATAGAGTACCGGGAAAAAATAAATGAGGCCCATGCCCACATAAATAAGCCCGAAATACCCCATTGGAAACCCCATAGCATCATATGGGTTGCTACTTCCAAAAGTGTTGGTTCCCATCATGGCGCCTAAAAACACGCCGGCAATTACCATTAAACCTATTCCTATAAAACCAATTATAGATAACAAATAAGTCCAAGAGGAGGTTTCTTTTAAAAGTCCTTTAATGTCTTCACCTATTTCCAATTCAAAGCTTTCAAAAGCCGATTTCTGTTCCATATTTTTTAGGCTTCAAACTGTTTTAAGGTATCAGTAATAATACGCACACAGTCCAACAATTGCTCTTCAGTCATAACCAAAGGAGGCGCAAATCGAATGATGTTTCCGTGTGTAGGTTTTGCTAATAAACCGTTATCGCGCAACGCCAAACAGATATTCCAAGCCGTATCGCTGTCTTCATCATCATTAATAACAATAGCATTTAAAAGGCCTTTACCTCTTACTAAAGTAGCAATGTTGCTTGTTTCTATATATTTATTTATTTCGCTTCTAAACAATTGCCCCAATGTTTCGGCATTATTTGACAATGCTTCCTCTTTTACAACCGTTAAAGCAGCCATAGCTACAGCAGCAGCAATAGGGTTTCCGCCAAAAGTACTTCCGTGGTTTCCTGGTTTTATAACCTTCATAATATTATCATTTGCTAAAACCGCAGAAACCGGATACGCACCACCGCTTAAGGCTTTACCAAGAATTAAAATATCGGGGTTTACATTTTCATGGTTTACAGCCAAAAGTTTTCCGGTTCGTGCAATGCCCGTTTGCACTTCATCTGCGATAAAAAGCACATTGTATTTTTCGCATAATGCCTTTGCTTTTGTTAAATACCCTTCGCTCGGAACATAAACACCAGCTTCCCCTTGAATGGGCTCTACTAAAAAACCACCAACATTTGGATTGTTTTTTAAAGCATCTTCTAAGGCTTCTAAATTATCATATTCAATTTTTATAAATCCTTTAGTATAGGGTCCAAAATTTTTACGCGCCACAGGATCGTTTGAAAATGAAATAATAGTGGTTGTCCGTCCATGAAAGTTGTTTTCGCAAACAATAATTTCGGCTTTGTTTTCATCAATGCCTTTAACCTCGTAAGCCCATTTTCTACAAATTTTCAAAGCTGTTTCTACGGCTTCGGCCCCTGTATTCATGGGTAATAACTTATCAAATCCAAAAAACTCGCAAGCGAATTTTTCGTATTTCCCAAGCATATCATTGTAAAATGCCCTAGATGTTAATGTTAAGGTTTGTGCTTGATTGGTCATGGCTCCAACAATTTTTGGATGACAATGCCCTTGGTTTACCGCTGAATATGCAGATAGAAAATCGTAATACTGTTTTCCTTCTACATCCCATACATACACACCTTCTCCCCTGCTTAATACCACAGGTAACGGATGGTAATTGTGTGCACCATACTTGTTTTCTAAATCGATCGCTTGTTGCGAAGTTAATTGGTTTAAAATTGCCATTTTAAAGAATTTAAATATTAAAAAAATGCAATTCCTTCTGTACCTTTATTCTTTCGGAATCCCAATGTTTATCGGGACGAAAAAGCAGCGTGGGAGAGAAATCATCCCTAGGAATTGCAATATTAATAAATATTTATGGCGTTTTAAAATTCTATTTCATTTTATGATATAATGATGACACTTGCAATTCCAACCGTTTCATCTCTCTTAAAATCGCATTTTTGTCCATTTGCATCCACGCAAACACCTTTAACATACTTACTCCAAGTAAGAATATAATGCTTCCCAATCCCCATTTTAAAAGGTCTTTAGTTGTTTCAGTATTAAAAAATTGCACGAGGCAATAAATGAACAGTCCGAAAAAAACCAAAGTCATAATATTCATCATAACCAACAGCCATTTGTTTTTTCCCTTAAACAAACCACCAACCATTTGCCATGTGTTTTGCTCATCCAAATCGTCGTAAAACTTAGCCTCTTCCTGGGTTAATGTTTCTTTTATTAATTTATCGATGTCTTCCATATTATTTTTCATTTGTGTCGTTTTTAATTATTAATAATCGTTTCGTTTTTCTTTTAATGTGTCTTTTAATTTTTCCCTGGCATGAAATAATCTTGATTTTGCAGTACCTACCGATATATTCAAAATAGCGCTAATTTCCTTTAACGAATAGTCTTCAACATAAAACAATTTAATCACGGTTTGCTGATGTTCCACTAAATTATTAATCGCTTTTAAAAGTGCTTTTTTTAAGGCTTCATCAGTCTCGTTTTCAACGTCTAAGGTGTCTTGTTCGTATTTGTAATGTTCCATATTATCTCGCGTTCGGTTATTAGAATTGATGTAATCTATAGCCTTGGTGTAAACAATGCGTAATGCCCAAGAACCAAAGCTATTGGGGTCTTTTAGCTTGTCTATTTTATCAATGATGGTTTTCCAGCTTTCCTGCGCAATATCTTTGGCAACATCGGCATCTTTAACCAGCCAAAATGCCTTTTCGCAAAACAGCTTGTGCCAGCGTTTAACCAATTCTGTAAGTGCGCTTGCGTGCCCAGAAAGGTATTGGGTAACCAACATCGCATCTATGGTTTTATCCTTTTTCAATGCGGTTTGGTTTATATTGCTTTCCTTTTTTTGCCTTTAATCATTCTAATAAATTTTACCCAAAATTATATTTTGTTTCCTTTTTCTGATGAAAACTGATTTTACCATTTATAAATGGTTTATTTTAAATTGATTGATTTTTCGCTTACGGATAATTATAACCACCATACTATAAAGACGGTAAATTTTATAAAAGGTTCATTTATTTTCAACTTATTTTACCATGTGCCTAAAGTTAATGGAAATAAAACGACATGTTTTTAATGCGATTTTAGAACTTATTTAAACTTCTTAAAATTGAATTGAAAAAGTATAAATGAGTTCAGTATTTTTGCAGCATGTCAAAAAGAAGAAAACAGAGAAAACAAGTTTTTGAAAACGTAGAAGTAATCGATGCCGGGGCAAAAGGAAAAACCATTGCCAAAGCACCCGACGGGAAAGTTATTTTTTTACCCAATGCAGTTCCTGGCGATGTGGTTGATGTGCAAACCTTTAAAAAGCGAAAAGCTTATTATGAAGGAAAAGCAACGGTTTTTCATAAATTATCCGATAAAAGAACCGAGCCTGTATGCGAGCATTTTGGAACCTGTGGCGGTTGCAAATGGCAAGATATGGCTTACGAACACCAACTGTTTTACAAGCAAAAGGAAGTTACCAATAATTTAACCCGAATTGGGCACATTGAGTTACCGGAAGTTACCCCTATTTTGGGTTCTGCCAATCCTTATTTCTACAGAAATAAAATGGAGTTTTCGTTCAGCGATTCGCGTTGGTTAACTTTTGAAGAAGTACAATCGGATAAAGATTTGGGCGACAGAAATGCTTTAGGTTTTCATATTCCCGGAATGTGGGATAAGATTTTAGATGTTAAAAAATGCCATTTACAGGCCGATCCTTCAAATGCGATTAGGAATGCGGTAAAGGCGTTTGCCATTGAAAATGAATTTGAATTTTTCAATACCAGAAATCAAACCGGATTGTTGCGTACCATGATGATTCGCACATCCAGTACGGGCGATATTATGGTTATGATTCAGTTTTTTAAAGACGATAAAGCAAAACGTGAATTGCTATTGGATTTTATTGCTGAAACTTTTCCGGAAATTACCTCATTACAATATGTAATAAACGGAAAGGCGAACGATACTATTTACGATCAAAACGTAATTTGTTATAAAGGCGCCGACCACATTTTTGAAGAAATGGAAGGTTTGCGCTTTAAAATAAATGCCAAATCGTTTTATCAAACCAATTCCGCGCAAGCGTACGAACTTTATAAAATAACACGCGATTTTGCTGGATTAACGGGCAACGAACTCGTTTACGATTTATACACCGGCACAGGCACCATTGCACAATTTGTCGCCAAAAAAGCGAGTAAAGTGGTTGGTGTTGAAGCAGTGCCCGATGCCATAACAGCTGCCAAGGAAAATGCACAATTAAATAACATTAATAACGTTGAGTTCTTTGTTGGCGATATGAAACAGGTTTTTAACACCGCGTTTATCACAGAACATGGGCAACCCGATGTTATTATTACCGATCCGCCACGCGATGGTATGCATAAAGATGTGGTGCAGCAAATATTAAATATTGCGCCAAAAAAAATAGTGTATGTAAGCTGTAACAGTGCCACACAGGCCAGAGACTTGGCGTTAATGGATGCTATGTATAAAGTTGCAAAAACCCAAGCGGTTGATATGTTTCCGCAAACGCACCATGTTGAAAATGTGGTGTTGCTGGAAAAGCGTTAAAAGTTTATTCGTTTATTTGTATAAAATGAAAATGAAGTATTTTAAATATCTTTTTTTACCAATTATGGTATTGGTAATTGGAATTACAGCAAGTTGCGAACGCGACGATATATGTCCCGAAAGCACCTCGACCACTCCCAGTTTAATTATTGACGCTTTCGATATTGACAATCAAGAGGATGTCAAAAACGTGTTCGATTTGGTTGTCGCCGGTATTGGCAACAACAGTGTGTTGCCCGGATACGCCATTACCCGAACCGCCAACCTTATCCTGCCATTAAAAACCACGGAGGACACCACGCAATATGTACTTATAAATGAGGCCACCATAAACGATAACGGCACGCCTGATGATACCACAGATGATTTTTACGATGGCAACCAAGATATAATAACCATAAGCTACACCAGAGAAGAAGTTTTTGTTTCGCGTGCCTGCGGTTACAAAACTATTTTTAAAGATGTTGAAGTTGTTGTTGAAACCGATAGCGACAATTGGATACAATTAATACAACCTGTAAATAACCCACAATCTGTAGAAGATGAAACAGCAACACATTTTAACTTATTTCATTAGTAGTGCGTTTTTACTGCTATTTTGTGTTTCTGTAAATGCGCAAAACGACAGTATTCCCAATACGGTAAACGACTCTGTAAAAATCAAGCAAAAATACGGACTTCGGGTGGGTGCCGATATTGGCAAATTGATTCGAACGGCTGTTGACGATGAGTATTCAGGTTTCGAAATTATTGGCGATTACCGACTTAAAAAAAAGCTATACTTAGCCGGGGAAATTGGTGTTGAAGAAAAAAACAACGCAACCGATTATTTAGATATTACAACCAAAGGCAGCTATTTTAAAGGCGGCATCGATTACAACGCCTATCAAAACTGGTTGGATATGGACAACATGATTTACTTTGGGTTTCGCGTTGGTGCCAGTTCGTTTAGCCATACTTTAAATAGCTTTACGGTTTATAATACCAACCAATATTGGGGCGGGCAACTTTCGTCTGATACGCCTCAGGAGTTTAATGGCTTAACCGCTATTTGGGCAGAACTTATTTTAGGATTAAAGGCAGAATTGTTCACCAATTTATACATGGGCTTAAATGTGCAGCTTAAGGTTTTGGCAAGCGAAACAGAGCCTGGGAATTTTCAAAATATATACATTCCCGGATTTAACAAAACCTACGATAGCAGTCGTATTGGCGTGGGTTACAGCTATACCATTTCGTATCGCATTCCGCTTTATAAAAAGGACAAATAGCTTTTAATTCATTTTTAAAATGAAGAAATTAGTAAAAATCATTGGCAGCATTATGGTAATTGGTGTTGTTTATGTATGCCTATCCATTTCGCCTATTTTCTTTGAAGATTTTTCGAGAAAAACAACCCATGATTTTTTAATAATCTCCCATCGTGGTGCGGCACAATTAGCACCGGAAAACACAATTTCGTCGGTAAATGCGGCTTTAAAACAGCAACCCGATCGTATTGAAATTGATGTACAGCAAACTAAAGATTCTGTGGTGGTTTTAATGCACGATACTACTTTGGATAGAACAACCAATGGCACGGGATTAATAAAAGAAAACAGCTTTTCATCGCTTTCAAAATTAGATGCGGGCTCTTGGTTTTCGAGTGATTTTTCAAATGAAAGGATTCCCACTTTAGAAGCCATTATTAAATTAATTGATGGCCAATGCCAACTAATTATCGAGATTAAAAAAGGCGATGATTACTATCCGAATATCGAAAAAAACATCGTAAACATTATAACGAAACACCAAGCTGAATCTTGGGTGATAATTCATTCCTTCGATTCTGAGGTTTTGGAACGCGTGCATCAATTAAACCCTAATATTGCGTTGCATAAATTGTTGGTTGGCAAATTAAAATTTATGCCTTTTATCATTTCAAATCAATTTGAATCTTTTCATATTGATAAACGGCCGTACATAAAAGCATACAGTATAAATTATGTTTTCGCCAATCGCGACATCATCAATCTTTTAAAATCCAAAGGAAAAGAAGTCAACGTTTGGAATTTAAATGACGCTGATTACGCTAGGGAATTAATTTCACTTGGGGTTGATGGCATTATTACAGACAACCCTAATCTGCTAAAAGATTAAAACAAACGGTTTATCTTCTTATTTGTTGAAACCATGCCTATTCGAGCGATTTTTCAATAGGAGAAAATCGGATAGATAAGAGGTTTCAAAAGGTGAAAATAAAATTGATTATAGATACTTTTTTCTCATGTAAAGATGAGTGAAATTCAACCGTATTGACAAATATTTGCACCATACATAAAGTTGTTGTACTTTAGATTACTCCCTTTTTTCATATAGCATATATTAGTGAAATACTGTGTTTTAACACACGCTTCACAAGTTTGGAATACCTAAAAATTTCAAAAAAAAGTGATTAATCCAACATTACAATGAATATGAAAACCAATCCGTATCAATCAAAAGCCCTTTTTACCTTCAAATTAATGGTGTTATTTATCCTGTCGTTGCTGTTAACTTCCGCAAGTCCTAAAAACAATCGCTATTCAGATTCACCTTCAAACAACAACACTGATAATATTACATTTAATGCTAAGGGCCTTCATTTTGAAACCGTATTAACCAACATTTTTGAAGGCAATTTTATCGATATTCCTTTTGATAGAGACGAAACCACCTTTATATTGCTTTTTAACGCTTATGTAACCACTTACGCGAAACATTGCACCTCCAGTTTGCCGGCAAACAAAATTGAATTAACCCGACCGGAATGCGTTAAAGAACGCGTAACTACAGATGGTTATGGTTGGGAAATTAGCAGAACTTGTATAGAGTGGATTGATGTTGGCACAGGTTTATACGCGGCACCCGAAATGTTTAATACCAAAGTAATTCTTGATAATTTACAAGCTGGAGATGCATTCCGGAATATGTATAAAATGATGAAACAGGACAACCCCATTGGAATCGCATCGAGCGTTTTAAACAATTCGCAGGCTGCCGATGCCGATATGAAAGCGCTGCTTAAAATGAACGGTTGCAAAAGTGAGGGTTTAATGCGTTTTCAAGACAATTTACGTCTGTTTGCATTGGGTAAACAACCCATTCCTATAAGCGGAAAAGCAAAAGCTGTGGTGTCTTCTAAAAACCAAAATTTAACAAAACTAGCCGAAGATTTGGTGTTCGAACACTCCAAAACATGGGCCATGAACCGCTACCAACGCGGAAGCATATCTGACGTTTCCGAAATAAAAGACAACCAAGGCAAACTTATCGAAATACGAACCAAATACGTGTACCAAGGTTTTAGCGGACGCAACAATGGCTCGGTTAGAATAACATTTACCGACGGTTTACCGGAGTGCCTTTATTTTTTCGATTTCCCCAATGCCTGCAGAACAGCAGACCGTAAAATTGTGGCGCAGTATGCCGGTGGGAATTATCAAAACTGATTTTGGTTTTTGAAATGCTTTAATAGTAGTATTATCTTATTCCATTCAATTAGTTCATAATGAACACAGTCAAAGTTACGTCATTGCGAGAAGCAAACGACGTGGCAATTTGTTATTCGTTTTTTTAATCCCTAAAAAACTGTAAAGGTTAAATTTTAAAAATTACTTCAATACTTCCTTCCTAATAACCTTTATTGTTAAAACTACGCAGAAGTTCACATTGATTTTCTGATAAAAAAATCTAACTTCGCTTATGAGTGGATATAAATCTCTAATAACGGATTCATATCCTAATTGTTATGACAAACTAAAAAAACGTACATGTTGATTTTTAAAAATTCCTGGAGTAATTTAATATTACTAATGCTTGCAATCTTGCTTTACAACTGCTCAAACGACAAAAAGACCAAATTTAGCACGAACTATTTTCAAATACATATTGATAATAAGGGCTTTATAAAAAGCATGAAAAACACCACAAAAGAACCCTATAGAGAATTTAGCCCTCTTGATAAACCATCCCCATTAATGCAACTTTACGATGGTAAAAAGAAAATATATTATAAACCTATAAAGGCAAAATTTAACAGCATAGAACAATCTATCACACTAAGCTACACCAATGGTTCAGTTGCTCAAATCAAACTGACACCTCAAGAAAAATATTTCAAATTCACACTCCAGTCACTTACACCACGCCATGGAGTTGATGGTATTCAATGGGGACCATACCACACAAATATTACAAACCTGATTGGAGAAATTATAGGTGTTGCAAGAGATACTAGCAAGGTGGTCAATTATGCAGTTGGAATGCTTGCCCTCGACGACAACACATTAGGCGGTACTTCTGAAACCATAGCCGACGCCGCACCTTTTCAGTACATCATCCATTCTCCCGATGCGGAACTTTACCCGCTACCAGATTCATTACACGAAGGACAAATTTTTACTCTGGGAGGGAATGGAATTAGTGATGTTGCCTTTTATGCACACAAAGAGCCGTATTACAGAATTATGTATGGCAACTCAGCACACGTTGATGACAAAGGAAGAATTTCAATTAATTACCACTCCAGAGACAGAACATTTGAAAGAGAAGTATATTATTCACTAATACCAAATATGGCAGCCAATACGCCTAATCATTTGGAAGTTCAGCCATTGCCGGGAGTCGATTATATTGGGTCTTCTATTGCTTTATGGGGAAGTGCCGATAGTACGGCGTTGATGGATGTGATTCAAGACATTGTATTAAAAGAAAACTTGCCGTATCCAACCATTAATGGAAAGTGGGTAAAAGATCCAACAGCTTTTGTTCCGGATGCACTTACCAGTGGTAATTTATACGATAGTATAATTACTTATACTTCACAACTAGGTTTTAAAGCCATCAGTTTGTACGACCAGGGTTTTATATTGCCCGACCGTGGTAATGAAGGTTATATTGATGGTAAAAATTTTGAAAATAAACCAATAAAACTAACAAGTGGCAACCTATCGCATAAAGCATTTTCCGAAGTGGCAGCGGCATACGGAATAACCATTGGGAGAACACCAATTACAAATGCATTGGCACCAAAAACCAAAGATGCTAGCCCCATTCCAAGTGACAGCTTGTGTTATCAGCAAAAACGTTTATTAACGAAAAGTATAAACCCTAGTGATACACTCATTTTTGTAAACGACCCTAAGTATATGGAAGAGATTGCTAGTTGGGAAGGACATGCAAAAAACCTGAATATGATAAAAATCGGTAAAGAATTAATTCATTATCTGGGTGTTTCAAATAATGAACCCTACCGCCTTTTAAATGTAAAACGCGGGTATTGGAATACCACACCCGCAAACCATCAAAAGAACGATACTATTTACAAGTTGCAGGTTACCTTAAACTATGGATATGATGGCCTGATACCCAATATGGAACTTCAGGATAAAATAGCCGAATATTATGCCGATGTTTCTTTTATTAATGGTTTAGGCTATTACGATTTCGACGGACAGGAATTTTTGTTTAACAATGGGCATGGGTATTACTCGGCAAAACGTTTTTTTCGTAAAATGTTTGAAAAGGCAGAAGCACTTGGCATACCTCCTATTCGCTTTACTGGAGCTACCCTATCAGAAGGTTCGTGGCATTATCAAAGTATTTGGAATGTTGGTAGTGGTAAAAACCTGTACGATGTTAACACCAGAGAATGGGGCAGCACCACGAGCCAAGGTAAGGACCTTCGTGATGTAACATTTGCCAACTATTTCCCAGTTGGTATGGGAGGTAATTTTGCTATCAATGCACAGTCAACCGTTGAACAATACGAGCATATACAAGCTATTTCAGTTGGGATGGGAACCACGTACAGTCTCATTTTAAATCAGAAAGATGTGGAAAGCTGTCCAGAAAAAGATGCTATTTTTAAAGCCATTCGAACGTGGGAAGACGCCCGTAGCGCCAATGCATTTCCAATACGTGTAAAAAAATTATTGGTTAACCCTAAAAAAAACTGGACCTTAAAAGCAGGCAAAAACAAAGATACTTGGGTTCTAAATGAATTAAAAGATGGCAAAGTAATTAAAACATTCGTTTTACACAGCGATGATAATTATTAGGTCCGTATTAAAGCGACATGTCAATCTGTTTATTAATTAATTTAAAACGAACAGGTTTTAATTTAAAAGATGACTTCCGCATACATTCTTTCAAATAACCTTTAATACTAAAACTACGTAGAAGTACGTATTGATTTTCTGATAAAAAAAATATAACTTCGCTTATCGGTGGATATAAATCATTGAAACGGATTGATATCCAAAAACCATTCTACGCAATTTGAAAAAACATTGTGCTTAAAAGAAAATGAAACTGACAAACGACCAATTTGAGGCTTCTGCTTATATATTTGAAAGAGCCAACGGAAATAAAAAATCGGAATACGAAGAAAAAGTAATTGCCGAATCTGGATTAAACAATCTAAAACCAATTGAACTGGAAACTCAAATTGTCAATGGAATAGACAACGGACTTTACTCGGACTCAAAAGAACGAATAAGTGCTTATTGGTCTTTAAGTAAAATTCACAAAACCGAATTAATTCCGAACTTTAAAAAGTGGCTAAAAATAGAAATCGAAAAGGAAAATGCAGATACTGTTTATCAGTTAATGATTGCATTAGGTAATTTGGAAGAACCTATTTTTAATATTGACAGAAATGGAAGTTCTGCTTTTAACGAAACAGAATTAAATTTGAGAGATGCAAGAAAGTATTTAGAAGTAAATGAGTAAACAAGTAAAAATATTGTTCAATTTCCACAGCGACATTTTTGACGAACAAATGGTTGAAACCGTTTGGGCTGATGAAATTGACAAAGAAAAAGGATTATATAAAATTGATAATATTCCTTTTTATATTCCATTAGTTGCATCGGAAGATATTGTAATCGCTGAATTTGATGAAACCGAGCAAATGCTGACTTACAGAAAAACTTATGAATATTCTGGTCGAACTGTTGTCCAAGTTGTAATTATGGACAAGACAACAAAAACAAATACTATTAGAGATATATTTTATAAATTAGGTTGCGAATCGGAAAAAGCAAATGAAGGTTATTTCTCAATGGAAATTCCTTCGAATTTGGATTATAAGCCAATTAAAAAGGAACTTGACCGAATGGAAAATGCTGAAATTATTGGTTACGCAGAACCTACAATTTCGGACAAACATAGAACTGAAGGTTACAGTTGAGAATAAAAAACTGCGTAGAACATTGTATATAAAAAATAGCGCAAGTCGTTGCTAAGACAATGGTTTGGGCGTTTTTGGAAAGTCGCCAAATTTTTAAATTTGACGATTTCCAAACAAAAAAATAAATAGTAAAATTTAAAAATTCGGCTTGTGTAATCCGAAAAGTAACAGCATATTTTCAGCGCTACTTTTCATATACGGAGCCGATAAGCGTAACTCTTAGAATTCTACTTTATAAATTCCTCTTTTTTACTGCCTTCGTAAATTACATATTTAACCAAACGCTTTGAGTTTTTTACGGTGCTGTCATTTCGGCACTAGGAGAAATCTCATAAAGTCACTCGAAAAAAGATAATGAGATTCCTCACAAGCGTTCGGAATGACAACATAATAGATAAAAATTATTATTTACATTAAACAGATTGCCACAGTCGTTCCTCCCTCGCAATGACAGCTACTTCATATACTTCCCTTTTTTACTGCCTTCGTACATCACATATTTAACCAAACGCGCTTCGAGTTTGGCGTTGTATAAATGTATTTTCCGCGATGGACGTAAACCCACATGTTTAAGGGCATCGAGGTTTGAGGTAATAAACCAAGCATCGGTGTCGGGGTAATTTTGTTTTAGGGTATCGCCAATGTTGGCGTAAAAAGATTCCATATCCAAGTTTAAACGCTCGCCATAGGGTGGGTTAAATACCATGTGCAGTTTTTGGTCGCCACCTTTTTGGGTTTTAAAGAAGTCTTCGTGCTTAACTTCAATAAAATCTTCCAATTGGGCGTTTTTTACGTTTTCCTTGGCCTTGGCTACGGCACTTGGTGCTTTATCGTAACCTATAATTTTATGGTGGAAATCGCGGGTTTTACCCAATAAGGACTCTTCAATTTTTTCAAACAATTCAACATCCCAATCTTGCCAGCGCTCAAAGGCAAATTCTTTGCGCATCAGGTTTGGCGGTATGTTGCAGGCTATCATCGCCGCTTCAATAAGCATGGTGCCCGAACCGCACATGGGATCCATAAAATCTAACTGTCCGTCCCAACCGGACAACATGATCATTCCAGCTGCCAACACCTCGTTTATGGGCGCAATATTGGTGGCGGTTTTATAGCCACGTTTGTGCAGCGAATCGCCCGAAGAATCCAACGAAATGGTGCATTGGCGCCTATCGATATGCACGTTTATTTTTAGATCGGGGAATTTTAAATCGACGTTTGGCCGCTGTCCGTCGGTATCCCTAAACTTATCGACAATCGCATCTTTAGTTTTTTGTGCGATGTAAAGCGAATGCGAAAACAAATCGGAATGTATTGTAGCATCAACCGCCAATGTGCCTGTTGGCTTAAGGTATGGCGACCAATCCATGGCGTAGATTTTATCGTATAAATCTTTTTCGCTGTTTACGGTAAACGAATGGATGGGTTTTAAAATTTTAACGGCCGTACGTAATGCTAAATTTGCTTTGTACATAAAGCCTTTATCGCCTGAAAAAGCGACGTTCCGCACGCCTTTTTTTACGTGTTGCGCACCGAGTTGCGTGAGTTCGTTTGCCAGTAATTCTTCAAAACCAAATAAGGTTTTGGCCACCATGTTAAAATTTTCTTCCATTTTTTACGTCGAATAGATTGCAAAAATAATGTAATTTTGCACAAATTAACTAGCAATTGCAGATAATGGGTTAAGGATTGATGCGGCATCCTTTTTAATGCGGACTTGTAATGATTTTGTTGCGAACTGAAATTTGGCAGATTGCCACGTCTTTCGTCCTCGCAATGACGCATTAAAAAGATATAGCGGAAAGCCTGACCGCGCCTTAGCGCGGTAACCCCATAAAAACAATATGAACAACAATACTACAAAATGGTTTAAATCGTGGTTTGACAAGCCTTTTTACCACATTTTATATAAAGATAGAGACGATACCGAGGCGCGTGCTTTTATGGATACGCTTACCAATTATTTGAATATTCCCGAGCATGGTACCATTTTGGATTTGGCTTGCGGCAAAGGCCGTCATGCCCGGTATTTAAACAAAATGGGATACGATGTTACGGGTGTTGATTTGAGCGCAAACAGCATTGATTTTGCCAAAAAGTTTGAAAACAACAGCCTCCGTTTTGAGGTGCACAACATGTGCCAACCTTACCACAAACAGTTTGACGCGGTTTTTAATTTGTTTACCAGTTTTGGGTATTTTGAAAAAGATGAGGACAACCTGAGCACGATTAAAGCCATTAAAGCGAATTTGAACGACTTTGGCTTTGGCGTGATTGATTTTATGAACAGCGAATTTGTTATTGATAATTTAGTGCCCGAAGAGGTGAAAACGGTTGATGGCATTACCTTTAATTTAAAGCGTTATGTGGATAAGGGTTACATTATAAAAGATATTTTGTTTACGGCCGATGGCGAAGACTATAATTTCCAAGAGCGCGTTAAAGCCTTTACTTTAGCCGATTTTGAAACCATGTTTGAAGCTGCCGATGTGCATTTATTGGATGTTTTTGGCGATTATAAATTGCATAAATTTAATGCCAAAACATCGGAACGCTTAATCATGATTTTTAAATAGGTCGATAATCGACATTTAATTAGTATCACTGTTGCGAGTAATTATTGATTGATTTTATCACATTGAATATTATTTTTTGAATGAATAAATTTTTATTTCCTGTATTAGCTGTTGTTTTGGGCGTACTTATAGCCAGTTTGAGCAAGTATAAAAAAACATGGAACACCAAGCTCCTACTCTCTTTTAGTGGCGCTTTTTTATTGGCAATAACCCTTTTTGAACTGCTCCCGGAAGTTTACCACCATTTAAGCGGCAAGCTTACCGGATTGTACATTATGTGCGGAATCGTGCTGCAAATTGTTTTGGAGCTCTTCTCGAAAGGTGCCGAACACGGGCATGTGCACATCCATAAAGACGAAACCGATTTTCCGTGGTTATTGTTTATCAGTTTATGTATTCATAGTTTTTTGGAAGGTTTTCCAATTCACGATCACAACGATATGCTTTATGGCGTTTTGGTGCACAAAATCCCCATTGCTGCTTTAATAAGTATGTTTTTGTTTCAGTCTAATTTTAGCAAATTGCAAATCACGGCGTTTTTAGTGGTTTTTGCGATTATGACCCCGTTGGGGACGTATATTTCGAGTACTTGGGAAGCCATTACAGATTACGCGCACATTATCAATGCCATGGTAATTGGTATATTTTTTCATATTTCAACCACTATTTTGTTTGAAAGTGGCGAAGGCCATAAGTTTAATTTATCGAAATTTATTGCCATTATTTTGGGTATAGCTGTGGCTTATTTGATTTAATTTGTCATTCCTGCGAAGGCAGGAATCTCATCAATTGAAACTAAATTATGATAAAGTGGATTCCTGCCTTCGCAGGAATGACAGAAAAACAGATTCCCTTCTAAAAGGGAATAGAAAAAAATAATATTTTCAATGTTTTCAAAAGAAGAATCGCGATTATTACGACAAGAATTCTGGACGAGTTTTGGAAAATCGTTTCCACGGAAATGGATTTTATACAACACCAAACTGAAAGGGGTCTCGTTTAAATTTCATTTTGACACCAAGTCCGCTTTGGTGGCTTTGGATGTTGAAGACGATTTGGAATACCGTATTAAATACTGGGAAAAACTATTGGCTTTAAAATCGATTTTGTTGGATGAATATTTGCCGGATGCTATTTTTGATGAAGAATACTATTTAGAAAACCATAAAGAAATCTCAAGAATTTATGTGCCCTTAAATCAAAAAGTATCGATTCATAATAAAAACTCGTGGCGCGATGTGATGGAATTCTTCAATGAAAAAATGACTTTGTTTGAAGCTTTTTTTGAGGAATACAAAGAGGTTATTGATCATTAATCGTCATTGCGAACATAGTGAAGCAATCTGTTTAAATATAGTTCTAATTTTCAATTTAAAAGATTACCACGTCGCTCCGCTCCTCGTAATGACGGTTACAGTTTAAACCCTTTTCTCCATAATAAAATCGTCCATTACAAAGCCGTTGCCAATATCGGTAACAAAGGTGCTTACTTTTATAAACCCCAATTTTTCATAAGCTTTAATGGAGTTTGTATTGTTAATATTTACCCCAAGTCTAATGACTTTTAAATGATATGCCTTGGCTTTTTCTTCAGCTTTTAACATGGCCGCTTTTCCTATTTTTTTTCCTCTATGGGAACGCAATACATAAATCTTGCTTAAAAACAAATGCTCCTTTTCCTTTTTAATGGCTAGATAACCAGCTGGTTTTTTATTGAAATACATGATAAAATATTCAAAGCCTTCATTTACAATTTGATTTTTTATGGCTTTGGCCGATTGAAACTTTTCGAGCATATAATCAATCTGCGGTTTACCAACAATGGGAATGTAGTGTTCGCGCCAAATGGTATCGGCTAAGTTTTCCAATAAAATATAATCGGATGTTTGGTTGGCTTCAGTAATGTGTATCATATTACATCGTAAAAATCGTTATTCAAATAAAATAATAATTAATGAATAAAAGCAGGTTCTTGAAAAATCTAAATTGCAGTTCATCGAAAAATATAGCTATTCATCTGATTTTTAGTTATATTTGATAGCTTAGTTGCCAAATCCAGTTTCCTTTTTTATTAAGCAACGCTTTAAATTGCCTTATGAAAAAACTAATACTCGCTTTATTTTTAAGCTTTCCTATTTGCATGTTTTCGCAGGAATACAGAGATTATTTGGGTGCCGGACACAGCAATGGCATTACGGTAACTTCCAGCAATCAGCAAAACAGAACAAGTTGGAACGAGACTGCCAGCGCAGAAAACACTATAAATGGTACGGGGCTGGATGCGCGTTTATTGGAAACGTCGCGGTTTTTAGCACAGGCGACTTTTGGTGCTGACTTAAACTACATAAAAACCGTTGCCGAAAACTCTTTTGAAGATTGGGTTGATACGCAATTCGATTTTAACTCGCCATCCACGGGCGAACTTACCCAAACCATTTACGATGAGGCCCTTTCAATTTTTGTGGCCAATGGCGGTAATGAAGAGGACTATTTTGGCCCGTATTGGTTGCATTTTCAATACGCTTGGTGGCAAAGCAATATAGGTAACGAGGATTTACTTCGCCAAAAAGTTGCGCTGGCCTTAAGCGAAATTATGGTGATTTCAAGAAACTCAAGTCTTGGTGATTACGGGGTTGGTTTAGGCGATTTTTACGATGTTTTAAAAGATAATGCCTTCGGGAATTTTAGAGACCTTTTAAAAGATATGACTTTGCACCCCATGATGGGCATTTACTTAAGCCATTATAACAACCCCAGAAGTTTCCCCGACCAAAACATACATCCAGACGAAAATTTTGCCAGGGAAGTTATGCAATTATTTTCCATTGGTTTGTACGAGCTCAACCAAGACGGAAGCTATGTTGTGGATGGCGAAGGCAACAGGGTGCCCACTTACGATAACAACGATATAAAAGAATTTGCCAAAGTATTTACCGGTCTTGGCGCCGCAGCGGTTAACGAAAATCCTTGGGGCGTTGTACCACGATTTGGGGTGAATCAATACTTAGCGAAAAAAGATGTTCCCATGGCGATGTACGATGAATGGCATCAACCCGGAGAAAAAAAATTATTGAATGGCTATGTTATCCCAAACGGGCAATCGGGAATGCAAGATGTGGAAGATGCAATAGACAATCTGTTCAACCATCAAAACACCGCGCCGTTTATAGCTATACGCCTCATTCAGCAAATGGTAAAATCCAATCCATCGCCTGCTTATATATCCCGAGTTAGTGCGGCCTTTAACAATACCAAAGGCGTTAGAGGCGATATGAAAGCTGTAATAAAAGCCATTTTATTGGATGAAGAAGCCAGAAGTTGCAGTTGGATAGACAATCCGTCAAGCGGGAAATTAATTGAACCCATGGTGCGGTATTTTAACATCACCAGACAAATTGATTTGGATAATAAAAGCGGATTAAATTGGAATGTGGGTTATAATTTTTATCAAGCCACTGGTCAATCCCCTTTAGCGGCACCGCACGTATTTAATTTTTATTTGCCGGAATATGTGCCCAATGCCAAATTTACGACTGCAAATCTTGTTGGCCCAGAATTTGAAATCCACAATTCCGCAACAAGTATTTCTTATATAAATGAAGTTGATTTATGGACGTATCCGCAGTATTATTCCGTTTTAAACACTTGGGATTTAGATATTGAAGACACACCGTTAGATTTTGAAGCGCTTAAATATTTTGCAAAAGACAGCGAGGTTTTGGTTAGTCAATTGGATAAATTATTCACACATGGGCAATTATCCGATGAAACCAAACGCGTTATAACTGAAGCTGTTGATGGCATTACAGATTTGGGTGGCGATTTTGATTATACTTTTTATAGAGTAAAAATGGCCCTCTATCTTATATTGATAAGTCCAGACTATGCGATTCTTAAATAAAACCAATGAGCAAAGAAAAACATAATATATCCAGACGAAAATTCCTTGGCGATTCCTGTGCTGCACTTGGTTACACCACGCTGTTTTCATCTTTAATCAACCTTAAGGCCATGGCTGCCTCGGCTATGGATAATTCGTCACTAATCACTAATTTGGGCGGTGATTACAAAGCTTTGGTGTGTTTAATGCTTGGTGGCGGTAACGATTCTTTTAACATGCTGATGCCAAAAGGCACTAATGAATATAACGAATATGCCACCACACGCTCCAATTTGGCCATTCCGCAAAACGATATTTTACAGATAAACCCCAATACTTCTGACGGAAGGGTTTTTGGAGTGCATCCATCAATGCCCGATATGCAACAATTATTTGAAAGCGGAAATTTGGCTTTTCTTTCAAATGTGGGCACGCTTATAGAACCTTCAACAAAAAACGATATACAAAACAATGTGGTTAAAACACCGCTTGGTTTATTTTCGCATGCCGACCAAATACAGCAATGGCAAACGGGAAGACCACACGAAAGAACCAATATTGGTTGGGGCGGAAAAATAGCAGACTTGGTACAGTCCATGAATTCCAACCAGAATATCTCCATGAATATTTCGTTAAGGGGAAGTAACATTTTTCAGCGCGGAGACCAAATTATCCCATACGCTATTGGCAATCAAGGTAGCGTTGGCATTAATGGTTATGGTGGCACCAACCTGTTTAACAGCCTTCGTACCGAAGCTTTAAACTCGATGTTGGAAAGGGATTATCAAGATATTTTCAAGAATACCTATAAAAACACCATCAAATCTTCAAACGAAGCGAATTTGGAATTTCAATCGGCCATTGATGGCGTTTTGGATTTTAGTACGCCGCTTCCGGAATACAATAATTTGGCAAAACAATTAAGAATGGTTGCAAAAACCATTGCGTCCAGAGATACTTTAGGGTTTTCCAGACAAACATTTTTTGTGCAACTTGGTGGTTGGGATCATCACGATGAACTCCTCATAAATCAAGCTGGTAAATTGGCGCAGGTGAATGAGGCCTTAAAATATTTTAACGATTTAATGACCGAGTTAAACACGAACGATTGCGTTACAACATTTAGCGTTTCGGATTTTGCACGAACCCTAACATCAAACGGAAATGGCACCGATCACGCTTGGGGTGGCAATGCTTTTATAATGGGTGGCGCCGTAAACGGAAAAGAGCTATACGGCGAATATCCGGTTTTGGCTTTAAATAGCGATGTCGATTTTCAAGATGGCGTGATGATTCCAACAACGGCAGCCGATTTATATATGGCAGAATTGGCACTTTGGTTTGGTGTGCCCGCATCCGAATTGAGCACCATTCTCCCGAACATTTCAAATTTTTACGACACAAATTCCGTTGTTCCGCCAATAGGTTTTATGAATATGACATGATGAAAAAAAGCCATTTATACATATTGATTCTTTCGTTTTTGAGCACTCCATTTATTAGCGCCCAATGTTACCCAGACCGCCATAGCACCAATTGGTTTGATGGCTGGGTATCTTGCGAAAAATCTCCAAATCCCATTGCATCTTACGGCGAAACCCATTGGATTATGTACGATTTGGGATATAACTATGTGTTGAACGAAACAAAACTTTGGAATGCCAACGAGCCCAAAAACCTGAATTACGGCATCAATGAATTTAATGTCGATTATTCTTTAGATGGTGTTACGTGGACCAACTTAGGCGCGTTCAACTTAGAGCAAGCTTCGGGCTTATCGACTTACGAAGGCTCCGAAGGACCCGATTTTAACGCCACTAAAGCTCGTTTTGTTTTAATTACGCCAACCTCAAATTTTGGTGGCGACTGCTACGGTTTTAGTGAGCTGAAAATGTCGATAACCGATCCGTTTTTAGTGGTTGAAGAAGCCGATGTTTTTAACGCGATGGCATATCCAAATCCGTTTATAAATAATGTGACTTTAAGAATGGTTTCCTTAGATGAAAACGCGCCGGTAAACTATGCACTATACGATATTTTAGGAAGAACCATTATCAGCAATACTTTTAACATGACCGAAGGCAACGATACTTACGAGCTGCCGTTGCACGGGAATACACTTTCAATAGGAATCTATATTTTGAAAATCACGCAAAACGAAAAAGAGCGTTCATTTAAATTGATTAAGAAGGAATATTAGGTAATTGACTCTTAAGCTATCAATAAATAACTTATAAATTCCGTTCTTCATAAAAATGGACATTATAATAGATGTTTTATCTTTCTTTCATAAGAATTTCAAGCCTTATATCACATAAAAGAAAATCATAAAAAAATGACAAATGGCCCCAGCCAGAACATACAAATGCCAAATAACATGATTGAACGGTATCTTTTGAATGGCATAAAAAACAATGCCCACCGTATACGATAAGCCGCCGGCAAAAAGAAACAAAATGCCATCGGTACCCATAGCTTTGGATAGATTGGTAAAGTCAAAAACGATAAGCCAGCCCATTACCAAATACAAAAGTGTGGAAAACACCTCAAAACGCCCTGTAAAAAACAGTTTTAAAATCACCCCAAAAGCGGCAATAATCCAAACTGCCCAAAATAGTGGCCAGCCCAAACTTCCTTCAAGGGCTATTAAACACACCGGTGTGTAGGTTCCGGCTATTAAAATGTAAATACTTATGTGGTCTACAATCCTAAAATAATGCTTGCGTTTCTCCCCTTTTACCGCATGATAAAAGGTTGAGGCCATAAACAGCACGATAATGGAAATGCCGTAAACAATAACGCTAAACAAGCTCCAATTTGTTTTTTCGGTATTAAAAACAATAAGCAACACCAATGCCGCAATACCAAATAAAGCACCAATACCGTGCGTGATGCTGTTTAATTTTTCCTCAAAGGGGCTTTGTGTACGCATAAATTACTGGTTGTTTGTAGTTGGTTTTAGCCATTTATTGGTCAAATCGAAAAAATCATATTTGGTGGCCGATTTTTGCCGCTCTAAACGACCGCTTTGAAAATTGCGTTGTAAAATATCTTCAATTAAATAATCTTCCTTTACGTTAAGCGGATCGAACTCCCGCTTTAAGGAAATATCGAACATACTCGCCGTGGTGTTGTACCAAAAGGCGCGCCAACCGTTGCGCAATTCCTTAACCAAATTAAAGGCCGTTTCACCGGTTTGCCTGTGAATCAGTTTTACCAAAATCTGGCCTTCGGTACGCGTTAATTTTTTTAATTCATCCGAAAACTCGCCCTCAATATATTTTTGAACACGCTTTGCGTATTTTCTTTTATGGCGTTTCTTTTCAATACTTGCCAATCGTTTATTCATGGAATCCAAACGTTCGGCGGCCATTTTTGCATACGGATACACTTTTATGGTTTTCCGGCGTAAAATCAAATAGCGTATACGGTCTTCTTTACCATCAAATTTAAGCTCGTGCAACAGCATCACCTCGTCTAAGTCAATCGCCGTCCGCGGTATGGAATCGCCCTCAATAATAATGTACTTTACGGCCGTAGAATCTGGCTCGATATCACTGATTTGAGCCATGGCCAATAACGGAAAAAGTACGCATATGTATTTTAAAAAATTCATCTGTAAAACATGGGACATTTATTATGCCAAAAATACTGAATTTCTTAAAACTAGACACCTAAGTTATAAAATACGAAAACATTGGGTTTTGTGCGAAAAAAAAATATGAATTCCTTTACAGAAATCAAAGATTTGCTATCTTAGTGCACACATAATAGATATATAGTTAATATTAATTATATATGATTGTTGTTTGCAATGCGGGAAAAAACAAAAACAGTAAATTGAATTAGATAATCCGTAATCTGCTTAATTTCTTTCAATAAAAAGCCTGCAATTTTGTGGTATAAAATCACAAACAATTGAAATGGCAAATTCAAAATTAGTTTCTTTCGAACTTTCACACTTCTATCCAAATATAGAACTTCAAAAATTCTGGGAGTTTTTCGTTGACTACAAATGGTATTCTCAATCCGAAATTATGGCGGGAGAAATTGTTGTCGTTAAAGAAGGCACAGACCATCCACAAGGCTTGGGAACTGTAAGAAAAATTTTGATTGGAGATATAAACCTTACCGAAGATATCGTTGGTTTTGACCCACCAAATTATTTCAGTTATGCTGTACACGAAGGAGGTATGCCTGTAAATAAATACCAGGGCGAATTTTTCTACGAATCGAAGAATGGCGGAATGTTATGGAAATACAAAGGAAGCTTTGAGCCAAAATATTTCGGTACAGGTTGGTTTTTTAAATGGTTTCTAAAGTCAAGAATGAAATCACAATTACCTGTTTGGCAGAAAGGATACAATGCCTATCACAATGTAAATGTTTAAAGAATAAACGCAAAAAAAATTAAAATGGAAAATTTAAAAAACAATGAAGCTAATAGAGTGTTAGCACAGAAAGTAATAGAAGCAATTAGTAATGATAATTGGGAATACGTAAATGAAGTTTTTGCAGAAGATGCTATTGTTTGGGTAGCTGGTAGTATGCCAATTTCAGGCACACATACCAAAGATTTTGTAATCGTAGCTGGTAAAAGAACAAGAGAAGGTTTTCCCGAAGGACTGAGCCTTAAAACAAAAGCTATGACAGTAGAAGGAAGTCGAGTTGCCATTGAAGCCGAATCTCTTGGAAATCATATTAGTGGTAAAACCTACAATAATCATTTTCATATTCTAATGGAAATAAAAGACGAAAAAGTTTGTACTTGGAAAGAATATATGGATACTATGCACGCAAATGAGGTCTTTTTTGGATAAATAATGCAAAGACTTTTTAAATACAAATTATTATCTTAACAAGATGGAAGAATTTAGAGAAATAAAATCAATTAGTCAGATGCATCACCTTTTAGGATTGAATAAGCCTATGCATCCTGCTATTTCATTGGTAAATATGAAGGATATTAAACTCACTAAAGAACTGTTCAACCAAAAATACATTTGGGATTTTTATATGATTTCTTTAAAATTCGAGAATTGTGAACTTCAGTATGGCAGGCAATACTATGATTTTGAAGAAGGCACTTTAGTCTTTAGTTCACCTGGACAAGTATTCGAAGCAAAAAAACAACCTAAAACATTAAATGAAAACGGTTGGGCCTTATACTTTCATTCAGATTTAATTCAAAAATCTGATTTAGGCAAGAACATAAAATCATATGGATTCTTTTCTTATAAGTCCAATGAAGCATTGCATCTATCGGAAAAAGAAAAGAAAAAAATTTCGCGATGCATTGAGGCAATAGAAGACGAATGTCAGCAAAATATAGACAAACATAGTCAAACCGTCATTGTTTCTAATTTGGAATTATTACTCAACTATTGTAATCGATTTTACGACCGTCAATTTTATACGCGAAGTACACACCAACAGGATGTTGTAGAAAAAATCGAAGAATTATTGGTCGATTTCTTTAATTCGGACAATTCCATACAACAAGGGATTCCAACCGTAAAATTTTGTGCAGACCAAGTGAATCTTTCACCAAACTATTTGAGTGATTTACTGAAAAAAGAAACAGGAAAGAATACACAAGAGCATATCCATTTTCACCTTATTGAAAAAGCCAAAAATCTATTATTGTCATCAAATGCATCCGTAAGTGGTATTGCATACGATCTAGGTTTTGAATATCCTCAGTCCTTTGGAACCCTTTTTAAAAAGAAAGTTGGCATGTCGCCAAACAAATACAGACAATTAAATTAATTCTAAAATAAAAATCAATGGTGAAATATTTAACCTTCGCAAAGCGAAAAGACGGAATGTCGCACGAAGATTTTGCAAACTACTACGCAAACCAACATACACCTTTATGTGTTGAACTTCTTCCTATTTTAAAAAAATGTACCATAAGAAGAAATTTTCTTCTGGGTAACCAGATAATTTACCCTCAAGGCTTTTCAGGAGAATTGGAATATGATGTAGTAACAGAATCTATTTGGTCTGACCCAGAGGCTTTCAATCAATTTCTAGAAGATATTAATAACACAGAAATTCAGGCAAAGATCAATGAAGACGAAAAGAACCTTTTTAAACCAGGCTCTATTCGAGTAGTTATGGTTGAAGTTTCCGAACATAAAAACGAATAACTTGTTATGAAAGTTATACTAACAGGTTCAACTGGTATGGTAGGCAAGGGAGTTTTGTTGGAATGTATAGATAATGAAACAGTTGAAAAGGTTTTATTAATCAACAGAAACCCAATTGACATTTCTCATCCCAAGATAAAAGAAATTTTGCATCAGGATTTTACAAATTTCAACAACATTAAAGCAGAATTCAAAGACTATGATGCTTGTTTTCATTGTATGGGCGTATCGTCAGCTGGTATATCTGAAGAAAGATATTATAAACTCACTTATACAATTTCTGAAGCACTAGCTAATGCAATTTATAGTGTAAATCCTAATATACTTTTTACATATGTTTCAGGTGCAGGAACAGACAGTTCTGAGCAAGGTAACTCAATGTGGGCAAGAGTAAAAGGCAAAACCGAAAATTTTATTTTAAACAAAGGTTTTAAGGATGCTTATGCGTTTAGACCAGGAGCTATTTTACCTGAACGTGGTGTGAAATCTAAAACTAAACTGTATAATTTTTTCTATGTTATCACTAAACCCATTTTTCCTTTATTAAAAAGAATGAAGTCAGTAACAACCACTTCTAGAATTGGGCGAGCAATGATTAATTTAGACAATAACCCTCATCCCCTAAAACATTTGGAAGGTGCTGATATAAATAAGATTGCCAAAATAATAGTATAAATGCACAGCACACAACAAAGAACTGAGTTAAAAAACAAGCCGTTTTAAGCTATTTGTGAAACATGGTTTTCTTCAAAGGGCTAACCGTTCCAAAAAACAAAACAGCGCAATGGTTAAAACCGGAGTTAGCAAACACCTGCGTTAGGGATTGCAGAGGAAAGCCCACAGCGCCTTTTTTGGCGCGAGGACTTGCAACGTAAAGCCCGACCCTTGGGTAACGCCCAAAACTTTTCGTAATAAGAGCCTGCTTAAATCTATCATTTCCGTTTTATATTATTATTTTAGTTGAAAATTTTAAAACATGGCAAAAAAGCGCATTCTTAATAAAAAATCGATAGACTTTTTAGAAACATATTTAAACAACGCCGCCCCAACCGGCTACGAATGGACAGGGCAAAAATTGTGGATGGACTACCTAAAACCTTATGTGGATGAGTTTATTACCGATACTTACGGCACTGCGGTTGGTGTAATAAATCCGAAGGCAAAATACAAAGTGGTTATTGAAGGACATGCCGATGAAATTTCGTGGTACGTGAATTACATAAGCGACAACGGATTGATTTACGTGATTAGAAACGGCGGTAGCGACCACCAAATTGCGCCGAGTAAAATTGTAAATATCCACACCAAAAAGGGCATTGTTAAAGGTGTTTTTGGTTGGCCGGCCATCCATACGCGCAATAAAGCTAAAGAAGAAGCACCAAAACCAGATAATATTTTTATTGATTGCGGTTGCAAAACCAAGGAGGATGTTGAAAAGCTGGGTGTGCACGTGGGCTGCGTAATTACCTATCCGGACGAATTTCATATTTTAAATAAAGATAATTTTGTTTGTCGCGCTTTAGATAACCGCATGGGTGGTTTTATGATTGCCGAAGTGGCGCGATTGCTTAAAGAGAATAAAAAAGAACTGCCTTTTGGATTGTACATTACCAATTCCGTTCAAGAGGAAATTGGTTTGCGCGGTGCGGAAATGATTACCCACACCATTAAACCCAATGTGGCCATTGTTACCGATGTTACGCACGACACCACTACCCCGATGATTGAAAAGAAAAAAGAAGGTCATCTGGAATTGGGCAAAGGTCCCGTTATAGCTTATGCGCCAGCGGTACAGCAAAAACTGCGCGATTTAATTACCGAAACCGCCGAGGCCAAAAAGATACCTTTCCAACGTTCGGCACTCTCAAGAGCCACCGGCACCGACACCGATGCTTTTGCTTATAGCAATGGTGGCGTTGCTTCAGCATTAATATCGTTACCTCTGCGCTACATGCACACCACGGTAGAAATGGTGCATAGAGACGATGTGGAAAACGTGATAAAACTAATTTACGAAACGCTACTTAAAATAAAAGACGGGGAAACGTTTTCGTATTTTAAATAAGCAGAATAAGATTAAAATGTCCGGTTGAACGCAGTGGATTACTTTTGAAACATACGGACTGCGGCCAACCTAACATAAACTCTATGTCATGCAACATCAGAAACAATTATTTGATATTCCTGAGGATATAACGTATTTGAACATTGCGAGCCAATCGCCTGCTTTCAAATCGATTTATGAAGCTGGATTAGAAGGTTTAAAACAAAAAAATAGGCCTTATGACATTAGGGTTTCTGATTATTTTGAACCGGTTATCGAGCTTAAAAAACTATTTGCAGAATTGATTGATGCCAATGATTTTAATCGCATTGCTACCATGCCATCGGTATCTTACGGTATGGCAACCGTTGCGAATAACATAGTTTTAAAGGAACATGATGAGATTTTAATTATTGACGAGCAGTTTCCCAGCAATGTTTATTCCTGGCAAAAATTAGCCAAAAAATACCATGCTAAAATAAAAACGGTGAGCGCTCCAAATACGGAAACCAATCGTGTTAAGCTTTGGAACGAAGCCATTTTAAACGCTATAAACAGCAATACCGCTGTAATTGCTATGGGAAACATCCATTGGTCCAACGGCAGTTTGTTCGATTTAAAAACGATTAGCAATAAAGCAAAACAACACGCTGCGCTTTTAATTATTGATGGATCGCAATCGGTTGGTGCGTTACCTTTTTCGGTAAAAGACATTAAGCCAGACGCCCTTATTTGCGCTGGTTACAAATGGCTTTTTGGCCCTTACGGATGTGCCTATGGGTATTTTGGCGAATACTTTGATAATGGAAATCCGATTGAAGAAAATTGGTCGAACCGATTAGATAGCGAAAACTTTGCTGGACTTACTAATTATCAACGGGAATACAAACCGTTGGCCAATCGTTATTCGGTTGGTGAAAGCGGAAATTTTATCTACGTGAAAATGCAAATTGAAGCTTTAAATCAAGTTTTGGAATGGACGCCAAAAAGGATTCAAGGTTATTGTAAAGATATTTCTGCTGAAGCCGTAAAAGAATTGAAAAACCTAGGTTGTATCATTGAAGACGACCATTACAGAACACACCACCTATTTGGAATTAAACTACCAAAAGAATTAAATCTTGATGCTTTAAAGAAAGACTTATTCAGTAAAAATATTTTTGTGTCGTTTCGTGGTAATTACATCAGGATTTCTTGCCATTTGTTTAATACGGCAGAGGATTTTAAACCGCTTGTTGCTTGTATAGCTTCACATTTATAAAGTAAAAACATGGAGGAATTTATTGATATCGTTACAAAACAAGGCGAACCAACGGGTAAGTCTGTACTCAAATCAATCATCCACCAAAAAGGCCATTACCACAATACGGCCCATGTTTGGTTTTACACTCAATATAGACATATTTTATTAGCGCAACGTTCGGCAAAAAAAACCATTTGCCCGCTATTGTGGGACGTCTCTGTTGCCGGACATGTTGATGCCGGCGAAACTATAAAACAAGCTGCTATTCGTGAAACCAAAGAAGAAATTGGATTGGATATTTCTGAATGCGATTTGAATAGAATTGGTGTTTTTGAATGTTTTCAATCTTATGAAAATGGCATTGTCGACAACGAATTTCATCACGCATTTATCTGCGAATTAAGCGTTTCAATTGACGAATTAACGCCTCAAAAAGACGAAGTTGAAGCCTTAAAACTCGTTTCTTTTGATGATTTCAACAACCTTATTGACAGCATAAACACAAATAACAATCACTTTGTGGCGTCAAATAGATCGTATTACGAAACTGTATTTCAAAACATTTTACAGGCCATTGCCTAACTTCCTTTCACTTAAATTCGGCTTCTAAAAAAATAAACCAGCTTATAATATTGCTTATATTTACAACTAATCAATTTGTAAACTATGGGTCAAACCTTCAAAACCAACGTCAATAATACCTTCGATTTTGAAATCAATCAAGAAGCTGTTTCAAAACTTGATGCCATTCAAATTTCAGACTCTGAATTTCATGTTATTCATCATCATAAATCATATAAAGTCGATATTCAAGAATCAAATTTTAACAACAAAACATATCAAGTAAAAGTTAACAACAACAGGTATAACATAAATATTTTCAACGATTTAGATATTTTGATAAAAGAGATGGGTTTTGCAATAGGCTCAACAAAACACGTCAATTCCATTAAAGCGCCCATGCCCGGTTTAATTCTGGAAATACAGGTTAAAGAAAATCAAGAAGTTAAAGAGAACGACACCTTGCTTATTCTTGAAGCTATGAAAATGGAAAACATAATTACCTCGCCACGAGATGGGATAATTAAATCGATTACTGCAAGCCAAGGTGACGCTGTAGAGAAAAATCAGTTGTTAATTGAATTCGAATAAATGAAAAGCAGCCACGAATACACGAATATTTAATGACACCATTTTACTATCAAAAAAATGTAATTCAATATTCGTGAATTGATGGCTTTTACGCATAATGCACAAGTATCCAAAATAATTTCCTGCAAGGTTTTAAAAACCTTGTAGGTTTAAAGTATAAAACTATTTTCCTCCTTCGAGGAAATGAAATAAATATATTTTTTAATGAAAAAAATATTAATTGCAAACCGAGGCGAAATAGCCATTAGAGTGATGAAGACCGCTCAAAAAATGGGACTAAAAACAGTTGCTGTTTTTTCTACGGCCGATAGAAATGCGCCCCATGTTAAATTTGCAGACGAAGCCGTTTGCATTGGCGATCCACCTTCAAATCAATCGTATTTACGAGGCGATAAAATTATAGAAGTTGCCAAACAGCTTAAGGTCGACGCCATTCATCCGGGATATGGTTTTTTAAGTGAAAATGCCGATTTTGCCGAATTGTGCGAAACAAACAACATCATCTTTATTGGTCCAAAATCAAAAGCCATTAAAATGATGGGCAGTAAACTGGCTGCCAAAGAAGCTGTAAAACAATACAACATCCCCATGGTTCCCGGAATTGATGAAGCCATTACCGATGTTGAAAAAGCAAAAGCCATCGCTGAAGAAATCGGTTTTCCAATATTGATAAAGGCCTCAGCTGGCGGGGGCGGAAAAGGTATGCGCGTGGTTGAAAAAGAAAGCGATTTAGAGTCGCAAATGAAGCGCGCTATTAGTGAAGCGACTTCGGCTTTTGGCGATGGTTCCGTTTTTATAGAAAAATATGTGAGTTCGCCGCGTCATATTGAAATTCAAATTGTAGCCGACAGCCATGGTAATATTTTACATTTTTTTGAACGTGAATGCAGTATCCAACGGCGTCATCAAAAGGTGGTTGAAGAAGCACCATCATCTGTTTTAACCCCTGAATTAAGAGAAAAAATGGGTGAAGCCGCCATTAAAGTCGCTCAATCCTGTGATTATTTAGGCGCTGGAACTGTTGAGTTTTTATTGGATGAAAACCATAATTTCTATTTCTTGGAAATGAATACGCGTTTGCAAGTAGAACATCCGGTTACCGAATTAATTTGTGGTGTCGATTTGGTTGAACTTCAAATTCGCGTGGCTCGCGGTGAAGCCCTTCAAATCAATCAAAAAGATTTAAAAATAAAAGGGCATGCTTTGGAATTACGGGTTTATGCCGAAGATCCTTTAAACGATTTTTTACCAAGTGTGGGCACTTTAGAAACGTACAAACTGCCCATAGACAAAAACATTCGTGTCGATAATGGTTTTGAAGAAGGTATGGAAATACCTATTTATTACGACCCGATGCTTGCCAAATTAATTACTTACGGAAAAACCCGGGAAGCCGCTATCCAGCTTATGATTGAAGCCATAGAAAATTATCATGTTGAAGGCGTTCAAACCACATTGGCGTTTGGTAAATATGTGTGTGAGCATGAAGCGTTTCGTTCCGGAGATTTCGATACGCATTTTGTAAAAAACCATTACGCGCCTGCGGCATTACAAAAAGCAACTGAAAATGAAGCTAAAATCGCTGCACTGATTGCTTTAAAGCAGTATTTAAAAGACCAAAAACAATTACGATTGCCAAATTAGTCACAGTTTTCAGACGCAGTTTTCAGAGTTATACGCTCAACAACAAAAGATAAAATATGGATTCAAAGCAAAACAAAATAGATAAGTTAAACGAGAAACTACATTTAGCGCATTTAGGTGGCGGGCAAAAACGTATTGATAAACAACACGCCAAGAAAAAACTAACGGCGAGAGAACGCGTAAACTATTTAATGGACGAAGGTTCCTTTGAGGAAATTGGTGCTTTGGTAACGCACAGAACCACCGATTTTGGTATGGAAAACCAAATCTATTACGGCGATGGCGTTATAACGGGCTATGGCACTGTTAATGGCCGATTGGTATATATTTACGCCCAAGATTTCACCGTTTTTGGTGGGGCACTTTCCGAAACACATGCCGAAAAAATCTGTAAAATCATGGATTTGGCCGTTAAAGTTGGTGCACCCATTATCGGGCTTAACGATTCTGGTGGGGCGCGTATTCAGGAAGGTGTGCGCTCGTTAGGTGGATATGCCGATATTTTTTACAGAAATGTACAAGCCTCAGGCGTTATTCCCCAAATTTCGGCCATTATGGGACCCTGTGCCGGTGGCGCGGTGTATTCTCCGGCAATGACCGATTTTACAATGATGGTAGAAAACACAAGCTATATGTTTGTTACAGGCCCCAATGTTGTAAAAACCGTGACCAATGAAGAAGTTACAAGCGAAGAATTAGGCGGTGCTTACACCCATGCTTCAAAATCTGGTGTGGCCCATAAAACCTCGGCTAACGATATTGAATGTTTAGAAGATATAAAAAATCTATTGGGTTATTTGCCTCAAAACAATACCGAAACTCCAAATAGAATGGCGTTTGAACTCCATGATGAAATACGAGATGTATTATCGGATATTGTTCCAGACAACCCTAATAAACCGTACGATATGCATGCCGTAATCGCTGGGATTATCGATACGGATTCCTTTTACGAAATTCACAAAGATTACGCCGAAAACATCATTGTGGGTTTCGCACGCTTAGGCGGAAAAAGTATTGGTATCGTTGCCAATCAGCCGCAGTTTTTAGCAGGCGTTTTAGATGTAAATAGCTCTAAAAAGGCAGCACGCTTTACCCGTTTTTGCGACTGTTTTAATATTCCGTTGCTCGTTTTGGTTGATGTTCCCGGATTTTTACCAGGCACCGACCAAGAGTGGAATGGTATTATTGTAAACGGCGCCAAACTATTGTATGCTTTAAGTGAAGCTACCGTACCACGAGTAACGGTAATTACAAGAAAAGCCTATGGCGGTGCTTACGATGTTATGAATTCCAAACATATTGGAGCGGATTTAAATTATGCATGGCCGGGAGCCGAAATTGCGGTAATGGGCGCAAAAGGCGCGAGTGAAATTATCTTTAAAAAAGAAATAGCCAATGCCGACGATCCGGTTGAAAAGCTTGCTAAAAAAGAAGCCGAATATGCTGAAAAATTTGCAAACCCTTATCGTGCCGCAGAACGGGGTTTTATAGACGAGGTAATTCTGCCAAAAAACACGAGGCGAAAATTAATTAAGGCCTTTAGTATGTTGGAAGATAAAAAAGTTGAAATACCCAAGCGGAAACACGGCAATATTCCACTTTAAATAGCCATTGTCAAGGGTTGCTTTAAACTTCTATTAACATTAAAAAATCGGAATTCATAAAACGAAATTCGTAAATCATTGCTACCTTTGCACTTTCTTAAAAATTAGAACCATGCAAGACGGAATATACGCAAAATTCAACACAACAAAAGGAGAAATTCTTGTTGCTTTAGAGTACAAAAAAACACCAGGAACTGTAGGTAACTTTGTTGCTTTGGCAGAAGGAAACTTGGAAAACTCGGTAAAACCACAAGGTACGCCATATTATGATGGCTTAAAATTCCATAGGGTTATTCCAGATTTTATGATTCAAGGTGGTTGCCCACAAGGATCGGGATCAGGAAATCCAGGATATAAATTTGATGATGAATTTCACCCAGATTTAAAACATGATGGCCCAGGCGTTTTATCTATGGCAAATGCTGGCCCCGGCACAAACGGTAGTCAGTTTTTTATTACACATATTGAAACTCCTTGGTTAGATAACAATCATACCGTTTTTGGTAAAGTTGAAGAAGGCCAAGATGTAGTTGATGCCATTGCACAAGGCGATCTTATCGATAGTTTAGAGATTATTAGAGTTGGTGCTGATGCAGAAGCTTTTAATGCTGTTGAGGCCTTTAGAACCTTTGAGGGTTCAAGGGAAAAACGATTGGCAGAAGTCAAAGCTTTAGCGGATGCTGAATTAGATAAATTAGCAGCTGGTTTTAATAAAACAGATAGCGGTTTGCGCTACCAAATCATTCAAGAAGGAAAAGGTGCCAAAGCCGAAAAAGGTAAAACCGTATCGGTACATTACAAAGGGCAATTGGCAGATGGTACCGTGTTTGATTCTTCATACAAACGCAACCAGCCACTTGAGTTTCCTGTTGGAGTCGGTCAAGTTATTGCGGGTTGGGACGAAGGTATTTGTTTGTTAAATGTAGGCGATAAAGCGCGTTTGGTAATCCCTAGCGATTTAGGATACGGAAGCAGAGGCGCAGGCGGAGTAATTCCACCAGATGCCACATTAATTTTTGATGTCGAGCTGATGGATGTAAAATAATAGTGCGTCCCCTATCGGGCGACTCAAAATTTACTTCAATAAATAAGTTTCAAAAAAAAACATCCGCTATGGATGTTTTTTTTGTTTTGGTACATTACGGCTAATTATCTATTTGTTTATCGATTAAATTTCTTGCAAAACTCGTGTAAATATATATTTAGGTAATGGTTAGTTTAAAAGAAACCTATTTATATTCAGAAGTCATAAAAGAGTTCACATACTCTTTTGGCAACATATATATATTTAATGGGTTTGTGGTTTCTGAAATTAACCAAGGACAAATCATTAATTGGGATAATCAAGCTAAATTAATTGTTGATGACGTATCCGCTTTTTTAGGTACAAACGGAGCAGATGTTATTTATATTTCCAATCGTATTAACTCTTATTCCGTTGTAGCTTTAGATTGGTTAAAGTTTTTTAAGCACAGTTACACTTTAAAAGCATATTGCATCGTTTCTCCAAACAAAACGGTGACATTAAACGGTATGATTGAAAGGTTGTTCTACACTAAAAATATCAAACATTTCAATACTATTTTTGAAGCCGTAAACTATGTAAAACAAGGTGTTATTGAAATTGCCTAACTATTACTTATATGTGTTTGTATGGGAGAACAAGAGCTACAAAACCTAAAATATCCTATTGGCCAGTTTGAGAGTCCGAAAACCATTTCAAAAGAACATATTGAAAATTGGATTGCCACTTTAGAACAGTTTCCCAACCGCTTGGAAAATTTGGTAAAAAACCTTTCTGATGAACAATTGGATACGGCATATAGGCCGGATGGTTGGACGATTAGGCAGGTTATCCATCACCTTTCAGATAGTCACCACCATAGTTACACACGTTTTAAATGGACTTTAACCGAAGAAAACCCAGTTATAAAGCCGTATTACGAGGCGCGTTGGGCGGCCCTTAACGATGCTAAATCGGCACCTATTCAAATGTCACTAAATCATTTAAAGGCGATTCATTTTAAATTAGTGTATTTGCTTAAAACCCTATCTGACAACGATTTAAACAAATACTTTATTCATCCGGACACCAACGATAAAGTCATTTTGAAAAAAAACATAGGCATTTATGCATGGCATAGCAACCATCATTTTGCCCATATTGAAAATTTGTTGAGACGAAAAGGTTGGTAATTAATTAAAAAACAATATTTATGAAGTTTAAAATCCTTTTAATAATTATAAGTGTTTACTACAATGTGCAAGCTCAAACCTCTTATAAAGAGTATTTTGATGATGGAGCCCTAAAAATGGAGGGCGCAAAAAAAGATGGTTTGTTATCCGGTGTGATTAAGTATTATTATCCATCCGGTAAGTTAAAATTTATTGACTATTGCTATAAAGGAAAAAGGACAGGAACTGGAAAAGAATATTACGAGAGTGGTCAATTGTCGGCTTTAGTAAATTATAAAAATGATGAATACCACGGCTTGTTTAAAACCTATCATGAAGACGGAAAATTAAAATCTAAAGTCAATTTTAACGAGGGCAAAAGAGTTGGCGAATTTATATCTTATCATAAAAACGGAAATCTAAAAAGTCAAGTAAATTATAATGAAAACGGTAAAGCTAATGGCAATTACGTAGCCTATTATAATAATAATCAACTTTTTGCAAAGTGCAATTATGTAAACGGTAACATTGAAGGCGAATTAATTAGCTATTATTCAAACGGGCAATTGGCGAGTACCACAACCTATAAAAACGGCATAAAGAATGGTGTATTAAATGAGTACTATCAAAGTGGACAGGTTAAATTAAATTCAGTTTATAAAGATGATAAACTGGAAGACAACTATTTGTATTACCATGAAAATGGCAAGTTAAAGGTAAAAGCAAAAATGTCTTATGGAATTCTTTTAACCCGATCTAGTTATCATGCAGATGGCGCTTTAGAATCTGAAATAACAAAAGATGAAACTTCAGGAGATTTTAATTGTAAATATTACTACCCAAACGGAGACGTTTCAAGTGAAGGACAAACCTCAACTTTTTCTTATCTCAAAAAAATTGGCGAATGGGTTTATTATCATACCAATAACAAATTATACAAAACCGAACTATATGGTGATTATGGGGGGCTTCAAGACGTTATAAACTGTTTTGACGGAAAAGGTAATTCGTTAGATAAAGGAAGTTTTGTTAACGGCAATGGTAACCTTAATGAATATGACATAAACGGAACACTTATAAAAACAAATTTGTATAAAGACGGAGCCATTGTTAAACAATAAATTTCACTCTTTTTGATTAGACCATTTCACATAAAAGATACCCAAACACTGTTAGACATTTACAACTATTATGTACTAAATTCTATTGTCACGTTTGATATTGAACCATTATCCATTGAGGCTTTTACCGAAAAAACAAACGCTATTAATCAAACATACCCTTTTTTGGTTTTTGAAGAAAACAACGTTATTTTAGGTTATGCCTACGGAAGCAAATGGCGACCAAAACCGGCTTATAACCATACGGTTGAATCTACGGTGTACGTTAAACACGGCGCACACGGAAAAAAAATTGGCACAAAACTTTATACCGAATTACTTCGTCTTTTAAAACAGGAAAACTACCATGTGGTTTTGGGCGGCTTAACGCTGCCAAACGAGGCCAGTGTACAACTGCACGAAAAATTCGGTTTTAAACAAGTTGCACACTTTAAAGAGGTAGGTTTAAAATTTAACCAATGGCTCGATGTGGGCTTTTGGCAGCTCAACTTTTAAATACATCTTTACCTCGACCTGAGGTTAATTTTTATAATTAAACCAGATTATTTACGTTTTTGCTGCGCTTGTTTTTGCTTTTCGGCTTGCTCCATCATTTCAGCCATTTTTTTCTGAAAACGACCTTGTTTTTTAGGCTTCTTTTTGTTCTCCTGAATTTGAGCGTGAATTTTATCTTCATCAAGAATATAATTCTTAATTACCAATATAATTCCGATACTAATCAAGTTAGAAATAAAATAATACAAACTTAACCCGGATGCGTAATTGTTAAAGAAAAAGAGCATCATTATTGGTGAAAAGTACATCATATACTTCATCATTTTAGCCATATCAGGCATCCCCTCTTGCGTGGGTTGCGATGCCATTTGTTGCCCTGTGGTTAAGCGCATATAAAAGAATATAGCTACAGATGCCAAAATGGGGAATAAACTAACATGATCGCCATAAAACGGAATGTGAAATGGTAATTCTGCAATGGTATCATAAGATGATAGGTCTTCTACCCAAAGGAAACTTTTTTGACGTAAATCGAATGCCGACGGGAAAAACTGGAACAACGCATAAAACACCGGTAATTGTATTAATGCCGGCATACAACCCGCCATGGGGCTTGCCCCTGCTTTGGTTTGCAGTGCCAAGGTTTCTTGTTGCGCCTTTACTTTATTGTTTTTATGCTTTTCGCGAATGGCGTCCAATTCCGGTTTTAGAATTTTCAGTTTGGCCTGTGATAAAAACTGCTTGTACTGCACAAACGACAATAGTAATTTGATTAAAATCGTCATAACAATAATAGCAATTCCGTAAGGTAAAAAACCACCTAAAAACGCGAATAAAGGAATAAATAGGTAACGGTTAATCCACCCAAAAATACCCCAACCCAATGGTACAATTTCATCTAAATTTCTACCATAGCTATTTAATATTTTATAATCGCTCGGGCCAAAATACCAATCCATGCTTTTATTTAATTCGCCACCAGTAAGTTCTAAAGGTAATGAGACGGCAAAAGCCTTGGTATAAACGGTGTCCATCTCTTCGTCTTGAACCAAGTTTTGAGATGTGAACTTGCCTGTTTTAAACGGTGAATCGGCTAACAATATCGAAGTAAAGAAGTGCTGTTTAAAGGCTACATAAGTAACATCTTCAGCGGTATCCTCAGTATTTTCCTGTTGCCCCAAATAATCGTCTTTTCCACCTTCGTATTCAAAAACAACTTCAGTATATCTATTTTCATAGGAAATACTTTTTGCATGACGATAGGTTTTTAAATTCCAATCTAAATTCACGGCTTGCGAACTGTTGAAAACATCGCTCAATCCTTGGGATCGAACGGTGAAATCCATCATATAATCACCTTCTTTAATCTCGTAACGATATTCTAAAAATTTAGATTCAGACGCCTTAAGTTTCATTGAAACTACAGTAACATCGCCGTTTTTGGTAACCGTTGGCTCAAAATATAAATCTTTGGTGTTTAATATTCTGCTGTCGGTTGTTCCGAAATTTATATTGAAAGCCGCATTATTGTCTTTTATTAAATAAATGGGAATCGAATCGAAATTGACAAAATTCTTTAATTTAACTTCTGAAAGATACCCGCCTTTATTACTGAATTTTAGTGCCAACAAATCGCTTTCAACAACAGTTTCGCCATCTGATACTTGGGCTGCTGAATATGCAAAAGCGCCCAATTTGTTTTGTAGATTGATTAATTTTAAAGAATCTGAAACCGTTGGTGCGGCATAATCTTCGGCTGTTGTAACCTTGGTTTGTTCAGATGTTTCTTTAGCTTTGTTTTCGGCTTCAACTTGCTCTTGCTTTGCTTTTTCCTGTGCTTCTAATTCTTCTGGTGTTGGTTGGTTTTGCCAAAGCCAAAACATCATTATCCCAAAAATAAGTACAAAACCTATAATCGAATTAATGTCTAATTTTTTTTCTTCCATGTAATCAAATTTTAGACCTGAGAGGTTTTAGAAACCTGTCAGGTCTTTATAAATTTATTTAATCAATAAACTATCCAATTTTAACTTTGTGCCATACTGACACCCTTTTTTCTTTTATGGTTGTTTAGCGCTGCCTTAACAAAAGCCACGAATAATGGGTGCGGATTTGCCACCGTACTTTTATACTCGGGGTGATATTGCACGCCTACAAACCAAGGATGCTCTGGTATTTCAACAATCTCCACCAAGCCTGTTTCCGGGTTTAACCCCGTGGCAACCATACCCGCTTCTTCAATTTGTACTTTGTAACTGCCATTAAATTCGTAACGATGCCTATGGCGTTCGTTAATGGTTTCGGCTTTGTAAATATCCCTAACCTTACTGCCTATTTTTAAATCGCATGCCCAAGCCCCTAAACGCATGGTGCCTCCTTTATCGGTAATGTTTTTCTGTTCTTCCATTAAATCGATAACTGGATTCTTGGTATCGGGGTTCATTTCGGTAGAATCGGCATCTGCGATATTTAAAACATTACGTGCAAATTCAATAACCGCCATTTGCATGCCTAAACAAATACCAAAAAACGGCACATTGTTTTCGCGTACATATTTAACGGCATCAATTTTACCTTCAATACCACGTTCGCCAAAACCCGGTGCTACCAAAACACCATCTAAATGCGATAGTTTTAATTTGGCATTATCGCTATTTATGTATTCTGAATGAACCGATTCGATATTTACTTTTACTTCATTTTCCGCGCCAGCGTGAATAAAAGCTTCTAAAATAGATTTATACGAATCTTGTAACTCGACATATTTACCGATTAAACCAATGGTTATTTCGGACTTTGGATTTTTATGGCGTGCTAAAAACTGGTTCCATTTTGAAATATCTGGTGTGGTGCTTTTTAAGGCCAATTTTTTAAGCACTACTTTATCCAAACCTTGCTCAAGCATTAAATTTGGCACATCGTAAATGGTTGATGCATCAATAGATTGAATCACGGCTTCTTCACGCACGTTACAGAACAACGCCAATTTTCGACGTAAATCCTCGGGTAAATCGTGCTCTGTTCTACACACTAAAACATCGGCTTGTATCCCGCTTTCCATCAATGTTTTTACACTGTGTTGGGTCGGCTTGGTTTTTAATTCGCCAGCAGCCGACAGGTATGGCACTAATGTTAAATGAATAACAATACCGTTGTTATCGCCTAAATCCCAGCGTAATTGACGCACCGCCTCAATGTATGGTAAGGATTCTATATCACCGACCGTTCCGCCAATTTCTGTAATTACAATATCGTAATCGCCGGAGTTCCCTAAAAGTTGTACGCGGTGTTTTATCTCGTCTGTAATATGAGGAACAACCTGTACCGTTTTTCCTAAAAATTCGCCTCTGCGTTCTTTTTGAATCACACTTTGGTAAATTCTGCCCGTAGTCACATTATTGGCTTGACTTGTTGGTACGTTTAAAAAACGCTCGTAGTGTCCCAAATCCAAATCTGTTTCCGCACCGTCTTCGGTTACGTAGCATTCTCCGTGCTCGTAAGGATTTAAAGTTCCAGGATCGACATTAATGTATGGGTCTAGTTTTTGAATGGCTACCCTATATCCTTGTGCTTGTAATAGTTTAGCCAAAGATGCAGCAATTATGCCTTTTCCAAGAGATGATGTAACACCACCGGTAACGAATATGTATTTTGTTGTAGTTGTCATGTTGCGCTTATAAACGCAGGCAAATTTACAAAATTAAAATAGTTATTGGCGAATTGTTTTTTAGTTATTTAAAGGGTAGTTGTTAACAATATGTTTCAAGTTCTTTTTAGGTAAATCTTCATGCCTTAATTGGGAAAAAATTGCATTTTCATTTTAACAGATAGCCATACTTCAACTTACTTCTGCCCCACTCAGCGCAAGTGCCTCAGTGAAAGTTACCTTTGTTCGCGCTATGGTCAAAAAAAAAGATATAGTGGAAAGCTCCGATCCGACAGTTATCGGAATCGGCAAAACGCCCAAAACAAAAAAATCCAGCATAAAGCTGGATTTTTAATATCTTAAAATTTAGAATTGTTAACTGTTCACGACCAATCTAAAACCTTCTCCGTGAATGTTAAGGATTTCTACTTTATCGTCTAGCTTTAAATACTTACGCAGTTTTGCAATATAAACATCCATACTACGCGAAGTAAAGTAATTATCGTCGCGCCAAATTTTGGTAAGTGCTAATTCCCGTGGCATCAAATCGTTTTCGTGTAAGGCCAATAAACGCAACAACTCATTTTCTTTCGGTGACAATTTAATGGGATCGCCGCCATTATAGCGTAAAAAGCGCAATTTGGAATTTAAGTCGAAACCTCCAATTTTAAACTCAAATTGCTTGCTATCCGAAATGGTTTCGGTGGCTTTGCGCTGCATGATCGCTTTAATTTTCATTAAAAGCACTTCGCTGTCAAAAGGTTTGTTTAAATAATCGTCTGCCCCAACTTTATAGCCTTTTAAAACGTCTTCTTTCATGGCCTTTGCGGTTAGGAAAACTATAGGAACATCGGTGTTTTTTTCTCGAATTTCCTTGGCTAATGTAAAGCCATCTTTATAAGGCATCATAACGTCGAGAATGCACAAATCGAAATCGTCTTTTTTGAACTTCTCGAAGCCTTCCATACCGTTTTTGGCATGAACCACGTCGTAATCATTCATCATTAAATAATCCTTAAGAACGGTACCGAAATTTGGATCGTCCTCTACTAATAAAATTCTCTTTTTTTGCTCTTCCATGTTTATGTTATTATAGGTAGCTTTATTATAAATGTGCTTCCTTTTCCTTTTTCACTTTCAACCGTTACATAACCTTGATGGTCGTCTACGATACGTTTTACATAAGCCAAACCTAGTCCGTGACCTTTAACGTTATGTATATTTCCGGTGTGCTCTCTATAAAATTTTTCGAACACACGTTTTAAGGCAGCTTTACCCATGCCGCTACCATAGTCTTTTATTTTCAATAAAATATTGGTTCCAATATTTTCTGTATATACTTCAATTTTCAATTTTCCCGGAGAATACTTAATGGCATTATCCAGTATGTTTACTATAACATTGGTAAAGTGCATTTCGCTTGCCAAAACCGATGATTTTTCGGCATCAAAATGCGTGGTAATCGTTCCGTTTCTATCCTCAATTAAAAGTTGCACATGCGTTATGGCATCTTCTATTAAGTCGTGCAACTCCACTCTATCCTTACTAATATTAAGTTCGTTTTTTTCTAGTTTAGATATCCTTAAAACGTTTTCAACTTGCGCATGCATACGTTTATTTTCTTCTTTTATCATATTAAGATAACGAATAACTTTCTCTTTATCGTCAATAATCTTAGGATTCTTTATAGAATCCAATGCCAAATTAATAGTTGCTATTGGCGTTTTAAACTCATGCGTCATATTGTTTATAAAATCCGTTTTAATTTCGGATATTTTACGCTGCTTAACCAATTGGTACAAGGCGCTTGAATAGGCCAAAATAATAATGGACGTGAAAATTATCGATAAAAATATCATGCCCATAATTGATGATAAAATAAACTTTCTATCATTTGGAAAGTTCACTAAAAGCTTATAGCTGCTTCGATTGTTCTCATCATAAAAAATAGGCACACCAAATGTTGATGCTTCGAATCCCTCAAAGTTATCACTGTGTATTTTTGTAGCTAAACCGTTGCTATAAATGGCAAACTCGTAATCAATATCAATATTGTCTACTTTTAACCTGTCTGATAACAATTTATCAATTTCTTCATTTGAAATCCTTTTATGTACGGGTATCGTTTTTCTGTAAGCTTTAAAGTTTTTATCAAAATAGTTTTTTTCGGCCTCTTTTAAATGACCACTATTAATGATGTTTAAAATTGGACTTGGGGAAATATCTTTTTCAGAAAAATCAGTATCATTATAAACTTCAATTCTTGAGCTACCAATAATATTTTTAATATTAATACTATCTAAACCAATGTCAAAGAGCGATGAAGACAGTTTATAGTTCTCTTCTAAAACCCCACTTCTGTAAATAAGTGTTTCTTTTGTATTGTTGTTTTGTTGATAGATAAACAATTGAGAAACCGCTGCTGAATCGCTTCTTTTCTCTTTATCTAACTTTTGGTATTTTTCAAAATAAGTATCAAGCTCGTTCTTTTCTATTTTATTGGAAACGGCATATAATGCGTTTGTAACACTAGATTTAAAACGTTTTTTCTCGTTATTTACTGAGTCTTTTATATAATAAGCTTGTACGAATATGATACCAATAAGTGACATACTCATTAAAAGTACCAACAGGATGAATATCTTTTTGCTCATCATTCAAAATTAACATTTTAACATTTAATGCTCTTATCATTTAACCTTACATTAACAAAAATGTTAAAATTTAATGATTATTTACGTTTTTTTAGAATTTGTTCGTGGATTTTAAGCACCTGTTTTTCAGTGTCTTCGAGCGCGATATTGCTGATAACAAAATCGGAGTGTTTTACTTTATCTTCGTCGCTCCATTGATTTTTCATAATGGCTTCAATTTTACGCTTTGTCGTTTGATCACGCTTTAGCAAACGCTCAAATCTTAATTCTAAAGGCGCGGTGACCGTGATAACCAAATCACAATGTTTGTGGCCACCATTTTCAAACAAAATGGCGACTTCTTTTATAACATAGGGCGCATCTTGTTTTAATGCCCATTTTGTAAAATGTTTAGCGACTCTGGGATGAACAATAGCATTCATTTTTTCCAGATAACTATTGTCGTTAAAAATAATATCAGCTATAAACGGCTTGTTTAATGCATTGTTAACATAGGCTTTATCACCAAAAAGCTGAATAAGTTTACGCTTAATAACCTTAGATTTAAGCATTAACTTTTTAGCCTCTTCATCAGCGATATAAACCGGTACGCCTAAAGCCATAAACGCCTTGGCTACCGTTGTTTTGCCACTGCCTATGCCACCTGTGAGTCCTACTATCGTCATTCTATTATTATAAATTCAATGTGTTGTTGGTTAATTTTTGCGCGTTTTACCGTTTCTGGGAATTTTGTTAATTCGGGCAATAAAAAAGACTGGTTACCTGTGGTTTTGCTAAAATCGCACTCTACCCTAAAGTCTTTTGCACTAATGGTTTTAAAATTATTTAAACTGGTATAATAGGTAACGTTTACCGTTTTAGGAAAGTATTTAATGGTTTTATTGTTAGGAATATTTTTTATGTTTATGGGCAATTTTAGTGTGCCTTCGGTAAACTTTTCAACAGTTGCCGTTAAACTTACCGTTTTATCGGAAAATGTTAAATCTTTGCTGTTTTTGGGTAATTGTAATGAGATGACTTTATTTACATCCGATTTCACATCGTTCAATTTAATAGACTCGGTTTCAACGCTGTGCACTTGGGACACCAAAACATTTGGGCCAATAACCTTTATGGAATCGGGTGTGATTTTAAAAGGTTTGGAAACATCAAACCCCTGGCTGAAATTTATGTCGTCATTTAAAATTACAGGTACTTTTTTTACCAAATTCACATCAAACCGAAACCGTAATGTGTCGGGAGAAATATTTAGCAATTCAACTTGTTTTCCAAACTGCGTACTGGCCAGTAAATAGGCCTTGGATTTGCTCCAAACAAAAGTGGAATCTATTTTATCGACATCCTTAACAAAATCAATCGCAATTTTGGGCTTATTAAAATAGTAAGTGAGCCATTTAAACCCGTGGGTTTTAAGCGTTATATTTAGCTTTGCGCTGGAATCGTTTAAAATAATGTTTTCTTGTGGCACATTAATTTTATCAATATTAAAAACAACTGTATTTGTATATTCCTTTGATAATTTTGTAAGGATAAGGATGATAAATGCAAAAAATAGAAACAAAAAAAACACATTGATTTTTCTGGTTTTAATTGATGTTTTAATATCTGATTTTATTTTTTTTATCATTTTGATTTAAAGAATATTTCCGGAAAATGCGTTTCGGGTTCTTTTTTTAAAATTCCGATAGCCATTGTGGATTTTAAAAAACCGTAACCATATCCAAAAAACTGAACTCCAATTGCCATTAAAGATAATACCGAAACACCAATACTTTTAGTGGTTAACAAAGCGGTTAAAAACGCCAATGCAAAATACAACATATAGCCAATTATTGCCCATTTTACACCAAGAAAAAGCATGATTAGCGACACTAAAAACCCCACGCAAAACAAGGTTGGAAACCAATAGGTTATTTTTTTTGTTGAAGGATGCCATACATTTAAAATAGGGCGAACCAACCCAAATTTATACACTTGTTTATAAAACTTGCGCCAAGAAATCCGGCGTTTATGATACACAAAAGCCTCTGGAATTAGTTTGGTTTTAAAACCCAATTGCCATAAACGAATAGACAAATCGGGGTCTTCTCCCGGGTGAATACGCCCGAAACCTTTAGAGGCTAAAAAGGCTTCTTTCGAAATGCCCATATTAAAACTTCGAGGTTGAAAGGTATCCACACTTTTTTTATGCCCCCGAATGCCTCCGGTTGTAATAAACGACGTCATTGAAAAATTAATGGCTTTTTGTAAATCTGTAAACGATTTGTGGGCCGCATCAGGTCCGCCAAAACAATCTACATAATTGGTTTTTAGGCTTTTTTCAACTTCGTTTAAATAATTACTGGGCAGAATACAATCGGAATCCAAAATAATAAAGTAGTTGCCTTTGGCTTTTTGCATACCGAAATTTCGCGAATCCCCCGGACCGGAATTTTCCTTAAAGAAATAAGAAATATCCAGTTTGTCTTTATAACTATCAACTATCGCTTTCGATGAGATATTTGAGCCATCTTCTACAATAACTATTTCGTATTTAGTCATGGTATCCAACCCAACAAAACTTTGTAAAAGCTCGTCTGTTTCGTCGGGGCGGTTATAAACCGGAATGATAAATGAAAACTTTAATGGCATAGCACAAATGTAATTAATCCTATTACAATAATTGGCAAACTTACTGTTGCTTTTGGACCATTATTGTTTTTAGCGGATAAGCGCGGGAGCGATAGTAGTGATTAGCTTTTGTAAAACTTCCATTTAAGGTTTTACAAAACTAGTAACGGATAGCGCGGTTTTTAAATAGTTCTAAACTGCCTAACAGCCCACCGGCTGTTCTCCTTTTAATTTCAAATTTAAAAACCCGCCATAAAAATAAATGATAGTTCAATAAAAAGACCTGTCAGGTTTTAGAAACCTGACAGGTCTAAACCTTATTTAATACGATTTTATTCTTTTGTAAAAGCTTCCATAACGGCATCGCTGACGCCCATGTTACTGAAACCGCCGTCGTTATAAAGGTTTTGCAGGGTGACGCGTCTGGTTAAATCGCTGAACAACGACACGGTGTAGTTGGCACAATCCAACGCCGTGGCGTTACCGAGTGGCGACATTTTATCGGCGTAGGCTATAAAGCCATCGAATCCTTTTACGCCACTGCCCGCCGTGGTTGGTGTTGGCGACTGCGAAATGGTATTGACCCGCACTTTTTTATCACGTCCAAAAAAGTAGCCAAAACTACGTGCCACACTTTCTAAATAGGCTTTGTTGTCTGCCATATCGTTATAGTCTGGAAACACGCGTTGTGCCGCCATATAGGTTAATGCCACGATACTGCCCCACTCGTTCATGGCATCGGCTTTGTACAGCGTTTGCATAACTTTGTGGAAAGACATGGCCGAAACATCGGTGCCTTTTTGGGTCCAAGCATAGTTTTGATCGGTATAGTGTTTCCCTTTTCTAACGTTGATGGACATGCCAATGGAATGCAAAACAAAATCGATTTTGCCGCCAAGAATTTCCATGGATTGCTCTACCAATTGCTGTAAATCTTCTTCGGAAGTGGCATCGGCAGGAATAATTTGAGAACCCGTTTTTTCCGCGAGTTCATTAATTTGCCCCATGCGCATCGCAACCGGTGCGTTGGTTAATACAAATTGTCCGCCTTCTTCATGAACGCGTTCTGCAGTTTTCCAAGCAATTGAGTTTTCATCTAATGCGCCAAAAATAATTCCTTTTTTCCCTTTAAGTAAATTATATGCCATGTGTTGTTTTTTTAGTGTTTTAGTTGTTTTATGACTTAGTTGTGATTATCAGTTTATCCAAAGATAAAAAAACTTTTATCTTTTTAATTTAGTAATTCTTTGGCGTGTGCAATAGCCGATGACGACATTTCCACGCCACCCAACATTTGTGCAATTTCAACAATGCGCTCGTCGTGGTTTAGTTTTACCAAATTGGTTTGAGTTACATTGTCAACATCTTCTTTAAACACTTTATAATGCGAATGCCCTTTGGCCGCAATTTGAGGTAAATGTGTAATGGAGAACACTTGCATAGTTTTGCTCATTTGCAACATAATATCGCCCATTTTATTTGAAATTTCACCAGAAACTCCGGTATCGATTTCATCGAACATAATGGTTGGCAACTGAATATAATTGGACAACACCGATTTAATGGCGAGCATAATTCTTGATAATTCACCGCCAGATGCTGCCTTTTTTAGCGTATTGAAACTACCGCCTTTATTTGCCGAAAACAAAAATGACAGTTCGTCCTGTCCGTTTGCAAAAAATTGTTCGCTGGACAAAACCTCAATTTTAAACTGGGCATTGGGCATACCCAAACTCGCCAAAATCGCTTCCAATTGTTGTTTTAATTGTGAAATAACCTCGGAGCGTTTATTGCTTATTTTTTTCGAAATGGTTTTTAGTTGATTGGTTTTAGCTTGTATTTCCGATTGTTTTTTAGCAATGGTCGCATCTAAATTTTCGGTAACGACTACTTTGTCTTCTAATTCGTTTTTAATTTTTATTAATTCCAAAACATCGCTAGCCACATGCTTTTGCATTAAATTATGCAGGGTTTTTAATTTTGAATTAACCTCTTCCAACCTATTTGGATCGGCTTCCAAACCATCTTGCAACACATCAATTTCGCTAAAAACATCGTCTAAATCTATTAAACTGCTATTCACCCTATTGAATAAATCTTCGTATTTTGAAGAGAATCCCGCAATGTTTTTAAGGTTGTTTTTTATGGTGGTAAGCGTGGTTAAAACCCCTATTTGCTCGTCGCTTAACAACTGGTAAGACGCTGAGAGCTTTTCCTTTATGCCTTCAATATTATTTAAGGTTTCGTATTCTTCTTCAAGTGTTTGCTGTTCGCCTTCAATTATATTGGCCTCTATCAACTCGTTTAACAAAAAGGTGTTGTAGTCGTGTTCTTTAATCGCTTCCGCTTGAAAAGTGAGCAACGCTTGCAATTCCTTTTGAAGTTTTTTATAGGCTTTTAATTCTGAAGTATAACTTTGCAATAATTCATCATTGTTAGCCAAAGCATCGATAATTTGAAACTGAAAATCGTTACTTGTTAATTGCTGGGTTTGATGCTGAGAATGTATATCGATTAATCGCTCGCCCAAAAGCTGTAAACTATTTAAATTTACGGGAGAATCGTTAACAAATGCCCTGGATTTTCCTGAAGGTAAAATTTCGCGCCGGATGATGGTTTGGGCTTCGTAATCAAAATCCTCTGCTTCAAAAAGTGATTTTAAATTATAGTTGGATACCTCAAATACGGCTTCGATAATACATTTTTTTGATGCATCTTTTAAAGTGCTTAAATCGGCACGTTTACCCAAAATTAAAGATAATCCGCCCAATAAAATGGATTTACCGGCACCGGTTTCGCCAGTAATAATGGATAATCCGTTATTAAAATTGACTTGAAGGCTATCAATTAAAGCGTAGTTTTTTATAGAAAGTGAGGTTAGCATGTTTCGTTGGCAGTATTCGGTTTTCAGTTGGCAGTATTCAACTTTTCATCTTTAATCAAAATTAATAAAATTTTAGATTCCCTTTGTATTCATTGTATGATATTTTATATTGTCTGAATTCATGAATCATTCGATTTCAAGGGAATGACAAATTATTAAAACAAAGCGAACTTTGAGTGATTTTTAGAATTTAATATTTCGCCATTTACTTGATTGAGTTGGCGCAATTTTTTGAAGCGTTTCTTTAAGGCTAGAAATATTCACATTTGGTCCGTTTGAGAAAATCTGCTCAATTTCATCGGCTTTGGCATCAAAAAAAGTACGCAAAACAAAGGAGTTTGGTCGGCGGCTATTCATGGTTTTAAATGTCATTAAAGCATCGGCCACCTGCTCTTTTCCGCCTTTTGCATCATCACCCATTATATCCAATCCATTAATATGATAGTCATACATAACAGTTCTGTACTCTTTAAAAGTTGGCGATAGCACATTGTCAATCAATGCAAACCTGCTTTGTAAACCATCTTCAATTTTCCAACCTTTAAAGTTTTCTTGTTGCGAATAATTGGTAATGGTTTGCGCCTGTGCATAATAGGAATCGCCGCCATTTTCCGAAAACGAATCGGCATCTATGGCTAAAATCATATAAATGTGAAACGCCAAAACCGAGACAAGGTTTGATTCGAATTGTGTTGGATTGAAAGTGAGATTTTGAAACTCCAAATACCTGAATGAAAAATCCTTATCGTTAAAATTATAAAGTGGTGTGCTGTAAGAAGACCCAAAAACGGGGCGCGATGACTGCACTTGCAGGGTTCCTTGAAACGCTTCGCCGCTAAAGTTGGTAATACTAATAACCATACTGCAATTGATACGTTCTTGATTTGCATAGGTTTTGTTGGTCCATTTGGTATTGTTTACAAACTCGTTTAATTGCTTTTCAAGTGTTTTAAAAATTTGAAGATTTTCATTTCCGGTTTGCAAAGCATTAACCACAACGTTGCAGTTTAACTCTTGCGAAAAGCCATTGACACCAAAACTAACCAATAAAATAAATATAATATTACGCATCAATTTGTTTTATAATTTCGTTTAATAAATCTTTTGCAACCTCGGTTTTGGACTTTAATTGAAATTTGGTTATGTTTTCGTTTTCATCAATAAAAGTCACTTTATTGGTTTCCGTTTTAAAACCTGCGCCTTTATCGTTTAACGAATTTAAAACAATTAAATTTAATTGCTTTCTTTTTAATTTTCCAATTGCATTTTCAAGTTCGTTTTCGGTTTCTAACGCAAAACCAACCAAATACTGCTGTTTTTTAATTTGACCTAAAGATTCTAAAATATCCTTGGTTTTTGTCAGCTCTATGTTTAACGCTGAATCCTTCTTTTTTATTTTTTGAGCGGCTGCTTCTTTTGGTTTAAAATCGGCTACAGCTGCCGAAAGTATAGCAATATCTACATCTGCAAAATACCTGTGAGCGGCATCGTACATATCTTGTGCACTGATAACGGGTACAACCTCAATTAAAGCGTGATTTACTTTTTGATGCGTTGGTCCGGTAATTAAAACAACCGATGAGCCGAGATTGGCCGAAGCTTTCGCAATTTCAAAACCCATTTTACCGCTGGAATGATTGCCTATAAAACGAACCGGATCGATGGCTTCGTAAGTTGGTCCTGCGGTGATTAAAACTTTTTTTCCGTGTAGCGGCAATTTATCTAAAATATCGTTTTCAATAAAAGCGATAATATCCTCGGGTTCTGCCATGCGCCCCTCGCCCACTAAACCACTTGCCAATTCGCCGCTTGTTGCCGGAATCATAATATTTCCGAAGGCATCAAGTTTTTCAAATGATTTTAAGGTTGACGGATGTTTGTACATATCCAAATCCATCGCCGGTGCAAAGTAAACCGGACATTTTGCCGAAAGGTAGGTTGCTAAAAGTAAATTGTCGCAAACCCCATTTGCCATTTTGGAAAGCGTGTTTGCCGTGGCCGGAGCTATGATGAAATAATCTGCCCAAAGTCCTAAATCGACATGATTGTTCCACATCGCATTATCATCTTCTTCATTTGTAAAAGAAGAATAGACTGGATTTTTTGAAAGAGTTGATAAGGTTAAAGGTGTTATAAAATCTTTGGCTGAAGGCGTCATAACAACTTTTACGTTGGCGCCCGATTTTACAAATAACCTAACTAGTGAAGCTGTTTTATAAGCGGCAATACCACCACTAATTCCCAATAGTATGTTCTTGCCGCTTAGAATACTCATAATTATTTTATTCCTGAGAATCTTCCTCGGTATTTCTGTGGTAAATTTTATCGGTTAACCATTCCTGTACCGCTAACGCATGAGGTTTTGGCAACTTTTCGTAAAATTTAGAAACCTCGATTTGTTCTTTGTTTTCAAAAATTTCTTCAAGACTATCGTTGTAAGTGGCAAATTCTTCCAACTTATCAATAAGTTCTTTTTTAATTTCCGAATTGATTTGCTCAGCGCGTCTTGCGATAATAGAAATTGATTCGTAAATGTTTCCCGTTGGCTCATCAATTTGATTTCTATCGTAAGTAACCGTATTAACAGGAGCGTTGGTTTTTTTTAAGTCCATTGACATAATTATTTAACTTTTAGTGCTGTAATTTTTTAATGCTTCATCCATTTCCAAAACCATAACATTTATAGCTTCGGTATATTTTGAGTTTGGATATTTATTTTTGAATGCTTCGTAGTATTCCTTAGCCGTTATTAAACGATTTTGCTTTTTGTACTCTACACTATTGATGCCCAATTTATAGGCAGAATCGAGCTTGTAAAACAAGGCGTCTTCTCGCAAACTAGAACCCGGGAAATCGAAAATAAAATTATCAAACGATTTTATAGCGGCTTCCAACTCTGTAGAAGTAAAGGCAATTTTATTGTATTGCTTAGCGATTTCAAACGCTTTCTTTTCTAATTTATAATCCAGTTCTTTAACCAATATATTAGCTTCTACGCTATATTCAGACTCAGGGTACAAATTGATAAAGGCTTGAAGTTTTTCGATGGCTTCAACCGTTTCTTTTTGATCTTTGGAATAAACCGGAGAAAGCATATAGTGGCTTTTAGCACTTAAAAAAGCGGCCTCTTCTACCTTTTCACTATTGGGATAACTCGATGCAAAACGTTCAAATTGATAACCGGCCACATAGTAATCCTTGGTTTTATAAAATGTATTGGAATATAAATACATTAATTTTTCAGCTTGGGGCTTCCCTCGGTAATTTGGTACAATTTGCGCAAAAAGCTTGTTGGCTTTTGCGTATTTACCTTCGTTATACAAGGCTTCACCCATTTTAAATTTAGGAGCAATCTCTTCGTTTTTTAAAACTTTTTGATACTCGCTACAAGAGCTAAAAATAGAAATGGTAATTATGATATAAAAAAACTTCTTCATAGATTTTAAAACAGAATGCAAAATTAAGGTATTAATATGGATTTTAAAAATATAATTTCTCTGCTAAAATAAATGTTGAAATGTAGTAACCACACGGTTTAAGTTATATTTAACATTACTTAAATGTTTTAATAAATGAAGCAATTTTTTCTTTTAAGGAATTTGATGCCGGAACCAATGGCAACCTTACGGTATCTTGACAAAGATTTAAGGCTTCAAAAACAGCTTTAATACCTGCTGGATTATTCTCTTCAAAAATATGGCCAACCACATCCATTAATTTAAAATGAATGGCGTATGCCGCTTTGGCTTCGCCCTTTAACCCCAAACGAACCATGTTTGAAAACGCTTTAGGAAAGGCTTGTCCGATAACCGAAATAACACCTGCTCCACCGGCCAAAACCACACCCAATGCCAAATCGTCGTCACCGGAAATAATTAAAAAATCTTCGGGTTTGTTTTTTAACAATTGTAAATATTGCGCAACGTTATTCCCAGCTTCTTTAACGGCTACAACATTTTTAAAATCGTTTGCCAAACGCAACGTGGTTTCCACTTCCATATTTTTTGAAGTACGCCCAGGAACGTTGTACAAAATAATATCTGTGGGGCATGCTTCAGCAATCGCTTTAAAATGCTGGTACAACCCTTCTTGTGTTGGTTTGCTGTAATATGGCGACACCGATAAAATGGCATCAATACCACTTAAATCGGTTGCTTTTATTTCTTCAACTACTGATGCTGTATTATTACCGCCAATACCTAAAACCAGTGGCAACCGACCATTATTAGCTTTCGATATGGTGTTAACAACAGCCTGCTTTTCTTCTTTAGTAATGGTAACACTTTCTCCCGTTGTACCACAAATTACAAGGTAATCGGTGCCGTTTTCAATATTGAAATTAACAATATTCGCCAAGGCGTCATGGTCTATACTCAAATCAGTTTTAAACGGTGTAACCAATGCCACTCCAGTACCTAAAAACTTACTGCTCATTTTTAATTTTATTTAATATGGTTAAGTATTTATGCACTTCGGCTTTAAATACGTTAAATTCTTTTATGTTGGTGTTTATTATTAAATCGTTCAATCGATCATCGGTTTGCAAAATGCCTATTTTGAATTGCGCTTCAGATTTTGCCGTAAGCAACTTTAATTCCAAATCTTCAGTTGTATAGTAACTAATCAACACATCAAACTTTGTGCTTAAAAACGTTTGCAATTCTATATTTTTAATGGTGCCGCTCCACCCAAAATCCTTAGGGTTGTAACAGGCATCCCAAGAACTTATGGTGTCTCTTTTATTTGCCGAAAACGCAATTATTTTAAGTCTATTTGGGCGTACGTTTATATGATCTGCCAAGGCCCTAAACAATTCAAAATCATCAACTTCGTCAATATTTAAGATAACACCCAAACTTTTAACCTCGCTGTCGGTAACGCTTACTTCGCGTTGCGACAACAATTTGTTAAGGTGCTTTTTATTAGATTTTTCTTTAAAACCTTTTAAAATCATTTATCTTTATCCTTTTCGCAAAGGTAGCAAAAGTACATTCAAAAAATCGTTTCGTATATGAGGTTCACACATTTTATTTTTTTGTTATATATTTTTATTTTTTTGGGTTGCAAGCAAGAAAAACTGCACTTGACTAAAATTGAAGGCAAGCAAATTCAGATTACCGATAGCATAACGCCTAACGCCGAAATCGAAACGTTTATCAAACCTTTTAGGGATAATATCCAAAAGGATTTAGATAGTGTTTTAGCGTATTCAGTAAGTACCTATTCTAAAACCGATGGCCATTTAAATACGGCCGTTGGTAATTTTATGGCCGATGCCGTTTACAGTGAGGCCAATCCTATTTTCAAAAAAAGAACCGGTAAAAATATCGATATGGTTTTGTTGAACCATGGCGGCATTCGTTCAGTTTTACCAAAAGGAAATGTTACCAAAAGATCCGCTTTTAAATTGATGCCTTTTGAGAACAGCATTGTAGTTGTGGCGCTAAAAGGCACTCAAGTAGATAGTATTATCTCTTATTTAAAATCCAAAAAAAGAGCGCATCCCATTTCCAAATTAAAGCTAGTGCTTGATAAGGATTATAATGTTTTTGAAGCGAAAATAAACGGAGAATACATAAATAAAAATAAAACCTATTATGTGGCTACCAACGATTATTTATACAATGGTGGCGATAATATGTCGTTTTTTAAAACCAACGACAGCCTGTATAATTTAAACTATAAATTAAGAAATGCCCTAATAGATAAATTTACGAAGTTAGACACCATAAATCCCGTGATTGACGATAGGTTTATTCAATTAAAATAGTTTAAGAATATATAATATTGGGTTATTTAATCCATGCATAAAAAACAGTTTAAAAACAAAATGAAACGCAGAGATTTTATACAACAAGCCACGGCGGGAACCGCATTAGTAACCCTTGGTAGTTTAGGGTTGCAGTCGTTTACTTCGTCCATAAAAACATCAAAAATCACTATTTTACACACCAATGATGTGCACAGTCATATTGATGCTTTTGGACCAGAGGATGGCAGGAATGCCAACAAAGGCGGTGTAGCGAGAAGAGCGGCTTTAATTGAAGCTATCAGAAACGAAAATCCAAACACCTTACTTATGGACGCCGGCGATATTTTTCAAGGAACACCGTACTTTAATTATTATGGTGGCGAGTTGGAGTTTAAGTTAATGAGCAAGCTAAAATACGATGCGGCAACCATTGGCAACCACGATTTTGATAATGGTATTGAAGGTCTGTACGCCCAATTGCCGCATGCCGAATTTGAATTTATATCATCCAATTACGATTTTTCAAACACCATAATGGACACCCATGCCAAACCGTATAACATATTTAAAAGAGACGGCATTAAAATTGGAGTTTTTGGTTTGGGAATTGAGTTAAACGGATTGGTTGACCCGTCTATGTTCAAGGAAACCAAATATTTGGATCCTATTGAAACAACTCAAGAAATGACCAGGATTCTTAAAGAAGATGAGCAATGCGATTTAATAATCTGTTTATCGCATTTAGGCTATAATTACCGAAATAGTGACACAAAAATAAGTGATTTAAAACTGGCCGCTGCCACAAAAAATATAGATTTGATTATTGGCGGACACACCCATACTTTTTTGAAAAAACCAACCGTTGTAAAAAATATTGAAGGTGAAAATATGCTAGTAAACCAAGTGGGTTGCTATGGCATTAATCTTGGTAAAATAGATTTTTATTTTGATGCTGATAAAAACAAAGCGGCAAATGGCACATCTATAATTGTTTAGGCGAAAATATTATCGGAATTATAACTGTCCTGAGGTTTGTTTTGGGTAATTGCACTTTTGTTTTCAACCATTATATAAGTTAACAACAGATAAATGCCAATGGCGTAAATAATCCTTTCCAACATTACAAAACTCCAGCTGTACACGTAGTATAAACTAACATAGCTCAGAATTGTAGAAAAAACCAAACATAAGGCTACCATTAAAAAGAGAATGGAAAGTTTGGTGTCGTTTGCCAAATATTTACCGAAGGCCAAAAAGACCAGCAGTATTAACGAAAGGTTTTTTACACCAAACAAAAGCACCTCGAAGCTATCGGGTACAATGGCTTTTAAAATACCGTAAAAAGTGTATAAAAAATAAGCGTTTATTAAAAACACAACTACTAAATAAGTGCCAACTACCTTGTCGATATTAAAAAACCTAAACTTGGAAAGTGCTATTCCTATTAAACTCATATAGCTTAAAAAGTAAAAAACACTAGAAGCTTTAAAGAATAATTCGTTTTCAAAAAATGCCAATGAGACATCACCTAAAAACGAAAACAGAAAAAACAAAATAAAAGGAAGACTCAGCGTTTTATACTTCATAAAAAACAAAATCAACAAAGCAGGGATAAAAAACACTTTTGTGGTTTGTAAAAATAGGGCTTCTTCACTAAAAGCGCCAATAATATTTACAGAAACCAAAAGCAATAATGCGCCAAAAAACAACTTATTAAAGCTAAGTATGAACGAATTTTTCATGGTATTTTATATAAGTAGGTTAAACAAATATAAAAATAAAAACCAATTACAGCGATAAAATCGTGCTTTTTGTCGATTATTTTGTTAGTATTTAGTGTTTTAACGATAAAAAACACATAACCGCAAAAAAGAAACCTTATTAAATATGTCCTACTCATAATAATTGTTAAAACATGAAAAAAAACATATCGTTAATTTTAAGAATACTTGTGGCTGTTATTTTAATTCAGACCCTTCGTTTTAAATTTACAGCACATCCAGATAGCGTATATATTTTTAAAACGATTGGGTTAGAGCCTTTTGGGCGAATAGCCATAGGTATTTTGGAGCTTATTGCCGGGGTTTTACTATTAATACCTAAAACGGTTTGGTTAGGTGCGGGCTTAACCATTGGTTTGATGTTTGGTGCAATTTTCATGCATTTAACCCAACTTGGGATTGCCATAAATAACGATGGTGGAGTTTTGTTTTTTACTGCGGTTATTACTTTTATACTAGCCTCTGTAATACTTTACCGCTTCCGCAAAGACATACCATTTATCAACAAAAAGATGTAATTGGTTGATTTATCCCGCTGCTAAGACTTCTTCTGTTTCATCCTCAAGTTTTGATTGTTGAAATAAAAAAAAGAATGCCAAAACAAACAAGGACACAAACATAAAGTTTAGTAGATTTTGATTGGCTATATATATGTATGCAATATTGATAACTTCGCTAAAAACAATACATATAGCGCCCAGAAATAAGAATAACGATTTTTTATCACCTTATAAAAATAATTTAAGAGAGACACCGAGAGCACCAAAAGTATCAAAATATTATACGAGATTTCTAAAATATACTCTACCGATAAGCTTAATGATGGAGAAATAATTTTAAACAACACATACCCCATATACGAACTTAAAATGGCGAGCACTATTACCTGTACCTTAAATCTTTTTATAACCTCCTTAAAATTTATGGATCTATATATCTCTATCAACAAAAACACATAAGCCGCTACACACAGTGTATTACAGATATAATAGTACGTTTGGAAAACCATGGCATCTTTTACAAATAGCATGAGTTCGGGGATGGAATAGCATATTAAAAAAAGGCTGAAAAAAAGAGTTTTCTTCTTAACTGAAATAAAATAAAGCAGCGTAATAAGCGGAATAATAAGCACACTAATTTGAGTGGCAACGGATGAGTATTCAAAGAATTCAAATCCCACAAATAAGATATAAACCAAACTTATAAATCCTATTAAAACCTTAGAAATAATCATGGCTGTAAAAATTAACACACAAATTTAACAAAATATACAACTAAGCCTAGACATTGTTAACCTTTTTAAGTTAATTAAAATAAATTGTTGATGATTTTATAATAAACAGCTGGTTACGTTATTGGGTCTTTAATTTTATTAACCTTTACATGCTTTAAATTTGATTGCTGATATAGAAAATAAAAAGCCAAAACAAACAAGGACACCGATAAAAAATTAAATATATTTTGATGTATTACGTACATATAAGCCACATTGATTACTTCGCTAAAAACAATACATAAAGCTCCAAAAAAGAAGAATAATGATTTTTTATCATCTTTATAAATATAATTTAATAATGCTACCGACAGCAGCAAAAGCATTACCACATCATAACTTATTTCTATCAAATATTGAGTTGTAAACTCTATATAAGGACTTATAGTTTCCTGCAAAACATAGGCTATATATATGTTTAAAATTGTAAGCACCACGATATGTATTTTGAAATTCTTTAAAACATGTAAAGTACAAACCGATTTACAGACTTCAATTAAAAGAAAAGCATACGATAACATGCTTAAAATATTTCCAGATAAATAAAAATAGAAATAAGGTATATAATCAATGATGAAAACAATTAATTCCGACAGGGAATAAAACACTAAAAACAAACTAAAAAACAGTGTTTTTGGATATACCGAAACAAAATAAAGCACTGCTATTAAAGGGAATACAATGGAACTAAAGCTTTCTGCCACAACCTCGTTACCACTAAATTGAAAAACAACAAAGAGGATATAAGCTAGCATAATTAAACCTATCAAGATGTTCGACTTGAACTTAACAGCTTTTATAGTCATGTTACAAATATAAACAAATTCTACAATTAAACGGAATTAAAATGTATTTTATCGATGAAAATTGAAATTTATTTTATTTTTTGTAAGAATTCGTATTCGTTTATAATATCTATATTTAGTTGTTCGGCCTTTAGTTTTTTACTTGGCCCCATATTGGCACCCGCAACTATATAACTCGTTTTTGATGAAATGGAGCTACTCACCTTGCCACCGTTGTCTTCGATAAGTTTTTTTAAATCGTTTCTGGATATAGATTCAAAAACACCTGTTACCACAATGGATTGCCCTTGTAAAATATCGGTTTGCCCTTTAAGTTGATCGGCAGACATTTCCAACTGAACTCCAAACTGTTTTAGCCTATTTAGAATAATAACATTCTTTTCATCTTGAAAAAAAGCTGTTACGCTTTGAGCTATTTTAATGCCAATTTCATCAACATTTACCAAATCTTCTTCTGAAGCATTAGCAATAGCATCAATACTTTTGTAATGTTTAGCTAACTTTTTTGCAACCGTTTCTCCAACAAACCTAATGCCCAAGGCAAACAAAACACGCTCAAAAGGAATTTGTTTTGACGCTTCAATACCCGAAACCAAGTTTTCGGCACTTTTTTCTGCCATGCGCTCTAAAGGCATTACCTGTGCTTTTGTTAACTCGTATAAATCAGAATAATTATCAATCAAACCTTCGTTAACCAACAGCGCTACGGTTTCGCCTCCCAATCCTTCAATATCCATGGCTTTTCTGGATATAAAATGTTGTATGCGACCAATTATTTGAGGTTTACAACCATTGTAATTGGGGCAATAATGCTGGGCTTCACCTTCTTGTCGTATCAATTCGGTGTTACATTCAGGGCAATGGGTAATGTATTGGGTTGGGACAGAATGCGGTTTCCGATTTGTTAAATCCACAGCAATTATTTTTGGGATAATTTCCCCGCCTTTTTCAACAAAAACCATGTCCCCTACCCTAATATCCAATTTTTCTATTTGATCGGCATTGTGTAACGATGCCCGCTTTACGGTTGTACCGGCCAACTCAACGGGTTCTAAATTGGCCACAGGGGTGATGGCTCCCGTACGACCAACTTGATACGTAATCTCGTTTAACCGCGTCGAAACCTGTTCTGCTTTAAATTTATACGCCATAGCCCAACGTGGTGCTTTTGCGGTATAACCCAATTCTTCTTGCTGTTGCAAACTATTCACTTTAACAACCACACCATCGGTTTCGTACGGCAAATCGTGTCGATGTACATTCCAATAATTTATAAACTCCAAAACTTCATCGATTGAATGAGCAAGTTTTGCAGCATCTGGAACCTTAAACCCCCATTGTCTGGCTTTTTCCAAACTTTCAAATTGCGTTTTAATGCCTAAATTGGAGCCCGTAATATTGTACAGTAAACATTCCAGCGGCCGTTTTGCAACTTCTGCGCTATCCTGTAGTTTTAAACTTCCAGACGCCGTATTTCTTGGGTTTCGGTAAGGTTCTTCGCCCAACTCGATACGTTCCTCGTTCATTTTATGAAACCCGTCAAAGGGCAAAACGATTTCACCACGAATATCAAATTTTGGCGGATAATCTCCCTTTAATTGTAATGGCACCGATTTTATGGTCTTTACGTTTGCCGTTACGTTATCACCTTGAAATCCGTCGCCACGGGTTACTGCTTTGGCCAATAGTCCGTTTTCGTAAGTTAAACTTATAGAAGCGCCATCGTATTTAAGTTCGCAAGTGTATTGAATAGCCCCATCGACCAACTTTTTAATGCGGGTTTCCCAATCTTGCAGGTCTTCTTTTGAATACGAATTATCCAACGAATACATACGGTGCTCGTGTGCAATGGTTTCAAAATTTTTGGTTACTTCGCCCCCAACGCGTTGTGTTGGTGAGTTGGCATCAAAAAACTCGGGATGTTTTGCTTCCAGCTCTTGGAGCTCCTTTAGTTTTATATCAAAATCGTAATCTGAAATGGTGGGATTGTCAAGCACATAATAATTGTAATTGTGTTCCCGTAATTCGTTGCGCAGGTTTTGTATGTGTTGTTTTATGTTCATTTTTTGTTTGCCACAATTTATGGTTTTTTGACTGCATACCGTGACTGCATACTGCCAACTATATTTTGCTCCCTTTTATCATTCTATCTTTTCTAAAGATATCCTGTTTTAGTTCGATATTTTTAAATCGTTTGTCATTTAACAACCGAATCATATCGTTGCCAAGATATTCATTAATTTCAAAAAAGAGCATACCGTTATCGCTTAATTTATGGGTTGCAAAACGCGAAATGGCGTCGTAAAACAATAACGGGTTTTCATCTTTTACAAACAGCGCCAAATGTGGCTCGTTATTTAAAACATTGTTTTTTATTTGCATTTTTTCCTGCTCGCGCACATACGGCGGATTGGAAACGATGATATCAAATTTTATATTTTCAAACCCTAAATCCCAAACAGCTTCGGTTTTGGCCCTCTGGTCTTCCGCCCTTAAAATATCAGCTTCAATAAATTCAATTTCCACTTGGTTTAATTCGGCATTTTGCTTGGCAATTTTTAAAGCTTTTTCACTTACATCCAAAGCATAAACTTTGGCGTTTGACAAGTTTTTAGCCAAAGAAATAGCAATGCAACCACTTCCCGTGCCTATATCTAAAATTCTGAATGCTTTACTTTTGCCACCCTCAGTGTGATAATTTTGGATATTATTTTTGAATTCTGAAATCACCCATTCCACCAATTCTTCGGTTTCCGGTCGTGGTATCAAAACATTTTTATTTACTTTAAAGGGCAAGCCAAAAAACTCGGTTTCGCCTAAAATATATTGAATGGGCTTTTCTTGTTTTAAAGCTTCCAAAGCATTCAAAATTTCATCTTTGTTTTCTATTTTAAAATCGGGTGCCATGGCCAATTGTATTCTAGAAATTTTATAATAGGAATCTATCAGCATAAAAAAGAAACTATCTACTTCTTCTTTATTGTAAATAGTATCCAACGCTTCGTGAAATTTATTTTGAATGTCCTTTACTGTCATAATTCCTTTATCATCCAAACACCACAAGAATAGTGTCCTGTATTTCCCAACGCGCCTTTTAAATGTTTAAAACCACTGCTTTCATAAATATGAATGGCCGCTTTAAGCTGTGGTGCCGATTCTAAATAACACCGTTTGTAACCCATTTTTTTTGCAGCTTCCATACATTTTTCAAACATTAATTTACCATAACCCTTCCCTCTTATTTTTGGTGAAAAATACATTTTTTGAATTTCGCAAACCTCCGCTTCAAAATCCTTTAAAGGCTTAATGCCACCACCGCCCAAAACAACACCGTTATCATCAATAACATAGTAAACATCGTTGGCGTTTTGATACGATTCGTACATTCTTGGGGTTTCATCATCCGCATATGCCGTACCTTCCAACGGGATTTTAAACTCGTGAAAACACGCTCTAATAACGGCTTCAATTTGCGCGTTATCTTCGGGCCTAATTTCTCGAATAACTATAGTATCTTTACTCATTTAAAACAGACTTTTTATGCAAGTGAAGATACTTAAATATAAAAACCCGCAAATAAAGATGTTGATTATTTTATCAACAATGTGGATTGTTTTATCGGGTTGCTCTGTAAAGGAAAAACCTGTGTTTTTAAATGTTGAAAACATAAAAGTTGTTGAATCGACTTCAAAATATATTACCATTACTGCTGATGCCCTATTTTTAAATCCGAATGATATTGGTGGTGCTTTAAAAACCGATGAAATAAAGGTGTTTGTTAACGATAATGAAATGGCCACCGTTTCTACCGAAAGTTTTAATGTCCCGGCCAAAAAAGAATTCGCCATTCCTTTAAAGGCCAATGTGCCTACCGATAGTATTTTTAGCAATAAAAACCTTGGCGGATTACTTGGCAGTTTGTTTAGCAAACAACTAAAAGTGCAATATAAAGGCGATATAATATATAAGGTTTTCGGATTTTCGTATACTTACAATATTGACAAAACCGAGCATGTAAAGATTAAGTTATAATATTGGCAAACCACGAAACATACATAAAACGCTGTTTACAAATTGCTGTAAACGGCTTAGGATTTACCAGACCAAATCCTATGGTTGGCGCTGTTATTGTTTATAATAATAGCATTATTGGCGAAGGTTATACCAGTAAATACGGCGGCAATCATGCCGAGGTAAATGCCATTAATGCGGTTGCCGACAAATCATTATTAAAAAAAGCTACGCTGTATGTAACTTTAGAACCCTGTTCGCATTTTGGAAAAACACCACCCTGCAGCGATTTAATTATTAAGCACCAAATACCAAATGTGGTTATTGGTTGCGTTGATGACAATGAAAAGGTGGCGGGAAAGGGCATCGAAAAACTTAAAAACGCTGGCTGCAACGTTACGGTTGGTATTTTAGAAAACGAATGTAAAAATCACCATAAACGATTTTTTACGTTTCACAACAAAAAACGACCGTATATTATTTTAAAATGGGCCGAAACCGCTGATGGTTTTATAGCGCCAAAAACAAAAAACGAACAAAAACCCGTTTGGATTACCAATGCGATTTCAAGACAATTGGTACACAAATGGCGCGCCGAAGAACAAGCTATTTTAGTGGGAACCAATACCGTAATTCAAGATAACCCGAGTTTAACAACTAGAGATTGGAAAGGACAAAACCCAATTAGGGTCGTGATTGATAGAGACAACAAGCTATCAAACGAATGTGCTGTGTTTAACGATGACGCTGAAACCATTGTTATTGACAAAAGCACCATTGACTTTACAAAAAATATAGCAAAACAGATTTGCACTTTACTTTATAAAAAAAACATAAACTCCATTATTATTGAAGGCGGTGCAAAAACACTACAAACCTTTATAAACGAAAATCTTTGGGATGAAGCACGGGTGTTTACCGGAAGTGCTCTGTTTACCGAAGGTGTTAAGGCACCACAATTTAACGGCAAAGTAATTTCGGAAGAAAAAATAACGACCGATAATCTTAAAATTTATATAAATGATTAAAACCATAATATTCGATTTTGGCAACGTATTTATCAATTTAGATATAAACGGTGCCTTACAACATGCGCTAAACACTTTTAAAATTGAAACGCTTTCTGATGAAATGATAGCCATAAACAGCTTATACGAGCAGGGATTAATGTCTACCGATGAGTTTTTAGGGTTTTATGCTGAAAATTTCCCGGAGCTTTCAAAAGAAGAACTCATTGAGGTTTGGAATTTTATGTTGAAAGATTTCCCAGAACACCGATTGGCATTTTTAAAGGAACTAAAAGCAACTTCAAAATACAAACTCATCTTATTAAGCAACACGAATGCACTTCATATTGATTGGATTATAGAAAACATTCCGTTTTACGAAAGTTTTAAAAACAGCTTTGATGCTTTTTATTTATCGCACGAGATTCAATTAAGAAAACCAAATAATGATATTTTTGAATTCGTTTTAAACGAAAATAAAATAAAAGCCAACACATGTTTGTTTATCGACGATAATGAAGATAACATAAAAACCGCCGAAGCTTTAGGCTTTAAAACATGGCACATTAACCCAGACACCGAAGATGTTGCAAATCTTTTCAATAGTAAAACCCATTTATTTGACTGAAAAAGACACATATAAAACAATTAAAAAATCAACTGAAGCTGTTTTATTTAAAGATAAAAACAGTAAGTTTTTTGGTTACGCCTACCCCATAACTTCTGAAGACGAGGTAAAGCTCCATATAAACAATTTAAAAAAAGAGCATCACGCTGCAAGACATTGGTGCTATGCCTACCAAATAGGAACGGAAAATATAAGCTATCGGGCAAACGACGATGGCGAACCCAATAATTCGGCAGGTATGCCCATTTACGGGCAAATACAATCCTTTGATGTGACCAACATTCTAATTGTTGTTGTGCGTTATTTTGGCGGTGTTAAATTAGGTGTTGGAGGATTAATAAACGCCTACAAAACCACAGCACAATTAACTCTGGAAGCTTCTAAGATTTTAAAAAAAACCATAAATGTAGATTATCTTATTACGTTCGATTACAAAAATATGAACACGGTAATGCGTATTATCAAAGAAAAAAACCTGAACATTACCAATCAAAAATTAGAACTGGATTGCCAAATAACAATATCGGTCAGAAAAAAAGATGCTTTACAGGTTTTTGAAATTTTCAACAACCTTTTTGAAATAGTTATTAAAGAAATATAAATTTCCTATTCTAAAGCATCCAAAAGATATTGAGGCGCTTTAACGGGTTTATTGGTTTTGGCATCAACAAACACCAATGTGGTTTCAGCAGTTGTTAAAATTTCGCCTTTTTCATTCGTAATTTCATACTCAAATTCAATTTTAACAGAAGGTGTTTTTTTTAGTTGAGTTTTTACATTAATCAGCTCATCATAACCTGCTGATTTCTTATAGTTTATACACATTGAAACCACAGGAAGCATGATACCTTTTTCTTCCATAGATTTATATGTTAACCCATACTTACGCAACCACTCCGTTCGTCCTTCTTCAAGATATAATGCGTAATTACCGTAATATACGATTCCCATTTGGTCTGTTTCACCATATCTCACTCTAATTTGTATTTCATCGATTTTCATAAGCAGAATTAAATAATTTTTTGTAGTTTCGGCTAGAGCTTAAACATGAGGAAAAAATTCTAAAAATTCAATAGCAAATGATTTTTTTTTTAAGAATTTTGTTCACATATTTGCCAAACAGAATGAGGGTAAGGAATTCGAAAAATTTCTCTCAAATTTAAACTAACAAACAAACTACAACGCCTAAAAATGAGTAAAACTGCGCAATCGGTATGGAATAATTGTCTTGAATTTATAAAGGATAATATTCAGCCGCAAGCATATAAAACTTGGTTCGAGCCAATAAAAGCAGTTAAACTTACAGACAACGCTTTAAGCATTCAGGTACCAAGTAAATTCTTCTACGAATGGCTTGAAGAGCACTATGTAAAAATCCTTAAAGTATCTTTAACTAAAGAGTTGGGTGAAAAAGCCAAACTGGTTTACATTATTAAAATGGAAAACACGTATGGCAACAAACAACCGTTTACCGAAAAAATTCCAAGTGCGAACCGAAGTGCCGTAAAAGCGCAGGATGTTGATATTCCTTTAAACAATAAAAACCCTGAATTGCGCAATCCGTTTGTCATTCCAGGCATTAGAAATGTAAAGATCGAGTCTCAGCTCAATCCTAATTATAGCTTCGAAAACTTTTTAGAGGGCGACTCAAACCGTTTGGCACGAAGCGCAGGATTAGCTGTGGCAGCCAAACCAGGTGGCACATCATTTAACCCGCTGCTTATTTTTGGTGGTGTTGGTTTAGGCAAAACGCATTTAGCGCATGCCATTGGTGTTGATATTAAAGACAAATATCCCGAAAAAACGGTTTTATATATTTCTGCTGAAAAATTTACGCAACAATATATAGACTCGGTAAAAAAGAACAATAGAAATGATTTTATTCATTTTTATCAAATTATCGATGTGTTGATAATTGACGACGTGCAATTCCTTTCCGGGAAATCCGGAACTCAGGATGTGTTTTTCCACATATTCAACCATTTACATCAAAACGGAAAACAAGTTATATTAACAAGTGATAAAGCGCCTGTTGATATGCAAGATATCGAGCAGCGTTTACTGTCTCGTTTTAAATGGGGCCTTTCGGCGGAATTGCAAAATCCCGATTTTGAAACCCGCGTTTCCATATTAAAAAACAAACTCTATCGCGATGGCGTTGAAATGCCAGATGATATTATTGAGTATGTTGCCAAAAACATTAAAACCAACGTTAGGGAATTAGAAGGTGCCATTATTTCGTTAATTGCACAATCCTCATTCAATAAAAAAGAAATTACCATTGAGCTCGCAAAACAAATCGTTGAGAAATTTGTTAAGAATACAAAGCGCGAGGTTTCCATCGATTATATTCAAAAAATTGTATCCGATTATTTTCAAATGGATGTCGATACACTGCAATCTAAAACCAGAAAACGCCATATTGTACAGGCAAGACAACTGGCTATGTTTTTTGCTAAAAAACTAACAAAAGCATCGTTAGCAAGTATTGGCTCTCAAATTGGTAAACGCGACCATGCTACTGTGCTGCACGCCTGCAAAACGGTGGACAACCTATCTTCAACCGATAAGCAATTCAGAAAATATGTTGAAGATATCACAAAAAAATTATCGGTTTAACACCTAAAACTATCGCTTTCGCGGAATACTATTATGACTAAAATTCTTATGGTTTGTTTGGGTAATATTTGTCGTTCGCCTTTGGCCGAAGGTATTATGCGCTCTAAACTTCCTAACCATACATATTTGGTAGATTCTGCCGGAACAGCAAATTATCATATTGGCAAAGCTCCTGACCCGCGCTCCATTAACGTAGCAAAAAAATATGGATTAAACATCTCCCATTTAAAAGGCAGGCAATTTAGTGTTTCGGATTATGATGCCTTTGATATTATTTATGTGATGGACGAATCGAACTTTAAAAACGTTATTGCTTTAGCTAGAAATGATGAAGACATGGCCAAGGTAAAGTTTATTTTAAATGAAGTTTATCCCAACCAAAACTATAATGTTCCGGATCCCTATTACGGTGGTGATGAAGGTTTCGAGAATGTTTTTAAAATGCTCGACGAGGCCTGCGACAACATTGTAAACAAGTTAAACCACTAGTAATTAGCATAAAAGAGCATCTTATTTATTAACTTTACGAGAAAAGATGCATCATGAAACCACAACTTCCAGTCATAATTTTTTGCTGTTTTATATTTTTCGGGTTTTCGCAAACTGTGGAACTGCAAAGCTTTGGGCCTTATTTTTCAAATCCCGTTGAAATTGTAAATGCAGGCGATAGCAGACTTTTTATTGTAGAAAAAGCAGGCGTGATAAAAATTCTAAATGCCAACGGCACAGTTAACCCCACACCATTTTTAAATATTTCAAGCTTAGTTGGCTCTGGTGGAGAACGCGGATTATTAGGTTTAGCTTTTGCCCCGGATTACACAACGTCTGGTAGATTTTATGTGAATTACACCGATAATACAAGCACAACAAAACCCAACACCATTATTGCGAGATATACGGTAAGTACAAACCCAGATGTGGCCAACACATTTGAAACCAGATTGCTTACAATAAACCAACCTTTTGAAAATCATAACGGCGGGAAACTAGCTTTTGGGCAAGATGGCTTTTTATATATCGCAACTGGTGACGGAGGAAGTGGTGGCGACCCAGGAGATAGAGCGCAAAACACCAGTTCGCTTTTAGGCAAGCTTTTGCGAATAGATGTCAGCGGAAGTACGTACAGCATTCCCGGTACAAATCCGTTTTCGGGTTCTGCGAACGGAGCCGATGATCCGCGTCCGGAAATTTATGCTGTGGGCTTAAGAAATCCTTGGAAATTTTCATTTGATACATCGAATGGCGATTTATGGATTGCCGATGTTGGGCAAAATGCTTTTGAAGAAATAAACAAAGTAACGGGCTCTGGCACCCCAGGTGATAATTACGGCTGGAGGTGTTATGAGGGCAATAACCACGTTTATAATGATAGCGGCAACTGTCCCGCAAACTTTAACGAGACCATTGCTCCTGTTGCTGAATACGCCCATGTGGGAAGCGGATGTTCTGGTTCGGTAACTGGTGGCTACGTGTACAGAGGCACCATGTTTCCTAGTTTTATGGGCAAGTATTTTTTTGCCGATTATTGCAAACAACAAATCGGTATCTTAACCGATACCGGTTCCAGTTGGTCCATGGCTATGCAAACACCAAATATTACTCGGGGTTGGACATGTTTTGGAGAAGATTATAACGGCGAACTCTATATCGCTGGTGGCTCTAATGTTTATAAAATAATCGACCCAAATTTAAGTACAGATGTACCTGGCTCGATTCAAATCAAATTGTATCCCAATCCAGCAAATAGTAGTATTTCCATCGATTTATCCTCAAAATTCAATTCGGTAGAATCCATTTCTATTTATAATATTCACGGTCAAAAAATTAAAACCTTTTCAAAATCAAACAAACAAATCCTGAATATTTCTACTAAAAATTACCGTAGTGGTTTATATTTTGTAGAGATTTGTACTAACAAGGCATCAAAAATTGTAAAAAAGCTTATAATCAATTAAATGGAAAATCAACTTGGTCATTTATACCTTATCCCAACCACATTAGGCGATACGGCTCCTCTTGAGGTTTTACCCATATCGGTAAAAAAAGTTATTGAAGACGTAAACACTTATATTGTTGAAAACGAAAAAACCGCTAGACGATTCATAAAAAAAATAAGTTCGGGAAAATCGCAATCGGCATTACATATGTTTCATTTAAACAAATTTACCGATGCTCTCGAATTGCCCGAGTTTTTAGAACCTTGTTTAAAAGGCACCAATGTTGGGTTATTATCTGAAGCGGGTTGCCCGGGTGTAGCAGATCCTGGAGCAGATGTTGTAAAACTTGCGCATCAAAAAAACATAAAAGTTATCCCTTTAGTTGGGCCGTCTTCCATTTTAATGGCGATGATGAGCTCTGGAATGAACGGACAAAGCTTTGCCTTTAATGGCTATTTGCCCATTGATAAAGCTGAAAGAAAAAAGGAAATAAAACGCTTGGAGCGCTTATCGTTTGAGCAAAACCAATCGCAGATTTTTATTGAAACACCTTACCGAAACAATAAAATGATTGAGGATTTGAGCCAAATATTAGACAACAATACCGATATATGTGTGGCTTGCGATATTACGCTGCCTACCGAGTTTATTAAAACACAACACGCAAATGCCTGGAAAAAAAATATGGTAGACTTTCATAAAAGACCTACCATATTTATTATTCATAAAAGTTAGTTTTCCCTAACTAAAACGCATTAAATTTTGTTTCTATTATATGGCTTTAGCCTTTCTATCGGGCTTTACAAAAGAGGTGTCGTAACCCGAAAAACGTTTCATGTAATACTGAACCGTTGTACCATATCCATCTGTAAAATTATCTAAACCGTAGCTTCTTAAATATTTTTTAACGCTACCGGGACCAGCTAAATGTGCTGCGGCTAAAATACCGGATTCTGTTACAACCACACCATTAATTCGTTTTCCAACGAAGTTTTTAATGTCACGTCGTAAAATCCATTTGTTACGCGCTGCATTTGCTATAAATGCCTTTTCTTGAAGTGCCGGGTTTTTTAAAAATTTTGCTGGATTGTCAATACCAATCAATTTTAACGTAGAAGCGCCAAATTGATATTTGCCCAAGTATCCAAAAGTGTTTACCGAAAAGTAATCGCCTCCAGATTCCTTAAAAGCCAAAGCTTCCTTAAAACCTACAAATGATTTCCCTAAGTACGGAGCGAATGATTCATTGGCATCGTTTAACGCTAAATCATCATCATTAATATTAGCATCTGAACCTACGGTGTAGTCTAAAACCAAACCTTCAGTTGAGTACTTACTTAAATCTATCGTTTCATCAGATGAAAACGAGCTATACAATAGAATACATATTGTAAGTGCGAGGGTTAAGTAACTTGCAATACTTTTTCTCATAAATTTTAAATTTCTTCAGTGTCATTTAATTTAAAGAACACTTGAAAATTTGAGCGTGCAAAATTAGGCTTTTTTTTAATTAATTCAAAATTAATCGATTATATGTTATTTTTAGTAGTACAATAGATGAAATACACAGCCTTTTCTATTGAATTCCAAAGCTGGAAATGGCACCTTTAAGACATTAAAAATTTTAAAAACAGATTTCAAAAAACGCGAGTTCGTCCTAATTTTATTCAAATTTACATCAAAACTCAAATAGAATTGCCGTTGCCTATTTTTATTTGTTAACAAGCCGTTGTCAACATCTTTTATTCCTTGTAACATCCCGTCAGCACTATAACCAACGGCAAGGCTGAGCCATTTTGGAAATTTACTTTGCTTAAAAAAATCGTGCAAATTGGCACTCAACCAATAAGTTTGTCCGTTATAATCCTTTAAAACTTGCTCTAAAAATCCATCGCCTAATTTATCTGGTGCTTGCGACGCATATTTTGTTTGATGAAAAGAAAATTTTAAATGGATGCGTTGTTCGTTCCAAAGTAATTCTTGACCAACATATAAGCCCGTTCCGGAAGCATTTGCAACAATATCGCCCCAAGAAAAGCCCCATTCTTGCGAAAATCCGTCTAAAATTTCAACCGTTGCAAGGAACCCAAATCCCAGAGTTGCTCCATAAATTAATTGGTCTTTTTTGCTTACACCGCTCCAATTTAAAGCCTGCGCTCCATACCTTCCTATTTGATACGATGCGAACACATGTCCCATTTTATCCATTTGCAACCATTCACTATTATCGTTGATGGTATGAAATTTAGAGCGTTCAAAATCTGAATACCACAATTGGTTTAAGCCAATTAAGGTAATACCTGCCAGAGAAGCTTCGGTAATAACCACAGCATTTCGTCTGGGTTTGTTAAGGGTATCGCTTGGTGTTAAAAAAGTGTCGAGCTTAGTTTGCGAAAATGAAAAAGAGGATATAAAAACAATGAAAAACAGATATTTAAAGGAATTAAATACCACTATCGTCTTATCCCGGTATTGTTTATCCAACGGATGTATTCTTGTCTATTTCGGTTATGCTGCGCTAAGGTTTTAGCAAATTTATGATAGCCAAAATTTTCAACGTTTACTACAAAATAATAGTAGTTGTGCTTTTCGTAATTTAAAACAGCATCGATGGACGACACATCCGGCATGGTTATTAAACCAGGTGGTAAACCAGCGTATTTATACGTATTGTATGGCGAATCTATTTCTAAATCTTTATAAAGCACACGTTTTATAACCTGCTCAAAATCACCGGTTTTTTTCTTTAATGCGTAAATTACCGTTGGGTCTGCCTGCAAAGGCATTCTCTTTTTTAATCGGTTTATATAAACACCGGCAACCCGTGGTCGCTCATCTACTTTTGCGGTTTCTTTTTGAACAATCGAAGCCAATGCTATCACTTCATCTTGGGATAAACCAATGGCTTTTGCTTTTGCCATTCTGGAATCGTTCCAAAAACGGTTATACTCTGTTAACATGCGACTGGTAAACTTTTCAGCCGAAGTATTCCAGAAAAACTCATAACTATTGGGAATATACATGCCTAAGGCCGTTTCTTCCTTAAAATGGCTTTCAGTCAAAAAAGTTTCATCTTTCATAGCATTTAAAAGCGCTATGCTATCGGCTTCAATTTGAGATGCCACCCGACCTGCCAATTTTTCAAGGGTCTCCTGGTTGTTAAAAGACACTTTAACCGGTATATTATTGCTTCGAATGGAATTAATAATATCGTTGTTGCTCATGTCCTTTTTAATGGCGAAACGACCAGCCTTAATATTATTGACATATTTTTTTTGTTCAGCCAGAGCATCAAACTTATCGATATCTTTAAGTAATGGCACCAACTGCTCACGTACATTATCGTATGTATCGGTAGATTTTATATAAATATAAGCCGTATCGTTATTAAAGGCCGTGTTTGGCACAAACATGGTACTATACACATAATATGCAAAATAAGCCGCTAGGGCTAATCCAATAAATACGATGGCTAAGAGAATTTTTTTGATGTACATTTAATTGTTTATAAGCTGAAATAAATATTCGTTTTTATAAGAACCGCTAACGTAGTTCCAATCTTTTTTTAATCCGACTTCCTTAAACCCTTGTGTTTTAAAAAGTTTAATACTGGTTTCGTTTTCTTCAGAAATATTACAGTATAATTGATGCAAACCCAAATGTGTGAAGCTGTATTTAACCAACAGTTGCAATGCTTCGCTGCCGTAACCTTTTTTTCTATCGGTATCGTCTTTAATTAAAATACCAACGCCTGCCCTCTTGTTTTTAAAATCGAAATCGAATAAATCAATCAATCCTAAGGCATCTTCATTGTAACTTGTAACCACCAATCGCAATTGTTTCACTTCAAAAATATCTTTTTGCCCATGCTCTAAATACTGCTTGATTAAAAATCTAGAATACGGGGTTTGTGTGTTGCTGATTTCCCAAACCGATTCGTCGTTTTCAATAGCATAGATAAACTCTAAATCCTCAGGTTCTAAAGCACGTAAGTATATATTTTTGCCTTTTAGGGTTATCATATTTTGCCTTGAAAAACTAATTTTGCAGGCCCTATGAGCCAAACATTGTTATAAACGCCATTTTCTTCTTTAAACGACACCTGCAAATCGCCACCTTGAGTTTGCAACGTAATCAGGTTTTTTTCGGTTTCCCCAATGTAGTGCATCGCCAAAGCTACTGCGGTAACACCGGTTCCGCAAGACAGAGTTTCATCTTCAACCCCGCGTTCGTAGGTTCTTACTTTAAATACGGCGTTTGAAATTTTCTTAACAAAATTCACATTACTTCCCGCCTTATTATAGGGCGCACCGTAACGAATTTTTGCGCCTTTGGTTTTAATATCAAAGCCATCAATCTGATTCTCAAATTGCACATGGTGCGGCGACCCCGTATCTAAAAACACGTGTTGCTTGTGTTTTTCAATAACATCAACATTTTGCATTTGTAGCTTTACAATATCGCCATTTATGGTGGCGTGGTGCAAACCGTCAATCGCCTCAAAAACGGCTTTGTTTTTTATAACACCCAGTTGTTTGGCAAAAGCCACTAAACAGCGACCCCCATTGCCGCACATGGAGCTTTGATTTCCATCGGCGTTGTAATACACCATTTTAAAATCCAATGTATTGTGATTTTCAAGAAGAATAAGTCCGTCAGCACCTATGCCAAAACGTCTGTCGCAAAGGGATGCAATCAGTTTGGTATTGTTTTTGTCGAATGTTTGTTGACGATTATCTATCATCACAAAATCGTTTCCCGTACCCTGATATTTATAAAAAGTTTGTCGCATAATTATAATGACAAATATATAAATATTAAATCGGTTTTCTGATTGTTAAATAGCCGTTAAATGACGCGTTAAAAATCGTTAAAATTAAATGTCAAATTCAATAAATATTTAATTTTAATCGTTAAATAATTCCCCGCTTAATGGGAACAACCTTTTAAAATGAAACCTCACAAAACCTGAGGGATAATTAACAATAAATAAAACATTAAAAAATGAAAAAGATTTTAACACTTGTACTAGTTTCAGCATTAGGTGGCATGCTAACACTTGGTGCCTATAAATTATTTTTAGAACCCAAGCAAAACGTTGTTGTGGCTACAAACCAAACCACGCCAACCTTTTTACCAACCAGCACTGCTAGTAGTTTGTACAATGTAGAGGATAAAGCCAATTTTGTTCTCGCTGCCGAAAATACCGTAAATGCGGTTGTTCACGTAAAAAATGTATCGATAAGCAAAGGACAAATGACGCTGCAGGACTTATTTTTAGGAAGAAACCCACAGTACAAACAATTAGGCACGGGCTCTGGTGTTATAATAAATGCCGATGGGTATATTATTACCAATAACCATGTTATTAAAAATGCCCATGAATTATCGGTTACTTTAAACAATAACAAAACGTTTGAAGCTGAATTGATTGGTGCCGACCCTAAAACCGATATTGCGCTTTTAAAAATAGATGCTGATGAAGATTTACCTTTTGTAACCTTTGCCGATTCCGATCAAGCGAAAATTGGCGAGTGGGTGTTGGCCGTTGGAAACCCTTTTAACCTAACATCAACGGTTACGGCGGGTATTATTAGTGCCAAATCCAGAGACTTGTCTGGTAACAGCTCGCAATCTTTCATTCAAACCGATGCAGCGGTAAACCCAGGAAATTCAGGTGGAGCGCTTGTAAACACCAACGGAGAGCTTGTTGGTATTAATACGGCCATTTCTTCCCAAACGGGGTCTTTTATCGGGTATTCGTTCGCGGTACCAAGCAATATTGCGCGTAAAGTTGTTGAAGATATTATGGAATATGGCAACGTACAAAACGGTATCCTTGGCATAAAAGGCGGTCCTTTAAACAGCCGATTCTCAGAAGAATTGGGTGTAGATGACACCGAAGGAATTTATATTGACTCTGTTGTTGAAGATTCTGGAGCCGACTTAGCGGGACTTAAAAAAGGAGATATTATAAAAGAAATTGACCAAATTAAAATTTCAAAATTCTCAGATTTAACAGGTCATTTAAGTGCCAAACGCCCTAATGATGTTGTACAACTTGTTATTTCCAGAAATGGCAATTTAGAAAACATACCTGTTACTTTATTAAAGAATCAAACCTATACATTACCATTGGTTGGCGAGGTTAAAAATGCCAAACCCAAAGACTTAAAAAAGTTTAAGGTGTCTAAGGGTGTTAAAATAATTTCATTGGATACCAATTATGCAGAGTATTGGAGAAACAACGGTGTTGAAGCCGGAAACATTATTACGGCCATTAACGATGTTAAGGTAAACTCGGTTGAAGATGTGCAAAACATATTAAAAAACAAATCGCAATCGGAGTATTTAAGAATAGAACTTATAAACTCGAAAGGCGAAAAAGAACGTTATAATTTCAGATAAAAAATTCGAAAATTAGATCAACAATAGCCTCTTAAAGCAATAAAGTTTTAAGAGGTTATTTTTTTGTATCAATACGCTACGAAAACGTTTGAAATATAGTATTTTTGCAAAAATTTTAAACAACACACTAAACATTTTAAGCAATGGGTTTTAATAAAACTTATGAAAAAGAGTTGTCCTTTCAAGCCGATCGGAGAAGAGCAACCGTAGAGTTTATAAAAATTGTAAGCGACCTTTGGTACGACAAATCTATCGAATTGGTAATCTTTAGAAATCAATTGATTGACAGAAACGTGAGCCAGATTTTAAACCTTCATGAATACGCCGGTAAATTTGTACAAAAACCCATTTCAATTTTTGATTCGGTTGAAATTGCACAAGCCATTAAAATGCTTGATATTCCGCCTGCAAAACTGGATATTGGTAAGCTAACCTACGAGTTTCATTTAGACGAAAACAAACACGGTAATGCTACGGCATTTGTTGCCAGTAAGTTAAACGACGCTAGTAAAAATGGCGATATTACGCCTAAAGATGTGGTGCTTTATGGATTTGGTCGCATTGGTCGTTTAGTAGCCCGCGAACTTATGACGCGTACCGGCAAAGGCAGCCAACTACGTTTAAGAGCCATTGTTACACGTGGTGATATTGATGAAACCATTTTAGAAAAAAGAGCATCATTGCTACGCAACGATTCGGTTCATGGCGATTTTCCAGGAACGGTTTCCATTGATGCCAAAAACAATGCCTTGATAATTAACGGAACAACGGTTAATATCATTTCCGCAAATGCGCCGGAAGATATCGATTACACAAAATACAACATCAATAACGCGTTGATTATTGATAACACAGGGGCCTTTAGAGACAAGGATGCTTTAGGCAGACACCTAAAATCAAAAGGAGCAGATAAGGTGTTGCTTACCGCACCGGGAAAAGGCGTGCCCAATATTGTTTACGGGGTTAATCATTTAGAAAACGACCCCGATAAAGTGGATATTTTCTCAGCCGCCTCGTGTACAACCAATGCCATTACGCCTATTTTAAAGGCCATGGAAGATTCTTTTGGTGTTGTGAGCGGTCATTTAGAAACCATTCATGCCTATACAAACGACCAGAATTTGGTTGATAATTTCCATAAAAAATACCGCCGTGGTCGTGCGGCAGGACTAAACATGGTGATTACCGAAACCGGTGCCGGTAGTGCGGTTGCCAAGGCTTTACCAAGTTTGGAAGGTAAATTAACATCAAACGCTATTCGTGTGCCCGTACCAAACGGCTCGTTAGCTATTCTAAATTTAGAAATAGAAAACGAAACCTCTATAAACGGCATCAATACCATTTTAAAAAAATACGCTTTGGAAGGCGATTTGGTGGAGCAAATAAAATACGAATTAAGCGACGAGCTGGTATCCAGCGATATTGTTGGTAGTTCAGCGCCGTCAATCTACGACAGCAAAGCCACTATTGTACGTGCCGATGGTAAAAATGTATTGCTATATATTTGGTACGATAACGAATACGGGTATAGCCATCAAGTTATTAGATTAGCAAAATATATTGCCAAAGTTAGACGTTATACCTATTATTAATAGCGTCGCGTTTTGCTTTTGCGAAATGTGCGATTGAATTTATCGCCCTTAAAAAGGAGATTTAAAATTTAATTTTAAATGAACATCTAAATTCCAATTTTAACCGTATATAAATCAGCCTCACTGCGTGAGGCTTTTTCTTAAATATATCGGTATTAATAAACATTATTTTATAACTTCGTAAAAACCAAATACAACCATTTTAAACCAATCAAAAATGAATCCTATTAAGCATGTTTCCCTTGTTGTTCTTTTTTTTATAATTACACTTACCGGTTTTTCGCAAGCTAAACCAGAGGAAGAGCTATCTATAAACACTGGCACCATTAATAATCAATTTGAGTATGTTCTCAAAAAATCCGGTAATTTTAAAGGCACAAATGGGCAAGCTTACGAAGCCGTAAAACGCAGTCTGTTCCTCACCTTGCAATCGCATACCATTGACTCTTTAAATACCTTAAAGTCGAAATTGGAAAATTCGAAAAACACTGTTGAAACGCAGCAAAAGGAAATAAACGACTTAAAGACGGCTTTAAACAGCACGCAATCTACGCTAGAGGCTACAAATTTGGAAAAAGACAGCATGTCGCTATTGGGTATGCAAATGAGCAAAACCAATTACAATGTGCTTATGTGGACCATTATTGCTGGACTTTTGGCTTTATTTATTCTATTTGTTTACAAGTTTAATAATAGTAATGCCGTAACCCGCGATGCCAAAAAAGCGTTGGCGGAAATTGAAGAAGAATTTGACGAGCACCGAAGAACCGCTTTAGAGCGCGAGCAAAAAGTAAGACGTCAATTACAAGACGAAATCAATAAACAAAAAGGTATATAATTAATCCATTTTTAACTTAAAATCTGTAATTTAGATGCTGACCCTCTCGACGTATCTTTTTGCAGATTTTTTTTATTTATGATTATTGCCCAAGCCACTTTAAAACATGTAAACGATTTAGTGCCACTTTTTGATGGGTATCGTGTTTTTTACAGACAACCATCAAACAACGAAGCCGTAAAAACATTCTTAAAAGAACGGCTCACCAAACAGGATTCTGTTATTTATATCGCTTATATAAATGAGGTTGCCGTTGGTTTTACGCAATTATATGTTTTGCTCTCCTCGGTATCCATGTCGCCCATGTATGTTTTAAACGATTTATATATCGATGCGAACTACCGCAATAAAAATATTGGCACGGCTTTAATAAATAAAGCCAAAGCACTTTGCAAAGAAAACCACTTTAAAGGCATTATTATACAAACCGAAACCACCAATCCCGCGCAGCATTTATACCAGCGCGAAGGTTTTGTAAAGGACACGGATTTGATGTTTTTTTGGACGAATGCTTAAAAAATCTGATAATTATTTATTTGGGTTTGTAAGAAAAAAATTATAGTTTCGTTTTAACATCAGATATAACACATTAAAACGGATTCTTGGTTCAAAAAACATTGTGAAACATTTCTAGAAAAACCTGAAAACTAATGAAACATCGATTTAAACTATCAAAATTTAACATAATTTATGCTTCAATAGTTGCAGTAATAATCATCTTTCTGAATAGCCGAATTTATGGTTTTGACGCTTATACGTTTGGAATGAGTTTGGGCTCAATTATTGGAATTATCTTATTTCCAATACTAATAGCATTACTGTTCTGGTTTATTTTAGGTAGAGAATATAATGGAGGAACAACTACATTTAACATTGTGCTGACATTAATGTTTCTTGGTTCTATTAGTGAATTTGCACAAATAGCGCAAAGCCGACAAAAGCCAATTGATAATTTACAAAAAGCAGTTTCTGAATATAAAGAAAGAACATTAACTAATCCCGACTCTACAGATTCTAACTATTCTGAATTATCAACCAATATTAAAAGTTCAATTGATGACCTGTTAAAGACTAGTGTTGGTGAGGAAAGAAAAGTATGGTTAGCTTTAAAAGATTTCTTTAAAAAATCTGACAGCACAAACATTGAATGGAATAAAGCCTATAATGCATTTGCTGACCCTCGAATTTTAGATCTTAATAGACTAGATAATTCAAAAGAATTCGAGTTCCAAAAGCGAACGGTTCAAGAATACGTTAATCAATCTAACCATTTTAAATCTTTTGTACAAAATAGAGTTAGTTACTTAATAGAACAAACTAATAGGATTGACAAAAGCAATAAGGCCTATAAAGGCTTCATAAAAGGATTGACGGATAAAGACTCTATTCAAAAGCCTATATTCACACCTTACATCAACGCACATATTGAATATGGACAAGGGGTAAAAAAAATAATTGAACTTTTAGAAAATGAACTAGGAAAATGGAGTTATGAAAATGAAACCGAAACCTTAATATTTGAAAATTCGGAGGCTCAAACCACCTATGAAAAGATTTTAAATGACGCTCTTTCAAATGAAGAAATTGTGAATGAATTATTCGATAAACTAGTAGAAATAATGTAAAAAAAATGTTTCTCCATAATTGCTTGGGTAAATGTTCCCTCTTGAGAATTCATTCAAAATTCTATCTGTTACGTATTTATCAGTTCAAAACCACTCAGTAAACCATAGCCCAAAACCATTAAACAAATCTTCAAAAAAACACACTACTTCAAATACGCCAAAACATTCCTCTCAATGCGCTGTTGAATATTTGACACATCGGCTTTTTCAAAGGTTTCGCCCGTAATGTTTTCATACAATTCAATATATCGTTCGCTAACGGTTTCAATATAATCGTCGCTCATTTCCGGTACGGTTTGTCCTTCCAATCCTTGAAAATTATTGGCTATTAGCCATTGGCGCACAAACTCTTTTGAGAGTTGTTTTTGGGCTTCACCCCTATCTTGTCGCTCTTGGTAACCATCGGCATAAAAATAACGCGACGAATCGGGTGTGTGTATTTCATCAATTAAAACAATGTTACCGTCTTTGGTTTTTCCGAATTCGTATTTGGTATCGACTAAAATCAAGCCTCTCGACGCCGCAATCTCACTTCCTCTTTGGAATAGTTTACGCGTGTAATCTTCCAAAACCAAATAATCTGCTTCAGATACGATACCACGCTTTAAAATATCCTCGCGGGAAATATCCTCGTCATGGTCGCCCATCTCCGCTTTGGTTGCCGGCGTAATAATGGGTTCTGCAAATTTATCGTTTTCCTTCATCCCATCTGGCATGGCAACCCCACAAAGCATGCGCTTCCCAGCTTTGTATTCGCGAGCGGCGTGACCGGACATATAGCCACGAATTACCATCTCTACCTTAAAAGGGTCGCACAAATGACCAACGGCCACATTTGGGTCTGGCGTGGCGGTTAACCAATTGGGAACCAAATCATGGGTAGCTGCCATCATTTTGGTAGCGATTTGATTTAATATTTGTCCTTTGTACGGAATGCCTTTGGGCATCACCACATCGAATGCCGAAAGTCTATCGGTTGCAATCATCACCAATTGCTCGTCGTTAATATTATATACTTCCCTTACTTTTCCTTTGTAAACACTTTTTTGGTTCGGAAAATTAAAATTGGTGTCGGTTATGGTGTTGTTTGTTTTTGCCACGAATTCACGAATGTTTATATTTTTATTTATTTTTTGCTTGTGGATTCCTGCCTTACTGAAACAAGTTCAGCACAGGTCGTAGGAATGACAATTTAATTTCTAGTATTATTTATTCGTCATTACAAGGCGCTTTTTGCGACGTGGTAATCTCATCCTTTTTAACCGATTGCCACATCACTCAAAAAAGTGTGATTCGCAATGACCTTAATCTTTATGTTTAGCCCCGATTGAAGCATTGTTGAAGCTCTTTTTGTGTTGTTGCACCTATGCAACACAAAAAAGCGACTGCCGAAAGCGGGAAATAGCTTCAAATTATTTTTATTTTACTGAAAATTGAGACTGCAAACTTATTACTCTGCATTCTCAATGCTTTTATAGGCTGCGATTACTTTTTTAACGAGTTTATGGCGAATCACATCTTTATCGTCTAAAAATATCATGCCCACGCCATCAACATTTTTTAAAATCAATAGGGCTTCTTTTAAGCCCGAAATGGTTCGGCGCGGTAAATCGATTTGACCCGGATCGCCTGTTAATAAAAACTTTGCGTTTTTGCCCATTCGTGTTAAAAACATCTTCATTTGGGCATGCGTGGTGTTTTGCCCTTCGTCTAAAATCACAAATGCATTGTCTAATGTACGTCCGCGCATAAAGGCCAATGGTGCAATTTGTATGGTGCCATTTTCAATATAATGCGTTAATTTTTCCGGTGCAATCATATCGCGCAAAGCATCGTAAAGCGGTTGCATATACGGGTCTAATTTTTCTTTTAAATCGCCGGGTAAAAACCCTAAATTCTCGCCGGCTTCAACGGCGGGTCGGGTTAAAATAATACGCTTGACCTCTTTATTTTTTAAGGCTTGAACCGCCAAGGCAACTCCCGTATAGGTTTTGCCGGTTCCTGCCGGACCAATGGCAAAAACCATATCGTTTTGTCGCATGCTCTCAACCAATTTCCGCTGGTTGGCCGTTTGTGCTTTTATAAGCTTGCCGCCAACGCCGTGTACAATAACTTCGCCACTTTGCTTTGAGGTGGTATAATCATCGCTACTTTGGCTGGTTAACACACGCTCAATAACGTTTTCATCCAATTTATTATACTTCGCGAAATGCTTTAAAAGCATGGTAATTCTTCTGTCGAACTCTTCTAATAATTCTTCATCGCCAAAAGCTTTGATTTTATTACCGCGCGCTACAAGCTTAAGTTTGGGGAAATATTTTTTTAAGAGTTCGATATTGGCGTTTTGTTCTCCAAAAAATTCTTTAGGAGAAATATCTTCAAGTTCGATTACAATTTCGTTCAAAGGCGTGATTTTTATTTTAAAATTTTCGTTCTGATTAAATGACAATAATGTGCTTTCAGATGAAATGATTTATTGGTTTTATTCAGTATTTCTTATTTTGATTGTTAAGGTTAAATGAACCTATATTTTTCGTTTAAATTATAAAAACGAACACGAAATTTTGTGTAGGTTTGTATTACATAAATATGAAACCCAAAAATACATAAATTTGGGTGACCTAATGCTAAAAACATATCAACAATTTTGCCAATGGCGATAATAACTTTAACAACCGATTTTGGAGAAAAAGATCACTTTGCTGGCGCAACCAAAGGCGCTATTTACAGCGAATTACCCGATGTTAAAATTGTTGATATCTCGCATTGTGTATCGCCATTTAGTATTCCGGAGGCGGCTTACATTATTCAAAATGCCTACAATAGTTTCCCAAAAGGCACCATTCATATTGTTGGTATTGATTCGGAATTAAACCCAGAAAACAAACATATTGCCTTAAAATTGGACGACCACTATTTTGTTTGTGCCAACAATGGTATTATGAGCATGATTTGCTCTGAAATTGCACCTGAAAAAATTGTTGAAATCAATATTCACGACAGGATCCAAACCAGTTTCCCGGTTTTAGATGTGTTTGTAAAAGTGGCCTGCCATATTGCACGCGGTGGCACCCTTGATGTAATTGGTAAAACCATTGACAACATAAAGCCCATTAAAAACATTGTGCCTTATGTAAATGAAGAAAAAACACAAATTATTGGTAGTGTAATTTATATTGATAATTATGGCAATGTGGTAACCAACATTAAACGCGATTTTTTTGAAACCATTCAAAAAGGCAGGAGTTATGAGGTTTCGGCACGTAATTATAAATTCAAAAAAATACACCACAAATACAGCGATGTTGTAAATTTTGAAACCCCCGAAGAAAAAAGGCACGACGAAGGCCGCGGTTTGGTGGTTTTTAATTCTGGTGGCTTTTTGGAAATAGCCGTTTACAAAAGCAATAGCACAACCGTTGGGAGCGCATCCACCCTAATGGGATTGGGCATTATGGACGCCGTTAGTGTGAGTTTTTTGAAAACTGAGAATAGAGAATAGAGAATAGAGAATAGAGAAATATACGTCCATTTTGACTTTTAACTTTTAACTTTTAACTTGAAATATGTTTATAAGAATTGTAAAGATGAGTTTTAACGAAAATGCCATTGATAAATTTCTTAAAAACTTTAACGCCAACAAACATAAAATCAGAACCTTTAAAGGCTGTCAGTTTTTAGAATTATATCGAGATAAAAGTGATACGAACGTATTTTTCACTTACAGTTATTGGAGTTCTGAAAATGATTTGGAAGCCTATAGGCAATCCGATTTATTTAAAACCGTTTGGAGTAAAACCAAACCGCTTTTTAATGCAAAACCAGAGGCTTGGAGTGTTGATAAAGTCGCTTCGCTTGAATAATGAATAATGAATAATGAATAATGAATAATGAATAATGAAAGTTGTACATTTTGACATTTCGAACAAAGTGAGAAATCTCTTTTAACTTTTAACTTTTAACTTTTAACTTTTAACTAAAATAAATGCTTGCCATACTTAAAAAAGAAATAAACTCATTTTTCGCATCGCCCATTGGGTATTTAGTCATTGCCATTTTCCTTTTGTTAAATGGTTTGTTTTTATGGGTATTTAAAGGTGAATTCAATATTTTAGATTACGGGTTTGCCGATTTATCATCCTTCTTTTTATTGGCACCTTGGATTTTAATTTTCTTGATTCCTGCCGTAACCATGCGCAGTTTTTCAGACGAAAAAAAACAAGGTACTTTAGAGCTACTTTTAACAAAACCCATCTCGCATACCAATATTGTTTTGGGTAAATATTTTGGTGCCATTGTGTTGATATTAATCGCGCTTTTACCCACATTGCTTTACGTTTATACCGTTTACCAGTTAGGGAATCCTGCTGGGAATGTAGATATGGGCAGTACCCTGGGGTCTTACTTTGGCTTGCTGTTTTTAATAGCGTCGTACACCGCAATCGGAGTGTTTTGCTCAACGCTTTCAGACAACCAAATTGTGGCATTTATCAGTGCCGTTTTTCTTTGTTTCTTGTTTTATATTGGTTTTGAAGGCATTTCGGATGTCACTTCCAACCTATTTGTCGAGCAGTTGGGCATGAGCTATCATTTTAAAAGCATGAGCCGCGGTGTGCTGGACACCCAAAATATTCTATACTTTTTAAGCGTTGCCGTTTTCTTTATCGCCCTAACCGTTAGAGGCATAAAAACCAAAACGTTTTCGAAAAAGGAATTGTTGCCGCTTTTGGCATTGCCGATTGGATTATTGGTTGTAAATATATTTTCTGCGTCCTTTCATAAACGTTTCGATTTAACCGAAGACAACCGCTACACTTTAAACGACGCCTCAAAACAAATCATCAATAACGTAGAATCTCCCTTAATTGTTGATGTATTTTTAAAAGGTGATGATTTCCCATCAGAATTTAAACGCCTTCAACGGGAAACCAAACAATTGCTTGAGGAGTTTTCGGCTGAAAACAGCAACATCAATTTCAACTTTATAAATCCTTTGGAAGAGGAAGCGACTCGCGAACGCAACATCCAACAACTTACACAACGCGGATTGACACCCATGCAATTAAGTGTGCAGGAAAGCGGCCGGTCGTCGCAGGCCATTATTTTTCCGTGGGCCTTGGCAAGTTATAACGATGTTACCATTACCATTCCGTTGGTAAAAAACAAAATTGGGGCATCGCAGCAAGATTTGGTCACCAATTCGGTACAACATTTAGAATATGCTTTTGCCGATGGATTTAGCAAATTAACAACCCCAAAACAGAAAAAAATTGCAGTTTTAAAAGGCAATAATCAGTTGGAAGATAAACACATCGCAGATTTTATTAAAAAAATTAACGAGTATTATTTTATCGCGCCCTTTACTTTAGATAGCGTTTCAAAAAATGCTCAAAAAACACTGGACGATTTGAATAAATTCGATTTGATTATTTCCGCAAAACCCACCGAAGCTTTTACCGAAAGCGAAAAATTGGTTTTAGACCAGTTTACCATGAATGGCGGCAAAAGCCTTTGGCTTATCGATAATGTGGCGATGGAAAAAGATAGTTTGTACAATGCTTCGGGCTCGAACGTGGCGGTTTCAAGGGATTTGAATTTAAACGATTTCTTTTTTAAATACGGCGTTCGCATTAATCCTGTAATGGTAAGTACCCTCTACTCCGCCCCTATTACGCTGGCCATTGGCGAAGGCAGCGATTCGCAGTTTCAAAATTTGAGATGGCCGTATTCTCCATTGGCATCTTCAAGAAGCAAGCACCCTATTGTTAATAATTTGAATCTGGTAAAATTCGATTTCGCCAATCAAATCGATACCTTAAAAAACAGTATTAAAAAAACCATTCTTTTAGAAAGTGCACCATTAACCAAATTAGAAGGCACGCCAAAAGTAATTAGTTTAGATGTGGTTACCCAAGAGCAAAACCCCGCATCATTCAACAAGGGCCATCAAACGCTCGCCGTATTGTTAGAAGGCGAATTTACAAGTGTGTATGATAACCGTATAAAACCTTTTAATCTTTCAAAAGAAAATAACAAAAGCGTTTCAACAAAAATGATCGTTATTGCCGATGGCGATGTGATTAAAAACGATGTGGTTAAAAATGCACCACAAGAATTGGGCTTTGACAGATGGACGGGACAAACCTACGGCAACAAGGAATTTTTACTGAACGCCGTTAATTATTTGCTAGATGATAACGGACTTATAAACATTCGGTCCAAAGAAATTGCCGTGGCATTTTTAGATCAGCAAAAAATTGCGTCTCAAAAAACCACATGGCAACTCGTTAATATTGCGTTACCATTGGGATTATTGGCTCTGTTTGGTTTTGCCTTCAACTACCTTAGAAAGAAAAATTATGCCGCTTAAATGTTAATAAGTTTGTTTCCTATATTAATTCGTATCGAATATATTTGTAAGTAGCATTTATTCAAAATTAAATCCATGAAATTTATTGTATCAAGTACCTATTTATTAAAACAATTACAGGTTTTAGGTGGCGTTATTAATAGCTCGAACACCTTACCTATTTTAGATAATTTTTTATTTGAATTAGACCACACAAAACTAACGGTTTCGGCCAGCGATTTAGAAACTACTATGGCTTCATCATTAGATGTTGAAAGCGATAGTAAAGGAAGCGTTGCCATACCTGCGCGATTGTTACTCGATACTTTAAAAACATTTCCTGAGCAACCACTAACCTTTGTTGTTGAAGAGAACAATACCATAGAAATTAGCTCTAACCATGGTAAATACGCTTTGGCATACGCCGATGGAAACGAATTCCCAAAAGCGGTTGCCTTAGAAGACCCTAGTAAAACCGTTGTTGTGGGCGATGTATTGGCTACGGCAATAAGCAAAACCATTTTCGCCGCTGGAAACGACGATTTACGCCCCGTAATGAGCGGTGTGTTTTTTCAGTTTTCAACCGAAGGCTTAACCTTTGTGGCCACTGATGCCCATAAATTGGTAAAATATACCCGAGAAGACATAAAAGCAAATCAAGCCACAGAATTTATTATGCCGAAAAAACCTTTAAATCTTTTAAAAGGAATTTTGGCAGCGAGCGAAGAAGATGTTACCATTGAATATAACGAAAGTAACGCCAAATTCACTTTTGAAAACTCTGAACTTATTTGCCGTTTAATCGATGGAAAATACCCGAATTACGAAGCGGTAATCCCAAAAGAAAACCCAAATAAACTTTCTATAGACCGTACACAGTTTTTAAATTCCGTACGTCGTGTTAGTATTTTCTCGAACAAAACAACACACCAAATACGCCTGAAAATTGCTGGTGCAGAACTTAATATTTCGGCTGAAGATATCGATTACAGTAATAAGGCTGAAGAGCGTTTAACTTGCGATTACCAAGGTGATGATATGCAAATTGGGTTTAACTCGCGCTTTTTAACCGAAATGTTGAATAACCTAAATTCCGACGAGGTACAGCTGGAAATGAGCATGCCCAACAGAGCGGGTATTTTAACACCCATTGACGGTTTGGATGAAGGCGAACAGATTACGATGTTGGTAATGCCGGTGATGCTTAATAATTAACAAATCCCTGCGATTGCAGGAATCTTAATAATACAAAAGCAGTAATCTTAATTTTGGGTTGCTGCTTTTTTTGTCTTTTGACTTTGTCTGAAAAAAACAATAATTTCGATTAACACTAGGTATAACACATTAAAACGATTTTATATCAAGTCATTCGCGGTCATTACCAATAAAACCGTCCTATTCAATAACTTAACAAATCAAAAATTATAGATTTGTGAAATGAAAATAAAAAACATCTACTAATGAATAATTTAATTGAACGTATTACTAAAATGGAAAACATTTTAGACGAACTCACTATAGTAGTTGAAAAATCGGACAAAGCAATGAATGAACTTGTAGATTCTTTAAAAAATTTAAACACATTAAAAAAATATTATGAATCTCAATATATGAAAGACGTTATGGCAGATAAAAGAAAGGAAGTCCCACAAGACCTTAAACGAGGTGTTTTGAGTGAGGATGCTGTTCATACGTTGCTTACCAATTTGTTTGAATTATCTAACAAAATGGAAAAATTGAGCAAAAAAATTAGATAATTTTAATGTGAAATTACGCTAAAAGTTAGCAGCCAAAACACAACGAACCACTAACACTATATATAATTCATCGTTAATTCTAGCCTACTTACCAAAATCCTCTCGGATTTCCTATTCGGGTTTTATTTGCTAAACTACGCATTTAACCGCGAAACAAGTCATGTACGCATTCTTAAACGAACCGCTCCAAAAACAAATCGACTTTCAGTTTATAAAATAAACCCGTGTTAAGGATTGAGATTACGAAAGCTTTCGGGATTGGTTCAGTGTAAAAACAAATTCATATATTTAAAGGTTAGTCCAAGTAACAAAAAATAATAATTAGAACATTTATCTATTTATGATTGACAAAATTAGGGAGTTAGAAAAATTGTCGCGGCTTTTAGACCCGAAAGCAAGCCAGAGAGCAAAATGGAATTCTGAGGTTTTAGATTACGCCAATACTTTTTTAAACAATTTAGATACTTCCAAAGCTTTTATCCAGTCTGAAGAAAACGGTAAAGCGATATACCATTTGGACATTGAAGAAAAAGCGACTGCATTAGCACCCTTATTGGATAGCTCAACAAAAAACATTGACGGCGTGGGTATAAATCCTGCTTCGGGCGGACACATGGGCTATATTCCCGGTGGAGGCCTTTACCCTTCGGCACTCGGAGATTTTATGGCAGCAGTTAGCAACCGTTATGCCGGCGTATTTTATGCTGCGCCAGGAGCGGTTAGGTTAGAAAATATGCTTGTTAAATGGATGTGTGGTTTAATGGGGTATCCTGAACATGCCATTGGCAATTTAACCTCCGGCGGGTCCATTGCCAATTTAATGGCCTTGGTAACAGCGCGGGAAGTCCATAAGCTTAAAGCGCGGGATTTTGAACGCTCTGTGATCTATCTTACAGAACAAGCGCATCATTCCATATTAAAGGCCATCCGGATTTCGGGACTGTCTGAAGCGCAGTTGCGATATATTCCTTTGGACGAAAACCTAAAGCTGTCGCCAAGTCATTTAGAGAAAGCGATTATTGCGGATAAAAAAAATGGTTTGATTCCTTTTTATATCAACACCTCTTTTGGAACAACCAATACAGGAACCGTTGACCCTTTAAAACCCATTGCTGCTATTGCCAAAAAACATAAATTATGGTTACATGTAGATGCAGCTTACGGCGGTTTCTTTAAATTGGTGCATAAACTGGATTCGAAATTTAAAGGCATTGAAGAAGCGGATTCCATTACCTTGGACCCGCACAAAACCCTTTTTTTACCTTACGGAACAGGTGCCGTACTTATAAAAGATAAGGCGCATTTATTAAAAGCCTACCATTGTTTGGCCGATTATATGCAAGATGTGATTGGTAAAGAGGATGAAATATCGCCAGCAGACATATCGGCAGAACAGACAAAGCACTTTCGAGGGATGCGGGTTTGGTTGCCCTTAAAATTATTTGGTTTAAAGCCTTTTAGAGCCGCCTTAGAAGAAAAACTATACTTAACCCGGTATTTTTATGAGGAAATACAAAAGATAGCAGGGTTTGAGGTTGGGCCAGAACCGGAGCTTTCGGTGGCTATTTTTAGGTATGTTCCAAAAGGTAAAAACGCCGATGAATTTAACAAAACATTGCTAGAAGCCATACAGCAGGATGGTCGTATATTCCTGTCGTCGACTAACATACATCATGTTTTTTGGATTCGGGTAGCCGTTGTGCAGTTTAGAACCCATCTTGAACAGATAGAGCTTTTGTTGGATATTATTAAAAAATACGTAAAATTGAATACTTAGCCGATTTACGTGAAGCTCATGGTTTATTGCACGGCAGCCTTTTAAACAGAACTTTTTAAAAGCAAAATGATTTTCGGATTAGAAATATAAGCTTGCAAACAGGCCCGCGTTAAGGATTGCAGTGGAAAGCCCACAGCGAGGCACGAGCGAGGACTTGCAGCGTAAAGCCTGACCCCTTTTGGGGTAACACCCAAATTATTGACACCTTTCTGACAAATACAGCAGAATTAATTAAAACGATATGTTGTGCAAATAAAAAATGCTTGCCAATTGGCAAGCATTTTAACTTATCTCGTACTAACTAAACTAACTAATAAAATTAAGAGATAAAGGGTAATTTGGTGTTTCGCCGTTGCTCGCTTTTATGGCATTTATTATGGGGAAAACAACGGAAATAATTCCTAAAACGATTAGACCCAATAAGCCTAAACCGAATAATAATATTAACGGGATGCATATAATGGCGTAGATTATTAAACTTAACTGGAAGTTTATAATGTTTTTGCCGTGGACATCCATTTGATACACTTTTTCTTTTTGTGTAAGCCAAAATACAAGGGGCAATAATAAACTGCCGAATCCTGTAATACACACAATTAATTGGCTTAAGTGTGTAATGACCAAAAGTTGATTGTCTTGTCGCATGATGATTGATTATTGATTGATACTTATTTGACGTACGAATTAAAGAAATGTTACAACTTCTTATTAAATTATTTTGGTACGAAGTATTAGTATTGGACGCAAACCAATTTTAAAAGAACCTCCAGTTAGATTTAAGAAATCTAGGCTACGCGTACTGCATTACCAAAAACGGAACATCGATATTAAAGGCGAATGTTTCTACATTATGTCTTGTAAATAAACGCTCTAAGAAGGAGTGTTTTTTATTCATCATGGCCAGTATTTTAATATGATTGTCTGTAATATACTTATGCACGGTATTATACATTTCGCTGGTTGAAGTATCGATAAATTCGTGTTTGGCATTTTCAAAATTGGCATTAAAAAACCCCATGTTATCGCTGGCATTATAGGCCAAATGGTCTTGATCGGCCAGGTGAAGAATATCCAATTTTGAGTTTTCCAATGCTAATATTTCTTTAAGTGGCTTAAATTCGCTTTTATTAAAGAGCTTTAAATTTGTGGTGGCAAAGGCAATTTTATTTATGCCTTTAAATTTGCATCCGTCTGGTACTGCAAGCACGGGCATATTGCAACGCTGTATAACCCGAACCGTGTTGCTACCAAAAATTATTTTTTCCAATCCCGAAGCGCCTTTGGTGCCCATAACTATTAAATCGACATCATGCGTTTTGGAGACTTGGTTTATGGCATCGATAAAATTGTCATAATCTACCACAGAATAAAACTGATGTTTTTTATTATGGTGTTTTTTTTCGATATCGGAAATTATATTTGAAATAGATTTTTTGGCAGCATCTATCAAGGTTTTATAAATGGTTGCTGATGAGGACACCACCATCATATCATCCGAAATAAAAGCGGATGCTTTTTGGACGTTCAGCAAGTAAAAACTACACTCAATATCTTTAAACAATGCAACAGCATAATCAATGGCATTTATTGAATTTTTAGAAAAATCTGTAGGCAATAATATGGTTTTCATAAGAATATAAAATGGATTACAATGTAAATATAGGATGGGTATAAAATTAAAACTATGACAATTATCAGTTGTATAGTATGTTACGTTTTTATCCCATAAAAAAATTAGCATAATATTATAAAGCATTGTATTTTTCGGCATAATAAATGCTAAATAAAACGTTATAAGCATTAAAATTTTATTTATGATTCATAGATTTTTCTTCCTTTTATATCTTCTATCTTTCAGCTTAAACGCACAGAACAATGCCATAGCAGCTGGCGAAAAACTCACTTTTACCGCAACCTATAATATGTCGGGTATTTTAACCGATATTGCCGAGGTTACCATGGAAACCAACAGTGTTAAAACTGCAAAAGCAACCTTGCTCAGATTAAAATGCACTGCGGCAACTTATAGCAAATGGGACAATTTTTTTAAGATTAGAGATTTATACGAAAGCTATGTTAGCCCTACAACATTAACGCCATATTTATACAAACGCGATATTAACGAAGGCAACTACTACAAGTTCATGAAATATACGTTTAGCCACAAAAACAATACGGTTAAATCGCAATTAAAAAAGAAAAACGACTACGAAGAAAATAAAGATATTGCCATAAATTCGGGAACAATTGATATTGTTACCGCACTGTACAAAGTACGGTTATTCGATTATAAAAACATGCCGGTTGGAACCAGCAAATCGCTAACTGTTATTTTTGACAGAGCAGAATTTAAAGGACAAATAACCTATTTGGGGAAAGAAACCATATCAACCGCCATTGGAAATAAAACCTGTTACAAGATAGCCATTGGCTCTAGTGAAACAGATGTTTTAAAAGGAAAAAACAGCAACTTTTTATGGCTTACAGCCGATAAAAATAAAATTCCCGTTTACGGAAAATTTAAAATCCCCGTGGGGAATGGCGAATTAAAAATAACATCCGCAACGGGTTTAAAACATTAATCATATGAAAAACATTCTTACAATTTTAGCTATTATAGCTTCGGTTTTAGCCGTTATACTAGCTGTTTTACCACTTTCAAATTTGGCCATAATACCATCTATTATCGCTCTGGTTTGTGGATTAATTGCATTTTATCTTTCAAAAAAAACAGGCGAAGTAAAAAAAATTATCCAATTCACTTTTTTACTTACCATAATAGCGCTGGCAATTACTACTTATAAATCGCTGTACAACACCAATGAAGTGACCAATACAGAGACTTTAGAGAACAAGGAAATAAAGTCTGAAGAAGAAGCTATTGAAGAGCTGAATGAATTGGATATTGATGACATTGAAATTGAAGATATCAACATTGAAGAATAAACAATTACTTCTTTTATTATATATTTGCAACCAATTTTAAAGAATGAAACGAGCATACTAAAAATTTTCTCGCCCCAAGAGAAGGATTAAATGCAAGTTACATGTGATTATTAAAGAAGTAATTTACACACATGAAAGCTTTTTGCATACTTATTACGTTTACCCTTGTTGGGACCTGTGCTACGACTAAATACTCCACAAAAATTGAAAACCTTAAAAGCAGTATTAAGCTGGCAGATAGTGCGCTTGCCGTAAATTATGCGAATACGATAACAAAAAAAGAGCTGAGCACCCATTTATATAAATTTGCTTCGGATGAATTTAAAGGCCGAAAAGTTGGTGAAGCAGGCCAGAAAAAAGCGGCTCAATTTCTTAAATCCTATTACCAAAATGAAAATATAGGGTCTCCATTGGGCGGTTCTAACTATTATCAAACAATCCCATCTAGTTTTTTGTCCAATGAAATTAAAGCTTCAGAAAATGTTATGGCTTACGTTAAAGGTTCGGAAAAACCCGAAGAAGTCATCATTATTTCTGCACATCTCGATCATTTAGGCGTTTCAGAAAGCGGTGAAATTCATAACGGCGCAGATGATGATGGCTCTGGAAATGTGGCTATTATGGAAATTGCCCAAGCATTTAATTTAGCAATAAAGGATGGCTATGCGCCCAAAAGAAGCTTGTTGTTTATTCATTTTACAGCCGAAGAAATAGGCAAAAGAGGCTCGGAATTTTACACGCAAAACCCCGTATTTCCTTTGGAAAACACCGTTGCAAACCTCAATATCGATATGATTGGTCGAGTTGACGATGCGCATTTAATCAATAAAAACTATATCTACTTAATTGGTTCGGACAGATTGAGCAAAGAGTTGCATTATACCTCAGAAAAAGTGAATGACGCTTATTTCGACATGAATCTAGATTATAAATATAATGTTGAAGGCCAAAGAAACAATTACTACAAACGATCGGACCACTACAGTTTTGCAAAACACGATATTCCCGTTATTTTCTATTTTAACGGCGAACACGACGATTACCACGAAGTTACCGATACACCCGAAAAAATAGATTACACCTTGCTTGAAACACGTACCAAACTCATTTTTGCAACGGCGTGGCAACTGGCCAATCAAGAGCATCGCATTGCCAATGACGAAAACAGTGTTTTCTTAAAATAAGTATAATTACCCATTATATTTATTCTCTTTTATTTGTAATATATTTACACGAAAATTTATACATAATTATTAAACATGAAAAAATTAGGATTCCTTTTGTGCGCAGCTATTTTATTAGCTTCTTGTAGCAGTTCTCACAACAAAAAAGAAAAAAAAGACGTTACGGACTATGCAAAAACCATTACCCAAAGTGAGTTAAAAGAAATGCTTTACACCTATGCTTCAGATGAATTTGAGGGCAGGGAAACCGGTGAGCCCGGGCAAAAAAAAGCTATCGAATTTATTAAAAAACACTATGTGGACAATAAGATTCCATCGCCAATAGCAGACGGTGATTATTTTCAAGACATTCCGGAATCCTATTTTAACGGTAGAGCCAAAGCCTCAGAAAATGTATTGGCTTTTATAAAAGGCTCTGAAAAACCGGACGAAGTTATTGTAATATCGGCTCATTTGGATCATATTGGTATATCGTCCGATGGCGCGATAAATAACGGAGCAGACGACGACGGTTCTGGTACCGTCGCCATTTTAGAAATTGCCGAAGCTTTTAAAATAGCCGAAAAAGATGGTAACGGGCCCAAGCGTTCTATTCTTTTTTTACATGTAACCGGTGAAGAAATTGGCTTGTTCGGTTCGCGTTATTATACCGATGTCGACCCTGTTTTTCCCTTAGCAAATACCGTAGCTAATTTAAATATAGATATGATTGGGCGCGTAGACCCAAAACACGAAAACGGAGATAATTATCTGTACTTGATTGGTTCGGACAAACTGAGCCAAGAATTGCACGAGGTTTCGGAAGCCGTTAACAAAAAATATGTAAACCTGGAATTAGACTATACGTATAACGATGAAAACGACCCCAACCGTTTTTATTACCGATCGGACCATTACAATTTTGCAAAAAACAATGTGCCCGTTATCTTTTATTTTAATGGTACACATGCCGATTACCATCGCCCTTCGGACACACCAGACAAAATAAACTACGAATTTTTAGAAACGCGCACCCAACTTATTTTCTATACCGCTTGGGAACTGGCTAATCGGGATGAACGGGTTAAAGTGGATTTAAAAACATCGTAATTACTGAATCTTAGTATATTAAATAACCCAGCTAATATATAATAATGAAAAGAATATTATTTATGGGAATCTTAGCTCTTTTAGGTTGTAAGAATAATACAGCACCAAAAAATCCTCCTTTTGAAGAACAATTTCAAATTTTTAAAGATTTAGGTTTCAAATTAAACGAAGAAACAAACAAATCAGATCTGGAAAGATGGGATAAACAAGATTTTATTGACGAACCCTTTTCCTTAATGTATATGACTCTTGGTCAAACAATAGAAAGGGAGCCATGGAAACCTTTAACTAATAGATGTTGGGATTTTGATACTGAAGCTATTGAAGATCATGGTTCGTATGTTGATATCATTAAAAACCTCGAACGAATTACTAGAGGTGAATTAATTTTTGAAAATATCAAAGATTATGTTGATATAGAAGAAGAAAAAGCTTGGATTTCATTTACCTTCTCTGGAAAAGATTATAAATGGGATTTAAAGATTGATAATGATTGGGTTGACGTTGATTTGTTTTCAAAAATTGTTGAATTAACCAAAAAAAATAAGTCAAAGGGAAGATATACATACTTTGATACTGGCGGACAAAATGCAGTTTTAGGATTTGAGACACCGGAAAGCTTGAAAGAAATAAAGCGTAAAACAGGTTTGAAAACAACATGGCTATAAACTAAACTACTAAAAACATTAAGTTGATTTAAAACAAACAAATTTAAACCCACAAAAAAAGCCTTTCAATATCTTGAAAGGCTTTTGCTTTCTGGGTGGAAGACCGGATTCGAACCGGCGACCCTTGGTACCACAAACCAATGCTCTAACCAACTGAGCTACAACCACCATGTGTTTTTTATATAAAACTTTAAACAAGTTTTTACAAAAGGAATGCTTTTATTTACAAATAAAGCTACCCTATAATGTGCATTTTGTAATGCGTTTGCAAATGTATATTATTTAGTATTTACTGCAAAGTATTTCTGTGTTTTTTTGAGAATAATTTTCATTTCAAATCAAACAAACTATCCACGGCAATGTACCTATCCACGGTAAAGCCTTCGGCATATTCAACGCCAACCAAACGCCCTAAATCCTTGGCCCTGTAATTAATACTATCGGTAAAGTTTTTACTGGATATTGGTGTTTCAGGTTCTTTGCTCGAGGCATCATAAAACTGTGTTTTATAGGCCATAACCGCTTTCATTTTTACCTCCATATAATTAGAGACATCAACAACCAAATCAGGTTCTAAATTTTTCCATTGTATATAATGATACACTTGTTTTGGTCGCCACGGACTTTGTACATTGCCATCAACGGTAGTCTCAATTTTTATCAAACCGCTTAAAAAACAAGCATCGCTTACTAATTTACTGCCTTTACCGTGGTCAATGTGCCTATCATCAATCGCATTGCATATCACAAGTTCTGGCTTGTATTTACGAATCATTTTAATAATTTCAAGCTGATGCTGTTTATCATTTACAAAAAAACCATCCGCAAACCCAAGGTTTTCCCTTACGGAAATACCCAAAATTTCAGCAGCATTGTTAGCTTCGATCGCTCTTGTTTCTGCCGTACCACGGGTTCCCAATTCGCCTTTTGTGAGGTCTAAAATACCCACCTTTTTACCGAGGGCAATTTCTTTTGCCAGGGTAGCACCGCAACCCAATTCTACATCATCTGGATGCGCACCAATGGCTAAAATATCTAATTTCATCGTTAAATTTATTAATCTTAAAAAGTCAAAAATAGCTTTTTAAGATTGTTATTTTCTCAATTTCTACTCATTTTTTTAAATAATTAAATCTAATTATTCAATAAAAATTAGCAAATCCACAAAACTCACTATTACGAAAACGTCTTCGTAAACACTATTCATGGCTTTTGTTTGATAAATATAACAATAATTGAAAAATAACCACTCCGGCAAAAGCATGACATTAGTCATAATTCTAAACGTATATCTACCCTAATTTTATACTACAATCATTAAGGCACGGAGAAACGTGCCAAAACCGAAAAAGAATTACACCGTATGATCTATTTAATGCTCATCATATTAACCATTACCATCGCACTTTTTGTTTGGGGCAAATTTACTCCAGATATCGTCGCTCTAATATCCATGATAAGTTTGTTTTTAACGGGCATTTTAGATGCTACCGAAACCCTAAGCGGGTTTAGCAACCCAACGGTTATTATGATTGCGGCATTATTTATAATTGGCGAAGGTATTGCACAAACCGGTTGGACGGCCATGGCCGGTAAAAAGTTTGTGGAGTGGGCAGGAAAAAGTGTTCCTAAATTACTCGTTATTGTAACGCTTGGGGCTGGTGTGTTATCGGGGTTTGTTAGCAACACGGGTACCGTGGCTACCTTAATGCCTTTAACCATATCATCGGCGTGGAGCATTGGTACGCTACCCTCAAAAATGTTAATGCCCGTTGCTTTTGGGTCGAACACGGGCGGGTTGTTAACCTTAACCGGAACACCTCCAAACATTATTGCCAGTAACGCCTTAATAGAAGCTGGTTTTGAAGGGTTTTCATTCTTTGAATTTGCTTTAATCGGCTTACCGCTACTTTTAATAGCATTGGTGTACTTTAGATACATAGGCTACAAACTTTTACCCAAAAACAAAACAAACAACAAACCCGTAAATATTGAATCTACTTTACACAATTGGATTGAAGCTTATAAAATAGATAGCGGCTATTACCGCTTGCGTATACGCTCTTTATCGCCACTTATAAACACAAAATTAGAAGATTGGCATTTAGAAAAAGATTATAACGTGTCTGTTATTCGATTAAAAAGAAGACACCCAAATGTATTAAAAGGGATTCCTCAATTTGAAGAGTTTCCAGATACCGAGACCGAATTACGCTATCACGATATTATTACCGTAAAGGGCGAAACCGAAGCTATTAATAAGCTGATGATTACTTTCAGGTTAGGGCTTTTACCGCTAGAACCTATTACCGACGAATTGAAAAACAACCTTATTAATCAAGAGGTGGGCATGACCGAAGTGATTGTTAACCCAAATTCCATACTCGTAGGTAGACAATATAAATTAGGCGATTATTTTAAACGTTACGGCATTCAACTTTTAGCAGCATCAAGAAACAACAAGCCTTTAGAGGAAAAAGAAATTACCGTAAAAGCTGGTGACGCCTTTTTAATACGAGGCACTTGGGAACATATTGACGATTTAAAAAAACAACACGAAAACCTAGTTATTATCGGTAGTCCGGAAGGTATGGCAAAAAACGTGGAACGTTTAAGCACAAAATCTTATATCGCTTTGGGTTCATTAATACTTATGATTGTGTTTATGGTATTTAAAATTGTACCGGGCTCCATTGCAGCATTAATTTCTGCAGGTATTATTTTACTAACGGGATGCGTTCCAATAACCAAAGCTTATAAAGGCATTAGTTGGACAAGCGTTGTAATGATTGCGGCCATGATACCCATGGGCATCGCATTGCAAAAAACAGGAACCGCGCAAATTATTGCAAACGGACTGGTAGACTATTTAGGCGCTATTCACCCCATATTATTGTTGGGCGGTGTGTTTTTACTAACCACCACATTTAGTCAGGTTATAAACAACTCAGCAACAGCCGTATTAATGGCACCCATAGCCATTTTAGCAGCGGGCTCTTTAAACCTATCGCCAGAACCATTTATGATTGTAGTTGCCATAAGTGCATCAACAGCATTTTTAACACCAATTGGCACCACAACAAACGCCATGGTAATGACCGCCGGTGGTTATAAATTTATGAATTACCTAAAAGTTGGTGCCCCATTACTTTTGGTATTCTTTATAATATCGATGATACTCGTGCCAATTATTTGGCCATTTTAAAATAAATAAATTATTAGTAGGAACCTTTAAAATCGATTAAAAATGAAAACAGCAGGAACAGTTCAAAACGACAAAAACCTAGAAAGGTACGGCCTAAAAGATGTAACAGTAAACTGGAATTTATCGCCAGAAGAACTTCAAAAAATTACTGTTGAAAAAGGTATGGGGAAAGAAACAGCAAACGGAACACTTGCTATAAATACTGGTAAATTTACCGGTCGTTCGCCTCAAGATCGTTTTTTAGTAAAAGACGATTATACAGAAGATAAAGTATGGTGGGGAAAAACCAACAAACCAGTATCTCCTGAAAATTTCGACAAGCTTAAAAACGAAATAATCAAATACCTATCCGGAAAAGAAATTTACGCCAGAGATGGTTACGTATGTGCAGAGCCAGAGTTTAGAACCAATATTAGAACGGTAACCGAATTACCGTGGTCTAACCTATTTGTGTACAATATGTTTTTAAGACCCAGTTTAAAAGAGCTGGAAAACTTTGAAGAAGATTGGTTGATTCTTTGTGCACCGGGTTATGTGTGCCCAGACCCCAAAGCTTTTGGTATCCGTCAAGGTAACTTTTCAATACTAAACTTTACACAAAAAATAGCTTTAGTTGGTGGATCTGCCTATACAGGCGAAATGAAAAAAGGTATTTTCTCTGCATTAAATTTAATTTTACCAACCGAACACAACGTACTGCCCATGCACTGTTCTGCAAACGTAGGTAAAAAGGGAGACACCGCTATTTTCTTCGGATTGTCAGGCACAGGAAAAACCACTTTATCGGCTGATCCGGAACGTAAATTAATTGGTGACGATGAGCACGGTTGGACAAAAGACAATACCATCTTTAATTTTGAAGGCGGATGTTATGCCAAGGTAATCGACCTTACCGAAGAAAAAGAACCGGACATTTTTAGAGCCGTTAAACCAGGTGCTTTACTTGAAAACGTGATATTTAAAGATAATGGCGAACCCGATTATGAAGATAGTAGCATCACACAAAACACGCGTGTAAGCTACCCCATTTATCACATCGATAATATTCAGGAAACGCTTTACGCGAACAACCCAAAAAACATCTTCTTTTTAACCTGTGATGCTTTTGGTGTACTGCCTCCGGTGTCTAAATTAACTCCAGGTCAAGCGGCTTACCACTTTATTTCTGGATACACCGCAAAAGTTGCAGGAACCGAAGCTGGAATTACAGAACCCGTACCATCATTCTCAGCTTGTTTTGGCGAACCATTTATGCCATTACATCCAACTGTTTACGGCGAAATGCTAAGTAAAAAAATGACAGAAGCCGGGGTTAATGTATGGTTAATCAATACAGGATGGAGCGCGGGACCTTATGGTGTTGGTTCACGTATAAAATTAAAATATACAAGAGCTATGATTACGGCTATCCTTAACGGAGAATTAGATAATGTAGATTACGACCAAAACTTTATTTTTGGCTTACACATGCCAAAATATTGCCCAGGTGTACCATCAGAGATTTTAGACCCGATGAACACGTGGTTACAAAAAGGCGCTTATGTGGGCAAAGCTATTCATTTAGCACACTCATTCCATTTAAACTTTGAGAAATTTGCTGCACAAGCCTCTGATCAAATTATTGAAGGTGGACCGCTAATTGATCAACATCACCAATTAAACGAACACTTTTAATAGGTTCTTATTTAAGCATAAAGGAGCTCTTTTTTTGAGCTCCTTTTACTTGCCAATACATCATAAAATTTTAAATTTGAAAAATGAAAAAACTATTACTTTTATTAAGCCTTTTAATGGTTTTCAACTTTAGTTATGCCCAAATAAATCCAGAAGATAAGCTAGGAACTTGGTACGAGTTAGGAAGCAATCACAAAATTTCGGATAAATCAAGTATCATTACCTACACGCAGATTTGGCTTTATGAACTTAATGACAATTTTAATTTCTTTTTATTCAAATTAGCCTACAATTATCATTTTAACCCAAAATTAACGGCTACCATGTATTTGGGCTATTCGGATTTTGATGGCAACATAAACATGAGTTCACCCCATACTTACGAAAGCCGCATAACCGAACAAATTACATTTAAACATAAATTAAGTAAAATTCCACTAGATCATAGATTAAGAGTCGAGCATCGTTTCTTCAGAAAACACGATTCTAAACCAAAAGCAGCAAGGTTGCGCTACAGGCTCGGTACTAAATTTAATTTAAATAAGTCTGTATTTGTTCGTATATCCAACGAACTTTTACTCACGCCCAAGTTTAGCAACACGCCAGAAAACAGATTTTATACGGGATTAGGTTTTAACTTTTCAAAATCCCAGAACATACAGTTGGGTTATATGAATAGAAACACGTCCAGCAAAGCAAACTTACACAGGATACAAGTTGGCATGTTTTTTAAAACAGATTTTAGGAAGAACAAAAGCTAATCTTGAGCAGCTTGCCACGGCCTAAAAACACTGCGCCATATTACCTATTTTTTAAAAGTCCAAGCCACAATTCTGGAAATTTTATGGCCCTGTCCCATACTAATGGTTTTAATATCGGTTGCTCCTAATTTTTTTAAAGAGGCGTACATTCCTTTTACTAAATCTTTTTTAGATACTAACGTGCTAAACCATGTACATTGTGTTTTAAATAAAGAACTTTCATATAAATAATTGTGGATAAACGCTTTTTCGCCGCCGTTGTACCAAAGTTCGTTATGTGTGCCAGCAAAATTTCTAACAATCGTTTCTTCTGCTCTATTTAATCCTTTAAGTTTTCGTGTTGTGGCTTCTAAGGCTTCGGCTTCCGATTTATAAAAAGGTGGATTGCATATTGATGCTGAAAACCTATCATCTTTATTAACAATTCCATTAAATATTTTCGAAGTATTGGTTTGATGTCGCAACCCAATTTTATGTTTTAATTCGTTTTTATCTATAATTTTTTGAGCCGTTTTAATTGAGGATTTATCAATATCTGTGGCGATAAAATGCCAGTTATATTCGGCAACGCCCAAAATAGGATAAATGGCCGTGGCACCGGTACCAATATCCAAAACACTAATGTCCTCATTTATGTTTGAAGCTTTAAGCAAATCGGCTAAATGGTGAATATAATCCACTCGACCGGGAATTGGCGGACATAAATTGGTGTCTGGAAAATCCCAAAAATTAATATTGTAATGGTGTTTCAATAAAGCCGTATTTAATGCTTTTACCGCTTTCGGGTTTGCAAAATCTATGGTTTTGGTTTCGTATTCATTTACAAGTACAAACGCTTTTAATGCTGGATGTGATTCGCATAAAGCATCAAAATCGTATCCCGATTTATGCTTGTTTTTTGGATGGAAGTTTTGATGGGTTTTGATAACTATAAATTTAAATCGTCTAACTCGTCTTTAATTATTTTTGAACTATTCTTTCTTTGTTTTTTAATTCTTTCAGATTTGTTTTTTGCTTCAAAACTATTATTATCTGAATTAAAATGCATCGCCTTTTCTGTTAGTGTAGAACCTTGTTTTATCATTAATCCGTTATAGCGACAGTCAGCATAACCACAATTGTGCTTTGAATAATCTCCAAAATTCCTGTGTTTAATTCTTTTTTCAGATAAAATATTTTGTTGATTCTTCTTTATGTCTTCCCAAATTTTACCCTCGTCAGCAACCGTCATTTCCTTGCCTAAAGTAATTAAATTAAAATATGTTAAAGGGTCTTTTAATTGATAAAACTGAAATGTCTTTCCAAAAAACTGATTGGCATAATCTCTAATTTCTATCCTATCATTGGTATTAAGTTTTTCGTTTTCGCAAAGCGATCGATACAATCCCAAGGTATTAAAATCGGAATATTTTTTATAATTATCCAGATAATGAATATACTCAGATTTATTAAGTGTATTAAATGGCTTTCCTATTTTCATTTTTCGATTTTAATATTACACCTCTACCTTTTTCCAATGTCCTTTTCTAAACCAAATAATAGCGATAGTAGCGATAAAAACTTCGGCTAAAGTGATGGCCCAAAACACGCCTGCTGGTCCAAAATCCAAGGTTATGGCCATAACATAAGCAAATGGTAATTGTAACAACCAAAAGCAAAGAAAGTTAATGTAAGTAGGCGTTTTGGTATCGCCAGCGCCATTAAAGGCATTGATTACCACCATGCCGTATCCGTAAAAAATATAACCGGCAGCTATAACGCGTAAGCATAAACTACCGTATTTTACAACATCGGGAGTAGCATTAAACAGTATAATTATTTCTGGCGCAAACACCAAATAAATTACAGATACAATACCCATAAAAATAGCGGAATATTTTCCTGTTTTCCAAACGGATTGTTCAGCGCGTTCCGGTTGTTTGGCCCCTAAATTTTGCCCCACTAAAGTGGCAGCAGCATTACTCATGCCCCATGCTGGCATTAATGTAAACATCATAACACGAATGGCAATGGTATAACCCGCTAAAACTTCGCTGCCAAATTCACTCATTATGCGCATTAAAAACACCCAGGACGATGTGCCTATTAAAAACTGACCAATACCGCCCAATGATACCTTTATTAAATTCAGCATCACACCAGCGCGAAGGATTAAATCTTTAACCCCGATTTTAATTTTACTGTAACCGTAAAATAAAATAACCAATTGAAAAACCACTGCGGTACCACGACCAATGGTTGTGGCAATAGCGGCACCTTCAACTCCGTAAGCCGGTACGGGTCCGAATCCAAAAATAAATATCGGGTCTAAAATAATATTCAATCCGTTTGATAAAATAAGCATCCACATCGCTACCGATGCATCACCCGCACCCCTAAAAATAGCGTTGATTAAAAACAGTAGCATAATGGTTACATTACCGCCCAAAAGCACTTGGGTATAGCCATAACCTTCGGCAATAAGGTCGGGTTCCGCTCCCATTAAACTCAATATTTCCTTAGGATAAATAATGCCGATTACACTAATAATGGCGGCCACAAATACACCCAAAAATATAACTTGAACCGCCGCGTTAGAAGCGCCTTTTATATCGGTTTCGCCAACACGTCTCGCCACAACTGCCGTTGCCGCCATACTTAAACCTATGGCAACGGCGTAAACCAAAGTAATAACAGACTCGGTTAAACCTATGGTTGCCACGGCATTTACACTTACTTGCGATACGTACATAATGTCGACTATCGCAAAAATGGATTCCATGAGCATTTCCAAAATCATGGGAATAGACAGCATAAAAACCGCCTTACGTATACTGCCAGAAGTAAATTCCTGGTCTTTGCCCGTAACGGCTATTTTAAAATATTGGATGAATTGTTTTAGTGAAATTTTATTGGATTGCATTTTGAAAAAATATAATATATAGACTTAACTAAACACAACTATTTGCGCTTAGTGATTTTTTGGTTCGAGTGAATCTCGGTACAGATCGGAAGTCAAATTATGCAATCATAAGACCGCAAATATTATAAATTAATTTAAAACTACAAAATGCACCTAGGGAATTTGTGCTATATGGCATATCTTCGCCAAAATTTTTTCGATATGTTAAAAGCTGTTATTTTTGATATGGACGGTGTAATTGTTGATAGCGAGCCCTTGCACCACAAGGCCTATCAAAACATGTTTAATGATGTAAATATTGAGGTATCTGATACGCTTTACCAATCATTTACCGGTCAAGCCACCTTGCCCATTTGCCAAACCTTGTGCGATGTTTTCAAACTTAATGAGTCTCCAGAAGAATTAGTAGCCATAAAACGAAAGCATTTTAAATATTTATTTGATAATGATGATAGCTTTAAATTGATTGATGGTGTTTTGGAATTGATTAAAGATTACCACCGAAACGGCTTAAAATTAGTGTTGGCATCTTCGGCATCGATGCCCAATATCAATAGGATTTTTACACGGTTTAACCTCGACCCTTATTTTATCGATAAACTTAGTGGTGCCGATTTAAAAGCCTCGAAACCACACCCTGAAATTTTTATTAATGCCGCTAAAGCTTCGGGTTTTGAACGCGAGAATTGTATGGTTATCGAAGATTCTACCAATGGGATAAAAGCCGCCAATGCTGCCCATATTTTTTGTGTTGGATATGACAGCAAACATTCTAAAAATCAAGATTATTCAACCGCTAATAAGGTGATTAGCGATTTCAACGAGATTCGGTTTTCAGAAATAAAAAGTATATTTTAATTTCTGTCGAGCAAAAAATCACTTTGGTGTTAAAAACATGAGGCTATCTAAAAAGTCTAATTCTATGTCATATTGAGCTTGTCGAAATATTTTACATCTTGATAATCAAGATCGATTTCGACAAGCTCAACCTGACAAATTTAATTCAAAAGACTTTTTAGACGGCCTCTTTTAAGCTTACAAGGTTTCCTTCAACCACTTAAAGAATTCTGTTTGCCAAACAATGGCATTCTGTGGATTAAGAATCCAGTGATTTTCATCAGGAAAATAAAGTAATTTACTTTTTATATCCATCAATTGTGCCGCTTGAAATGCGGCTAAACCTTGCTCGATAGGCACGCGGTAATCTTTACCTCCTTGAATAATCAATATAGGTGTGTCCCATTTTGAGACCATATTAATGGGATTGAATTCATTATAAGCCTTTTGGGCTACTGCATTGTCTTTGTCCCAATAACTGCCTCCCCAATCGTGATTTACAAAAAACAGTTCCTCTGTTGTGCCGTACATGGTTCGGTTATCGAAAACCCCATCGTGCGAAATAAAGGTTTTAAAGCGTTTGTTGTGCATGCCGGCTAAATAAAACACAGAATACCCACCAAAACTGGCTCCAATGGCGCCTAGTCTGTCGTTATCAACATAAGGTTCCTGGGCAAGATTATCAATGGCACTTAAATAATCGTCAATTACCTGTCCGCCCCAATCTTTGCTAATTGCTGCATTCCACTCTACGCCATGCCCTGGCATGCCCCGGCGGTTTGGAGCGACAATAATATAGCCTTGTGAAGCCATAAGTTGAAAATTCCAACGGTAAGAATAGAACTGCGACAAAGGCGATTGTGGACCACCTTGTGCATATAATAAAGTTGGGTATTTTTTTGAAGCATCAAAATTTGGAGGTAAAATAACCCAAACCAACATTTGCTTATTATCGGTTGTGGTGACATAGCGCTTTTCGATTTTTGGCATATCGATTTTACTGTAAAAACCGGTATTAACATTTGTAATTTGATTGAAAGTTTTCTTCTTCAAATCGAAACTAAAAACCTCAGCGGCATGATTCATATCGGTGCGTGTCACTAAAAGTTCGTTCTTGGTTTCAGAAATAATGCCAGTCACATCAAAACGACCTTCAGACAATTGCTTTACCGTTGGTGCGATGCGTTTTTTACCCGGATAATTAACCACAAATAATTGGATGGTACCATCTACCGGAGCGGTAAAATAAATGTGTTTACCATCGTTACTCCACTTATAGCTTCTCACCGTGCCATCCCACTGTGCCGTTAGGTTTTGCTCAACGCCGTTTTCTAAAACTACAATATCGTTTTTGTCGCTTTCGTAGCCATCCGTTTTCATTTGCAACCACGCTAATGCGCCTAAACTTGAGAAATTCGGACTTACATCGTATCCAAGATTTTTTTCCGTGATATTGGTGGTTGTTTTCGTAGCTAAGTCGTATTTATAAATATCGGTATTCGTACTTGTAGCGTAGGCTTTTCCTTTTAATTTTTTACTCACGTAATAAATGCTTTTGCTATCCGGAGCCCAAATATAATCCTCGTCGCCTCCAAAAGGACGTTGCGGACTGTAATAAGGTTCGTTGGGCATGATATCGATAGCCTGCTCATCAGAAGCGGTTTTTTCTTTGTAGAATACGTGATTGTAATTTCCGTCGTTCCAAGTGTCCCAATGTCTGTTATCCAAATCGGTAAAAATGTAGGCATCGGACTTTGGTAAAGATTGATACACATCCTTACTATGTATCGCTTCGATTGCAACCGGTTTATCAAACATGTGATATTGACCATCGGGCGATGTGTTTTTATCTGCAACAGCAACATCTTCTTTAGTTATTTTTTCAGCCTCTCCCCCTTTTATGGCTATTTTATAATAGCTATAATCGAACCCATTGGTTGCCATATTTGGGGTGCTTACACGATAAAACAATTCATCACCTTGACCGTTTAAACCTAAAACACTTAGGCGTTCTACCTGCCACAGGCGCTCTGGAGTCATTAATTCTTGCCCTTGAACTACGAGGCCGCTTAAGAAAAGCCAAAATAATAATACAAATGTTCTCATGGATTTTAATTTAAATAATACGTTGATTTAAAATTTATTCTTAAAAAATTACTCTAATCTATATAAAGTATCAAAGATAAACATATATATAGTATTTTAAGATTAGCTTGCTTAACAAATCGACAGTTTGTATCGCTTTTGGTTTGGAATTACCGTAAAAATGACTTTTCGTAAAAAGACCTTAACAACAGTTGTTATTTAGGGTTTTCATTAGCTTTTTTAACAATAGCTTTTAATCTTTCTTTCCGCAAAGCTTCTTCGGCTTTCTTCTTATTCTTTTTCTGAGCCATTAACTTAGAATGCTTCGCCTTATTTTTAGTGTTTTTATCACGTCCTGTTTTTGCCATGTTTACTTTTTCGATTTTAACAACGTATTCTGTTCTTCCATTAAATCGGTAAGTTTTGATAGCAACTCAATATCTTTGGGCGTTGTTACGGTTTTATCTTTTGCATCGTGTGCTTTATTGCGCAATCTATTCATAAACTTAACCACAATAAATACCGTAAACCCTATAATAATAAAATCGATAAAAGCCTCGCCCAAAGCACCGTAACCTATGGCCACTTCGTTTTTAAGAATCGTGCCGTCTGCTTTTTCAACCGCATCTCGAAGTATTATGCGTTTTTCATGAAAATTTACACCATCGGTCAATAAGGATAATGGTGGCAAAAACACCTTTTTCACCAATACGTCAACCACTTTATTAAAAGCGGCACCAATTATAATACCTATGGCCATATCCATCATGTTCCCCTTTACGGCAAACTCTTTAAACTCCTTAAATAACTTCATTTTATTCTTTTTAAAAATTATTGTGCAAAGGTATTTGTTTTAAACTGAGTTCGAAAAAAAGCAAATCATATTTTTGTTTTGTGCATGCATATAGCAATGCCTTCTTTAAAGTAGATGTTTTGGATTATCTGCAAAACAAGTGATATTTCATATTATTAGTTTTAAAGCTAATATTTTTAATTATTAGTTTAATAGCTAATAATTTTGTTTTCTTGAATAAAAATGTATACATTTGAATTATATATTTTGCTAAACTTATGACAAGTATAATAACAGGCGATATTATAAATTCTAAAAAGAGCTCTCCAAAACTATGGTTACAGGCTCTTAAAACTATTTTGAATAGTTATGGCAATTCGCCTTTAATATGGGAAATATACAGAGGTGACAGTTTTCAATTAGAAATCGAACCAAAAAACGCATTGAAAGCTTGTATTTTAATTAAAGCAACCATAAAACAATTTGAAAATATTGATGTAAGATTAGCCATTGGCATTGGTGACAAAACCTATAAATCTGATAAAATTACGGAATCTAACGGCAGTGCTTTTGTAAACTCCGGTGAGTGTTTTGAATCTCTTAAAAAAACAACACTGGCAATAAAATCACCTTTTGATGAGTTTGACACCACAATAAACATCATGCTAGAGCTCGCGCAATTAATTATAAATAATTGGACAAGCACCTCGGCAATTCTTGTAAAAACCACTTTAGAAAACCCAGACTTAAACCAAAACCAATTGGCAGAAATTTTAGAAAGAACCCAAGGCAATATTAGCCAAGGCCTTAAACGCGCAGGTTACGATGAAATCTCTAAACTATTACACTATTACAAAACCCAAATACAAAACTTATGTTAGCACTATTTATAAAACTAATATTGGCGCACTTTATAGGCGATTTTTTATTGCAACCCCAAAAATGGGTTATTCACAAAGAAACGCACAAACACAAATCCAAGTTTTTGTACTGGCATATTTTAGTGCATTTGGGCGCTTTAATTTTAGTATTGCAAGCCAATTTTAGTTATTGGTTGGGTATTTTAATTATTCTAATCTCACATTATCTTATCGATGTCATAAAGCTTCACCTAAAACAAATACTCAATAACAGGTTGCTTTTTGGCCTAGACCAACTCGCCCATTTCATAATAATCGCCTTGGTAGTTAGCATTTACGAGCCTTATCAATTTACCATAGACGCATTTTACCATCCCGCCTTTTTATTGCTAATAACAAGTTTGTTGGGCGTAACCGTGGTATCGTCCATAATTATGAGAACCATCATATCAAAATGGTATTTAAAAGAAGATAGCAACGAAGAATCCTTAGAAAACGCCGGTGCATACATTGGCATGCTGGAACGCCTGTTTGTTTTCGCCTTTATCGTCACACAACACTGGGAAGGCATTGGCTTTTTACTGGCCGCAAAATCGGTGTTTCGCTTTGGCGATCTATCAAAAGCTAAAGACCGAAAACTAACCGAATACATACTCATAGGCAGTTTGTTAAGTTTTGGACTCGCCATTTTATTCGGACTTGGCTACGGTTTTGTTTTAAGATTAATAGGAAATTAATAATTAGGGCGTTACCCCGAGGGGTCGGGCTTTCGGCAGTCGCTTCCTCCTGCGTCGGCGAGCTCCAACAAATGCCTCAATCCCTAACGCGGGCAAATCCGCAATATACCGTAATCTAGCAGTATTAAACTTTCAAATCCGCTAAGTTTAGCGTTTAAAAGAAACCCATAACAAAAAGGAAAATCAACTTGTAAATTTTAAAAAACAAGCTTAAAATTCTACACTAAGAAGTTGAACGGATGCCAAAACATTTCAAACAAACAGATTCCTGCTTTCGCAGGAATTTATTTCTTATAATGCTTCGCATAGCCGCGATAAGCAAAAAACCCTAAAACAGCCACAATAGCACAAGCTATTAATATAAACTTAACACTTACTATTTGGTCGCCACTCGCGTAAGAATGCAATCCTGCCAAATAGAAATTCACTCCAAAGTAAGTCATTAAAATACTGGAAAACGCCACGATAGACATTAAGTTAAAAAACCAGCGTCCGCGCAACCCAGGAATCAATCGCATGTGTATTACAAAAGCATAAACCATAATGCTAATAAGCGCCCATGTTTCCTTTGGGTCCCAACCCCAATAGCGCCCCCAGCTTTCGTTAGCCCACATACCGCCTAAAAAGTTGCCAATAGTTAGCATTACCAAACCTACGGTTAAAGCCATTTCGTTAATTATGGTAAGCTCTTTAATGTTTAAATCCATTTTGGTTTTGTTTTCTTTGGTGGTGAAAATCATCAATAATAATGATACCACACCTAAAATCATCCCCAATGCAAAGGGCCCATAGCTTCCAACAATAATAGAAACATGAATCATCAACCAATAACTATTAAGAACCGGTTGTAAATTGGCAATGGCTGGATCCATCCAATTCCAATGCGCAATCATTAAAATCATAGCTGTTACAAAAGCTGTTGCGGCTATGGTTAAATCACTTTTTCTACCAAAGGCCAAACCAAAAAACATGGTTGCCCAAGCCACATAAATCATAGACTCGTAAGCATCACTCCACGGCGCATGCCCAGAGATGTACCAACGCGCAATCAAACCTGCTGTATGCAATAAAAACAAACCGAGAATTACAAATTTTAAGGTGTTTATGGTTATGGTTATCCCTTTGCTCTTTTCTTTAAATATTTGAACAATCAATACTATAAACAGTAACGTTCCCGCGTACATGTACCAACTGTATAGCTTCTTAAAAATATCGTATTTATTGTATAAAACCTCGGTGTTTATCTTTTTATCGCTCAGCATAACATCAGCGCCATATTGGTGCTGTGTCTTCTTAAAAGCCTCTAAAAGTTTTGAGGCTTCAGAGAAATCACCCGACTGTTTCGATTTATTGAGCGTAAACAAATAAGCTCTAAATCCGTTTTTAATAAAGTTTCCGTAAAGCGAATCTTCAATTTTATCTTTTACTTCTTTATCAGTTCTGTAATCGTAAGCCGAAATCCATTTGTTATTATAATCATTTGGTATAGGGAATATTTTCAACGACATCCCTTCAACGGCATTATACAATAAACTAACACGTTGGTCGGTTTCCTTAAATTCTTTTTGATAGCCATTTGGCACTGGGGCTTTGTAGGCTTCTTCAAGATAAGGCGCTAATTTATACTCGCCTCTCATGGTAAAAAAATCGGCTAGTGTTGCGTATTTTTCTTCCTTTTGAATACCTAATAAACTCCTAATGGAATCGCCTTTTTTAGGTTTTATATAAATGATTGGCACGTTGTACCACAGCAACGGACTTTCTTGAATGGACAACAATACTTGGTTGGCATCAAAACCTTCGTAAGTATCGTTTTTACTTAATTTACGAAGCATTTCCGAGGCGTATGTATTAACGGGCATCATACGTCCGCTAAGGTCTTGAATCACTAAATGCCCAAATTCATCGGCTTGTGCCTTAGGTGTGATGTTCGCTTTTAAAATAGAATCTATTTGGGCTTTTGCAGGTTTGGAATGATCGTGGCCATCGTTTTCAGAGTGCTTCTGCGAAAACGCGTTCAACCCAAAACACAACAATACTATTGAAAGCGCTTTTGCTTTTTTAGCTTTTACTTTATTGAGTTGCTTTTTTAAATCGCCAAAACGCGACCCTTTAACAAACAAAATAGCCAACATACCAAAATAGAGCATAAAATAACCAAAGTAAGTAAGCAAGGTTCCCCAATAATCATGGTTTACCGATAAGATTGTTCCCTTTTCATCGGCATCAAAACTAGATTGAAAGAATCGGTATCCGCGATGGTCTAAAATATGGTTCATATATATCTTATAATCAAAATCGTCTTGCCCTTCGTCTATAACCGTTACTTGACTGGAAAAAGCAGAATAGCCATTATCTGTTCCCGGGTAACGTTCGGCTTCAAAATCGTTTAATTTAATATGAAATGGCAGTTCCAATACTTTCGATCCGTATTTAAAAGCAAAATCCAAACCACCAACCTGTATTTGTTTAAAGGCGCTGTTAGTACCCTTTCCACCTATTAACCCAACGGTTTTGGTTTCGTTATTTGCCGTAACTTTTAGCACCACACCATCACTGTCGTTTTTAAGTATTTCCGATTTTTGAACCACATCAAAAACACCTTTTATAACGGGTTTTGGAAATACCATTTGCATGTTACCGATTTTATAAAGCGACCGCAACACTAAAGGTTGAATACTATCTTTTATCACTTCGCCCTCGGCTTGAGTTGCCATGGTTAAATAACTGCCTTCAAAAGGCGATTGAATGGTTAAACCATCTTCAGTTGACGTTATATTTATAGCACCATTGGTAGGTTTGTTAAGGGCAATTAATATGTTGTGTACATTTGCAACTTCCCCAACTTTTAAAAAGTGATTATGGGAACCGTTCCCGCCAGCTTCAACTAATTTTAAATATTCCTCTCCGTTTTCATCAGGAATAATATCCTCTTCAGCACCAGCGATAAATTTTTCCAACTCAATGGTTACGGGCTGGTTATTGTAATCGGTAGTTACCCTAAACTTGTTTTCCATTCGTTTGGAAAAATCGACTTCAGATTCTAAAACGCGTCTTTGATTTTGCCCATTAACCACAAAATCGCCATCAATGTATGTAGTAATGTATGTTTTTTGAGATAAAAAAGTGTTTTCGGTGGCGCCTTCCCTAATGGCCATCATACCTTCAAAACTCACGTAACGTGTAATGAATGCGCCCAACAATATAAAAATGAATGATAAGTGCAATATTAAAGTTGCCCATTTTTCTTTCTTATACAGTCTGAAACGGAAAATATTTCCTGTAAAATTAATTACAAAAAACACCATAATGGCTTCAAACCACCACGTGTTGTATATTAAATTACGTGTGTAAGGTGTTGGCGATGTGTCTTGTCCAGCATCTAAAAATGTTCCAATTGCCATGGCAGCCGCAAAGGCTAAAAATAAAACAGCAGTAAGTCGAGTTGAGAAAAGAATTTTGGCGAGTTTATTTTGCATAATAACTACCTTTTTTTAGGTCGTGCAAATTTAATGATTTAAGTTGATTTTGATATGTTAAAACTTGAAAGTTTAAACCTGAATTTGTTAAAATCCATTTCCTGTTTAGACCGAGCCGAAACCAATTACTGTGATTGCCTCGCTTCAAAGATTTTTAAGTATAAAAACGTGCCCATTTTTCGGGCGCGACGTTTGGCATTTTCTGCATAATCGCCTTCAAAAAGTTCATCAATCGTTTGAAACCACAAGTTTAACCAAAGTCCGAAATGCAGTTCTGAAATGCTGTTATTATTCGCTCTATCAACTTTTACGTGGGCTTCCAAAGGATTGCCTTTGTATTTCTTTTCCAACCTTCTGGTCATAAATAAACTCGACTCCCAAAAGGTGGTGAGTTTATCTAAATGTTCGTCCCAATCTTTAATCACGTCGTTAAAAAACGGTCCTAAAACAGCATCTTTTCTAACTTTTTTATAAAATGATGAAACCAATAAGAACACATCGGCCCTAGTTTCGATATCTTTTTTGCCCATATCCAACTTATTGTAAGCGCATTACGTTTAATGCGATTAAAATTATATTAACAATAAGTGATAAAATTAACAAATTAAATGTCCATTTAAGTTTTAAATGTGCCATAATTGCCGCGTTATATGTCATTGAAACAACAACGCACAGGGTTAATTCCAATAAATAAAATTCTGAAATCTTACTATTAATCAAAATATACATAGCCGCTATTGAGCCCACACAACTTTGAAATATGATGCTTAATGGAATATAGAGTATATAATTCTCGTTGAAATTGTTTAGAGATTTTTTATAAAAATCCATGATATATATTTTTTATTTGAATACTTCAAATTTCTATAACATATCTTTGTTTTTTTATGATTCAAATCATAACATTATGATTCCTGTAAAAACCCTTAACAGTTACAAAGCGCTTAAAAAAACATATACCAAAAACAGTATCGTTTTTAATGAGGGCGAGTCGGCCAGATTTTATTATCAAATTAAAAAAGGCGATATAAAAATGTATAATCTTACCGAAGACGGCAAGGAGTTTGTACAGGGTTATTTTAGCAATGGCAGTTCGTTTGGCGAGCCGCCTTTGTTTGGCAACTACAAATATCCTGCTACGGCGTTTTGTGTATCAGACTGTGTTATTTATAAATTGCCAAAAGCCACTTTTTTCGAATTGTTGAAAACACACCCGGACATTCATTTAACATTCACAAAACTGCTCTGTAAGCGCATGGTTTACAAGGCTAAAATAATGAAGGAAATCTCGGTTTACCCGCCAGAACACCGCATTTTAACTTTGCTTAACCACTTTAAGGAAAACACATCTCCAAATGAAATTTACGAGGTTAAGCTAACGCGCCAACAAATTTCCGAACTCACGGGTTTACGGGTTGAAACCGTAATTAGAGCGATTAAACATTTAGAAAAATCAAACAAATTATATATAAAAGAACGCAAAGTTTATATCTAAATATTTCTATTTTAGCAGTATGATTTCAGTAGTTATTCTTGGCGCCGGTAATGTAGCCACTCACCTATTTAAAGCTTTCGAAAAAGCTGAAAATATTGTTGTAAACCAATGGTATAACAGAAGCTTAAAAACCATTAAGCCCTATAAAAATAAAATTGAAATTATTGATGATTTAGCACTTTTAAACGATGCCGATGTTTACATTATAGCTGTTAGCGACGATGCCATTGCAGAATTGTCTGAACAACTTCCGTTTGAAAACAAATTGGTTGTACACACCTCGGGTGGCGTTGGTGTTTACGATATTGATAAAAAGCACAAACGCGGTGTATTTTATCCGCTGCAAACCTTTAGTAAAGATGCCGAAATGGATTTTAAAAGCGTGCCGATTTGTATTGAAACCATCGATAAAAAGGACTATCATATTTTAAAAGCATTGGCCATTTCAATAGGAAGCCCAACCAAAAAAGTAAACAGCGACCAACGTCGTGTGCTGCATTTAGCGGCCGTTTTTGTCAATAATTTTACAAATCAATTATATAGAATTGGGCACGAAATTACCGAAAGTGAAGGTGCCGAATTCGATTTGCTAAAACCGTTAATTCTTGAAACTGCGAAGAAAGTTCAGGAATTGTCACCGTACATGGCACAAACGGGTCCCGCAAAACGCCACGACAAAAAAACCATAAAAAAACATTTGAAAATTTTAAAAAACGAGCAACATAAAGACATTTACAAACTGCTCACCAAATCAATACAGAACACACACGGGACTTCGACAGGCTCAGCAACCAATTTTGAAAAAAACACGCATAATGGAAGAAAAAAGTTATAAAGAATATTTAGAGCACATCACCACTTTTATTTTTGATGTTGATGGGGTTTTAACCGATGGATCTGTAACCGTAACCACCACCGGCGAGATGCTTAGAAAAATGAACATAAAAGATGGCTACGGACTTAAAACCGCAGTTGATGCTGGGTTTAACGTATGCATTATTTCGGGAGGCTCAAATGAAGGGGTACGTATTCGTTTAAAAGGTTTGGGCATAAAAGACATTTATTTAGGGACGCACAATAAAATTGAACAGCTTAACGACTACTTTGAAAAAAAGGGTATTAAATCGGAAAACGTGTTGTATATGGGCGATGACATTCCAGATTTTCCGGTTATGAAAATTATCGGTTTGCCCTGTTGTCCGCAAGATGCCGTGCCAGAAATAAAAAATATTTCAAAATACATTTCTCATAAAAAAGGTGGCAAAGGTGCGGTTCGCGATGTGATTGAACAGGTGCTAAAAGTACAAGGCAAATGGAACGGGAACTTTAGTGCGAAATACGATTAAACATTGGCTAGAAATAAAAGAAGACATAGCGTAGGTTTTGGATATATAGGTTTTGGAAACAGCCGCAGTGTGTTTAATCAAACCTCGAATAAAGCGTTTTCTGCATTAAAAGAGAAACTTAACGAAGAAACCCACGTTCATTATAAACTTAATTTTTCCCATAAAGAACTATCAAAAGCCGAAAGGGAAATCATTAAAAACAAAATTAGAAAAGAAGAAAAACGAAAATCCCTTCAGGCAATAGTATTAACCATTTTAGTTCTTTTTATCATTATTGTTACCTTTCGCGAGTATCTTTTATATTCGATCAACAACAGAACCAACCCTTATTTATAACATTAATATTGAACGTTTTAAACCTCATCCGTTGGAAAAACCTATTACTAATTGCCCTAGTGCAGCTATTAATTAAATACGCTTTTTTGGAGCCTTTTGGCGTCGATTTTGGATTAACCACATTGCAAATTTCAATTTTGGTGTTAGCAACCATTTGCATTGCCGCCGCGGGTAACGTGATTAACGACATTTACGATGTTGAAACCGATTTTGTAAACAAACCCGATAAGCTGATTGTTGGCAAATCCATTTCAGAAAAAACGGCTTATAATCTTTTTATTGCTTTAAACGTTATTGGTGTTGGCTTGGGGTATTACCTGTCGCAATCTGTTGGCAAGAGCGCATTTTTTTCAATATTTGTTATTATTTCGGCCTTACTTTATGTGTATGCGTCCTATTTAAAACAAACGCTTTTAATTGGAAACATTATCATTTCTTTATTGGTGGCATTAAGCCTAGTTGTTGTGGGTATTTTTGAATTACTGCCGGTAATAACAACCGAAAACCGACAAACTCTTTTCACCTTTTTCAAAATCATTTTAGATTATGCGTTGTTTGCTTTCGCTATAAATCTAATTCGTGAAATCGCGAAAGATATTGAAGATATTGATGGCGATTATAAAGTCGGTATGCGCACGCTGCCCATTGTTATCGGGCGCGAACGCGCAGGAAACATTCTTTTTGTTTTAACGCTTATTCCGCTATTTGCGGTATCGTATTACACCATCAATTCGTTGTACAAAAACCAAATAGCTGTTGTGTATTTTTTAGTGTTTATTATTGGCCCTTTGTTTTATATCAGCATCAAGTCATTTAACGCAAAAACCAAAAAAGACTATCATAAAATCAGCAACCTTTTAAAATTGGTGATGTTGTTTGGGATGCTTTCCTTACTTTTATATAAGTATATTTAGCTTTTAAAAAACCTGATAGACCTCATGACATTAAAACGGCAAAATAAAATGTCGTAAAAATGTCCATATAAAACCGTTATCAGACTTTTGATTACCTAATAACTTTGAGAAAAAATATTTATTATGAATTCAATCGGAACTAAAATTTTTGAAACCCGAAAATCAAGAGGATTAACCCAAGAAGAATTAGCTGAACTATCAAAAGTTAACTTAAGAACAATTCAAAGAATTGAAAATAACGAAAATGAACCTAGGGGAAAAACAATAGATTTAATCTGTAACGCCCTTGAAATAGATAGCACCTATTTTACGAGTAAAGCTGAACAAAAAACAAGTGAATCAATTAGTTCATTTATAATTAATGCAGTATTTCTTATTCTGTTAAATTTACTTCTTATGTCAATTATTGGATTCTTAACTTTAGACTCAAATGCAAATATTAATAGTCGAATTGGAGCGTTATTATTAAGTTTTTTCATTCCTTTATTTATTGTATTATTTTCACAAAAAATGAATCCACTTGAAAGACTGTTAAAATTTGGATCAGGTTTTTTAGCCTACATTGTTTTGTTAATTATTGTTCAGGGGCTTAAAGACGGTTTCATTCTAGGTATTCGGACGGGTTTGTATCTTTGCTTAATACTTTCAATTGGAACTTTATACTACGGCAAGGCTTTACAAAAATTAATGAAATAGAATGCTAAACCAAAAACTAAAAAACCACCATATCATTTTAGCATCCGCTTCACCTAGGCGGCAAGCGTTTTTTAAAGGTTTGGGGTTGGATTTCGAGATTCGATTAAAACCCATAAAAGAAGAATACCCACCACGACTTACACATTTTGAAATCAGCAACTATTTAGCGCAACTTAAAGCACTTCCTTTTAAGAAAGAATTAAAACCCAACGACATCCTCATTACCAGCGATACCATTGTTTGGCATAACAACCAAGCTTTGGGCAAACCCCGAAACGAAGACGAAGCGTTTTCTATTTTAAAAGCTTTGAGCAATACCACACACGAGGTGATTACTTCGGTTTGTTTTACAAGTTCAAATTATGAAAAAACCATACACAACATTACCAAAGTATCGTTTAAAGACTTAACCGACAACGAGATTTTATACTACATAAAAAACTACAAGCCTTTTGATAAAGCCGGTGCTTATGGCATACAGGATTGGATTGGTCAAATAGGCGTTACAAAAATTGAAGGCTCGTATTTTAATGTTATGGGATTGCCGGTCCACGCCGTTTATAAAACGTTAAATGATATGGCGGACGCTTCATAAATTTGTAAATTTAGACTTCAAAAAATTCCATCAGATGAAAAAGATTATTAAAGGCAAAATTCTTATTTGGCCAGTTATAGGGTTGTTTCTGTTAACAACATCTTGCAATAACAAAAGTGAAACACACGAGTTAGCTTCTAATTTGGAATCAAATAGTTCTGCTAAAAAATCAACAGCTAAAGAACCATCGCAAGCGTTTAAAGATTATTGGTACGCCGGTAAAGCAGAAATTACCTCGTACAAATTAGAGCAAGCACGCTACGGCGAAATACGCGAAGGAAAAGCGGTTTTAATTTACGTTACCGAAGATTTTTTACCCAACAAACAGGTAAAAGCCGATAACCAAAACCCAAATAATATTTCGGTTTTAAAGTTAAACGCGACAAAAAAATTCAACACGGGCTTGTATCCGTATTCCATCATGCAAAGCACGTTTTATCCGGTTTCAAATAACCAACATGCCATAAAAATAACCAGTTCTATTCAAGAATGGTGCGGGCAGGTTTACGCCCAATTAAACAATAAAGATAAATTTGAAGTGGCATCATATTCGTATTTTGAAAGTGAAGGCGATAAAAATTTCAAACTTGAAAAATCTATTTTAGAAAACGAACTTTGGACGCAATTGCGCATCGATCCAAAATCGTTACCCGTTGGTAGTTTGCAAATTATACCCTCGCTTGAATATAGCCGATTAAAACATGTTGACTTAAAGGCGTACAATGCCCAAGTCAGTTTAACAAGCAACACCTATTCAATTAAATACCCTGAATTAGATAGAACATTAACCATTCAATTTAATCCAAATTTCCCGCACGATATTTTAGGCTGGGAAGAAACCTTTAAAAGCGGATTTGGTAAAAACGCAAAAACCTTAACAACAAAAGCCATAAAATTAAAAACCATAAAATCGGCCTATTGGGGCAAAAACAGCAATAAAGATGAAGTACTTAGAGATACGCTTCAATTAAATTAAAGTGGTATTAATTTGAAATGTATATTTGCCAATTATTAAACCCTAACAAACAAAAAAATGATTTCTGAGATACTGCAAGGCCAACTAATTACTACAGGTATTTTTATTTTATCGCTACTGATTATTAGAGCCATCTCGCATTTCACCATAACTAAGGTTGCCAGAAAAAACGGTATTAATGAGGCACGAATTAGGCTTATACGCCGATATATTACGGTGGCGCTAATTTTAGTGGCCATACTTATAGAGTCTTTTGTTTTTGGGGCTAAATTTGAAGATTTAGCACTTATTTTTTCATCGGTATTTGCCATTATTGGTATTGCCCTTTTCGCGATATGGTCTATATTAAGCAACGTAACCTCTGGTATTATTATGTTTTTCAACTTTCCGTACAAAGTTGGCGATAAAATAGAAATTCATGATAAAGATTTCCCCATTACCGCCATTATAGAAGACATAAGGGCATTTCAGTTGCATTTGCGGTTAGACAATGGCGATTTGGTAACCTACCCCAATAATCTTATGCTTCAAAAAGCCGTAACGCTTATCCAAAAAGATGCCATTGACAATCTTGATGAAGATGATGGTGTGGATGCTGTGTAAAAATCCCTATATTTAAAGTATATTTTTAATAATGTCAAAAAAAAGAGTATACCGATCTAAAAAGAAAATAGGCCAAATCCCCGGCAGCCTTATTTATACTGGCGAGCGTTCAAAAGAAAAGCTTTTTATAGAAACCTTTGATTACACGAAAGATTTTTGTGTTGAAAAAGAACTGCCTACCATTCAAGAAAGTTTTGAATATAAAGATACCGACTCCGTAACTTGGATAAACTTAAACGGTTTAAACCATGTTACCGAAATTGAAGCTTTGGGTAATCACTACAATATTCACCCTTTGATTTTAGAAGATATCGTAAACGTAGCCCAACGACCAAAAATTGATGACCATGTAGACTATATTTTTATCGTTTTGAAAATGCTTTATTACGACGACAACCAACACATAGTTTCAGAGCAGGTAAGCTTGATTTTAGGAAAAAACTATGTACTCTCTTTCCAAGAGTCCGAAGGCGATGTTTTTGATGCCGTAAGAGACCGTTTAAGACACGCCAAAGGCCGTGTGCGTACCTTGAAGTCAGACTATTTGCTTTACGTACTCATCGATGCCATTGTAGACCATTATTTTAGTGTTATTGAAATTTTAGGCGATAAAATTGAAGATTTTGAAACTGCAATTTTTGCTGGTGATGTCGACGGTGAAATCAGTCAAAAAATCCAGGATTTAAAACGTGAAATACTAAAAGTTCGTCGGGCTATTTTTCCGCTGCGCGAAGTTATAAGTCGCATCGAAAAAAATGAAAGTCCACTTATTCACAAAAAGACAATCACCTATTATAGAGATATTTACGACCATTTAATTCATGTGTCTGAAAACATTGATATTTATCGCGAAATGATTTGGAGTTTAATGGATATGTACATGACTTCCATTAGCAATAAAATGAACGAAGTGATGAAAGTGCTTACCATAATGGCGTCCATTTTTATTCCGCTTACCTTTATTGCCGGAATTTACGGGATGAATTTCGAGTACATTCCGGAACTGCAATACAAATACGCCTATTTTATTTTGTGGGGCGTCATGATTGTGCTTTTTATCGGGATGCTTTTTTACTTCAAACGGAAAAAGTGGTTGTAATAAATTTAAGTTAAAGAAACATTAAAAGCTACACTTCGGCTGTTATACTTTGTTATATTTGGTTTTTAGCTAACAAAATAATCATGCGAAAAAACCTAATTTCTATATTTATAATATTTATTTCCTGCACGTTTTTACATGCTCAAAAACCCAAAACCCCTTCCTCTTCAGAGATATACCAATCTATTCAAAAACTCAATTTTTTAGGTACTGTTTTATATGTAGCGGCACATCCGGATGATGAAAATACACGCCTCATTTCATACATGTCTAACCATGTAAAAGCGCGAACAGGCTATTTATCGTTAACTAGAGGCGATGGCGGCCAAAACCTTATAGGCCCGGAAATAAGGGAGCTTTTAGGCGTTATACGAACCCAGGAATTATTGGCTGCAAGACGTATTGACGGCGGCGAACAGTTTTTTACCAGAGCTAACGATTTTGGGTATTCAAAAGACCCTGAAGAAACCTTAACTATTTGGGATAAAAACGAGGTTTTAAGCGATGTGGTTTTGGCCATTCGTCAATTTAAACCAGACATCATTATTAACAGGTTCGACCATCGAACTCCGGGTACAACACACGGGCACCATACCAGTTCTGCCCTATTAAGTATGGAAGCTTTCGATCTCGCAAACGATAAATCCGCTTTTTCTGATTTACTAAAAGACGCTAGCGTCTGGCAACCAAAACGTTTGTTTTACAACACAAGCTGGTGGCGTTATGGCAGTAGGGAAGCATTCGATAAAATTGATAAAAGCAATATGATTAGCGTTGATGTGGGCACCTATTATCCGCTTAAAGGGTTATCAAATAACGAAGTTGCCGCTTTGGCAAGTAGCCAACATTTATGCCAAGGTTTCGGACGCTTATCGCAACGTGGCTCGCAAGAGGAATATATCGAACTTTTAAAAGGCGACCCATTAACCGATGACGACAATATTTTTGCTGGTATTGATACCTCATGGAACCGTGTAAAAGGGGGAAAAGCCATCGGTGATATCTTATATGAAGTTGAAAAAAACTTCAATTTTAACAATCCATCGCAACATATTCCGCAATTGCTTGAAGCTTTTAAAATGCTTCAAAACATTGAAGACACCCATTGGAAAACCCAAAAATCAAAAGAGTTAAAAGCCATAATTGAAATGTGTGCCGGTTTGTATTTAGAAGTTTCTGCCGATACCAATTGGGCTACTCCAAACGAAAAAATCAATTTAAATATTGAAGTGTTAAACCGCAGCAATCTTCCAATAAGTTTGGTGAGTTTAAACAATTCAAACGATTTGATTATTTCAAAAAATATCGCTTTAAAAAGCAATGTGAAATACAATTTTAAAGAAGTTATAAAAATCGATAAAGATGAAAGTCCCACCACACCCTATTGGCTAAGCGAAAAGGGCACTTTGGGCATGTATAAAGTTAACGACAGCAAATTAATAGGCCTGCCCGAAACACCTCGGTTTTACAATATCGATTTCAATCTTTTAATCAATAAAGTCCCTTTAACCATCACAAAACCCATAGTTCACCGATACTCAAAACCGGAAAAAGGCGAATTATACAAACCTTTTGAAGTCATTCCTGAAGCATCGGCCAAAATCACCGAAAAAGTCATCATTTTAGACAATGACAAACAACGCGATATAGCCGTGGTTGTTAAAGCGGGAAGAGACAACCTTGTGGGATCTGTTGAAGTTTGTCATCCAAACGATTGGAGTGTTTATCCTAAAAATCAAAAAGTTAACATTAAGCATAAAGGCGAAGAACAAACCCTTGTGTTTACCGTTATTCCACCTAAAAACGAGAGCGAAGGCTACATGAGCCCAATAGTTACAATCAACGATAATTTATACACCAAAGAACTTATTGAAATAGATTACGACCATATTCCCTTTCAAACCGTTTTATTACCCAGCGAAAGCAAAATTGTACGCTTGGATATCAAAAAGAAAGGTGAAAATATTGGCTATATTCAAGGTGCCGGCGATGTGGTTCCCGAAAGTTTACAGCAAATTGGATACAACGTGTTAACTATAAAACCAGAGGATATCAATGCCGAAATGCTCAGTAGATTTGATGCTATAGTGGTTGGTATCAGGGCTTATAATGTACTTGATGATATACAATTTAAACAACAACAATTATTCGATTTCGTTAAAAATGGCGGCAACATGATTGTACAATACAACACCAGTCGCGGAATTAAAGTTGACCATTTAGCGCCTTACGATTTAAAATTATCTCGAGACCGCGTTACGAATGAAAATGCCGAAGTCCGTTTTTTAAAACCAGAGCACCCTATTCTTAATTATCCCAATAAAATCACACAAAAAGATTTTGAAGGCTGGACCCAAGAGCGCGGTTTGTATTTTCCTGATGAATGGGCTAACGAATTTACGCCAATTCTTTCCATGAACGATAAAAATGAATCGCCAAAAGATGGCAGCTTATTGGTTGCCAAATACGGAAAAGGCCATTATATATACACAGGATTAAGCTTTTTTAGGGAATTCCCAGAAGGGGTTTCCGGCGCTTACCGATTATTCGCCAATATGCTTTCCATTGGTAAAGAAGATTTAAAATTAGAAGCTAAACTAAACGATTAAATATGACAGAAGACAAACCGGAAAAACAACCTTGGCTCAAGCTTTATTCTATAGTTTTAATTGCCAATGCCATTTACATTTTAGTGTTTTATTTAATCATGCAAGCGTTTTAATATGCAAACATTAAATTGGATTGATTGGGTTGTTTTAGCTGTTACACTATTTACTATTGTAGGTTATGGCACATGGAAAACAAGGGGCAGAAAAAGTGCACATGATTATATAAAGGGCGGCAATACAACAAAATGGTGGACCATTGGTTTATCGGTAATGGCCACTCAAGCCAGCGCTATTACCTTTTTATCTACAACGGGTCAAGCGTTTTCAGACGGTATGGGCTTCGTGCAATTTTACTTCGGCTTACCTATTGCCATGGTTATAATTTGTTTGGTATTTATTCCGCTGTACCATCGCTTAAAAGTATACACCGCTTACGAGTTTTTAGAAAACAGATTCGATTTAAAAACCCGAAGCCTCACCGCTATTCTGTTTTTAATCCAACGTGGTTTAGCTGCAGGTATTACCATTTTTGCACCCGCCATTATTTTATCCGTGGTCTTGGGATGGAATATCACTTACCTTAATATCGCCATTGGCGTTCTGGTTATTATTTATACCGTTTCCGGTGGCACAAAAGCGGTTACGGTTACCCAAAAGCAGCAAATGTTTGTCATTTTTGCGGGCATGCTTGCCGCATTGTTTATTATTTTAAACTTAATTCCAGAAGACGTATCGTTCACCAAAGCACTCGATATTGCCGGTGCAAGCGGGCGAATGGACGTTTTGGATTTTTCGTTCGATTTAGAAAATCGATACACCGTTTGGTCCGGATTAATTGGCGGAACATTTTTGGCTCTGGCGTATTTTGGAACAGACCAAAGTCAGGTGCAACGCTATCTTTCGGCTAAATCGATGAAAGAAATGCAAATGGGATTGATTTTTAACGGCCTGTTAAAAGTGCCGATGCAATTCTTTATTTTGTTGGTGGGCGTTATGGTGTTTGTATTTTATCAATTTAACCCTGCGCCATTAAACTTTATTGATTCGTCGACTGAAAAAGTTTTAACTTCGGAATATGCGCAGCAATATCAAAATCTTCAGCAAAAGCAAAATACCCTTTTCAATGAAAAGAAAGCCCTGAGCATTCAGCTTTCAAAACATGATGATGATGAATTACGACAAGATTTATTCGTAATGGATAGCATTGAAAAAACACATCGTTTGGAATCAAAATATTTGATAAAACGAGCCATTGATACCGCTTATGCCAATAAATACGACAAGTTAAATACCGAATTATTAGCCTTGGAAAACAACAAAAGCAGCGAGGCTTACAAAGAGAAAAAAGAAGAATTAAGGGCTTGGTATAACGAATCTGCAAAAGACACCCAAACCAACGATAGGGATTACATGTTCATCACTTTTATCTTAAAATACTTGCCCAAAGGTTTGATAGGCCTATTGTTGGCGGTTATACTTTCTGCTGCCATGTCATCGACCGCATCCGAGATAAACGCTTTGGCAACCATTACGTCCATCGATTTATACGGCAGAAACCTAAAAGAAGAAAAGGATGAAAAACACATGGTTAAAGTTACAAAACTGTTCACCTTACTTTGGGGAATAATAGCCATAATAATTGCTTGTTTTGCAAATCTAGCCGAAAATTTAATACAGCTCGTAAACATTATCGGGTCTATATTTTACGGTAATGTTTTGGGTATTTTCCTGTTGGCGTTTTTCTTTAAATTCATTAAAGCCAATGCTGTTTTTATGGCCGCATTAATTACACAAGCTATCGTTATAATTGGATGGTGGCTCGATTGGATGCCTTATTTATGGCTCAACTTATTCGGTTGTGTTTTAGTGGTTTTAATTGCATTTTCAATCCAACTTTTACAAAAGAACAATGAGAGAATCAACTCCAAATAAAACCATAAATTGGGGTATTATAGGCTTAGGCAATATCGCCAATAAATTTGTCCAGGATTTGTTAACGGTTGAAAATGCTAAACTTTACGCCGTTGCATCACGATCGTTGGACAAAGCAACCGAATTTGCTCAAAAACACAAAGCGAATATAGCCTATGGCAGCTACGAAGCTTTGGCAAAAAACCCAAATATTGATGCTGTTTATATAGCAACACCACACGTTTTTCATAAAGAAAACACGCTACTTTGTCTAGAAAACGGCATTGCTGTGTTATGCGAAAAACCTTTAGCGATGCATGTCGAGGAAGTGGAACAAATGATAGCGAAAGCCAAAGAAAAAAAGGTACTTTTAATGGAGGCGCTTTGGACTTATTTTTTACCGCATTATCAATTAGTATTAAAGGAAATAGCAAACAAAACATATGGTGACGTTTTAAAGTTGGAAGCCGATTTTGGGTTTAAATCCAATCACAGTAAAACCACTCGTGTTTGGGACAAATCTTTGGGCGGCGGCAGTTTATTGGACATTGGCATCTACCCTATTTTTGCAGCGCTATCTACTTTAGGAAAACCAAAACACATAAAAGCTGAAGCTACATTTGCCGACACGGAAGTTGACTCTAGTTGCGACATTGAATTTAATTACGATAAAAATGTTACGGCCATTTTAAAAAGCTCATTTTTAGAGGACACACCCACCGAAGCTAATTTTTATTGTGAAAACGGAATGATTAAAATCAATACCCGGTTCCATGGTCCAACTACAGTGAGCATAACCGATTTAAACGGCAAAGAAAAAACCATCGATTTTAATTGCAAAACCATTGGCTATAACTACGAAATTGAACATTTTAACAATCTACTCAGAGCACAAAAAACCGAAAGCGACATCATGACTTTTGCCTTTAGCAAACAGCTTATTAAAACTTTAGATGACGTAAGAAACCTAATAAATCTTCATTACTAACAACTAAAAAGACTAGTTATTATTACTTTAAGTTAATTTCATTTGTCTATATGTAAAGTTTGTTTTACTTTTGATTTATCAATCATATAAATCAAATTAAAACGAACAGTTATGAAAACAAATTATTTATTACCAAACAAATTAAAACCCCTAGGTTGGATTCTTTTTATAGGGGGAATTATTTCAGGACTTATTATTGTATTCTCCAATTACGAATACGAACCATTAAAAGCAAAAGTATTATCTATTTTTAATGAAGGCTTTTTAGGGTCTTCAGAAATGGAATACTTTAAAATTATTGAAACTGGTATATCTGGTGAATTAGCCTCCGTTGCCATTATAATAGGTGGTTTGATTATTGGTTTTTCAAAAGAAAAGGTTGAAGATGAATTTATATTCAAGCTTAGAAAAGACTCTTTGGTATGGGCGATTATTTTTAATTATTTTATTTTGTTATTAGCCATCGTTTTTATTTACGATCTTACTTTTTTTCATGTCTTGGTTTACAACATGTTTACGCCCTTATTGTTCTTTATTATCCGCTTCAACTTTTTAAAACTAAAATCGAGGAGCCATGAAGAATAATATAAAAGTACAGCGCGCCATACACGATTTAACCCAAGCGGATCTGGCAAAAAAAATTGGCGTGAGCAGACAAACCATTAACGCTATGGAAAAGAATAAATATGTACCATCAACCGTGTTATCGCTTAAAATAGCAAAGCTTTTTAAAAAACCTGTGGAAGACATTTTCTTTTTAGAAGACAACGACTAACAAAACTAAAAAGAACCATGGCAAGCACACGCGTTAACGATTGCAGCGACATCCTTTTTTAAAGAAGTAAAAAGTACTTTGTTTGAGCTAAAATTAACAGATGGCCACGTCGTTCCTCCACGGTATGACCTAAAAAAGATACAGCGGAAAGCGTGTTAAAACGCCCAACTACTCGATACAATTTCGATAAAAAAAGCGCAACGGTTTAAAGTTGCGCTTTTTAATTTTTACAAAAAGCCTAAGACTCTAAGAAGCCTAATTTACATCGCGCCCCATTCGGCAAGCGAATCTTTATTCATTTTTACGTAATCGGCATTTCCGGCTTTTTCTGCCGCAGCTAAAGATTTTTTAGCCGCCGCAATCGCGCCCGCTTTATCGCCTGCTTTAGCGTATATTAAAGATTTTTGCCTTAGTTGCCAAAAACGAGGATTATCGGTCATACTCATGGCTTTATCAATCCATTCTTTGGCCTTAGTAATATCTTTTCCTTCGCTTAAATAGTAGGTTGCCGCAGCATAATAATCGTTAAAACCCGGGCCGTTTAAAGTTTTTTCAATAGCCGCAGAAACAGCTTTATCGGTTGGCACCGTAAATGGAACAGCTACATAGGTTTTTTCCCAAATAAATTCTAAAGTTGCACTACTATTGGTGATGTTATTGATATCCATAGTAAAGGTTTCAACATTAAAAGGAATCGGGTGTACTTCAGCACTTACTCTGGCTGCAACCTTACTTTCATCTAACTCAGCAGGTGCACCGCCTCCGTTATAATCGGTATAAAAAACAACGTCCCAAGAATCTGCTTGAGGAATTGTAAAAATCGCATACGATCCTGCTTTTAGTGCTTGCCCATCTACAGCAACATCTTCGCTAAAAGTTATTTTTGTTCTGGCATTGGCACCCGTTCTCCACACTTTTCCGTAAGGCACTAAATCTCCAAAAACGGTTCTTCCTTTAACGCCGGGGCGAGAATAGTCTAGGTTTACAGTCGTTAATCCAACCATTTGTTCCACCTTTGATGATGGACTTGGTTGTGGTGTTTCAATTTGCGCATTTACCGAAAAAGCCATGGTAAATGCCATTAAAATTAATAGTAGTTTTTTCATTTTTAGTTTTTATTAGTTAATTAAATAGTCATTTATAATCCTATAAAATTACGCAATACAAATGCTTTTATTGTTAACAAAAGCTTAAAAAAACATGAATGTATTCTTAACTAATCGCGGTGATGTCAGCATTTCAACATGCATTTACTGCTTGATTAGTACTGTTTGCATATTTACAAAACAGGTATTTGTTATTTGAATTAACTTCAAAATTTTTGGTTTTAATTTTATAAAAGAACAATTATCTAATTACCTTTAGTATAAGATAAACTCAAAAACAGATGAAAAAAAAGCTTAATCAACTTGCGGCTACTGCAATTTGCGGCAATGATATTAGTTCATCCTGTTTATATGTTTCGGCTTTAGCTATTGTTTATGCTGGACAATATGCGTGGATTTCGCTACTTATGGTTTCCATCGTCCTTTTTTTATTTAGAAAAATTTATGGTGAAGTTGTTGGCGCATTACCGCTAAATGGTGGTGCATATAACGCTTTATTAAATACTACAAAAAAATCAACAGCTTCATTTGCTGCCGCATTAACTGTGTTATCCTATATGGCTACGGCTGTAATTTCGGCTAGTGAAGCCGTAAAATATGCTCATGGTTTATGGGGCGGGATTCCTATATTGTATATCACCATACTTTTATTGGCCGTATTTATGGCCTTGGCAATTTCAGGTATTGGAGAATCATCAAAAGTTGCTATAGTAATTTTTGTTTTTCACCTCTGTTCATTGGTTACACTTTGTTTGTTCAGTATATACTTTCTTATCAACCATGGCTTTGATGTGCTTTATTCAAACTTTAAAGCGCCTTTAAAAGGCAGTATTACAATGGCTTTGTTTTTTGGCTTTGCAGCAGCCATGTTAGGCATAAGTGGTTTTGAAAGTTCTGCCAATTATGTTGAAGATCAAAAAAAAGGAGTGTTTCCAAAAACATTAAGAAATATGTGGATTGTAATAACCGTTTTTAACCCTTTGTTGGCATTTTTAGCTTTATCAATAATTCCTATAGCTACGATAAATGCAAATGAAGAAACCTTATTGTCTTTTATGGGCAACTTAACAGGTGGGCAATGGCTTTTATATTTAGTGTCCGTTGATGCAGCTTTGGTACTAAGCGGCGCTGTATTGACCTCGTATGTGGGTATAGGCGGATTGGTAGAACGTATGGCACTAGATAGAATTTTACCAAGTTTTTTATTGAAAAAGAACAAAAAAGGAAGTTCTTTTTTAATTTATATCACCTTCTTTTTGTTATGCAGTTCTATTTTAATTATTACGCTTGGAGATTTAAAGGCATTGGCCGGTGTTTATACTATGGCGTTTTTAAGTGTCATGATTTTATTTGCTATAGGAAACGTGTTGCTTAAGGTAAACAGAAACAACTTGCCAAGGCCGGAACGTGCAGGTTGGATTTCAATCGTCATAGCCATTGCGGGCGTAGCCATTGCGTTATTGGGAAATATGATTCTAAACCCGGACTATTTAATCATATTTTTAGATTATTTGATTCCTACCTTACTGGTTGTAGGTTTTATGCTACATAGAACAACCGTGTTAAAAGGGCTGTTATTATTTATTGATTACTTAACGTCTGAAAAACTAGCCATATTCAAAAGCCTGAGCTTCAAAATAAAAAATGCTATTCATAACATTAACAATCAACAATTTGTATTTTTTACAAATCATGACGATGTAGCCACTTTAAATAAAGTATTGCAATATATCTCTGCCAATGAAAACACAAAACGATTAAAAATTGTTGCCGTTTTGAATGAAGACAATCATATAGCTCCAAACCTAAGAAATGATGTACGGGTTTTAGATCGTGCATACCCCTTGATAAATATTGAATTAATTGAAGAAAAGGGGATTTTTGGTCCGGAAAAAATTCAAGAGCTATCCAAACGCTGGAACATCCCTATAAATTTTATGTTTATAGGATCACCTGACGACCAATTCGCATACCGCGTTGAAGAATTAGGGGATGTTCGATTAATCATTTAGCTCAGTTTTAAGTATGCAAGAGCATTACATGTCCTGACAGGTTTATTTTATAAGATAAAAACATTTTGTTTAACATTGTATATGTTTTGTTAAACATTTTATATATTTGCTATCAATTATTTGCTGAATTTGAAACGTTTAATTTCTAAATCAATGGGTAGTGTATAAAAAACATGTCATTTGATATCAAAACAAGGTTTTTTTAGTTCCAATAATTTAATGTTCAACTTAAAAAACGAACAACCAGTTACCATAATACCATTCTGCTGATTTCTATTTTTAACCCGAGGAATTTGCATCAAAATAAAAACAAATGAAAATTCTCGTTACAGGAGCAACAGGTTATATTGGCAAACGGCTAATACCTTTATTAATTCAAAATGAGCATCAGGTAATCTGTTGTGTAAGAGACAAACTTCGTGCTGACGAAAGCTATAAAAACGAATCGCTAATAGAAATTATTGAAGCCGATTTTTTAAAGCCCGAAACACTTAAAAATATACCCAAAGACATCGATGTGGCTTATTATTTAATCCATTCGATGTCCAATTCTTCCAAAGACTTTGAATCGTTGGAAGAAAAATGCGCAAAAAACTTTAAAACCTGTCTTGAAACCACAAAAGTAAAACAGGTGATTTATTTAAGTGGTATAACCAATGAAGAAGAACTCTCCAAACATTTACGGTCCAGACAAAACGTAGAAAAAATTCTCGAATCGAAACACTACGCCACAACAATTTTTAAGGCAGGTATCATTGTTGGTTCGGGCAGTTCTTCTTTCGAAATCATTCGCGATTTAGTTGAGAAACTTCCTTTTATGATTGCTCCAAAATGGCTAAATACCAAAACACAACCTTTGGCGGTTCGAGATGTGCTAGCCTTTTTAAGCGGTGCTGCGGGCCATAACAAACTTTACAATAAAACCTATGATGTTTTTGGGCCCGAAGTATTAACATATAAGCAGTTGTTGCTTCAATTCGCAGAAGTTCGTAACCTAAAACGTTATATTTTAACGGTACCGGTAATGACACCAAAACTATCCTCCTATTGGCTGTATTTTGTCACTTCAACCTCGTATAAATTAGCCACATCGTTGGTTGATAGCATGGGTGTTCAAATTATTGGCAAACCCAGTAATATCAATGAAATTTTAAAGGTTAGCCCGTTAACTTACAAGCAAGCGGTTTCACTGGCATTCGAAAAAATTGAGCAAAATAGCATCATTTCCAGTTGGAAGGACTCCATGGTTAGCAGTGGCCGATTGCCCAACAATTTGCATAAATATGTTAATGTACCCAAATATGGCTGTTTTAAAGATTATAAAGAACGACCTGTGGAAAATCCTAAAAAAACCATTGATAAAATTTGGGCCATTGGCGGTAAAAACGGATGGTATTACGGTTCTTTTTTATGGCGCATACGTGGTTATATCGATAAAGCTGTTGGCGGTATTGGTTTACGCAGAGGCCGTACAAACCCAACCGAACTCCATGCTGGCGATGCTTTGGATTTTTGGCGGGTCATTTTTGCCGATAAAACCCAACAAAAACTGTTGCTTTACGCAGAAATGCGATTACCCGGTGAAGCTTGGTTGGAATTTAAGATTGAAGAAGGTGTTTTAAAACAAACCGCTACGTTTAGACCCCGTGGGCTCTGGGGTCGACTGTATTGGTACAGCGTATTACCGTTCCACGGATTCATTTTTAAAGGCATGATAACTAAGCTCTCCAAAACACAATAAGTTTTCCTTATAGTTCGATAAATATTTTTGTTTAAGTTTTAACACAACATATTAAACATTTTTTATATTTGTATTATTAAGTTTAAAATGGTGTTACACATCATACCATTTTCAATATTAAAACAATTAAAAGACAAGAATTATGGATTTAATCAATAGAGCACTAGAGTTTGAACAACGAAAAATGAGATCGCTTTCAACATCAGATAGAGTAAAAATTTCGAGGGAAGCCAAAGCGTTAATTTTGGATTTAAACCAAGTATATAAAATTAAGAAAGACGAAAAAATTATGGATATAATGAAGCGTTTAACGGCTATTAAACGTAAAGTAGAAAAACGCTTGAAGGGAGCGCCATTAACCGCTTAATTTTTCAAATAATAGCGATTTTAAAAACCGTTTTAAACAAAATATATTAAATTTTATATAATATTTCTCTCTATAAAACAGAAATGACGCAGATTTTATTATATTGTCGAATTGTGAAATATCTAACATAGATTCACACCAATATAATTCAAGATAAAATATTAAAAAATATGGAGATTATTGATAAAGCTTTAGAGTTCGAACAACGTAAACACACTTTTAAAACAACCAGTGAGCGTATCGAATCGTCTAGAGAAGTAAAAGATTTAATATTGAGTTTAAATGCCATTTATAAAGAAAATAAAGATCCTGAAATAATGGATTTAATGAAACGCTTAACGGTTATTAAACAAAAAATCGAAAAAAGGCTCAAGGGCAGGCCATAAAACAAAAAAATGCCCTGAAACCATTATGAAAACAATTATTGTTATAGGTGGAAGTAAGGGCATTGGAAAGGCCATTATAAACACATTAGTCAATTCCCATAAAGTCGTAAACATTAGCAGAACCGCTCGAAACTTCGAGCATGCTAATTTAACCCACCACACCTGCGACGTCACCACAGATAATTTACCCGAAATTCAACATGCCGACGGCCTTATATATTGCCCAGGTAGCATCAATTTGAAACCCATTTCCAGATTAAGCATCACCGATTTTAAAAACGATTTTGAAATCAATGTTTTGGGTACCGTAAAAGCCATTCAACATTATTTACCCATCCTAAAAAAAGGAAACAAACCCGCTATTCTGCTTTTTAGTACCGTGGCGGCAACATTGGGCATGCCGTTTCATGCTAGTATTGCCACTGCAAAATCCGGCGTTGAAGGTTTGGTAAAATCGTTGGGTGCAGAACTTGCTCCAACCATACGCATTAATGCCATTGCACCTACCGTTACCAACACGCAATTGGCTTCAAAACTATTGCGAAATGATAAAATGATTGAAAACATAACCGAAAGACATCCACTTAAAAAATTTTTAAACCCAGAAGAGGTAGCAGATATGGCAACCTTTTTAATGTCGGATAAAGCTGCCTCCATGTCTGGACAAATTTTCCAAATGGACTGTGGCATTGTAAGTTTTAAAATATGAATCTACTAAAAACTTTTATGGCTATTTTTTTTTCAAACGAAAACAACCACAAAAAAATGAATATCAATTCTATTTACGATATTGAAATAAATTCACTTGAAGGCAAACCTTTAAAACTTTCAGAATTTAAAGGAAAACACATTCTTTTTGTAAATGTGGCTTCGCAATGTGGATTTACACCGCAATACAAAGCCTTACAGGAGCTGCATGAAGCCTATAAAAACAAACTACAGGTTATTGGCGTGCCTTGTAACCAGTTTGGGAGTCAAGAGCCTGGAAATGCCGAAAGCATAAAATCGTTTTGCGAAAAAAATTATGGCGTTAGGTTTTTAATCACCGAAAAAATTGATGTAAAAGGCAATAACCAGCACCCGCTTTATACTTGGCTAACTCAAAAAGAGAACAACGGACGCAAAAATTCTTCTGTAAAGTGGAATTTTCAAAAATATTTAATCGACAGCGACGGCAATTTAGTGGATTACTATTTTTCAAACACAAGTCCGCTAAGTTTAAAAATCACAAAACACTTAAAATAAAGCTATGTTCGGATTATTTAAAAAGAAAACCGAGGTCCAAAAACTTCAAAAAAAGTATGAAAATCTCATGAAAGAATGGCATAGGCTATCCAGTATAAACCGTTCGGAAAGCGATAAAACATACGAAGAAGCCGAAGCTATTGCCAAACTAATTGAAATTTTAAAACATGAAACTATTTAAATACATTATCGTTTTTTTAATTATCAATTTTGGTGCTTTGGCCATTGGGAGCTGGCTTATGGACAATGGGCCACAAAGCCATTGGTACATTAACCTAAACAAAGCGCCTTGGACACCACCAGGTTGGGTATTTGGAGCTGCTTGGACCACCATAATGGTTTGCTTTTCCATCTATATGGCGTTTCTTTATAAACTATTAACATCAGAAAAAGTCATTGTGCTTTTCAGTATTCAATTTGCTTTAAACGTTGTTTGGAATTACGTCTTTTTCAATCAGCATTTGGTTGCTTTAGGCTTAGCCGTTATTCTTGCATTAACCTTAGTGGTTGCCTTTTTTCTATTGTCATTCAGAAAAGAATTGAAATTAAAAAGTGTATTAATACTCCCCTATTTTATCTGGCTTTGTATAGCCACCTCACTTAACGCATACATTCTCTTTTACAATTAATTAGATGAAAATTTACAGACTTCATAAAAAACAGAATTTACCCATAACCGTTGATGAAGCTTGGGGTTTTCTATCGAACCCTAAAAACTTAAAAACGATTACACCGGATTATATGGGGTTTAACATCCTATCCGGAGCTGATAGACCTATGTTTGCGGGTCAGATTATTCAATATATGGTAACACCCGTTTTGGGGATAAAAACCAAATGGGTAACCGAAATCACCCATAGCGTTAACAAACAGTATTTTGTTGACGAACAGCGTTTGGGCCCTTATGCCTTGTGGCACCATAAGCATTTTATAAAAGAAATTGATGGTGGTGTAGAAATGGAAGACATTATCGATTATAAATTGCCTTTCGGGATAATCGGACAATGGATTCACCCCTTTTTAGTTAAGCCAAAACTGGAAGAAATTTTTAATTACAGAACAAAAAAATTAGAAGAATTATTCGGCACGTATTAATATGAAAGATACAATAAACATATTCTGGTTTCGCCGCGATTTAAGGCTTGACGACAATCACGGGTTATTTGAAGCTTTAAAAGATCAACACCAAGTGCTCCCTATTTTTATTTTCGATTCTGAAATATTAGAAAAATTACCTGAAAACGATGCCCGCGTTACCTTTATTCACAACACCCTTCAAACTTTAAACAGCAAGTTAAAAAATGAGCATGACAGCGGTATAGCAATGTATCACGGTAAACCGATTGAAGTTTTTAAAAGAATTATTGCCGATTACAACATCAAAACGGTTTTTACCAACCACGATTACGAACCCTATGCCAAAACTCGCGATAAAAAAATTAAAGACTTTTTAAACGATAACAACATAGCGTTTAAAACCCATAAAGATCAGGTTGTTTTTGAAAAAAACGATGTCGTAAAAAGCGATGGCACACCCTATCTGGTTTACACGCCCTATATGAAACGTTGGAAAGCCACCTTTACGGATAGCGACATAAAACCTTTCGATTCGGAAAAATTATTGGACCATGTGATTAAAGAGAAATCACTGCCAAATTTAAGTTTATCCGATATGGGTTTTAAAGCTTCAAATCAGCACATAAAACCCTATCAAGTCACTCCAAAATTAATACAAAACTACGAGGCTACACGCAACTTCCCCGCGCAAGATAGCACCTCACGCCTAGGCCCTCATTTGCGATTTGGTACGGTAAGCATCCGCAAAATGATGCAAAAAGCCATAGCGGAATCCCAGGAAGTGTTTTGGCAAGAATTGATTTGGCGCGAGTTTTTCATGCAAATCCTCTGGCACTTTCCGCAGACGCAAACCCAGAGTTTCAAACCCAAATACGACCGTATTGTGTGGCGTAATAACGAAACCGAATTTAAAGCGTGGTGCGCAGGTAAAACGGGTTATCCCTTGGTAGATGCCGGTATGCGGCAATTAAATAAAACGGGGTTTATGCACAACCGGGTACGTATGCTGGTAGGTAGTTTTTTATGTAAGCATTTATTAATCGATTGGCGCTGGGGCGAAGCCTATTTTGCCGAAAAACTACACGATTACGATATGGCAAGCAACATTGGCAACTGGCAATGGGTGGCTGGTTGCGGCGTTGATGCAGCCCCATATTTCAGGATTTTCAACCCAACAACCCAAATTAAAAAATTTGATAAAAACTTGGAATACATTAAAACCTGGGTGCCCGATTTTCAGGAGCTCACCTACCCCAAGGAAATTGTAGAGCACAAAGCGGCACGCGAACGCTGTTTACAGGTTTACAAACAAGCGCTCCAATAACAACACAATGTATTTTTTATAAATGGGTTCAAATATTTAATTAACTTTAAAACATGAACCAAAAAAAATATAAAAATGAACACACAAGACGTAGCGAACAAGTGGGTACAAATGTGTCGCGAAGGTAAAAACATGGAATGTATTGAGGAATTATACGCCGACCATGTGGTGAGTAAAGAAATGCCCGGTGTGCCGTATGGTGAAATTGTTTCGGGCAAACAAAACGTTTGGGATAAAAGCAAACAATGGATAGATAACGTTGTAGAATTTCACGACGGAATCATTTCCGATCCTGTTGTTGCCGGTAATCATTTTACAAGTAAAATGGCGTATGATGTAACGTTTAAAGATCGTGGCAGACAGCAAATGGAAGAGGTTTGCGTATTTGAGGTTAATGATGGCAAAATTGTTTTCGAGCAATTTTTTTACACCATGTGAAAAACTCCAAAGCATAAAGCACTAAATTCCGTAAAAATCTAGAAAAGCTTCAATATTGTACTTGAAGCTTTTTTTTATATACCGATATATCGATAATTCAGGTTATATTTATATGACAAATATCACAAAATATAGTGTCTAAAAATTATACTTTTACCTTGATATTAGAATTTTCGATAATTAAAATTTACGCTTTATGAACGATTTACAGATTGCCAAAACCATCACCCTTAAACCCATCACGTCCATTGCCGAAAAATTTGGAGTCGACCCCGAACACATTGAAATGTATGGCAAGTATAAAGCTAAATTACCACTAAAAGCCATAAACAAACAACAGGCCGATAAAAGCAATTTAATACTGGTTTCGGCCATTTCGCCCACACCGGCGGGCGAAGGAAAAACAACCATCTCCATTGGTTTATCTGAAGGTTTAAATCGTTTAAACAAAAAAACTACGGTGGTTTTAAGAGAACCCTCTTTAGGGCCTATTTTTGGCATCAAAGGTGGTGCCACGGGCGGCGGATACTCACAAGTGTTGCCTATGGAGGATATCAATCTGCATTTTACGGGCGATTTTTCCGCTATCGAAAAAGCCCACAATTTACTATCTGCCCTAATCGATAATAACATCCAAAGCAAAACAAACTCGTTATTGATAGACCCCAGAACCATTGGGTGGAAACGCGTTATCGATATGAACGACCGCGCCTTAAGGCACACCATTGTTGGTTTGGGCGGTACTGCATCAGGCATACCTCGTGAAACCGGATTCGATATTACCGCAGCTTCCGAAATTATGGCCATCCTGTGTTTAGCCGAAAATTTAACCGACCTCAAAAAACGCTTAGGAAATATTTTTATAGGCTTTACCTTTAATAAAGAACCCATTTACGCCAAAGATTTAAAAGCCGAAGGCGCTATGGCTACCTTACTAAAAGATGCCATAAAGCCCAATTTGGTACAAACCATTGAGGGTAATCCAGCCATTATTCACGGGGGGCCTTTTGCCAATATCGCCCAAGGCACCAACACCGTAATTGGCACGTTAATGGGCATGTCGCATTCCGATTATACGGTAACCGAAGCCGGTTTTGGTTTCGATTTAGGGGCCGAAAAATTCTTCGATATCAAATGCCAAAGTGCCGGACTTAAACCCAAGGCCGTGGTGCTTACCACCACCATTCGCGCGCTAAAATACCATGGCGGTGCCGATTTAAAATCGTTGACCACGCCCGATCTCGATGCGCTTAAAAACGGACTGCCCAACTTGGAAAAACACCTCGAAAACATTTCCAAATTCAAGGTATCGCCCGTAATTGCCATCAATAAGTTTACTTCGGATAGTGATGCCGAAATCCAATTGATAAAAGATTTTGCGGCCACCAAAGGCATTAAAGTGGCCTTGGCCGATGTTTGGGCAAAAGGCGGCGGGGGTGCTTTGGAGTTGGCACAATGTGTTATTGATGTGGTAGAAGCCAAAACCTCAAACTTTACGCCCTTGTACAATTGGGAATCCAGTGTTACCGATAAAATTGAAACCATAGCCACCGAAATTTATGGCGCCGAATATGTAGATTACACCGCAAAAGCCAAAGCCCATTTAAGGAAAATAAGCCATTTAGGTTTAGACCATTTACCTATTTGTATCGCCAAAACCCAAAAATCTTTATCCGATAACCCCAAGTTATTAGGGCGCCCAAAGGATTTTATCATTACCGTTAGGGAAATTGAAATTGCCGCAGGTGCCGGTTTTTTAATCCCGATTACGGGCGATATAATGCGCATGCCCGGGTTACCGGCACATCCGGCGTCTGAAAACATCGATATTAACGATGAGGGCGAAATTACGGGCTTGTTTTAGGTAAAAATACGTAGGAATACGTATTGGTTTTTTAGTAAGAAAATTCTATATTCGCTAACTTGTGCTGAACTTGTTTCAGTATCATTAGATATAAAATATTATAACGATTTCATATCAAGTCGTTGTAGTGCATTTAAACAAACAGACGAAGACATATGAAAAATTGTTATAAATGTGAGACTGAAATTCAAGATAATTTTAAATTTTGTCCGAATTGCGGTTCAAATCAGACCGAAATAAATTGTCCTAATTGCAAATATAAAAATGAACCAAATTCCAAATTTTGTCAAGAATGCGGAACACAAATAAACGGAAAAACAAAGCCAGAAAACAAACCAAAAATAGAAATTATTGAGCAACCAATTCCTGACTTCGGAATTACAGTTGAGTTCAAGTTTTCTACTTCTCAAACTTTTGATTTTGCTGTTGAGGAAGCCAAAAAATTCAACACATTTCAGCAAATTGGAGAAGATAAAAAAGCAACTTATCGTGTAAATGTTTCAGAAGACCAAATTGAAACACTTGAACCATTATTGGAAAACTTAAAAGGTTGGAGAAACAGAAAAGTTTATCATAATGGAGAAAAAGTTTTATGGGATTCAATGTTTAGTTATCAATGGTGTTATAGACAAAGAAAAGCCAGTTATAAGCCAGAACTTTACTGTTTTGGATATGAAAACAATTATGATTATAATTTATGGGGTTGTATACAAACAAGACTATCTTTTGTAGAACATTCGGAGTTATTCACATATGGTAAATGGTTAAACACTAATGGAGATTGGGAATTCGACAAAGAAAGAATTAGCCACACTTTAGAAAAACATCTTTTTCAATATCGATTTTGTCCTGCAATGAATTTAGACCTCGTGAAAGATGTATTACTTGCATTTCCAGATAAAGTAAACCCTTCAAAAGATGATGAATGGAAATTTATAAAAAATTATCGTTCACAGGATGGATTGAAAATTAAAGAAAAAAGTAGTTTTGGATATACTGAAGAATATTATGTTAATGGAGCTGCACCAGTCAGTATGAAAAAATTCTTGACACAAATTAGTAAAAAGATGACTCGAAAATTACCGAGTGGAATTATTGAATAAAAAATTACCGAATGAACGATAAAATAAAATGTCCAAATTGCGGAAACGAATTTGATGTTGAAGAAGCTCTATCTGGAAAATTAGAAGCACATTTCAAAGCAGAATACGAGCGTAAAGTTGCTGAACAAGCTCAAAAATTTAATTTAGAGCGTAAAGGTCTTGAAAAGGAAAAAGAGGAATTTGAACAAAAGAAAGAAAAAGAAAACGAACTCTTTAAAGAAAAGCTCGAACAACGTTTAGTAAAAGAATCTGAAAAAATCCAAAAGCAAACACAAGAATCATTTGAACAACAATTAAAATCACTTCAAGAAGAAAACGAAAAAAAGAAAGAAGAAAATAGAACTTTAAGAGCACAAGAAATTGATTTACTAAAAAGAGAAAATGAACTAAAAGAAAAAGCTGAAGACCTGAAGCTTAACGTACAAAAAGAATTGCTCGAAAAACAAACCGAAATAGAAGAAAAAGCTAAAGCTAAAGAGCGTGAATCAATGGCTTTAAAAGAAAAAGAATATAAAAAGCAACTTGAAGACCAAAAAAAGCTAATCGATGAAATGAAACGAAAAGCTGAACAAGGTTCAATGCAAATGCAAGGAGAAATTCAAGAGTTAGCACTTGAAGAACTATTAAAAAACACTTATCCTTTCGATAATATTGATGAAGTTGGAAAAGGAATTCGCGGAGCCGATTGTATTCAAACAGTAATTAATTCACTTCAACAAAATTGTGGTTCAATAGTTTATGAAAGTAAAAGAACGAAGAACTTTTCAAATGATTGGATAAATAAACTAAAACAAGACCAAATTAATTGTAAAGCAGATATTGCTGTAATTGTTACCGAAACTTTCCCAAGTGATATGGATAGATTTGGAGAAAAAAATGGCGTATGGATTTGTGGGTTTAATGAAGTAAAAAGTGTTTCTTTTGTTTTAAGAGAGCTTTTGATAAAAACACAATCAGTAAAATCAACTGACGAAAATAAAGGAGATAAAATGGAACTTCTATATTCATATTTAACAAGTAATGAATTTGTTCAGAACATCAATCGAATTATTGAAAATTATGATTCAATGATTCAACAATTGAATTATGAAAAGAAAGTTGCATTCAAAAATTTTGCAACAAGAGAAAAACAAATTTGGGGAGTTCAAGAAAACATTAACGTATTGTTTGGTTCTATTAAAGGAATTGCAGGAAAGGAATTAGAGACTTCTGCAATTTTGGAATTACCCGACACAACAATTGATGAATAAAACACATTATAACACAGTGTATTATTCATTGCTAGTACTCGCCTACTTACGAAAATCCACGCGAATTTTCTATTCGTTTTTTATTTGCTAAATTAGTTGCTTATACACGCAACGTTTCATATACAATCACGATAAGCGTAACTCAAAAAACCAAAGATTACAAAGGAAACGATATCGCTACCGCTAAGTTCCACTTAGTGGTTTTTCAAATGGCAAAAAATTAAAATCCTTTTTCTTTTTTAAAAAATAAAGGGTGTTGTCACTAAACACAGCTTAGTGCTAGCCAACCATAAAACAAGATGTAATTTTATACTAATAGGAAAATGCAATAACAGAATTACTCCACACGTTCAATACGCGCGCCAATAGCACGCAAACGCTTGTCGATGTTTTCGTAACCACGGTCAATCTGCTCAATATTCATAATGGTTGAAGTCCCTTTAGCCGATAAGGCCGCAATTAATAAGGACACACCGGCACGAATATCTGGCGAAGTCATGGTGGTGGCTTTTAAGGTCGATTTAAAATCGTGCCCAATAACAGTGGCGCGATGCGGGTCGCAGAGAATAATTTTTGCGCCCATATCAATCAACTTATCGACAAAGAACAAACGGCTTTCAAACATTTTTTGGTGTACCAATACACTGCCTCGGGCTTGTGTGGCGACCACCAAAATGATACTTAATAAATCTGGTGTAAACCCAGGCCATGGCGCATCGGAAATGGTTAAAATAGAACCATCGATAAAACTTTGTATTTCGTAACCATCGGTATGAGCCGGAATATGGATGTTATCGCCTTGTTTTTCAACGGTAATGCCCAATTTCCTGAACACGTTTGGAATAATGCCCAAATCGTCCCAACTTACATTGGTAATGGTGAGCTCGCTTTTGGTCATGGCCGCTAAACCAATCCAACTCCCGATTTCAATCATATCCGGAAGCATGGTGTGCTCGGTGCCGCCTAAACTTTCAACGCCATCGATAATCAACATATTGGAACCTACGCCACTGATTTTTGCGCCCATACGATTCAGCATTTTACACAATTGCTGCAAATAGGGTTCGCAAGCGGCGTTGTAAATGGTGGTTTGCCCTTTGGCCAAAACGGCAGCCATTAAAATATTGGCGGTCCCGGTAACCGATGCTTCTTCAAGCAACATATAGGTGCCTTTTAAGGTATCGGCTTCAACGCCATAAAACTGTTCTTCTTTGCTGTACCTGAATTTCGCGCCCAGTTTAATTAAGCCTTCAAAATGTGTATCTAAACGTCTGCGACCAATTTTATCGCCTCCGGGTTTTGGAATATAACCTCTACCAAAGCGTGCCAACAATGGGCCTACAATCATTATAGAACCACGGAGTCCTTTACCGTCTTCTTTAAATTCCGGGGATTCCAAATATTTTAAATTCACGTTATCGGCTTGAAAGCTGTACGTTCCTTCGGCCAATTTTTCGGTTTTAACACCTAGTTTTTGTAATAAACCAATAAGCTTATTAACATCAATAATATCTGGAATGTTGTGTATGGTAACGCGTTCTGGCGTTAATAAAACCGCGCATAAAATTTGCAAGGCTTCGTTTTTTGCTCCTTGTGGACGAATACTTCCTTTTAATTGGTGTCCACCTTCAATTTTAAATGTTCCCATAAATGCGCTTAATAACGTTTTCTCTGGCGACTGCCCGAACTCTTTTTTTGGTGTCCGCCTTTTTTATTACTACTACTGTATTTGGTTTTGGTACGCATTAAGCTTGATGAATCGGATAAATCTTCTTCAGAATTACGCAAATCTATTTTACCATTTGACAATTCGTACAAATGATTAAAAATTACCGCATCTTCAACCGTGTCTTTATTCCAATTTAAAAAACACTTTTTCATGTGGTTGGCAATGGTGTAAAGTAAAGCCTCTTTAAGCTCGCCTGCTTCCCATGTATTAGCAACGTCGATCATGGTTTTAATATTGTTTCCGTAAAAACGATATTTAGGAAAGTTTTGCGGGTATTTTAAAGGTTCTGGGCTTTCTTCAAAAAGTTCTTTTGTGGGTTTATCGTAAGGTGAATCGGCGTCCAATTCAAAATTAGACATGATAAAAAGCTGATCCCATAATTTGTGCTGAAAATCTGGAACGTCCCTTAAATGTGGTTGCATGTTTCCCATTACGGAAATTATGGCTTTGGCTAATTTATTGCGTTCTTCCTTGGTTTCTCTGGATTTCGCGTAGTTAATCATTTTCTGCATGTGGCGACCATATTCTGGTATGATTAAATGCTCACGCTCTGTGTTGTATTCTAAATCGTCTATCAAAATAAATGTGTAGATTATATAATTTGGCAAGTAGTTGCTATGCTTGCGCAAAATACAAAAAAAATTAAGAGGCTGTTTAAAAATGTGTTTCTTATTTTTTTATGCCTCTTTTGAGCATAGTTTCGTTAAAATTTTAAGTCGTAGCAGTACTATGATTAAAAACTTTGTTTTCTTCTGCCCAAAAACAGTTTTTAAAGGCTTATAACGCCTTCTATTTTTATTGCTACTTCTTTATATTTTTCAATAACGGCATCGGGGTTGCGCATACGCAAATTAACCGATACACTTGTGTATTTACCGTTTTTTGATGGTGTTGTATTGATAACAGCGCCCATATTATCAAAAATAGCCTCAATTTCAGCTATCTTTTTTGAATCTGATTTAACAATAAATTTATATAAATATTCTGTTGGCCAAAGTGCCGTATCTTGTAATTGCCCTTTTAATTTTTTATAAAATTCTTCTGGATTTGTAGGTGTGCTCATAAAATTATTTAATAAGTTGCAAAGATACTGTTTATTTGCATTTTTTTTATAAGCGTTAAATTACGATTTTTACGGCATAAATCTTACCATTTGAATACGAAAAGAATTGTTATCACCGGTGGTCCAGGCACAGGAAAATCCAGTATTATTAATGCATTGGCCGATAGAGGTTATTTGTGTTTTGAGGAAATTTCGCGTCAAGTAACCTTAGATGCCAAAAAAGACGGGATAGACCAACTGTTTTTAACAAACCCTTTATTGTTTAGCGAAATGCTTTTAAGAGGCAGGGAGCAGCAATACAACGATACCAAAAACCTAAAAACCGAAGTTGTTTTTTTAGATCGTGGCGTGCCCGATGTTTTGGCATACATGGATTTTATTGGCGATCCGTATCCGCCCTATTTTACCGAGGTGTGCAAAGACTGTTATTACGATTGCGTTTTTATTTTAAAACCTTGGCAGGATATTTATGTGAGCGATAACGAGCGTTATGAAAGTTTTGAAGAAGCTTTGCAAATTCACGAACATTTACAAAACACCTATCAATCTTTTAATTATAAATTGATTGACGTACCTTTTGATGTTGTAGAAAAAAGAGTCGATTTTATTCTTAAAACCCTTAATATGTAATTATGGTACACCCCATAAACATATTGGAACGCTATTGGAAATTCACATCGTTTAAACCCAACCAAGAAGCTATTATCAATGCGGTTTTAGATGGCGAAGATACATTTGCGCTGTTGCCAACGGGTGGCGGAAAATCGTTGTGTTTTCAAATCCCAGCTTTGGCAAAAGATGGTATTTGCATTGTAATTTCGCCCTTAATTGCACTTATGAAAGACCAAGTGCAGCAGCTTAACGACAAAGGCATTAAAGCCATGGCGCTAACCAGTGGGATTTCATATAGCCAATTAGACACGCTTTTGGATAATTGCATTTACGGAAACTACAAGTTTTTATACCTCTCGCCCGAACGTTTACAGCAAGAATTGGTACAAGACCGAATTAGGTTAATGAACGTGAATTTAATTGCGGTGGACGAGGCACACTGTATCTCGCAGTGGGGAAGCGATTTTAGGCCCGCTTATAAAAACATTACGCTTTTGCGCCAATTGCAACCCAGTGTAAATGTGATTGCCTTAACGGCTTCGGCAAAACCCGAAGTTATTGACGACATTACCAAAGAACTCGATTTTATAAAGCCCAAAATATTCAAGCAATCGTTTTACAGACCCAATTTGGCGTACATGGTTTACCACGAAAACGATAAATATTACCGCATTGAAAGCATTTTAAAAAAGTATAAAGCCTCGTCGATTATTTACGTTAGAAACAGAAAACTAACCTTGGATTTGGCCTCGTTTTTAGCCTCGAAAAACATTGGGGCAACCTATTACCACGGGGGACTTTCCAATGATGAAAAGGATGCAAACATGAGCGATTGGATAGCCAACCGCAAACAGGTTATGGTGGCCACAAATGCCTTTGGAATGGGCATTGATAAACCCGATGTTAAAACGGTTATCCATTTGAATTTGCCCGAAAGCATTGAAAGTTATTTTCAGGAAGCGGGTCGTGTGGGTAGAAATGGCGACAAGGCTTTTGCCGTTATTTTAAAGAACAATAGCGATGCCGTTTTGGTTAAAAACCAATTTTTAAAGGTGTTGCCAACGGTAGATTTTGTAAAACAGGTGTACAGAAAACTGTGCAGTTATTTTCAGATTTCTTATGGTGAAGGCGAATACGTTACCAACGATTTCGATTTTAACACCTTTTGCAAAACCTATAATTTCAGTTCGATTTTATGTTATAACGCCCTATTGATTTTAGACCGAAATAGTGTGATTACCTTATCGAAACAGTTTAAAAACAAGGTTACGGTACAGTTTATTATTTCCAGCGGGGCTTTATTTAATTATTTGGAAACGCACCAGGAATTCAATATAATAGTAAAATCGATGCTTAGAATGTACGGCGGCATTTTTGACCATGTTACCAAAGTTGATTTAAAGCGTATTGCCGAAAAGGCCTCGGTTACGGAATCTAAATTAATCGCTGTGTTGCACGAGCTGGAAAGCAGTGAAATCATCACGCTGAATTTGGCAAAAACCGATGCGCAGATTACGTTCATCCAACCGCGTGAAGATGACAAAACCATCAATCGCATCGCCTCTATTATCGAGCAGCAAAACACATTAAAACAACAGCAAGTTAAAAGTATGCTTGATTATGTTGAAAATGATTCGGTTTGTAAAAGCATACAGCTCCTCACCTATTTTGGTGAAAAAGATGTGAAACCCTGCGGCATTTGTTCGGTTTGTGTGTCAGCTGAAAAAAAGAATAAACCGCAAGATATCAATACCATAAAAAAACGCATTATAGAATTACTTGAAAACGGCGACCTGTCGTCTCGACTAATTAGCACCACCTTAAATTGCCCAGAGAAAGATGTGAAAACCGTTTTAAAGTTGCTTTTGGAACACAATATGATTACAATTACAACAACAAATACCTATAAATTAAAAGACTGATTACTAAAAAAAGAACATTGCAAAGGCGAACTAAATATTGGGTTTGGTATAACTTTGGCAGATGGTTGCGTTAGGGATTGCAGCGGAAATCCCACAGCGAGGTACGAGCGCGGACTTGCAGCGGAAAGCCCGACCCGACGGTCGCTGAGGTACTCGAAGCGCAGGGGAACGCCCAAATTTTAAATACTAAAAAAAATGAAAAACTTAAGAATTGTTTTTATGGGAACGCCAGATTTTGCAGTGGCGACCTTAAAAACATTGGTAGAAAACAACTATACCATTGCGGGCGTTATTACGGCACCCGATAGACCTGCCGGCCGCGGACGAAAATTGAACGAAAGTGCGGTAAAGCAATATGCAAAATCTGTGGGCTTAAACATTTTGCAGCCCACAAATTTAAAAAGCGAGGATTTTTTGAATGAGCTAAAGGCTTTAAAAGCCAACCTTCAAATTGTGGTGGCTTTTAGGATGCTGCCCCAAATGGTTTGGCAAATGCCGGAATACGGCACCTTTAATTTACACGCTTCGTTATTGCCAAATTACCGTGGTGCCGCACCCATTAATTGGGCTATTATAAACGGCGAAACCAAAACCGGCGTTTCAACGTTTTTTATAGATGAGAAAATTGATACGGGCGAAATGATTCTTCAAGAGGACGTGGCCATAGACCCCGAGGAAAATGCAGGAAGCTTACACGACAAACTGATGGTTGTTGGAAGCGCACTGGTTTTAAAAACCGTTGCTTTAATTGAAAAGGGCGATGTGAAAACGACTCCCCAAATAGACTCCGACGCTATAAAAACTGCGCACAAACTAAATAGGGACAATTGTAAAATTGATTGGCACGATACTTTGGATAATATTTACAATCATATCCGTGGGTTGAGTCCGTATCCTGCAGCTTGGTGCAGGTTAATAAATGGCGCGGACGAATTGGACGTTAAAATCTATAAAGCCGAAAAAGAAAAAACAGCCCATGCCTTGGAACTAGGAACCGTGGTTTCGAATAAAAACGAAGTAAAGGTTGCTGTTACAAATGGTTACCTTATTATAAAGGAAATTAAGCTTCCGGGTAAGCGCACTATGGATATAAAATCGCTTTTAAACGGGTATGCTTTTCAAGGTGGTGCCAAAGTGCTCTAAACCCTTATTCCCACTCATATTATAAAAACATCGACAAAACGCATTGTCTTTATTAACAAAAGCATTAAGTTATCAACAAAAGCGGGTATTTCCCTTGCTATTACTTGCATGGTAGTATAATCCGTATAAATTTGTAAAGGATTTAACAAAAATGTTTAACCAATTTATTAATTATTAAATTTTATATTATGAACAAAACAGATTTAATCGATGCCATGGCAGAACACGCAGGAATTACTAAAGCAGCTGCAAAAAAAGCTTTAGAATGCGCAATTATTGAAATTGAAGGGGCTTTACAAAAAGGCAACAGAGTTTCTTTAGTAGGATTCGGATCTTGGTCAGTTTCTAAAAGAGCTGCAAGAGAGGGAAGAAATCCTCAAACTGGAGAGACTATCAAAATCAAAGCTAAAAACGTAGTAAAGTTTAAAGCTGGATCTGATTTATCAAATGCAGTAAACTAATATTTACCGATAATATATTCTTTAAATGCCTTCAGAATTGAAGGCATTTTTTGTTGAATATGGTAAAACAGTTGCATTTTAAATAAAAAAATATTAGATTTAATTGATAAATTCCTCGACAGTATGATTACAACTAAACCCAAAAAAGGTGATTTGTTAATCGCAGAACCTGCTATAATAGGAGATGTTTCTTTTAATCGCTCCATAGTTTTGTTAGCAGATCACTCGCATGAGGGCTCTATAGGTTTTATTTTGAATAAGCCCTTAGAGTACACTATTAGCGATTTGGTGCCAGATGTTGAGGCCAATTTTAAAGTTTACAACGGCGGCCCCGTTGAGCAAGACAATCTATATTTTATACATAAAGTACCGGACTTAATTCCTGAGAGTATTGAGATTTCTTTGGGTATTTATTGGGGTGGCGATTTTAGTAAAGTTGCCGAACTTATTGCAAGCGGCTCTATTAAGGAAACCGATATTCGGTTTTTTCTTGGATATTCTGGATGGGAAACCAATCAGTTGGATGAAGAATTAAAAGCGAATTCGTGGGTTGTTACGAACAACATCTACAAGGAACATATTATTGAAAAAAATTACGAATCGTTTTGGAAAGAAAAGATGCTAGAATTTGGTGGCGAGTACAGCATTTGGTCCAATGCTCCTGAAAATCCGAATTATAACTGATATTAAATGAACTACCTCGCCGCAAGCATTCGAGCTATCAAATTCCAAAAAAAATAAATCCCAATTTCCAAAAAAAAAAGTAAAACCAGAACGGCTACAAAGGTTTAGTTCGTGCTGCTCAATCTAATTTTAACATTCAATTTTTGCAATAGCATTTTAGACACGTCGTTTTTGAATGTTTTTTTTCTGTATTTTGTTACGGGCTGAATACCCACAATAACATTTGTTATAAAAATTTCGTCGGCTTTTTGAAGCTCGAACGGCGATATGGAAGCTTCCATCACCTCTAATTCAGGCATCTTTTTTACAATATCAATAAGTTGTTTTCGCATAATGCCTTTTAAACAACCATCAGCTATTGGGGGTGTTTTTATCACATTATCCTTTACCACAAAAACATTTCCGTTTAATGCTTCAATAACATGTTTATTGGTGTTTAAAAGCAAGCAATTGTGTAAGTTGTTTTCTTTAGCATAAATACTTCCCACCACATTAAGGGCTTTGTTATTGGTTTTTAAAGTAGATAATAAAGTGGGTGACACATAATAATCCTTAAACAAATCGACTTCGTAAAAATCGTCTTTAAGCAAATAAAAATCGTCTGGTACAGCTTGGGTTGTTATTATAAAATCAACTGAATTGCTATCCGGCAAATACAAGCCGCCTTGGTGGCGTTGCACCATTAATTTAACCCGGGCCGATGCTTGTTGCAATTGATTAGCTTCTAATGTTTTTTGAATTTGTTCTTCAAGAAATTCCATGGTGAAATTCATCGGGATTTCCATACGCATAATGCGCATTGATGCCATTAACCTAAAATAATGGTCTTCCCAAAAAAGCAGTTTCCCGTAGGAGGTTTTAATGGTTTCAAAAAGGGCATCGCCGTAATTAAACCCCCTGCTGTTTATAGATAATTTAGAATCTGGTTCTACAATTTGCTCGTTAAAATTTATCATAAAAAAATCCCACTTTCAGTTTCATTAAAAGTGGGACAAATATAATTGATTTATGTTTTATTTAATTATGCGGAACCCAATACTTGCTTTAAATCTGCAATTTGATTTTCCCATAGCATTTTAGCTTCGTCAACTTCATCTTCATCGGCAAAATCGGTTACCATTAGCGACACATCTTTAGTGATTTCATCGACTTGAATTCTAATTTCAAAATACGACGTTGTATCGTCTTCATCGTTTAACCATCTAAACTTAATGCGTTCGCCGCTTTTTTTGCTTAATAGTTTTGCTTTTTCTTCGCTATCATCCCAAATAAAAGTAAATAATTCGCCTCTGGAGTTTACATTATCTGAAAACCATTCGGATAAACCTGATGGCGTAGAAATGTATTGATATAGTAATTGTGGTGATGCGTGTATTGGAAATTCAATTTCAAATTTAATTTTCTCGTCCATAAGTGCTGTAAAATTTATGATGCTCAATATATACATTAATTGATAAGTTTAACAGTAATTTTTAATAATATTTTACGGCGTTAAAAGTTTGTTGAGAATAATATTGTTTTTATATTTGCAGCCTTAAATTATGGCGAGGTAGCTCAGCTGGTTAGAGCGTCGGATTCATAACCCGGAGGTCGGGGGATCGTGCCCCCCTCTCGCTACAAGGTATACAAGGGAAAGCTGAAGATTAGTCTTCGGCTTTTTTGTTTTAGGTACAACATAGGTACAACAAATGGTTGTTTTTTAAGCCTGCTTTCCAATTGGTTTGATATGACATTAATGTATAATTCTACTCCCTTAACTCTTTAGAACAATAAAAATTAGCGGGCAATCCGCCTGAATGCCAAAAAAGAACATTAGAGTTGTTCCTTAATTTCTTGTTTTCAAGATAATCGATCATGCCATAAAAAGCTCTACCTGAATAAACAGGATCTAATACCCCCCTCGCTTTGAGCCAATATTTTTATAGCTGCTCTGGGTCCGGAAACAGATGACGTTTTAAATTTTAAGCTTGCAAAAGTTGATGGCCAATTGAAGTTTTCTAAGAAATGGATGAGGAAAATAGCTCTTTTTAAAGGCGATACCTAAAGTGCTTATGTCTAATCTACCGCCCTAGGATTGGGTTTAATCCTAACTTTTCTACTTTTAGAAATTATCATACTACAGAATCCATGTTTTTTTGTAATAACCCCAAGGCACTTATAAACACCTAGTCCATGTATGGGGTATTTATGGACGACTTCTGTAAAATGCACAGCATCAAAGTATTTTCCGTGTTTATCAACAAATGTGCTTAATCGCATTAATTTTCCTTGTGACGTTTTATTATGCCTTGTGTTGACCAAGTTTCCATAAATTACAACTTCTTTATTCACATAATTTCCCATGTTATCTGATGTGATATCATTTTCTAAAGGCTCATCTACCAAATCAAAATAACCACATAACGGGAACCCCAATAATTCCATTTCGTCATAGGCACTTTCTAAAGCACTTACTTCTAAAACAGGTAATTCAAAATGTTTGTGCTTTGGTTTAAATAATTTAGGTTGTTTATTTGAAGATTTAGTGGCGTTAAGCTTAAAAATGGCATGCCACATAAGTTCAGTTTTCGATTTTTCGGTAAACCTAAAACAACCTATGCGTATTAAAATTGATAATTGCTCTATGCTAATGGTTATCCGATCGATAAAATCTTCCAAAGAAGTATAATACCCATGCAGTTGTCTTTCAGTAAGCAGTCTTTGAACAACTAATTTTTCTAAATTCTTTAAATATCCAAAACCTAAATAAATGCCTTTATCCATTACCCTGTTTGCATGGTCGCTATAATTTATACAAGGTAATTTTATAGTGGCTCCTTGCATTTTGGCCTCGTGCAAATATTGTTCGGTACTGTAAAATCCGCCACCATTATTTAAAACCGCCACCATAAATTCAATGGGGAAATAGCATTTTAAAAATAGGCTTTGATAGCTCTCGACAGCATAAGATGCGGAGTGCCCTTTAGCAAAAGCATAACCTGCAAAACTTTTTATTTGGTTCCAAACTTCGTTTATCAACTTATCCGAATAGCCTTTATTTTTACAATTTGAAATGAACTTTTGTTCTACCGCTAAAAACTCCTCACGTGAACGAAACTTGCCACTCATACCTCGTCTTAAAACATCTGCTTCGCCCAATGTTAAACCTGCAAATTGATGGGCCACTTTTAACACATCTTCTTGATATACCATAACACCATAAGTATCGGGCATGATTTCCAGTAAAACAGGATGTGCATTTTTTCTGAATTCCGGAAACCGATGTCTTTTTATGAATTCTTCTTTCATACCTGAGCCAGAAACGCCTGGGCGGATTATTGAACTTGCCGCTACCAGCCCCAAATAATCTTGGGTTTGTAGTTTAATCATTAAGCCACGCATGGCGGGAGATTCTACATAATACGCTCCTATAGCACCTCCGCTTTTAAGCAGATTATTGATTTTTTTATCATTTTTAAAACGTGGTAAATCGTGAATATCAATAGGCGGCAATTCGGGTCTGTTTTTTGCTATAATTTGTAAGGTGTCCTTAATTTTCGCCAAACCTCGTTGCCCTAAAATATCGAATTTAAAAATACCAACATCTTCGGCTATAATCATATCAAACTGTACCGTAGGATAGCCCTTTGGCGGCAAAAATGTTGCAGAATAATTATGAATGGGTTTATCGAGAATTAAAATACCTGCCGAATGTACACTCACATAGTTTGGAAAACCCTCAATTAACTTACCGTATTTTAAAACCAGCTGTCCAATTTCGTCTATTTGATTTATAGGCAAATTTCCTTTACTCAACTTGTCTATCTCTTCTTTTGGCAAACCAAAAACCTTTCCCAGTTCCCGTACTACCGCTCTATATTTAAAGGTATTATAGGTTGCTAAAAGGGCGGTATTTTCAAATCTGTTGAAAATATATTGCGTAACATCATCTCTATCTTTCCACGAAAAATCAATATCAAAATCTGGTGGCGATGCCCTAAACGGATTTATAAAGCGTTCAAAATATAAATCCAACTCAATCGGATCGACATCCGTAATACCAATAATATATGCCACGATACTATTCGCTCCACTACCACGCCCTACGTGGATGTATCCATTTTTTTTTGAATATGAAACGATATCGTGGTTGATTAAAAAGTAGGACACGAAATCCATTTTTTTGATGGTTGCCAGTTCCGTTTGCAAACGTGCCTTTACCTTTTCATCTGGATTGGAATAACGGTTATGAATATTGTCGTCACACAACTTTTGCAATCGGTTATAATCGGCTTCCGAGGTATTTAAAAACACTTTTTGATTTTGTGAAATCCGTTGTTTTCCGAAGCTAAAATCAATTGAACACGAATCTAATAAGTGTTCTGTATTGCTTATAATATGAGGGGAATCCTGAAAAATCTTGGTCAATTCATGTTTGGAATACATCACATCTGTCATTTCACATTCCTCTGTTTTTGGCAGTTTACTTAGCAAGGTGTTATTGTCTATGGCGCGCAGTAAACGATGGGCGTTAAAGTCTCTTTTATTACGGATTGTTACCTGTTGCTGTATCACCAACTTATCCGTGTAGGTATTATACTTTGAAAAAGGTAATTTTTTCAGTTCTTCAACAGATACACCAATAAACTCATTGGCTTTAAACACTTGCTTTTTTTGCTGTAATACATTTTCAAAAGGATAAATGATAAAGGCATCATCAAAATGTGGAGCATCATGGGATGCCGTGTTTTTTGTGTGCAATAATTGCGACAGATACGCATTGAGCTGCTGGAACCCTCTGTTGTTTTTTGCAAGACCAACAAATTTTTGTTTTGCTCCGTTTCTAAAATCTATACCGACTATAGGTTTTATATTATATTTTTTTGATTGCTGAATAAAATTTAAGCATGCCGAAGTATTATTAATATCGGTTAAGGCTATAGTTTTTATATGCTTGCTTTTTGCCAATTCCAAAAGTTCCACTTCTGAAAACGTGCCATAGCGCAAAGAATAATATGTGTGACAATTAAGATACATTATTGTTTTCTGTGTGCCAATAAAATGGGTGGCTCGCCATTAAAGGGGTTACGAAATCGCCCAATGGTTTTTGCTCCCATTGATGCTGCTTTTTGAATGCTTAATTCGCCATAACGCTTGCGAATGGTATCCATGGCATCGTAAAGGCTCAGCATTTCCTCAGTGTCATCAAATAAATTAATCTGGTAGTTTCCCGTTACTAAATCGCTGAACTTGACGCCCACCAACCGAATTAACAAGCGACGCTGATACAACTTATCGAACAGCTCCAAAACCTTGGGGATAATAACATGATCTGCACTGGTATATGGGATTTTTATCTGTTTGGAATAGGTGTTAAAATCGGAATACCTAATTTTCACACTGATGCAGGATGCCAGTTTATTGCCCCGCCTTAACTGAAAGGCCAGATTTTCGGCCATGGCAAAAATGGTCGTCCGTAATTTTATCACATCAATGGTATCCTTATTAAAGGTGCGTTCTGTTGAAATGGATTTACGTTCGTGGTAAGGCGTTAATGGCGGATTATCCAGTCCATGGGCGCGTTTCCAAATGGTTGCGCCATTTTTACCCAAAACACTGGTCATCATTTCAATGGGCATTTGCTGCACCACCCTAACTTTATCGATACCTAAATTCCGTAAGGTTTGGTAAGTTTTACTGCCAACCGATGGGATTTTACGTATGGATAACGGTGCCAAAAAGAGTTTTTCGTAACCTAAATCGATACGCAATTGGTTGTTGGGCTTGGCCTCGCCTGTTGCTACCTTTGAAACGATTTTATTCCCCGACAGCCCAAACGAAATGGGCAAACCTGTTTCTTTAATTATGGTGTTGCGCATTTCGGTGGCGTATTTATAACTGCCAAAAAACTTATCCATGCCACTTAAATCGGCATAAAACTCATCAATGCTTGCTTTTTCAAAAACAGGGACTTTTTCCTTGATAATTTCGGTAACCTGATGCGAGTATTTGGTATATATCGATGAGTTGCCACGAATAACCACAGCCTCTGGACATAAACGTCTTGCCAGTTTCATAGACATGCCAGAATGCACACCAAAACGTCTCGTTTCATAGCTGCATGCCGCAACAACACCCCGATCTCCAGTGCCACCAACCAACAACGGCCTTTTTTGCAAACTACTGTCTATCAGCCGCTCACAAGACACAAAGAAGGTATCTAAGTCTAAATGCAAAATTTGTTTTTCCATGCTTCAAAATTAGCTATTATATGTAGCAGTTATTGCTTATATTTGTAGCATTATGAAAATAATTGCAAAAAACATTTCACATTTAAGACACCTCAAGGGTTTAACCCAAGAGGCACTTGCTGATGAATTACAGGTAACCCGTTCTCGTATTTCATCTTACGAAGAAGCACGCTCTGCACCTACCATTGAGTTTTTAATTACACTCTCCGATTATTTTAAATTGCCCATTGATATTCTATTGCGTAAAGACCTAACAAAAGCCAGTGATTTTTCGTTTATCGATATTGGCAATCAGCGTGTTTTGTTTCCCATAACGGTTGATAAAGACAACGATAATTTAATTGAAGTCGTGCCCATTAAAGCATCGGCAGGCTACTTATCTGGTTATGACGACCCTGAATACATCGAGCAATTGGAAAAAATCAAGCTACCGTTTTTACCCACGGGAAAACACAGAGCTTTCCCCATAAAAGGCGATTCTATGCTGCCCATGAAAGATGGCTCTTATGTTGTGGGGCGTTTTATTGAAGATAGGAGCGAAATAAAAACAGGGAAAACCTATGTTTTGGTAACCCTCAATGAAGGAATGGTGTACAAACGGGTTATGAACAATATTGATTTTAACGGGTCGTTACTTTTAATGTCCGATAACAAAACGTATCACGACTACAGCGTGCCCATTGATGAAGTGTTGGAAATCTGGGAATTTACCTGTAGCATTAATACCCAAGAATACGATGCACAGGATTTAAAAATCAGCAGTATCATAAATATGTTTAATGATTTGGGCGTGGAGTTAAAAGCTTTGGAAAAATTAAGATAATGTATACCATCATTGACGTTGAAACCACCGGACAGGGTAATAAAATTACGGAAATATCTATTTTTAAATATGATGGCAATCAGGTTGTCGACGAGTTTACATCGCTGGTAAATCCAGAAGCTTATATCCCCGATTACATCACCGCATTAACCGGGATTGATAATTTAATGGTTGCCAATGCCCCAACATTTTCAGACATCGCCAACGCTATTTTAGAAATAACGGAAAACACCATTTTTGTCGCCCATAGTGTAAATTTCGATTACAATGTCATCCGCAATGAATTTAAGGCGATTGGTATAGATTTTAGAAGAAAAAAACTATGCACGGTTAGGCTGTCAAGAAAACTGATGCTCGGTTATAAATCGTATAGCCTCGGAAAGATCTGTAAAGCACTAAACATTGAAATTAACGGAAGGCATAGAGCAAAAGGTGATGCCGAAGCAACCGTTGTTTTGTTTGAAATGCTGTTAAACAAAGAAAATGCTGAAACCGTTTTCAACGACTTCTTAAAAAAATCATCTAAAGAAGCCACCTTGCCATCGCACTTACCAACAGCTGTTTTTAATAATCTGCCCAACAAGGCAGGTGTCTACTTTTTTAAAGATAAGAAAGGAAAAATTATTTATATCGGTAAAGCTAAAGACATCAAAAAACGGGTTTTAAGTCACTTTTATAGTAAAACAAAAAAATCCTTAGACATGGTTAGAGAAACCAGGGATATTGATTTTGAATTATCGGGCAGCGAACTCATTGCGTTACTTATGGAAGACGCCGCCATTAAACACCATTATCCAATATACAACGTGGTTTCAAAACGCAACCCCAAAGCCTATGCCATTTTTAGTTATGAAGACAGAAAAGGCATAAAACATTTAGCCTACAATACGTTAAAGGCAACACCAAACCCCATCCAAACCTTTTCCACTATTACAGATTGCAGACAATACTTAGAAAAGATTTGTGCTCAATTTGAACTGTGCCCTAAATTTTGTCATTTACAAGATGGCGTTTCGCAATGTTCTCATTATAAAATCACCACGTGTAAAGGCATCTGTTCAAATAATGAAACGGTAAACTCATATAATTTACGTGTAAGCTCAGCCATTTCATTTACCATTGAAAACACAAAAGATATGGTGCTCAAACAAAAAGGAAGACATGACGACGAAGAGGCATTTGTTTTAATTAAAAACAGTGTTTATTTAGGATACGGTTTTATTGATAAAACAGAACAAATTAATACACCGGAAGCATTGGAAGCCTTTTTAATTCCGCAAAAGGATAATTTGGATGTGCAGAAAATATTGAGAAAGAGGTTAGCTCAACATTGATGCCATCCCTTTTATTTTGATAACACATAGGAAAATCATCTTTTAGTCATAACTAATGCGCTCCCGGATACCACCACTAGCTCGATGTATAATCACATCTGCTTTACGGCGTTTAGCAATGGTTTTGGCTTTGTTTATGGCAGTGCTTTGTTTCCTGTGTTTAGAAGTGATACGCTTGTTACCTTCACGTCGCACCGCCCACCCTTCATCGTATGGAACCACGTGTTGATGCCATGTTCTAGTTGTTTTTTTTGAGCTTTTAAAATAAGCCTCTACAAGTTCCTTAATAATTTGAAGCCAAGAGTGTGAGTCGCTTTGTTTTGCCATAGATAACATTTTGCCATCTCAATATAATGCTTTTAAATAAAATGGAATAAAAGAGCGAAATTTGCGGAATTGTAAGTTGGAGTTTGAAAAAAACAAACAAAATTGATGCTTTTTAAACTCTTTCTAGTAAAATCGTGTACTGAGTTGAGTACTCTGATTTATAATAATTCTTGCTCTTATTATAGAAATTAATGATTTTGAACATAATTATCATAGTTAACAGCTTTTAAAAGCTATATTTTTTTCCAATGCATAAAAATCACATTTTCCTACCTTTGAAACCTTATGAACGAATATTTTAAATCTATTATTTTACAGAAAACGAATGCTTCCTCTTTAGTTGAAAAAGAAACTATACAGGAACTATGGAGTGGTTATGGTAAAATAATACGTGTTGCCTTAGAAAATACACCTATAGAAAGTGTTGTTGTTAAACATATTCAATTATCTAGTGGGAATACCCACCCTAGAGGATGGAACTCTGATATTGGTCATCAAAGAAAACTGAAATCTTATGAAGTAGAAACCACTTGGTATAAGTTATATAGTAAACACAGTTTAGCACGTTTACCAAAGTGTTTTGCTATTGAAAGTAAGGGTGATGAAACACTGATAGTTCTTGAAGATTTAGATATGGCAGGTTTCCCATTACGAAAGCAAAAGGTAACATGGAAAGATATAGAGACTTGTTTAAAATGGTTAGCACAATTCCATGCCAGCTATTTAGGGAAAGTTCCTGACGGCCTTTGGGAAGTTGGCACCTATTGGCATTTGGAAACTAGACCTCAAGAACTAGAGGTTTTAGAAGATGAACCTTTGAAAAATGCTGCTGCAGCTATTAACAACAAACTGAATAACTGCAACTTTAAAGCGTTTGTTCATGGCGATGCAAAATTGGCCAACTTTTGTTTTTCAGAAAGCGGACAAGTTGCTGGCGTAGATTTTCAATATGTAGGCGGTGGATGTGGTATGAAAGACGTTTCGTATTTTATTGGAAGTTGCCTTAATGAAAGGGATTGTGAACGTTTAGAATCAAAACTCCTAGACACATACTTTGCCTATTTACACCAAGCACTCGGTGAACGGAATGTAGCCCTTGAAAACGAATGGCGCCCCTTATATCGAGTGGCCTGGGCAGATTTTCATCGGTTTTTAAAGGGTTGGAGCCCCAGCCATTGGAAAATTAATAGTTACAGTGAAAGAATAACTTCTGAAGTCATTAAAAATCTATAAAAATGGACTTAAAACATTTGACAAATATTGCCATTGAAGCAGCACTTTCAGCTGGAAAAACCATTCAAAAGCATTTAAATGATAACATTGTTGTAGAAAAAAAAGAAGGAGGTTCTAACTATGCGTCTCAAGTTGTAACAAAAGTAGATCGCGAATGTGAACGTATCATTTTATCGTATTTAAAGCCCACGTGTAAAGCGCATGATATTGGTTTACTTTCCGAAGAAACAGAAGATGATGAAAGCCGATTTAAAAAGGAGTACTTTTGGTGTATAGACCCTTTAGATGGCACACTAGCTTTTATTAATAAACAACCTGGGTTTTCTGTGTCTATTGCTTTAATTGCCAAAGATGGAACACCAGTAATAGGGGTTGTATTCGACCCTAGCACTAAAATATTATACCATGCGATAAAAGGACATGGTGCATATAAAAATAAAAGTCCTTGGAACATTCAAAACACCAACGACTATTTAACTTACGTTACCGATAAAAAGTTAAGGGATACTCCAAAATCTACTGAAATACAAGACATACTCAATAAACACAAAACTGACTTAGGCCTAAAATATATTAAGGAAATTTCAGGAGCAGGTGCCGTACTAAGTGCTATTATAGTTATAGAAAACGGACCCGCATGTTTTTTAAAACTCCCTAAAAAAGACCTTGGAGGCGGTAGTATTTGGGACTTTGCTGCTACAGCATGTATTTTCCAAGAATTAGGTTTAACTGCCACTCATTTTAATGGTGAAACTTTAGAATTAAATAAAAAAGCTGACACTTTCATGAACCATAAAGGGGTTTACTATTCCAACTTAACTTTATAAAACTAAAAAAAAATTACCTAAGCCAATCAAAGACACCTTCCATATCAGAGTTTTGATAAAAAATCAGTTAGTGTTTAACTTTTCAATTATTTACAAATAATCATTTGACTTTTTCAAGCCTTAATTTCGGCAAAACTACCTTATACTCTTTATCATCATTCTTATCATACCAATCACACACACGCTAGGTAATCCTATTATTTTGTTTATCTAAAGTATTAACAATGAAATTAAAATTCAATTCTATTCATTTATTTATTGGACAAACTATATTGCAGAAAAAGTCCTACTAAAACAATTTAGTTTTTTGATTCATTGTATAATTCTCCATTTCCTTAACACAACAACAATTTAAAATCATAGAGAATTCCCTCGACACATTATAAGAATTTTATTATATTGCATGAAAACTAACCTAAAATAATAACAGTGGAAATTTTATTAAAAATACATCGTTATCCCACCTTAATGGAATATTATGATGCATTTAATAATCCATATAAATAAGTTGGCGTTAATTTGAAATGAAGTACTTAAAGACAAACATATTACTGCTTTTAATGTTTATCCCGTTCATTATGTTTGGACAGGAAAAAGACGGAGAATGTGTGGAATATGAACCGATTGAAATGTATAATCTGAGAAAAGCAATAATTAAAAAACAGAATTTAGACGTTTGGCCAAGTATTGTGGAAATTAAAAATCTAACGGAATTGAATTCTAAAAGAAAAGACTCTCTGATTTTATTCATTGCAGAAACCGATAATGGAGACAAATTACGAATGACAAATTCATCGGACTTGAGCAAGTTTGCGGAAATAGATTATAATGATGATTGCAAACAAGACGGAACAATTTTGACTGACTTGAAGTTGGGAAAAATAAATCTGACTGAAATGAAAGCGGAAATATTTTGTCGGAAAAAGAAATACACTGAACTGAAAATCAAAAACTAACGCCAACAATGTATAACCGCAATTACGGCGGATTCGACTGCGTCCGAATCCACTCGGAATTGCTAACACCAGTGCTTAACCGAAAATCATTAACTTTAAACCCGTAACTGACGGTTATACGAGACCGTTACCCAACATTAAAAAAACAAACTTTGAGTACTAAATTAAAACTTTCGGCATTTTTCCTTTTTGGGTTTTTCTTTTTTAGAATAACAGGTCCAATACTGACTGGAAAAATGAAAGATTTTCACATAAAAAACAATCCTAAATTAGTTGAAAGAGCACCTTGGATTTTTAAAATTTTCGATATTTTCTACAGAGGTGCAGCTATCATGTGTTTAGTTTTCATTGTAATGATTTGGATTGGATTTGTAGCTTTACCGAATGAATAATGTTTTGGACTAAAAAGAAAAAACGGATTGAAAAAATAGAACTGACCGAAAACGGATTTCAAGTCCATTACGATGACAAAATTACTCAATTCCAATGGTCAGAGATTGAAAAACTGACTGGTTTTAAAGTTGACCGATTAACAACAGATAATATTTGTTTAAAAATTGAGTCTAAGACTAAAACAGTGTATGCGACAGAAGAATTCCAAGGTTGGCGGAATTTTATAGATAAAATGATTAATGAATTTCCGCAAGTTGACAAAATTTGGGAAGGAATTATTGCAAAGCCTGCGTTCAAAAGAAATGAAACTGAATTGTATAACCGAAATAAAAACGTTGGGTAACACCGTATAAAAAAAATTGCTAGTTTTAGCTAAACCAAAGTTAGTTGCTCGTTTGCTTGCTTCTGATTTTCCTTCGGAAAATCCTCGCACTCAAACACGCAACTTTCCTTATACATAAACGTTGGCAATAATTTAAAACTCACGTCCTGAAACAACAATTATTTGAAATAACGACAGAAGACAAGGAAAGAATAGCACTTTGGAGATTTAATAGCGAATTCAAATCTGAAAAGCATATTTTTTTGACTCACGGAACTTTTTCTAATAGAAAAATATGTTCTGGAATTGCGGAATATTTAACAGAACAAGGATTTACTTGTTGGTTAATGGAATGGCGAAATCACGGAGAGAGTTCAAAAGTTCAAAAGGATTTTGATTTTGAGACAATTGCAAAATATGACCTCAAATCCGTATTTGAGTTTCTATTCAAAGACAGAAATATTAATAATATAGATTGTTTAGCTCATAGTGGTGGTGGAATTGCACTAACGATGTTTTTAATCAACAATCCAAATTATCAACCAAAAATTAACAGCATTACATTATTTGGAGTGCAAGCTTTCGGAGCTGGAACTGAATTTAATAATCGAATGAAAATTTTGGCGAGTAAATATTTGACAGCTTTGTTAGGAGTTGTTCCGGCTAAAACAGCTGGCTCAACTGAACATAGTGAAAGCTATCACACGATGAAACAATGGTTCAATTGGAATTTAAAACAGAACTTCATAGGGGAAAACGGATTTGACTATTTGAGCGAAATGAAAAAAATAAAAATTCCGATTTTATCAATATGTGCGAGTGGAGATAAATTTATCGCACCAAAAGTCGGTTGCGAGAAATATCTAAATGCCTTTGAAAATTCGGAAAACCAATTGATTTATCTATCAAAAGAAAATGGAAATCTAGAAAATTACAATCATAGCAGAATTTTAAAATCACAGAATTCAAAGAAAGAAATCTGGCCGATTGTAACTGAATGGATTAATAAAAAAACTATTGCCAACAATGTATAACCGCAATTACGGCGGATTCGACTACGTCCGAATCCACTCGGAATTGCGAGCGTCAGTGCTTAATCGAAAATTAGTAACTTAAAAACCGTAACTGACGGTTATACGAGACCGTTGTGTTTAATTTAAAACAACCGACACATGAGTAAAGACGAGAAGATAAAGCCGAATTTATTACATCGGATTAAATTTTGGTTTAAATTGAATTTTGGTAAAAAAGACAAGCCTTATTCCGTAAAAAGTATTGACCCACTGAATAAGGCAAGGGCGATGGACAAGATATTAGAACTGTGTATTAAATATAAAGTACGTCAAGAAAAAACAATTGATTTTTATAAAGTAGAGGGAATATTATGTGATGAATTAGACTTACATTCTTGGGAATCTGAACTTTTGTTAGATATTATGGCTGACCAAGAATATATAAAAGAAGATTATAAAGAAAATAGGGATATTGAAAAAATATACATCACCCCAAAAGGAATTGAAAAATATATTAACGGTGGGTTTGCTCTTGAAACTAAAAGAAAAATAAGAGAAAGAAAATTGATAAGAGCAGGACAATACTTATCAATAGTAATTGGAATTTACTATACCGCCACATTGATAAAAGAGTTTCTCGGAGTGACACCCGAATCACTGTATTACCTAATTTGTAAGACATGTAATTTTCTAAAATAACTGACCAACCGACAACCATAGAAATAAATTCAATTAACGCATAAACTAATAAGACACCAATTACAAAAAGCATCTGAATAAAAACTAAACACAACATCGTATAAAATTAATGCGCTGTTGCAAATTAACGATTAGCGACCTTATTTTTTGGTTGGCGCACTAATCTTATACCAACCGTTGGCAAACATTTAAGAAAAACATAATGTTAAGAATATCATATCAATTACTAGAAACTGAATTAGTTCACTTTAACATCGAGGATATTGGAGTGGACACAACTGAAAAAGACACTATTGTTGACTTTCGACCATCAATTCACGACGGATTTTCAAAAAATGAAAACTTCATTGAATTTACAATAAACTCAAAGGTTTTCTTGAAAAACGAAGTTTGCTCAATAACAACATCTTCTCGTTTCAGAACAGAATCAAATATGAACTTTCTTGACAACCTAAAAAACAAAGAAGTCATTGACTTTATTGCTAGACTAGGTATGATTTCTAATTCTCACTTAATGGGTATGTTTAGAGTTAAAAGTTATGGGACTAATTTTAGTGATTTCTGTATTCCCATTAGAGACATGAGTGAAATTACTGAATTGCTCAATAGAGAAATCAAGTAACGCAACATCACTTTGACTTTGACAATATTTAAACTCAAAACTAACCATTAAATAAAAACGATTTGCCAACATTGTATAAAATTAATTGCTTGGTACTCGCCTACTTACGAAAATCCTCGCGGATTTTCTACTAGGTCTATACTTGTTAAATTGCGTTCTTAACCAACGCAACTAATATTATACGTAGCCGTTGGCTGTAATTTGGACAATGGCACGGAATTTGATTAATTGTTAATAAAAGTGCAAAACTTTTTGCATACAAATATATTTGTTATATTTGTAACATATAATGTCCATCGAGCGGATTTGTCACCTTAAGACTTTGTTTTTTTCTTAAGGAAGTATAGCGACAAATACTGACTTTGGACTTTTTTTTTACTTATAAAATATGAAAACAGCTATTTTAATTGATGGAGGATTCTTCTTGAGAAGATACAAGTTTATTAGAGGATTTGAAAGAACAGATGAACCTGAAATTGTAGCGAAAAATCTTGTATCTTACTGTTTTAGACATATCCAGAAAGTTAATAGATACAGAAGCAGATATGGACTTCCACCAACAGAGCTTTATAGAATTTTCTATTATGACGCAAAACCATTCGATGGTGATTCTCAAAAACCAATAAGCGGAAGGTCATTCAGTTTTAAAAATACAGACCAATACAAATTTAGAAATAGACTTTTTACAACCTTAAAGCAACAAAGAAAGATTGCTTTAAGACTTGGATTCCTTAAAAATAGTTCTCGTCTTTGGACAATCAATGAAAGGCATACAAAACCACTTCTTAATGGGACAATTCAGCTTTCCGACTTAACAGATGATGATTTAAAATATCCCTTAAACCAAAAGGCTGTTGATATGAAAGTTGGATTAGATATTGCAACTTTAGCTTTTAAAGAAAGAGTTGACCAAATAATCCTTATCGCAGGCGATAGCGATTTTGTTCCTGCTGCAAAATTCGCTCGAAAAGAAGGTGTTGATTTCATTTTAGACCCAATGATGAATAATATTGACCCAAGTTTACACGAGCATATCGATGGATTAATGTCTATAAAAAATATGTCTCGAAGAGATAATTCATCGGAAACTGATAGATAAAAAACTACAGCCAACAAAGAACTGAGTTAAAAAACAAGCAATTTTAAGCTAATTTAGAAACAAAGTTCTCATCATAGGGCAATCCGCT
>NZ_JAVSCK010000003.1:0-71469 GCF_031932625.1 Hwangdonia seohaensis
AGCGGATTGCCCTATGATGAGAACTTTGTTTCTAAATTAGCTTAAAATTGCTTGTTTTTTAACTCAGTTCTTTGTTGTAACACGTTTTTTATTCCGCTAAATATTGTATTCAGTTCTATTTCTCTCTTTTCAATTCCGTCCATTTTGTCAATTTTCTGTCCAAAAATTTTTTTCCAAAAACCTCTTTTTGTAAAGTCATATGAATAGCTAAAGTTCGAGTCAGATTCCGCAATGTAAAGTTTGGATTTCAGAATTTTGTCGTTTTTAACGAATTGAACTTCTTTTCCTTTAAGTCCTTTTTCGAGAATTGAGATAATTCCGTTTCGATTCCGCTCATTAAATTCCAAAGCTGGGTCTCCATAATCTGGCGGTTCGCTAAAATGATATTGATAAAAATATTCTCCGTAAACATATTTATTATAACCTGGAACTGTCGGATTGAAAATATGAAGATAAATCAGTTTATTTTCTTCTGTAAAATATCCAACTCGTATTTCAGTCAGAGATTTTTTGTCAGTCGATTTGAATGTTTCGATTTCCGTTGCATTTGTTATATCAGAAGTTGGATTTTCAAATTTTCCGCTGTCAATTAATATTCGGTTAATAAACTCTTTCCAATCTTTAAATTCCTGCATTTTCTTGATTTGGTCAAATGTGTTACAACAATTATATATAATTAATATTAACTATATACAAATTATGTGTGTCATAGTTTTAATGCTGCAAACGAATTAAGATATTTTTTCTGACAAAATCAAAAGAGGCGTAATCAAAAAAAACTTTTATTTTTAACCCTTTTTGGCTTGACTTTAATTCTTTTTGTAGTTTTAAAAAAGTCATTCTGTTAATTATTACCATAGGCACAAAGAAGAAAGGCATAAAAACAGGAAAACTTAGTCCGCTTTCTTGGTAATTAAAAAAGCTTGCTACAAACATTATTAAAACGAGTATGTTAAGCACAATTGTAGCCATTTTATAAGTTTTGGTCTTTTTTTCGAGTTCTTGAATACTCATTTTTTCGATGTGTTCTTTTTTCATATTACTATCAGTTAATTGAATTTATACTTTTTCAGATTAACACAGAGTTCAATTAACATTTTTAATTTTTTTCTTCCATAAATATTTTCTCAAAGGCACTATATACTGCTAAATGAAGGGTATCTCCGTGATTTTGCTTTTCAAAAAACTCAAAATATATATTCGTATTTTCTTTCTTAAGTAGGTTTAATTTATGGTATAAAGCTTTAGCTGTCCGTTCCATAATTTGGCCTTCTTTTCCAACTGCAATATAAATGGATTTTTTGGACGAGTATGGCCTCGGTGTGTATTTAAGCAACGATTCGTCGTCCCACCATAAACTAGGACTTGCGATAATATAATTATCAAATAAATTGGGGGTTTTAAATAATATTTCAGTTGCCAAAAGGCCTCCAAGTGATTGCCCAATCAAAGTTTTAAGTGAATCTGTTTTATAATTTGTGTCAATATATGGCTGCAATTCCTTTTCAATAAAATTGATGAATCTTTCGGATTTTCCCGTTGTTGGAAAGTCTTCTTTGTCTTTTTTGTTATTCGTTGGAAATGTAAAATCTCTTTTTCTATCAACATTAGAAATTCCAACAACAATTGATTCCGGTATCATATTAATCCAAGAGAAGGAACCAAATTGTACAATTCCAGAAATATGAATAAAATCCTCATCAATGGAACCATCTAATACATAAATTACGGGAAATTCTTTTATTGAATCCGTGGTGTATCCGTTTGGCAGATAAACGTTTAAAATTCTGTTTTCATTAAGTATTTTCGATTGGAAATTTATTTTCTCTCCAATCGAGAGTGGAGTTATCTTATTCTGTTCGTTTTCGTTTTGGCCAAAAATAAAATTGCATAATATTATACTAATAAATGTTAGGATTATTTTTATTCGAATCGTTTTAATTGGCGACATTTATGATATAGGTTTAATGTTTTGTATTGGTAGTTAAACGAAGGTAGTAGATTTTTTTACAAGGCCAAATGCAATTAAGTTGAGTTTTTATAAATTATTTAGGAAACAAATACTCTACAATAACTTTTGCCGCTGCTTCACTTCCTTTTTTAGAAGGGTGAAATCCGTCGGCGCCATAATAATCATAGTTGTTTGTCGCGTTAAAATGTTTTTTCCAAATCGCGCCAACGGGACAAAGAATAGCGTTATTTATTTTGGCGGCATAACTATGGTTGTTTATTACACCTTTAAAGCGTTCGGGATGATTTATCGGCGGCCATACCATAAAATAGGCGAGTTTTGCATTGCTGTTTTTGCATAGTACACTATACTTTTTGCCATAATCTACCAATAATTCTTTGCCGTTTTGTAGCGACGATGGGCCTTGTTGAATAATCACAAAATCGTAGTTTTTACTTGTTATTAATTTTTGTACCTCGCCTTCTTCCCAATGATCTGAAATCGCATAATTGGGTTTGGCAACCATTTTTGTTTTTACAGTAATGCCGTGTTTTTTGGCTTGCTTTTTAACCAATTGCGGTAAATTGTTGGAATAGGTTAAGCTATTGCCAATAAACAGAATATGAAACTCGGTTTGTTTCGACTGACTTTCTAATTGCAAAAAAAGACAGATGCACGTAAAAAAAGTTCCTATATATTTAAAAAGATTCATCTTAACTAATTCCCAGTTTCCTTATTTTTAAAGGCGTCAAATTCACTTTCTGTTTCAACTTTAGGAAAACTATTGTTGGTGGTATCAACATCGGCAAACTCAAAATTTGGGTCAAGATTAACCTCGGTAACTTCCTTTTCTTTTATAAAGGTCTGCTTTACTTCGTATTCGTTTCTGCGCCAAATTTGAGCCGGTAGTTTATCGATTTCTTTAGAGCCATCGGTATAAATCCACTCAATGGTTACGGGCATAATTAAGCCGCCTTTATTTTTAATGCTTACTTCGTAAATATTTTTTCCCAACACTTGTTTTCTAATTTTGGTTTCATCAAGTCGCGATAAAAACTGACCATAAGCTGCATCGGGTGTGGTGGTCATATTTATAACCTCGGGACCGCTAGAAAAATCTTTGGCTTTTACCGTAGTGTTTTCGCCTTCAATTTTAAATTGCGATTTTTGCTTTTGGTCTTCAATATTCGTGTTTTCTTCAAAAACCTTGAACCATTTTACATCGGTTAATTCCATATCCACATTATCGGTTGTAAAAAACCAACCTCTAAAAAACCAATCTAAATCGGTTGCGGTGGCATCTTCAAGCGTTCGGAATAAATCTGCTGGATTGGGGTGTTTGAATTTCCAACGGTTGGCATATTCCTTAAATGCTTGGTCGAATAGCTCTTTACCAATAATGGAGTTGCGCAACATTTGTAATCCAACGGTGGGCTTTAAATAGAAATTGGCTCCAAACTGACTCATTAATTCATTATCGGAGGTCGTCATTATAGGGCGCAAAATGTTTTTATCGCCACTCATAAACGGCACGATGCTTTTTGGTGTTGTGCTGTTAAAATCCGGGTAGCGTTCGGCAACGGTGCGCTGGTGCAAAAAGGTGTTTAAGCCTTCGTCCATCCACATCCATTTACGCTCGTCTGAACTCACAATCATGGGGAACCAGTTATGTCCCACTTCATGTATTATTGTTCCTATCATACTTTGTTTGGCGGCATCGCTCATTTTGCCATTAATTGCACGACCGCCATTAAAACTAATCATCGGGAATTCAATTCCAATATTGGAGGTGTTAACCGAAATACATACCGGATATGGGTAATCAAAGGTTGCTTCAGAATACACTTCTAAAGCATGCTTAATGGCTTTTGTAGATTCCTCTTGCCACACCGGCAAACCTTCTTTGGGGTAAAACGACATGGCCATAACCGTATTGCTTGGCAACTTTACAGCTTGCGCATCCCACAAAAATTTTCTGGACGATGCAAAGGCGAAATCGCGAACATTGGTTGCCTTGAATTTCCAGGTTTTTAGTTTTTTTGATTTTGTTTTTTCGTTTGCTTCGGCTTCTTCTTTGGTAATAATCATAACGGGTTTATCAAACGATTTACGTGCCGTTTCGATTCTGTTTTGTTGCGTTTTTGATAAAATATGGTCACTGTTTTGAAGGCTTCCGGTTGAAGCGACAATATGGTCTTCGGGAACCGAAATTTCAACCTCATAATCACCAAATTCGAGAGCAAATTCACCTAACTTTTGAAACTGCTGATTCTGCCAACCCTCGGTATCGTTATAAACAGCCATTCGCGGAAACCAATGTGCAATTAAGTAAACAGTGTTATCGTCTTCAGGAAAATACTCGTAGCCTTCTCGGGATAATAAATACATGCTTCGATCGGTTATGGGATACGACCAGGCTATGGAAAAAGTCATGGAAGTGCCCGATTTTAAAGGCTCTTCAAGCAATACTTTCATCATGGTGTTATTAACGAGTGATTTTATGGCATGCCCATTTTGGTCTTTTATATATTTAATGGAATAGCCCGCAGGAAAATTGATGGCTCTGCTAAGAAACTGCATTTGTCTGGCATTCATGCCATCTTTAATACTGTTGTTTATACTGCCAAAGTCTTCATTCCCTTTTTTATTCACATTTTGTTCCAATTGAATCCATAAATAACTTAAATCGTCTGGAGAGTTGTTGTAATACGTAATGGTTTCTTCGCCAGAAAGTGTGTTGTTAGCTTCGTTTAAAACAGCCTTTATTTTATAATCGGCACGTTGTTGCCAATACGCTTTTCCCGGAGCACCACTTGCAGTACGATAGGTGTTTGGGGGTGTTATCATGCGGTCAATCGGTTCAAATTTACCTTGCCATTTTTGGGTTTGGGCTTGCAAGGATAAACATAAAATAGCTGTAATTAGGAAAAATAGAAAACGACGCATAATATTGATTTATAATTAATTATAACAGTGAAGCAATATAATAATTTTTAAGTCTTACAGCTGGTTTTATACTTGGTTTTAAGCAAAAAACAAATAGATTTTGTTGTTAAATCTTAACATGTTCAGTACCTTTGCAGGCCAAAATAATAAAGATGACTAAGAAAAAAGACGTGACTTTTGATGTATTAATTGAAATACCAAAAGGGAGTAGAAATAAATACGAATACGATTTTACACTGAATAAAATACGTTTTGACCGTACCTTGTTTTCGTCCATGATGTATCCAGGCGATTATGGTTTTATTCCAGAAACATTGGCTTTGGACCAAGATCCGCTTGATGTTTTGGTTTTGGGCATAGAGCCAACGTACCCCATGGTTGTTATGGAAGTAAAGCCTATAGGCGTTTTCCATATGGCGGATGAAAAAGGACCGGATGAAAAAATTATTTGTGTACCGGTTTCAGACCCGATTTGGAGCAAAAATAAAGATTTGAGTGATTTGAACCCGCACCGCATAAAGGAAATCGAGCACTTTTTTCAGGTTTATAAAGATTTAGAAGAAAAGAAAGTAGATGTTGGCGGTTGGGGAGATGCCGAAAAAGCCATAGATATTTATCATAAATGCGTAGAGCGTTATGAGCAAAGTGAGCACAAGAAAAAAAGAACTTTTACAATATAGTATCGTTATTTTACGACGGGACAAAAAAACAAACCATTTTAATATTTAAGGTGGTTTTTTTTATCACTTATATTTTCCTATTTTTAGCCCCGTTAAAAAATATTAACTAAATAAACTAACTGAATAAATATGGAATTAATAGTAAATTTTTTACCCGCTTTTGGTGTTTTGGCACTAGTGTTTGTATTAATAAAAAGTGGCTGGGTTTCAAAACAAGAAGTGGGAGATGCTAAAATGGCTAGAATTGCAAAAAACATTGCAGACGGTGCCATGGCATTCCTAAAAGCGGAATACAAAGTTTTAGCAATTTTCGTGGTTGCAGTAGCTATCTTATTGTTTTTTAAAGGGAATAATGAAGTGGGTTCAAACTGGATGGTAGCCATATCGTTTATAGTTGGCGCTATTTGTTCGGCGTTGGCTGGATTTATTGGAATGAAGGTTGCAACTAAGGCCAATGTTAGAACCACACAAGCGGCAAGAACATCATTGGGAAGAGCCTTAGAAGTGGCTTTTGCAGGTGGTGCTGTAATGGGATTGGGCGTTGTTGGTTTAGGTATTTTAGGATTAAGTGGCTTATTTATGGTATATCAAATGATGTGGCCGGGAGCAGATAATATTCCAATGGTACTAAACGTACTTTCCGGGTTTTCTTTAGGTGCATCTTCAATTGCTTTATTTGCACGTGTTGGTGGCGGTATTTATACCAAAGCAGCCGATGTTGGTGCAGACTTGGTTGGTAAAGTAGAAGCTGGTATTCCAGAAGATCATCCATTGAATCCTGCTACAATTGCAGATAACGTTGGTGATAACGTTGGTGATGTTGCTGGAATGGGTGCCGATTTATTTGAATCGTATGTAGGTTCTATTATAGGTACCATGGTATTGGGAGCTATTATTATAACACCTAATTTTGATGGTTTAGGCGCCGTATATTTACCATTGGTTCTTGGAGCCGTAGGAATTATAATGTCAATTATAGGAACGTTTTTCGTAAAAGTAAAAGATGGTGGGAATCCACAAACAGCATTAAATATTGGTGAATTTGGTTCAGCGGGATTAATGATTGTAGCATCTTATTTCATAATTAATGCATTAATTCCTGAAGCTGTTGAAGGTTTACCTTTCGGAGCTATGGGTGTATTTTGGGCAACAATCGCTGGTTTAGTTGCTGGTTTGGGTGTTGGTAAAATAACTGAGTATTATACGGCTACGGGTAAAAAACCTGTGTTGTCAATTGTTAGACAATCTGAAACCGGAGCAGCTACAAATATTATTTCTGGATTGGGTGTAGGTATGATGTCAACAATGATTCCCATTTTGTTGATCGCTGCGGCTATTATGGTTTCACATCATTTTGCAGGTTTATACGGTATTGCTATTGCTGCGGTAGGTATGCTGGCAAACACGGGAATTCAATTAGCTGTTGATGCTTACGGACCAATCTGTGATAATGCAGGTGGTATTGCTGAAATGGCTGAGTTACCTCATGAAGTTCGTGAACGTACCGATAAATTAGATGCTGTGGGTAATACAACTGCCGCTGTTGGAAAAGGTTTTGCTATTGCTTCTGCGGCCTTAACGGCGCTAGCTTTATTTGCAGCTTTTATGCAAACAGCTGGTGTATTATCAATTGATGTGTCACAGCCTAGAATTATGGCAGGCTTATTAGTTGGAGGTATGTTACCATTTGTGTTTTCGGCCTTATCTATGAATGCCGTTGGTAGAGCTGCTATGGCAATGATTGAAGAAGTTCGTCGTCAATTTAGAGATATTCCACAATTAAAAGCCGCTTTAGAAGTTATGCGTAAGTATGATTCTGATATGACAAAAGCATCAGATGCGGATAGAAAAATATTTGATGATGCCGATGGTGTAGCTGATTACAGAAAATGTATCGATATTTCAACCAAGGCATCGATTAAAGAAATGGTGTTACCAGGATTATTGGCAATCGCTGTTCCTGTGGCTGTTGGATTTATTGGAGGCGCAGAAATGTTAGGAGGTCTTCTTGCTGGCGTAACTACTTGTGGTGTGCTTATGGCCATCTTCCAATCGAATGCCGGAGGTGCTTGGGATAACGCTAAGAAAACTATTGAAGAAGAAGGTCGTAAAGGAACAGAGGCTCACAAAGCCGCTGTTGTTGGTGATACCGTTGGTGATCCTTTTAAAGATACGTCTGGACCATCATTAAACATTCTTTTAAAATTAATGTCTGTTGTAGCGTTGGTTATCGCGCCTAGTATCGCTATTACTTCCGATGGTGTTGCAGCTTATACCGAAGAAAAAGAAGCTACTGAATTGGTAGCCCAAAATATTTCAAAAGAAATTAAAGTAGAAATGAATGAAGTTGAAACTGGCGTTTTTAAAGCAGTTGTAACTACCGTTATCAACAAAAACGGTGAGAAAACGACCAATTATGAAACGTTTGAAGGTACTGAAGCCGAAGTAAAACAAGCGGTTTCAAATTTGAAGAAAGCAGATAATAGTTAATTATAATATTCCTTATAATAACAAAAAAAACCACATCAATCGATGTGGTTTTTTCGTTATAAAATATCTAAATAATTCTTTTAAAAAAGCCCATTAATTTCAGCCTCCACTTTATTGATAATGTACCCTAAATCTTCGGGATTCGAAACAAAATCCAATTGGTCGACATCAATAATAAGCAAATTGCCTTTATCGTATTTTGATATCCAAGCTTCGTAACGCTCGTTTAATCTGCTTAGGTAATCAATACTTATGGAGTTTTCGTAATCGCGACCGCGTTTATGGATTTGATCCACTAAATTAGAGATGGAACTGCGCAAATAAATAAGCAAATCCGGCCCTTGTACAAACGATTCCATAAGTTCAAATAGCGATGAGTAATTCTCAAAATCACGATTGGTCATTAAGCCCATGGCATGTAAATTGGGGGCAAAAATATGCGCATCTTCGTAAATGGTGCGGTCTTGAATAATGTCTTTTCCGCTTTCACGGATTTGAGCCACTTGACGAAATCTGCTGTTTAAAAAATACACCTGCAGGTTAAAGCTCCAGCGTTCCATTTGATTGTAAAAATCGTCTAAATACGGATTGTCCACAACGTCTTCAAGCTGCGCTTCCCATTTATAATGTTTTGCCAATAATTTTGTAAGCGTTGTTTTTCCCGCGCCAATGTTTCCTGCAATTGCAACGTGCATAATTTAATCTTTTATTAGTTGGTATTCATGAAGAAATTCATTGTCGTAAAGATACAAGCTTCCTCTGTTTAGTAAAAACTGATTTATTAACAATTTTGGTGTTTCAATCGAGGAAATAACCTGACTGTTTTTTGGTAAATAGTACAAGCTTTTATCGTTGGATTGAAGCACTATGTTGCCATAATTTAAAGCCATGGCTATATAGTTTTTATTTTCGATTTTATAAATAAGACTACCATAGGCATCGTATTTATACAAGTACTTTTCTGTAAGCAACCAGCAATAGGTATAGCTGCTTACAAGCTGAATTACAAGCGACTGCACGGGGAGTGCTTTTGCCCAAACCTCTCCGGTTTTATAGTTGAAAAGCTCTAATTGTTGCAAATCCTGATTGAAAACCCAAAGTTTGCTGCCAAAACCTGTAGAAACATGCGATATATTTTTATACGGTTTTATGGTGTTGAAATCGATTTTATCCATTTCGGAAAACCGATTGTCTAAAACCACAATCGTATTAAAGTTTTTGTAAAAGACTTTGATTTTTAAAGGACTAAAAGCATCAACCGATGTGATGTCGCCCAATTGTACGTTGCTGTAATTATAAATAATAGCGTCTTTATGCTTTCTAAATAACGTGTTGTTATCGATGTATTTAATGACTTCGAAATTGCTGACTTTATCAACGGAAATTATGCTTTCTGCTTTAAGCTCAATTTTTTTAACGAATGTTGTTTTAATCCTTTTTTGTGGAAACGCGACTGTGGAAACAAAAAAGAAAAAGAAGGGTATTAATCTCATTAATTTAAACTGAACAAACCTTAAGCAATCATAAAAGAAGTAAAGTTCGTTTCTGCATTTTATCCTAAATACCCATTATGGGTTTTCATTGTATTCGGAAAAATACAAAAATCAAACCACATTCAGCAAATTAGTTTATATCCAAACCCACGAACATTTAAAATTTGAATGCTTTCGTCTTGATTTAGTTTTTTGCGAAGTTTGGTTATAAAAACATCCATACTTCTCGCCGAGAAAAAATCATCATTACCCCAAAGTTTTTTCAGAATTACAGACCGATTTAAAACCGCGTTTTGGTTTTTTATTAAATGAAACAATAAGTGCGCTTCGCGGTGAGTTAATTGCACGGGTTCTTCACTGTTAAATTGCAGCATTTGCTTGGGGAAATTAAAGGTATAGTGCCCAATTTTTAAGAGTTCCACGGTTTTTTGAAGCTCGGTTCTACGCAATAAATTGTTGATTCTAACAATTAACTCTTCTATGCTAAAAGGCTTTTTTAAATAGTCGTTTCCGCCAATGTTAAAGCCTTCAACCACATCTTGGGTTTGCGATTTTGCGGTTAAAAATATAATAGGAATGCTGTCGTCAATCGTTCTAATGTCTTTGGCTAAGGTAAACCCGTCTTTTTTTGGCATCATCACATCCAAAACCAACAACTCGGGACTTTCATTTTTATACACTTCGAAAGCCTTTTCGCCATTTTCGCATAACAGCACATTAAAGTTTCGGGTTTCTAAACTTTCTTTTATAATTTGCCCTAAAGCTTGTTCGTCCTCCGCTAAAAGTATGGTTGTGGGCTTAGTCATTTGGGAGCGTAATTTTAAAAGTGGTTTGGTTGTTTTCTAAATTTAAATGAATGCTGCCGCCGTGTTTTTCTGCAATTTTTTTGGCATAATACAAGCCAATTCCAAAACCTTTTACATCGTGGGTATTGCCTTTTGGTACGCGATAAAATTTTTCAAAAATCTTTTCTTTATTTGCTTTCGTTAATGTGTTCCCATCATCTGAAACAGATACCGTAAAAGCAATGGCATTTTGTGATAAATCAATATTAATGGTGTTTCCGCCGTATTTTATGGCGTTATCTAAAATATTATTTATGGCATTTTCAAAATGAAAGGCATCAATTTTGGCGGTAACTTTATCCGAAGTCGCTTTAAAATGTATCGGTTTTTCGGTTTGTATTTTATGTTTGTCAACTATGGTTTGCAATATATCCGCAATATGGCAATGGTCTTTTTCAAGTGTTAAACTATCGCTATCCAAAGTGGCGGTTTCCAGTAGTTTTTCAACCATAATATTGAGTTTTGACAATTGATTGTTAGACATATCCAAATAGGTTTTTGTCTTCTCTTTATCATCAATAACATTAAAGTTTTTAATGCTTTCAATGGCAACACCAATAGTCGCAATTGGGGTTTTAAACTCGTGGGTAATATTGCTGATTAAATCGTTTTTTACTTCGGCCAATTGCTTTTGGTTTTTAATGATTTTTAAAAGATACAGCAAACAACCAATAACGGCCAAAACAAGAAAGGTAGATATTAAAATACTAAGTGCGCTTCTTTTTAATATGATTTTTGTGGCGTTCGGATAAGCAATTTCTAAACTTTCATTTTGCTTTAAAAAAGTGGATTTGGATGTGGTTCTTAAATAATCGGGGCTTTCAATTGCGGTATTAAAGGTGTTAAAAACACGGTCGTTTTTATAATGTTTTAATGCAAAATTGATGTTTAACTGTTTTCTTTCAAACTCATTTTTTATAATGGGATTTAGCTTTTTAAAATCTAAAGTATCATTTTGAATGGATATAAAAATAGAAGTAATGCCTTTTACGAGTTTTAGGCTATCGGCGGCTTTTTTACCTTTTATAACCTTAATTTGTTTGATGTGGTTTTCGGCTTTCGAAAAAGTAAAACCGCTATCGGAACCGTTAATTTGTGTAAAGCCCGAAATTTCTTTATCAATGTCGCCTCTATAATCTTCTTGTATTTTTCTGAAAATAGAATCGTTGCGTAACCCATTCAACCGGTTTTTAAAATTTAAGCTATCCGTTTCAATGTCTATAAAAGTCATTTGGTTCGCTTCGGCAAGATCGGCATAATAGGTGTCTAAAGCATTATCAAAACCAACCTGTACTTGATTTATAAAATTCTGTTTGTTCTGTAAATAATTTTTGTAATTCCAATAGCATTGCACAACTATGGTTAGCAATATAGTGGTTACAATTAAATATAAAATCCATTTATATTTCTTCTCATTCATATTTCAAAAGTAAGGGTTAAACCGTTACAAAACCAATGGGTTAACACACGTTAACACTCGTTAACTATAAAAAGCCCATATAGTTTTAATATTTGTACTTCATCAATCAAAAAACGAACAGTAATCAATTTTATTAAAAAAAGATATTATATGAAAACAATTATGAAATGCATTTTTATGGTATTTACTTTGGTGGTAGCAAAAGGAAATGCGCAAGATTTTCAGGGTGTGGCCACCTACAAATCGCACAGAAAAGTGGACTTAAAAATGAACGACGAGAACACGAATGCAGAAATGCAAAAGCAAATTCAAGAGCAATTGCGAAAACAGTTTCAGCAAGAATACACATTAACGTTTAATAAAAACGAATCGATTTATAAGCGTAATGAAAAGTTGGAGGCACCATCGTTGGCAAATTCTGGTGCTCAATTTAAAATTAAAATTTCCCAGGGATCCGATGTGATGTACAAAAACGTAAAAGAAAACAGATACACCAATAAAACAGAAATTTACGGTAAACAGTTTTTAATAAAAGACACGCTAAGCAACCGAAAATGGGAATTGGTAAACGAAACCAAAAACATTGGCGATTACACTTGTTTTAAGGCGGTTTTTAAAGATGATTATACCACACAAACATTTAATGAGAAAGGTGAAACAGAAGAAGTAACCAAAGACCGGACCACCACGGTTTGGTACACACCGCAAATTCCCATTAATAATGGGCCAGATGATTTTTATGGGCTTCCCGGGTTGATTTTAGAAGTTAACGATGGCGATCTAACCTTGGTTTGCAGCAAGATTGTAATAAACCCAAAAACGCCTCTAAAAATTGAAGAACCCACAAAGGGAAAAGAAGTCACCCAAGCAAAATTTGAAGAGATTATGGAGAAAAAATCCAAAGAAATGTTGGAGCAATTTCGGTCCAGAAGAGGTAGGGACGATGGCGAAAGAGTTATGATTAGAGTTGGCGGATAAATAAACGGATGGCCGTATTAAACCATAGTGATTTTTAGTAGTCTTATAGATATTATTTAATACCTAACCAAAAGACTTTATAAAATGAAAATCACTGATTTTTTTAAATATGCTATTTCTAGTTTAATCCTGTTTGTTGGCGTTTTCGCTTTTGCCCAAAACGACTTTCAAGGTAAGGCGTACTACATGTCGAAAACCTCTATCGATATGGATAATTTTGGGCGACCCGGAATGAGCGAAGATCAAAAAAAGCAAATAGCAGAACGCATGAAAAGCATGCTTGAAAAAACATACGTATTAATCTTTAATAAAACAGAATCCATTTATAAAGAAGAAGAAAAATTGGAAGCTCCCGGTCAAGGTCAAGGCGGCCGATTTAGAGGAATGATGTCTAGTTTTACAGGTGGCGACCAATACAAAAACGTTAAGGAAAAAGCGTTTTTGCAAGATCAAGAATTGTTCGGGAAACAGTTTTTAATAAAAGATTCTTTACCTCAAATAAATTGGGTAATGGGTAGCGAAACCAAACAAATAGGACAGTACATGTGTTTTAAGGCCACGGCAACAATTGCAGATTCCAGTTTCGATTTTACAAGATTTAGAAGACCGCGGGAAAGCAGAACCAGTGAGCAAGATTCAACCCAAACCAAAGAGCCAGAAACCAACGATTCCGAGAGGTTAATTCAGGTTGAAGCGTGGTATACACTTCAAATTCCAATCAGCCAAGGCCCAGGTGAATATTGGGGACTTCCCGGTTTAATTTTAGAAGTAAGCGCAGGGAGAACTACCGTTTTATGTTCAAAAATAGTGATGAATCCCAGTGAAAAAGATGCCATTAAAAAACCTTCAAAAGGAAAGGAAGTCACCAAGGTGGAATATCAGGAAATCTTAGAAAAGAAAATGGAGGAATTACGCGAAAACTTTAGAGGACGAGGTCGAGGCGGTAGAAGAGGGTAACATCATAAATTAACCAATCAAGAATCACTTAATGAAATTAAAAATAACCACGCTATTTATTTTAATAGCAAGCTCAGCTTTTGCCCAGATAAAATTAGAAGGCGTCGTAAAAGACAGTATAGGCAATCCGCTTGAATTGGCCAATGTGATAGCCATAAATCAAGAAACCCAGGCTTTGGAATCTTACGGTATTACCAATGATGACGGGCGTTATAAATTAAATTTAGAAAAAAACACAACCTATAGTTTACAAGTAAGTTATATAGGCATGAAGGCTTTTAAGGAAACCATTTCCACCAAAGAAGTGGATCTTGTTAAAAATGTTTCCATGATGCCGGACAATGCTTTGGACGCTGTTGAACTCACTTACGAAATGCCGGTAACGGTAAAAGGGGATACCTTAATTTACAATGCCGATTCGTTTAAAACGGGCACAGAACGAAAACTTGAAGATGTTTTGGAAAAATTACCGGGTGTAGAAATTAATGACGATGGGCAAGTAGAGGTAGAGGGTAAAGTGGTTAATAAACTTATGGTTAACGGAAAGGATTTCTTTGATGGCGACACCAAATTGGCTACCAAAAATATCCCATCAAATGCTGTGGATAAAGTGCAGGTATTGCGAAATCATTCCGAAGTTGGTCAGTTAAGAAGCGTTACAAATAATCAAGATAATGTCGCTATAAATATCAAACTTAAAGAAGGTAAAGAAAATTTTTGGTTTGGTAATATTACTGCTGGCGGTGGCGAATCGCCAGACAACGAACTCTATTTAGTGCAGCCCAAACTGTTTTATTACAGTCCCGAGTTCAGTCTTAATTTTATTGGCGATTTAAATAACACGGGAGATTTGGCATTAACACGTCGCGACCTTCGCGGATTTGGAGGTGGTTTTAGGGCTCCGAGCAGAGGCAGCGGAACCAGCATTAATTTGGGCGATAACGGACTTAATTTTTTAACGAGCCAAAACAATGCGCTCGAAATCGAAAACAAATTAGCGGCTTCAAACTTTAGCTATTCACCTAAAAAAACACTCGATTTAAGCGGTTTTGCAATTTACAACAGTAGCCGAATATCATCGAAAGAAACAAGTTTTGTACAATACACCGATGCCGATTTGGGCATTCCTGATGAGGCCACCGAGCAAAGTAGTAAAGAACGCTCCAATCAAGGATTAGCCAAATTAAGTGCGTCTTACAAACCCAATTTAAACAATCAATTGGATTACGATATTTTGGCACGTTTTTCTAAAGATGAACAAAATCAAAACCTGTTTTCTTCGGTTGTGGGCAATACAAATCAGTTGGATGAGGTTACGCCATTCAGCATCAATCAAAACCTGAATTATTATTACACACTTAACGATACCAATATTTTTGCTTTTGAAGCACAGCATTTAATAAAAAACGAAGACCCATTTTACAATGCATTACTGGTTAACGACCCCAATAATAACGATGAAATAGATCCAAACGATAGAGATGCCTTTGATACAACGGCACAAGCCATGGGTTTTAATACCATGTTAAATAATTATGATTTGGCCCAAGACAGGCGTATAAAATCCAATCAGCTTGATGCCAAATTGGATTATTACAATATCCTCAATGCAAAAAGCAATATCAATTTTACTTTGGGAACAATTTTGAGCCGACAGGAATTCAACTCCAGTATTTTTCAATTTTTAGACGATAATACACAATTTAAACCCACGCCAACCTTTAATAACGGTCGCGCCACAAACGATACCGATTACAATTTTACCGATGTGTATTTAGGCGTTCATTATACATTAAAAACCGGTAAGTTCACCATAACTCCAGGGTTTTCCGTGCATGCTTACGGTAATAAAAACAGTCAGTTTGGAGAAACCTTTAAAAACAACTTTTTGAAGTTTTTACCAGATTTCGAAACCCGTATTCAATTTAAAAAGAGCGAAAGCTTAACCCTGCGTTATACTATGCAAAATCAATTTACCGATGTTACGCGATTAGCACAGGGCTTGGTGTTTAACAATTACAACAGCATTCAGTTTGGCGAACCCGATTTGCAAAATGCCCTATCGCACAATGTAAGCTTGTTTTACAGCAGCTTCAATATGTTTAATTACACCAATGTTTTTGGGCGTCTTTCCTATTCAAAAAATATCGACCAGATTAGAGGCTTAACAGATTTTGAAAACGTGATTAGAACCAGCACCTTTTTCAACTCAAATTTTGCCGACGAAAGTGTATCGGCAAACGGACGCATACAGCGCACCTTTGGTAAATTAAGAGCTGGTTTATCCGCCAATTTCAACTACAGTAAAATCAATCAATTTGTACAAGGCAGGCAATCGTTAAGCGAGCGGTTTACCCAGAGTTACAACCCCGAGTTGCGCACTAATTTCAGGGAGGCACCAAACCTAAGGTTTAGGTATCGTTACAGCGTTTCCAACAACAATTTGGGCACAAGCACAACCAAGTTTATTACCAAGGCACCATCGGTAGATTTTGATGCTTACATCTGGCAATCGGTTACTTTCAGAACCGAATATACCTATACCAATCAAAACAGCGGTTCACAGCCATCGCAGTCCTTTAAAACCTGGGATGCGTCGTTGGCTTACCGAAAAGATAAAGATGCCAAATGGGAATACGAAATTAAGGCCACAAACCTATTGGATATCGACTCGCGCGTGCAAAACAGTGCCAGCAATCTCGCCGTTTATAATTCCGAAACCTTTATACAACCGCGCTTTATAACATTGCGGGTGCGTTACGAGTTATAATACAATTATATTAATTTCTTTAAGTTTAACACTTTTTATTTGGGCGTTACCACAACCCTTCAACTACGTTCAGGGCAAGTGGTCGGGCTTTCGGCAGTCGCTTCCTCCTACGTCGACGAGCTCCAACAAATGCCTCAATCCCTAACGCACATATGTGCTAGCTCAAGTTTTTTAACCGAGGATTGTTTTATTTTTGTAGGGGGTCAATTAGCCATTTTGTGTACCATGGGTAGCGTCACGTTAGGCGTTAAGGCCTATTAGGTTTAGTTGTAGCGCGTTATTGTTCCTTTGGTGGATTCAAGATAATATCTCTTTTTCCTACCCAAATGTTTTCTTCATTTCTTGAAAGTTCAATGATATTCGAAAAACCTCCCGTCCGATTTAGTTTTTCGGTCATTTCTTTCGTAATTATCTTGTCTCCTTTAAACCAAGTGGCATTTATCCAATATTCTTTAAAATCTTCCCGCATGAGGGTCATGTGCACATGGGCGGGTTCTACATGATTCGGATAGGGTGCTGGTTTTATTGTGTGAAATCTATAATTACCTAAATGGTTTGTTTTAGCCCATGCTCGTAAATAGCCGTGCCGTACGCCATTTCCTGTTTCATTTCCTTTCTTTTGATAGCGTCCTTTGGCATTGGTGTGATAAGCATAAACGATTACATTTTTAGCAGGGCTTTTACCATCGGCTTCAAAAATTGTCCCTTCCAAAATTAGGCGTTCCTCCTCTGTACTTTCATCAGCAATGCTTGTTTCCCAACTTATGTTTGCAGGTGCTTCACCGGCTCCGCACCATTCACAGTTTGGTGTTTTTTGATGGGTTGTTGTGCGCTCTACTCGAGGCTGTTTAACCGCAATGGTTAGAAAAGTAACAAGTGTACTATCATCCGTTTTTCTCAAATCTGCAAGGAAATGTTGGTCACTTCCTGAAATGAAATTTTTACCCATGTGTCCCGTAAATTGTTTGAAGTGTATATCGTAAGCTTCAGGTTTGGCATTTTCAACAGTGGTATGAATATGTCTATTATCGGCTGAACTTCCATAATCACCTGGCAATATAGTTTGAACAAATACCTGCCCCTTTTCATTTGTAAAAACCTCGCCATTTAAACGAGCAGTAGATTCATCATTGGGGTTTGAAGGTTCATATTCCCCTTTTGAAGACGTATGGTACATTTGAATCTTTTGGTTTATTAGAGGCTCATTGTTTTCTTTTGACTCGAACGTAAGACATAACCATAATTTTTGTCCAACCTCGCTTTCATCACTTATTTGAATCCGGTTATTTGGTTCAAAATCTTTGAATGTTTCTAACCTTTCAAGCTCAATGTTGTTCAAAGGCAGAATATTTCTGTCTATTGAACAATGAGTATATAAGAGACTTGTCAATATTAAAGCTACAAGTTTTTTCATATTCATTTCGTACGGTTTTTAACTACCCTTTCCAACGCTTTTATTTTATCCGATGGTTTTCCACGCTCTCCAATCCTTACTATAAAAAATATAAGGCGCACCACAATTTTATGAACGGTTATAGATTTTGATAAGGCTGCTATTTTATCGTCCCGTAAAGCCATATAGTGTTCTCTGCTTTTTAATTCTTTTTGGGCCACCAACTCATTGGCAAATTTCCATGCGCCATCTCGGGCTATGCTCATGCTAAAGTTTATAAAAAAGTCATCCACCTTGTTTGCAAACTTCAAGATTTTGACTAAAGTGGGCCAAATCTTCGATAAATCTTCCTGCACTTCTTCTACTAAAGAAGCCAATACCCCATTGATTTTGTTAAAATCGGAGTGTAATGTATTAATGGATGATGCATCCGATATTTCGGCAGCAGCGATGCCTAAATCCAAATTAATATGGGCATTCATACCAAGCAATAAGTGTTGAAGCACAATTAAACTGTTGTTGCTTGAGGCCTGAAAAGCCATGTCCCAGGATTTTGTAATGGGTTTGCCTTGTTTGTAATCTGTATAAGCCAATAAATATCGGTTGGCGAACAGAACATCCAGCTGTTCCATTCTTGCGTCATCATCAAAATAATTGGTGTGTAGTTTGTCTTTTACGCTAATGGTTACTTTTTGGTACAAGCAAGCAAAATACCCTAAAGTACTTTCGTCATTTCGTGAAGATTCAATAATATCTCCTAAAATGTCTATGACTTCATCAATTGTATTGGCAACCATTTTGCACCTTAAAGTTTAGAGTTTTATGGTACAATTTACATTTTTTATCGCAATGAAGTTAAAAGAAGCTGGATTTTGGTTTTAATTGATTGGACGTAACACAATCCTCATACCGCGCTTGTAATTTATCTTGGGCGCAGTCTAAGGGCTACAATCTTTGTGTTCGTGCCTCACAAAAAGATTTCTACTGCAATCGCTAACACGGAAACAAAGGTTTGATTGTTGGTCTTGCTATTACATTTTAATCGTAGGGATTTTAAAAGTGTCAATTTTCAACGTTCGTTTGAAATGCTCTTTCCGAAACATGTACATCTTTCGTTCCTCTATATTTAAAAGTGATTTTTACTAGTATGTGAGTCCAATTTTTAGGAATCTTTAGGACAATTGGAAATCTTTGTTTTACTCCAGGTCTTACAAAATAGGGTATATACTTTTTAGGTATCATTTCCCACTTGTTTTTGGAATTTAATGGAAAAACAAGTCGGGGTTTATGTTTTTTTAGCTCATTCAATTCACTGTTTTTATCAATTCCTCGAATTCGAAGTAGCATACTATCAAATTTTTGCTCTACATTACCTTTATTTTCTGCTAACGCTCCAATTTCTATAATTCTATCAGTGTTCAGTACTCCCAGATTATAAAAATCAATATCAAATTCAATACGTTGCTTATGTGTTCCTTCTCGAAAAAATTTATAGTATGTAAAAAGAGCTGCTAATACAATTAGAGTAAATTTGATTATCTCGAATATGATTTGACCTTTTTCCATGACGCTTTTTAGCTTTCGCTTAGAAATTGCTCCTTACGAATTTAGAAAAAGTTTCTGACGAAATCAAGTTTTACAAAAAACAAAAAGCCTTGTAAAACAAATTACAAGGCTTTTTAAATATTATAAAACGTTTTGGTGTTACAAACCAAAGGCTTTTTTTACTTTGTCAACATAATCCAGTTTTTCCCAAGTAAATAACTCAACGTCTAAGGTTACGCTTTCACCATTGGGTTGGGTAAAGGTTTTGGTAACGGTTTCATTTTCGCGTCCCATGTGTCCGTAAGCAGCGGTTTCGCTGTACATTGGCGCGCGTAATTTTAAGCGTTCTTCAATGGCAAATGGGCGTAAATCAAATAATTTAGAAACCTTTTCTGCAATTTCGCCATCGGTCATATTAAAAGGGCAAGTGCCATACGTGTCAATAAAAACACCCATAGGCTCAACCACCCCAATAGCGTAACTTACCTGTACCAAGATTTCATCGGCAACACCTGCGGCAACCAAGTTTTTAGCAATATGGCGTGTGGCATAAGCGGCACTTCGGTCTACCTTACTTGGGTCTTTTCCAGAAAACGCACCACCACCGTGAGCGCCTTTACCGCCATAAGTATCAACAACTATTTTACGTCCGGTTAATCCTGTATCGCCATGCGGCCCGCCAATAACAAATTTCCCGGTTGGGTTAATATGATAGGTAATACCATCATTAAACAACACTTGTATTTGCTCTGGTATTTTGGCAATTACCCGCGGTATTAAAATCTCTACGATGTCCTTTCTTATTTTGGCGAGCATAGCCTCGTCTTCATCAAACTCGTCGTGCTGTGTCGACACAACAATGGCGTCAATACGTTGCGGGACATTATCATCGCTATATTCAATGGTAACCTGACTTTTAGAATCTGGCCTTAAATAGGTGATGTCTTTGTTTTCTCTGCGCAATTCGGCAAGTTCTTTTAAAATCCGGTGCGACAAATCTAAAGCCAAAGGCATAAAGTTTTCAGTTTCTCGCGTGGCATAACCAAACATCATACCTTGGTCGCCGGCACCTTGCTCTTCTTTATTCGCTCTATCCACGCCACGGTTTATATCATCAGATTGCTCGTGAATGGCCGATAAAACACCACACGAATTGCCATCAAACATATACTCGCCTTTGGTGTAGCCGATTTTATTGATGGTCTCTCTCGCTATTTTCTGAACATCTAAATAGGTGGACGATTTTACCTCGCCAGCCAAAACAACTTGTCCCGTAGTTACTAAGGTTTCGCAAGCTACTTTCGAGTCTTTGTCGAACGCTATAAAGTTATCGATTAAAGCATCACTAATTTGGTCTGCTACCTTATCCGGGTGTCCCTCAGAAACACTTTCCGAAGTAAATAAATAAGCCATATTTTAAATTTTATTACAGATTTGACGATAGCGTCGAAGGAAGTTTACACTGCCTTTAGCATTTTTACTTGTGCTTAACCCGCTTCACCTGTATTTATTCAGGTTTTTTGCATAATTATTTGTAAAACTAGGTCTGCACAAAGAGGTTGCAATCAGTCAAATCTTTCCTCTGTTATTTGTGTTGGCAAAAGTAAAAAAATAAAAGAATATGCGAGCCGATTTTTCTTTTTTTAAGAAAAAGAATTGTCATGTAAATATTATTTACAATATTTGTGGCAACAAATGAAAAAGCAAATTTTAAATATCATTTCAATTATTATCATTGTGATTATTTCACAACGTTAGGGAATGCTATATTAAAACTTAAAATAATTTTAAAAGCCTTCCCTAAACGGAAGGCTTTTTTTATTGCATATTTTAAAGGTTTTTGAACGTCATAAAAAATACGCTCTAAAACATTGATAATCAATCTAATAAATTGGTTTTATTGGTGCTGGATTTAACCATAAAATCCAGCGAAAAACAGATTTAAAAATGTAATAATTTAATTTCGTAGCCGTTTAAGGAATTTTGTTGATTTTTTAATCAAAATCTTAAATCGCAAGAATATTTATACTGAAAACAAAGTAAAGCAAAAAATTTTGCAATAAATATGAATAAACTTAATAAACATAGTAGGAGATTAACACAAGATGAATCTCAGCCAGCATCACAAGCCATGTTGTATGCCGTGGGTTTATCTGATGAAGATATGCAAAAAGCCCAAGTGGGCATTGCAAGTACAGGGTACGATGGCAACCCGTGCAACATGCACTTAAACAATTTGGCCGCAGAAGTAAAAATAGAATGCAAAATAGCCAACATGGTTGGTTTGGGCTTTAATACCATTGGGGTGAGCGATGGTATTTCAATGGGTACTTCGGGTATGAACTATTCGTTGGCGTCAAGAGATATTATTGCAGATTCTATTGAAACGGTAATGAATGCCCAAAGTTACGATGCGCTGGTTTCTGTGGTGGGTTGCGATAAAAATATGCCCGGAGCCGTTATTGCGATGCTGCGTTTAAATCGCCCATCGATAATGATGTATGGCGGTACCATAGCTTCGGGAAGTTACAAAGGTAGAAAACTAAATATCGTTTCGGCTTTTGAAGCGTTGGGACAAAAAGTGGCAGGCGAAATTGATGAGGAAGAATATAGAGACATTATAAAAAGAGCCATCCCGGGCGCAGGAGCTTGCGGCGGTATGTACACCGCAAATACCATGGCTTCGGCTATTGAATGTATGGGCTTTTCGTTGCCTTATAACTCATCTATTCCGGCTGAAAATCCAAATAAATTATCGGAAAGCGAAAGAACAGCAAGAGCCATTAAAAACTTATTGGAATTAGATTTAAAACCTTTGGATATCATTTCTAAAAAATCTATTGAAAATGCCGTTGCACTTGTTAACGCCTTAGGTGGATCAACCAATGCGGTGCTGCACTTTTTGGCTATTGCACATGCTGCGGATATTGAATTTACTTTAGAAGATTTTCAACGTGTTAGTGATAAAACACCGTTGATTGCAGATTTAAAACCATCCGGAAAATATTTAATGGAAGATGTTCACGGCATTGGTGGTACGCCCGCGGTTATGAAATATCTGTTGGACAACGGTTATTTACATGGAGATTGTTTAACCGTTACGGGTAAAACTTTAGCTGAAAATTTAGCAGATGTTGAACCACTTAAATTTGAAGACGACCAAGATGTTATCTATCCAAAGGACAAAGCTTTGAAATCTTCAGGAAACCTACAAATTCTTTATGGAAACTTAGCCACTGAAGGTGCTGTTGCCAAAATATCAGGAAATGAAGGTTTGTTGTTTGAAGGAAAAGCGGTGGTTTACGATGGCGAACAGGCTGCGAATACGGGTATTTCAAATGGCGAAGTAGAAAAAGGCGATGTGGTTGTTATTCGTTATGTCGGCCCAAAAGGAGGTCCGGGCATGCCGGAAATGTTAAAACCAACCTCACTGATTATGGGAGCAGGCTTAGGAAAGTCGGTGGCTTTAATAACCGACGGACGTTTTTCCGGAGGGACACACGGTTTTGTGGTTGGGCATATTACACCTGAGGCACAATCGGGTGGCACAATCGGATTGATTAAAACAGGCGACAAAATTAGAATTAGCGCTGAAGACAACTCTATAAATGTGTTGTTATCAGAAGAAGAAATAGCCGAAAGAAAATCGCAATGGGTTGAACCCGAATTAAAACATAAAAAAGGAATATTGTATAAATACGCTAAAACAGTGGCATCGGCATCTCAAGGCTGTATAACTGATGCGTTTTAATTGAAATTTATGGAAACAAAAACCATGACAAAAGCAAAATACTTAGAGCAACCAAGCGAACGCATTACAGGTAGTGAAGCGATAGTTAGAAGTTTAATAGCCGAAGGTGTTGATATTCTTTACGGATATCCCGGAGGTGCTATTATGCCAGTTTATGATGAATTGTTTAAATACAGAGATGAAATCCATCATGTATTAACACGTCACGAACAAGGTGCAGCACATGCGGCCCAAGGGTTTGCTAGAATTTCCGGACGTGTAGGAGTGGCCATGGCAACTTCCGGCCCGGGAGCAACAAATTTAATTACTGGAATCGCCGATGCGCAAATAGACTCCACACCGTTGGTTTGTATTACAGGGCAAGTGCCATCGCACTTATTAGGTAGCGATGCCTTTCAGGAAACAGATATTGTTGGTATTTCTACACCGGTTACTAAATGGAATTGTCAGGTTACAAAAGCCGCGGATATTCCCGAGGTTTTAGCCAAAGCATTTTTTATTGCAAGAAGCGGAAGACCGGGACCCGTTTTAGTCGATATTACAAAAGATGCCCAATTTGGAGAACTCGATTTTAAATATAAAAAATGTACAGGGGTACGTAGTTATATTCCGGTGCCTAAAACGAATTTAGAGGCGGTTAAAGCTGCTGCCGATTTAATCAATGCCGCTAAAAAACCCATGATTGTTTGGGGGCAAGGTGTTATTTTAGGACAAGCCGAGGCAGAACTGAAAGCGGTTGTTGAGAAAGCGGGAATTCCTGCAGCGTGGACTATTATGGGGGCTTCGGCCTTACCAACCTCACATCCATTAAATATTGGTATGGTTGGGATGCACGGTAATTATGCGCCAAATAGGTTAACCAATGAGTGCGATGTGCTAATTGCCATTGGGATGCGTTTTGATGACCGTGTTACGGGGAGTTTGGATACCTATGCCAAACAAGCTAAAGTTATTCACTTTGAAATAGATCCTGCCGAAATTAATAAAAACGTATTTGCAGACGTGGCTGTTTTGGGTAATTCCAAAGATAGTTTAGCGCAGTTATTGCCACTATTAAACAAAAATTCGCATGAGGCGTGGCATCAAGAATTTAAGGATTTATATACGATTGAATACGAAAAAGTTATAAAAGACGATCTTCATCCAACCAAAGAAGGCCTAACAATGGGTGAGGTTTTAAAGGAAATAAACATACAAAGCGAAGGTAATGCGGCCATTGTTTCAGATGTGGGCCAGCATCAAATGATCGCTTGTCGCTATTCAGAATTCAACAAAACCAAAAGCAACATCACCTCAGGAGGTTTAGGTACCATGGGCTTTGCATTACCAGCAGCAATTGGTGCAAAAATGGCTGCGCCAGAGCGGGAAGTGGTAGCCATTATCGGCGATGGGGGGTATCAAATGAATATTCAAGAATTGGGGACTATCTTCCAGCAAAAAGCCGCGGTTAAAATCGTGGTTTTAAATAACGAATTTTTAGGCATGGTACGTCAGTGGCAACAGTTGTTTTTCGATAAGCGATACGCCTCTACCGAAATGATAAACCCAAACTTTGTGGCCATTGCAGAAGGTTATTACTTAAAAGCCAGAAAAGTTGTTAAGCGCGAAGATTTGGCCGAAGCCGTAAAGGAAATGATGGCATCAAAAGAGCCTTACTTCTTAGAAGTTTGCGTAGAAAAAGAAGATAACGTGTTTCCTATGATTCCTTCGGGCGCATCGGTTTCAGATATCCGTTTAAGTTAAATGAAGAATAAAGAATAAAGAAATAGAACAAAGAAAAAAGATGTTTAATGAATGAAAATAAACTTGTAGCATTGTTGAATCAGTCTATTTTCTAGCATCTATTTTCTATCATCTTAAAGAACATGAACGAAGACATAAAAACATTCACATTTTCAATATATACTGAAAATACCATCGGGTTGTTAAACCGTATCTCTGCCATTTTTCAGCGCAGACACATGAATATTGAAAGTTTAACCACATCGCAATCTGAAATTGAAGGTGTAAATAGATTTGTAATAGTTGTAAATATTACCGAGCATCAAGCAAAAAAAATAATCGGACAATTTGAAAAGCAAGTGGAGGTGATTCGTGCCTATTATCATACCGAGGATGAAACGATTTATCAAGAATCCGGTATGTTTAAAATAAAGTCCGATTTACTGTTTGAAGAGCCTCAAATTCAAAATATAATTAAAGAAAGTAACGCTAGAATTGTAACGGTAAATAAAGAGTTTTTTGTGCTGGAAAAATCTGGAAGACGACAAGAAATAGAACTGTTACGACGCGAACTGAACGCGTTTGGCATCATGCAATTTGTGCGTTCTGGCCGAATAGCCGTTACTAAAGAAGAAATGAAAATAACTGAAATGCTAAAAGCATTCAATAACCAATAATTAACAATAAAATTAAAAATGGGAAATTATTTTAACACCCTTTCATTAAGAGACAAATTAAGCCAATTGGCAAAGTGTAGATTTATGGATTCTTCAGAATTCCAAGATGGTGTAAATGCGCTAAAAGGTAAAAAAATAGTGATTGTAGGCTGTGGCGCTCAAGGTTTAAACCAAGGTTTGAACATGCGGGATTCCGGATTGGATATTTCGTATGCCTTACGTGATGCTGCCATTGCGGAAAAACGTGCATCTTTTGTAAATGCCACCGAAAACGGATTTACAGTTGGTACATACAAAGAGTTGATTCCATCAGCAGATTTGGTGCTAAATTTAACACCGGATAAGCAGCACACCAATGTGGTAAATACCGTAATGCCTTTAATGAAACAAGGGGCTACATTATCGTATTCTCACGGTTTTAATATTGTTGAAGAAGGCATGCAAATCCGTAAAGACCTTACCGTAATTATGGTGGCGCCAAAATGCCCAGGTACCGAGGTGAGAGAAGAATACAAAAGAGGATTTGGCGTACCAACCTTAATTGCGGTGCACGATGAAAACGATCCAGAAGGTAAAGGTTGGGCACAAGCAAAGGCTTACGCCGTAGCTACCGGTGGAGATAGAGCAGGTGTGTTGGCATCGTCTTTTATTGCTGAGGTTAAGAGTGATTTAATGGGTGAGCAAACCATTTTATGTGGCTTGTTGCAAACTGGTTCTATTCTTTGTTTTGATAAAATGATTGAAAAAGGCGTGGATGCTGGCTATGCTTCAAAATTAATTCAATACGGTTGGGAAACCATTACCGAAGGTCTTAAATATGGTGGTATTACCAATATGATGGACAGACTTTCAAATCCAGCAAAAATTAAGGCTTTTGAATTGTCAGAAGAATTAAAAGAGATTATGCGTCCGTTGTTCCAAAAGCACATGGACGATATTATTGAAGGTCGTTTCTCTGCAGGTATGATGGCAGATTGGGCTAACGATGATAAAGATTTATTAGGATGGCGAGCTGAAACTGCTGAAACCGCTTTTGAAAAAACACCGGCGGGTGATGTTGAGATTTCCGAGCAAGAATACTACGATAATGGCGTATTAATGGTCGCTATGGTTAGAGCCGGAGTAGAATTGGCTTTTGAGGCCATGACAGAGTCTGGAATTATCGATGCTTCTGCTTACTACGAGTCGCTGCACGAAACACCGCTTATTGCGAACACCATTGCCAGAAGAAAATTATACGAAATGAACAGTGTAATCTCTGATACTGCGGAGTACGGATGTTATTTGTTCGATCATGCTTGTAAGCCTTTATTAGCCGATTTTATGAAAAACGTAGATACTGATGTTATCGGTAAAACTTATGCTGCCGATAATGGTGACGGTGTTGATAACGCTCGATTAATTGAAGTTAATGCAGCTTTAAGAAATCACCCGGTTGAAAAAGTAGGTGAATTTTTAAGAGCCTCAATGACGGCTATGAAGCCTATAGTTTAATATGAAAATTCATCCTGCAAGGTTTCAAAAACCTTGTAGGTATTTTTAAAATACAATTAATGAATAAGGAGAAAACCACATATTTTCCTAATCTTAATGATATAAAGCTAGCTGCCGATACCATTAAAAACGTATCGGCAGTTACGCCTTTAAGCCTTAGTTTTAGATATTCCGATACGCATAATGCACAAATTTATTTTAAACGCGAAGATTTGCAACAAGTCCGTTCGTATAAAATTAGAGGGGCTTATAATAAAATAAGTGCATTGTCAAAAGAAGAAGCTGAAAAAGGCGTGGTTTGTGCCAGCGCCGGAAATCATGCTCAGGGTGTTGCGCTATCTTGTAAACTATTAAAAATCAAGGGCACAATTTTTATGCCTGCACCAACGCCAAAGCAGAAAGTAGAACAGGTTAAAATGTTTGGTGGGGCATATGTTTCTATTGTTTTGGAAGGCGACACATTTGATGATGCCAATCAATTGGCCATTGCCGAATGTGAACAATTGCACAAAACCTTTATTCATCCTTTTAACGATAAAAAGGTTATTGAAGGACAGGCCACCATAGCATTGGAGATTTTAGAGCAGGCTACAGAACCTATCGATTATGTGTTTATAGCCGTTGGCGGTGGCGGATTAGCTGCAGGTTTATCAACGGTTTTTAAGCAACTGTCTCCAAAAACCAAAATTGTTGGTGTTGAGCCTAAAGGCGCGCCATCTATGTCGGTTTCAATCAAAAACAATAAAAACACTACTTTAGAAAGTATTGAAAAATTCATTGACGGTGCTGCGGTTAAACGCGTTGGCGATTTAACTTTCCCGATATGTAAACAGAATCTCGATGATATGATTAGCATTCCAGAGGGTAAGGTTTGTCAGTCTATTTTAGACTTGTACAACAGAGATGCCATTGTAGTGGAACCTGCGGGTGCTTTAAGTATATCGGCGTTGGATTTTTATGCCGAAGAAATAAAAGGCAAGCACGTAGTTTGCGTTGTAAGTGGAAGCAATAACGATATTACACGAACCTCCGAAATTAAGGAGCGCGCTTTGCTTTATGCCAATTTAAAGCATTATTTCATCATTAAATTTCCGCAACGTGCCGGAGCTTTAAAAGAATTTGTAGTTGATATTTTGGGCGAAAACGACGATATTACCTATTTTCAATATGCTAAAAAAACCAATCGTGAAAACGGGTCTGCCGTGGTTGGAATTGAGTTAAAATCGTCATCAGATTTAGAGCCGTTAATCACTAAAATGAAAGCGCAAAATTTTTACGGCGATTACTTGAATAACAAACCCGATTTGTTTCAGTTTTTGGTGTAAACATGCATCGTAATCAAATCAATATTTTAATTCGAGCAATTCCTTTTCACTAAAAGTGCCACCATCTTTTGGTTTTATTTCTCGTAATGATTTTATTTTTTCAATACTGATGTTATTGGGCTTTTTGGCAAAGGCATTGTTTAAATAACTAATAATGTCTTGCAAATCTTTATCGGTGAATTCTGGGTTCCCAGCTAAACCGGGCATTGTTGCATTTAAATCATATAACTTGCCGTTAACGTGGATAGGACCCGATAAACCATGTAAAATAATTAAAGCCAATCTTTCGGCTGATTTTGTTACGTACTCTGAATCTTTTAAAGGCGGCGCAAGTCCATCAACCCCATTGCCGTTTATTCCATGGCACGCCGCACATGTGTTTTTGTAAAGTTTATATCCAGCTGTTCGGGCATCGGTGCCTACCGTTGTTTCGGTAAATATGGCATTTTTTACATCTTTGCTTTTATTGTTTATAGTTTGAGTTAATAACTCGAATAACATAGTCTCGGAAGAATCTTTTTCAAACTGATTTAAAAACATAAGAAAATCTTCCTCAACACTTCTTAAACTATTTATGATGCCTTCTTGATATGCTTTTTCGGTTTTATATTTGTGTGATAATTCCATTAATAAAGGAAAAAACGTTTCGGTTGAAAACGGGATCCATTCCCCTAAAGTGTTTGCTATATACAAATCGATTTCTTTATCGTTTTTTTGAAGGAAATGGCTTATTATTTTTTTAGTTGAAACCAAGTTATCAGCCGAAGCAAATTGTTCTAACAATGTTAAAGCATGATTTATAACGGCACTGTCACTGTTTGAATACAATATGTTTTCCAATATAATGTAATCGAGAGCCTGCAACCCATTTAAAGTATGCATGGCATGTATTTGGGAAATGGGATTCGTTATATCCGCAGTTATCTCCTTTATAAGAGGTATGGTCTTTTTGTCGTTTTTAAATACAAGCAATTGTTGTGTGCGATCTCTTATCCATCCATTGGAATTTTTAAGTAAATCAACTAGTGCTTTGCTTTTTAATTCTTCAATTTTAATGGTTTCTTTAAAAGTGCTGTTTTGGTGGCTTACCTTTAGTATGCGTCCCATGCCTATAATCGTGTCAAGCTTTTTGTCGGCATAATGTTTTTGTAAATAAGGGGTTAAAAAGGCTTTGTCCTGTATGATTCCGCGGTGCATGTCTACTATATACATATGGCCATCGGGACCGTTAAATAGATTTACGGGCCGAAATCCTTCATCAGTAGAGGCTATAAATTCTTTCTCTGGAATGGCTTGATTAGCGGTTATTTTATAACCTGAAAAGGTTAAGATATTACGCTTCACAAGATTAGCTTCTGGAGCACAAACAAAGGCGTTTTCAAAATAATTTTCTGGGAACTGACCACCTCGATAAACCAAGGGGCCACAGGCCGAAGTAACATTAACCAAAATACTATCTTTATCTAATACCCCTTTTTGATAGCCTCTATTCACAGAGGTTGCATGCAAGGGATACACGCGCTGGTCTGGGGTTAAGGTTTTGTTTAACGTTGCATTTGGTTTGTAATAAGGGTTTTTTATCACGGTATTGGGTAGCACATAATCGCCTATTAATTGTGTGGAGTTGTTGTTGTAATACAGTCTTCCAAAATTATCTTTGGTTATTCCCCATTGCCCTCTAAACGAGGTGGGTTCTTTAATCCACTTCCCATTTTTCATTTGATAACGAAAATTCGATTTGGCATTGTAAATCCAATTATCAATGTGTATCATTAATCCATTGGGTTGATGCTCAACATTTCCGCCATCGGCATATAAAGAATCTACTAAAACCTTATTTACAGGCTTGTCATTTTTTATATTGACAAACCACAGATTTGGTGGTTCGGCATACAATAAACCGCCATAAACATGGGCAATAGCTCTTGGAAGTATAAGCCCATCAATAAATATCTTTGAATGGTCGGTGATTCCGTCATTGTCTAAATCCTCCAAAATAGAAATAGTGCCGTTTGGCATGTCGGCACCACTATCTTCTAAATTTTGCATATAGCCTTTCATTTCAACCACCCACATTCTACCTTTGTTGTCAAAGTCCATGGCTACGGGGGCTTCAATAAAAGGTTCTGAGGCTATAACATCAAGCTTAAAACCTGGTTCAATATGGTAATTGTCCAATGATATGATGGGCTCATCATACGAAACGGTGTTGCATCCTGCCATAATAAGCGCAAGCGCAATAGTTGATAAGATGCCTAAAACTGATTTTTTATTATTCAAAAAATTAAAAGATTTTTATGGGTAAATGTGTTATCGATTGACTAAAATTCCCTGATTTTGATGCTTCTAAAATACACGGTATCGCCATGGTCTTGCAATAAAATATGACCACCTTGCCATTGCCCAAACCCCTCCCATTTATTGAATTTGCTATAAGCTACAAGGGTTTTAAACATTTGTGAATGCCTATCGTATTCAATCACTTTTTCATTGTTTAACCAATGCTCTACATGCGAGCCTTTAACGATTATTCGTGCTTTGTTCCAGCTGCCAACACCTTTAAATGTCTTATTTCTTTCTGGTATCGAGAGGTTTTCTGCTTTAATTAAATCGTATAGCGACCCAAGGGTTCTGTTTCCATTTATACCCGCTTTTGCATCGGGATGGTTTTTATCATCTAAAATTTGAAATTCACAGCCAATGGCAGACCCCGTTTCTTTATTAAGTTGGGCATCGACGAAATATTTAATGCCACTATTCGCACCTTCAGTAATTTTGAATTCTAGTTCTAACTCAAAACTGCTGAATTGTTTTTCGGTAACCAGGTCTCCGGGACCTGTCGATTCGCCTCCGTCCGTAGCCAAAATAGCTAATTCACCATTCTTAATTTCCCACCCAGATTCTGGGAAATGATCCAGTTTTGCGCCACGCCAACCTTTGTTGGTTTTACCGTCCCAAAGCAAACGCCAACCTTTATCTATTTCGTTTTGGGTTAGCGTGTTTACCAAATAACTCATTTCCTTAACTTCTGGATTCGAGGGCAAACGCGCCTCATTTAAGTTATTTGTTTTAATTCTAATATTCCTCCATTTAATTTCTTTTCCGGCAAGATTTTCATTGGTGCCGATACCGTGAACCTGCAATGCAATGAAACCTGAAGGTGTTAAATCGTCCACCAAGTTTGAACATGGTACACCATTTATCCAAGTTTTAACAGACTTGCCAATGGCCTCAATTCTACAGTGGTTCCATATCCCATTTTTAAAAGCCTTTCGGCCTTTTTGGTTTAAGGATAATGGGTACAACCAGCCTCTTCTGCCTTCGTCGTAAATGCCGCCACTAAAAGCACGATCGCTGGGGTCCAACTCGAATTGATAGCCATGAACCCTTCCGTTGTTATACGCTTCAATACTGTTGGACCTAAATTGTACACCGGAATTAATTGTTGGATCGACTAAAACCTCAAATTCCAAAATAAAATCGCTATAATTTTTTTCAGTAGCTAAAAAACTATTTGGGATTTTGGTTTTGGTGGTTCCTATTATTTCTCCGTTTTCAACACGGTATTTTGCCGTACCGTTTAGCTGTTTCCAACCCGTTAAATCTTTACCGTTAAAAAGGGCTATCCATTCATCGCTAAATGCTTGCGCACATACATCATAGTTACCAAAGCCTATTGTTAAGGCACAAATTAAAAAGTATAATTTAAATGTTGACATTTTAAAATTCACGATAATCCCCATCTAAATACTGATTGGCTTTTTCCTCAGAAAATTTTGCATTTTCACTATCCCAATGCAGTGTTTGATTTGGAAAACGACCCGCAATAACCCCTAAAAGAATGGTTTCTGTTAATTTTGAGGCATACGAAAACGGTGCCGTACATTCATCTTTACCAAAGCAGGCATCTACAAATTGATGGTAATGTTTTGGTCCTTCGGAAGCATAATTGCGTATGGGTTTGCCCATATTATTTGCTTTTTCAACCGCTTCAATTTCCGAGGATATATCAACATACTCCCCGTTTACAATTTTCTTTGGTAATTGCATAAAATGAGGTAAAAGCAAGCGTCCTTTTTCGCCAACAAACATGGCGCCTTGTTCGGGTAAAACACCTTCTGAAGCAACTTTGGTATCAAGGGACATTTTGTCTTCTAAACTTTTGTCTTTTGTCGCTGAAGAAGTCTCTTTTTTTGCGCCCGGTAATATTAAATCTTCGTGTTCTTTTGGCGCTCCTGGGCCGTCGTACCAAATCCATTTTAAGGTTTCGGTAGTGTACTTTGTTTTAGGAAATACATAGGTTACCGTGTTTTTTTCCGGAAAACCGAAACCGTTGGGCTCACGGCATTCGTTTTTTATGGTTTTAGGGACGTCAAGCTCAAGAGCGTTGTACGGTGTATCAAAAATATGAACACCCATATCGCCTAAAGTGCCACAGCCGTAATCCATTAATTTACGCCAATTTCCTGGGTGATAAACCCCTTCTTTGTAGGAGCGTTTAGCCGATGTGCCTAACCATAAATTCCAATCTAAAGTGTCGGGAATGGGGTCGTTGCCTTCAGGTGCCGGACCATCGTATCCCCAGTTTTTTGGCGACCAAGCATGTACAGTATGTACTTTTCCTATTATCCCGGATTGGATTAATAAAGTCGCCAATTTATAATCATAAAAAGAATGTACTTGAATACCCATTTGTGTCACCAAGTTTTTCTCTTTGGCGAGCTGGCTCATCGCACGAGCTTCAGAGACGTGGTGCGTCAATGGTTTTTGGCAATACACGGGTTTATTCATGTTCATGGCAAGCATAGAAGCTGGAGCGTGGGTGTGGTCTGGAGTTGAAACAATTACGGCATCAATTTCGTCTTCCATCTCCTTTAGCATAACCCTATAATCTGAAAACGTTTTTGCGTTCGGGTAAAGTTTTTTGGCTTCGTTAAGAAAATTTGAATCAACATCACATAATGCGGTAACATCAACCAAAGGATGCGAAGCGGTATCTTTAAGGTCGGCCAGTCCCATGTTGCCAACGCCAATATGTGCGGTTCTAAGACGGCCATTTTTAGTTTTGGCAGCACTCATTAATAACGTAGGTGCAATGGCCAAACCTGCCACGCCTAATCCGCTCTTTTTTAAAAAGTCTCTTTTATTCATTTTCGTGTATGTTCAGTTATAATTTTTTAATTTTTATGTTTCGTAACCATAAGGGGCTATCGTGGTCTTGAATAGCAATGTAGCCAGACTTAAAAGTACCATATTTTGGAAAATCTTTCCATTTACCTTCTTTTTTTCGACTTTCCCAATCTTCAGACCAGGGCACAAATTCAAGCAGTTTTTTGCCATTTAGCCAATGTTCTACTTTTTCTGTTGTGAAAATGATGCGGGAAGTGTTCCATTCCATAGCTGGTTTAACTATTTTTTGACTTAAATCCGGTACATACATGGCGTAGTCAGCTCCTGTTTTCTGCCATTCTTCCAAGGTCGCATCATTGATTTCTTCCCATTTTAAATCATCTAACATTTGATATTCTGGAGCCACTTCGTACGGCGGCCAATCACCTTCTTGTATATGATACATTATACCGCTATTTCCGCCTTCAGGAATCTTCCATTCCCAATACAGTTCAAAATTATCGAATTCTTCCGCAGCATAAATAATGTCTTTGCCACCTTTACGATTGGCTTCTGTACGTATTTCGGTATCAAAAGTCAATTCACCATCTTTTATAACCCAGCCCGGGGGCAAAGAATCTCCATTATAAGCTCGCCACCCATCTAGACTGGAGCCATCAAAAAGATAAATCCATTCGTTGTTTACTGTATTGTTTTCTGTGTTTGATTCTAATTTTTCACTTTTTTTCTCTCCTTTACAAGCTAGAATTACGAGTCCGATAGATAATGCTAAAATTGCTTTTTTCATGTTTAATAAAAATTTTAGGTAAATATAGTATTAATTTGAATTACTCCATAGTAAGAACCAAATCATCTTGTTTAACCATGGTGCCAGAATTTAAAGTTATCGATTTTATTTTACCTGCATGAGATGCAACAATGGTGGTTTCCATTTTCATGGCTTCAATAATAAATAGCGGTTCGTTTTCTTTAACTTCCTGACCTCTTTTAACCAAAACTTTGTATAGCGAACCTTGTAAGGGCGCACCTATTTCATTTGCGTTTTCAGGGTCTATCTTTTTATTTTCCTGTTTTACGATGTTTAATTTATTATCGTGAACCTCAACATATCTGTTTTCCCCATTCACTCTAAAAAACACGAGTCTGATGCCATCTTCATTGGGTTCGCTTACCGAGAGTAGTTTTACGATAAGGGTTTTACCCGGTTGCAGCGTAACCAATATTTCTTCGCCGCTGGTTAAGCCGTAAAAGAAACTTTTGGTTGGGAGTCGGCTTAAGCTGCCATAGCGCTTGTATTTGTTATGTGCTTCTTCAAAAACCTTAGGATATAAGCAGTACGATAAAAAGTCTTCGAACTCGATGGGTCGTGTAAACCCTTTTTGGAATTTTTTTGCGAATGCCTTAAATTCCGTATCAAAATCTATGGGTTTTAAATGGGCGTTAGGCCTGTCTTTATAAGGTTTTTTGTCTTTTAAAATAATCTTTTGAAGTTTTTTGGGAAAGCCACCAACAGGCTGCCCTAAATCGCCCTTAAAGAAATTTATAACGGATTCCGGGAACGAAATTTCATGCCCGCGCGCCATAACTTCTTCGGGGGTTAAATTATTTGTCACCATAAAAATAGCCATGTCACCGACCACTTTAGAGCTAGGGGTGACTTTTATTAAATCGCCAAACATGGTATTTACCTCTCCGTACATTTTCTTAACATCATCAAACCGGTCTGCCAATCCTAAAGCTGTAGCTTGCGGACGTAAATTTGAATATTGTCCACCAGGGATTTCATGCTGAAAAACCTCGGCAGTTCCAGATTTTAAACCAGATTCAAACGGATAGTATAGTTCGCGGGTATCTTCCCAGAAATTTGAAAATTGATTAAGCGTACCCATATCAAAATGATGGGCTCGTTTTTCATATCTCATCATTTCAACAATGGCGTTAAAATTGGGTTGCGAGGTTAACCCCGATAATCCGCCAAGGGCAACATCAACCACATCTACACCCGCTTCAATGGCTTTTAAATAGGTGGCTGTTTGTAAAGAAGATGTGTCGTGTGTATGTAATTGAATGGGCAAATTAACGGTGTCTTTTAAAGCAGCGACCAACTCTGTTACGGCATAAGGTTTTAATAAGCCCGCCATATCTTTAATGGCAATCATGTGGGCGCCGGCATTTTCTAAATCCTTGGCGAGTTGCATGTAATATTTTAAGTCGTATTTGGTTTGTTTCGGGTTTAAAATATCACCTGTATAACTTATTGCAGCTTGGGCTATACCGTCTGTTTTTTTACGCACATAAGATATACTGGGCTCCATGGCGGTAACCCAATTGAGTGAATCGAAAATCCTGAAAACATCAACCCCATTTCCCCATGCCATTTCAACAAAAGCTTCAATTAAATTGTCAGGATAAGCTTTGTAGCCCACACCATTTGAACCCCGAAGCAGCATTTGCAATAAAATGTTTGGGGCTGCGGCACGAAGTTCTCTTAGTCGGCCCCATGGGTTTTCGTGTAAAAACCGTAAACACACATCAAAAGTGGCGCCTCCCCAAACTTCCATACTAAAGGTGTTTGGGTGGTTTTTCGCAAAACTTTCGGTCACCTTCAGCATGTCGTAAGTCCGCATTCGGGTTGCCAATAGCGATTGGTGCGCATCGCGCATGGTGGTATCGGTATAATGGATTTTAGTGTCGTTTTTTAACCATTCGCAAAATTTTTCAGGACCCAATTCGGTCAACAGGTTTTTGGTGCCTTTTGGGTATGCATCAATATGATTGAATTTTGGCACTTTGGGGTCTCTAAACACTTTTGAGGCATCGGTAAACTTCACATCTGGGTTTCCGTTTACGGTAACATCGCCCAAATATTGAGTGATTTTTGTGGTACGATCCTGCGGTAATTTTATTTTAAATAAAGCCGGTGTATTTTGAATAAAATTAACGGAAGCTTTACCGGCTTTAAAGGTTTTGTGCTGAATTACGTTTTGAAGAAAATGAATATTGGTTTTTACACCACGAATACGGAACTCCCTTAAAGCGCGTGTCATTTTTCTAACCGCACCATCTAAAGTTCTGCCCTGCGCTGAAACTTTTACGAGCATGGAATCGAAAAACGGACTTACACTGTATGATTGGTAAATGCTCCCCGCATCCAAACGAATACCCATGCCAGAGGCACTGCGGTAGGTTGAAATCGTGCCGTAATCTGGGGTGAAATTATTTTCAGGGTCCTCGGTTGTAAGTCGACATTGCAACGCAAAACCATTTGTAGATAGACTTTCTTGGTCAAATATCTTAATTTGTTTGTCGGATAATTTATAGCCACCTGCCACGAATATTTGGGTTTTTACCAAATCGATGCCGGTTACCATTTCGGTAACGGTGTGCTCCACTTGTATTCGTGGGTTAACTTCAATAAAATAAATGTTATGGTTTTTATCCAATAAAAACTCAACGGTGCCAATATTATTATAGCTCACTTCTCGGGCAATAGTAACGGCGTAATTGTATAGCTCTTGTTTTACCCGCTCCGGTAACCCAAACGAGGGCGCGACCTCGACTACTTTTTGATGGCGACGCTGCACCGAGCAATCACGCTCAAATAAATGGCGAATATTACCATGGTTATCGGCAACTATTTGCACTTCAATGTGCTTTGGGTCTTCAACATATTTTTCCAAAAACATGGTGTCATCACCAAAAGCGTTTAAGGCTTCGTTTTTTGCTGAATCAAAATTCTGCTCTAAATCTTCCGCAGTTCTAACAATTCGCATACCGCGACCACCACCGCCCGAAGCGGCTTTTAGCATTAACGGATAACCAATGGTTTCGGCTTCAGATAAAGCGATTTTTAAAGAGGATAATTTCTTTTTATTGCTTTCAATAATAGGAACGTTGCATTTTACCGCTATTTTTTTAGCCATTATTTTGTCGCCCAAAGCATCCATAACTTCAGGGTTTGGGCCAATAAAAACAATGCCGTTTTCGGCACATCTTCTCGCAAATGTTGAGTTTTCGGATAAAAAACCATAACCCGGATGAATGGCATCAACGTTTTTTGATTTTGCCAATCGGATGATGGCATCAATATCCAAATACGGCTTTAAAGGCTGGTTGTTCTCTCCAATTTGATACGATTCATCGGCTTTGTATCGATGTTGCGAGTAGCGGTCTTCGTAAGTGTAAATGGCAACCGTATCCACGTTTATTTCGCTACAGGCTCTTAAAACCCTAATGGCAATTTCACTTCTATTGGCAACTAATATTTTTTTTATTTTCATGGTTGGTTTTTAAAGCGTGTTTAATTGTATAAAAATATAAGTATTTATAATTAATTGCCACGCTTTTTTGAATTAAAAGAAGTTTTTTGTTAAAAACACTGGATATCTTTCATTGTTCTTTTATTAATAAATCGGATTGCCATAAAATAAACAGCCGAAAACGTTTGAGCCATAAATATTATATCAACATGTAATTAAACTGTTAAGAATATCGTATTTCTTAAAACAAACCCTTGTTTTTAAAAGTCTTTAAGCTGAAAAATAAATATCTTAGCAGTAGTTTAAAACTAAAAGTTGGACTTGAAATTAGCCATGAATCATTCTTAAAACCAATAAAAATGTTTACTGGCAAATGACCTCTGACGGATGAAAAACAAAAAAACATAAACAGATGAAAACGACTTTTTCAGAAATTCCGGACGCCTATAAAATCGAATCCCTTTTACATCAAAAAACGTATTTGGTTGATGGCGAATTAAAACAATGGCATGGCGATACGGCAGAAGTTTATTCAACGATTTCTTCAACAGAAAACTATAGCCCAACGCTTTTAGGCACCATTCCGCAGTTGGGCGAAAAGGAAGCCTTAGATGCTTTGAATTCTGCTTGTTTAGCTTACGATAAAGGTCAAGGTTTATGGCCAACCATGAAGGTGATTGACCGTATTGCGTGCATGGAAAAGTTTGTGGAGCAAATGAAAACCAAACGCGAGGAAGTGGTTAAGCTTTTAATGTGGGAAATAGGCAAAAATCTACCGGATTCTGAAAAGGAATTTGATAGAACCGTCGATTATATTTACGATACCATTGAAGCTTATAAACAAATAGATAGAAGCTCGGCAAAGTTTGAAAAAAATTCAGGTGTTAATGCGCACATTCGCCGTGGCCCTTTAGGTGTCGTGTTGTGTTTGGGGCCTTATAATTATCCGCTTAACGAAACGTTTACTTTGTTAATTCCGGCTTTAATTATGGGAAACCCCGTAATTTTTAAACCGGCAAAAATTGGTGTTTTATTAATTTCCCCATTGTTGGAAGCGTTTCAAAACAGCTTTCCAAAAGGTGCGGTAAATGTAGTTTATGGCCGCGGTCGTGTTTTGGCAACGCCCATAATGCAATCTGGAAAAATAGATGTGTTGGCTTTAATTGGTAACAGTAAATCTGCCAACGCATTGCAAGCGCAACACCCGAAAGGAAATAGATTGCGTATGGTTTTAGGTTTGGAAGCGAAAAACCCAGCCATTGTGCTGCCCGATGCCGATTTGGATTTAACTGTTGAAGAATGCATTGCAGGAACGCTATCGTTTAACGGGCAACGTTGTACGGCTTTAAAAGTGCTGTACGTTCACGAATCTATAGTGGATGCGTTTAACAAGCGTTTTTCAGAAAAAGTAGATGCCCTTAAATTTGGGAATCCTTGGGAAGCCGGCGCGAAATTAACACCGCTTCCAGAAGTTGAAAAACCAGGTTATATTCAAGAATTAATTGATGATGCTTTAGAAAAAGGAGCTAAAAAGCTTAATGAAAAAGGGGGCGAAACATCTGATAATTTTATTTTTCCAGCGGTATTATATCCAGTAACGAAAACTATGAGAGTGTTTAAAGAGGAGCAATTTGGCCCTGTAATTCCTATTGTACCGTTCACCGATATTGAAACTCCTTTAGATGATATGGCAGAATCCAATTACGGCCAACAAGTGAGCTTGTTTGGTAAAGACATTGATACACTTTCGCCGTTAATTGATACTTTGGTTAATTTAGTTTGTAGGGTGAATTTGAATAGTTCTTGCCAACGCGGACCCGATGTATACCCTTTTACCGGAAGAAAAGATTCGGCCTACGGGACATTAAGTGTGCATGATGCGCTACGTTCGTTTTCAATAAGAACCTTTGTGGCATCAAAAGACAATCCTTATAACAATGCCATTTTAAAAGGATTGTTAGACAAAAAAGCCTCTAATTTTATAAGCACCGATTATATCTTGTAGCCATGGGAAATGATAAAAATTAAAAGTGTCACATTGAGCGCAGTCGAAAGGCTATTAAATAAGATATTTTCAATGTCTTCGACTGCGTTCAGACTGACCTCCCATATTCTAACCATTTTTGTTATATACTCAATGTAGCCAATAAAAAAAGATATTTTAAATATAATCGCTTACAAATGAAGAATTAAAAGCAAAAAGCATCATTTGAATAAAATTTCATAATTATTTTAAAAAATCATAAAACTTTAAGCCATTAATAAAATTTAATTTTTAGTTTTACACCAATGAATTCAAATAAAAATAAAATACGTACGTTTTCCCCCAGTTTGCGCTTGCGCAACCGCCGCCGCTAATTCTTCTATTTAGCCTTAATAACCGTATACGTTTAATTTTATTTTTTATCATGTTTATATCAAATTCCACATTACAACTTCAAAAAACAATTATTTCTTTAAATAATAGAAACGTTGTACGCCGTAACTTTCCACGTCGCCCGTAAGGGTATGCTATAAATTATTGAACTTAGGTGAGTCCGGTTCAGCTTTTCAAAAAACCAAAATAATTTTAAAATCAAATCAAATAAATCAAAATAATGAAAGTCATTATTGCTGATAAATCTCATAGTATTTACGCTCAAATAATATGCGACACCATTGCGGAGTCCGCAAATGTTAGAGGCACGGGAATCGCCAGACGAACTCCTGAATATATTATGACCAAAATGGAAAACGGTAACGCCGTTATTGCTTTAGACGGTAATAACTTTGCGGGTTTTTGCTATATTGAGAAATGGGGACATGGCAAATATGTTGCCAATTCGGGCTTGATTGTGCACCCAAATTATAGGGGCGCGGGTTTAGCCAAGAAAATTAAACACAAAATCTTTGAGCATTCCAGAAAAAAATTCCCAAAGGCTAAAGTTTTCAGTATTACCACAGGATTGGCAGTAATGAAAATGAATAGCGATTTAGGTTACAAACCGGTGCCGTTTTCTGAATTAACCGACGACCAATCGTTTTGGGATGGTTGTCAAACCTGTAAAAACTACGATGTTTTAACAAGAACCAACAGGAAATTGTGTTTGTGCACGGGCATGTTGTACGATCCGGAAAAAGCTAAAAACAAGGTAACCAAACGAGTCAAGGAAAAGACTTTTAAACGATTAAAAAAGATTAAAGAAACCTTGCTTTTAAAAAAGAATAAAAAATAAATTAACGCCGAAGCTTAACTACGGCGGTTGCCGAAAGGCGGACATTATAAAATAATTTAAAATGAAAAAATTAGTAATAGCATATAGTGGCGGGTTGGACACCTCGTATTGTGCGGTAAGTTTATCAAAAGAATACGACGTACATGCCGTAAGTGTAAATACGGGCGGATTTACCCAAGAAGAAATAAAAACTATTGAAAGTAACGCATATAAAATGGGCGTTACAACCTATAAAAATATTGATGCCATTGCCACGTTTTACCAAAAAGTAGTCAAGTATTTAATTTTTGGCAATGTACTTAAAAACAATACTTACCCATTATCGGTAAGTGCCGAACGTATTATTCAAGCCATTGAAATTGTGGAGTACGCTAAAAGTATCGGCGCCGAATATATTGCCCACGGCAGTACGGGCGCAGGAAACGACCAAGTGCGTTTCGATATGATTTTTCAAACCTTGGCGCCAAATATTAAAATCATAACACCCATTAGAGACCAAAAATTATCGCGACAAGAAGAGATTGAGTACCTAAAAAGTAACGGTATCGATATGTCCTGGGACAAAGCAAAATACTCGGTTAATAAAGGACTTTGGGGCACGAGCGTTGGTGGCGAAGAAACTTTAACCTCAGAAAAACCATTACCCGAAGAAGCGTATCCGTCGCAATTAAAACATGCCAAGGACGAAAAAGTTACCTTAAGTTTTTTACAAGGCGAATTGGTAGCCGTTAACGGTGTAGAAAACGACCCTGAAATTAATATTGAAGTGTTGCATAATTTGGCATCGCCTTATGCCATTGGCAGAGATATCCACGTTGGAGACACGATTGTTGGTATTAAAGGTCGCGTTGGTTTCGAGGCTGCAGCAGCGTTAATTACCATTAAAGCACACCATTTATTAGAAAAACATACGCTTACCAAATGGCAATTGCAGCACAAAGAATATTTGTCTAGTTTTTACGGGATGCATTTGCACGAAGGCCAATATTTAGACCCTGTAATGCGAAACATTGAAGCCTTTTTGCAAAGTAGTCAGGACAAGGTTTCGGGCGAGGTAACGGTCACTTTAAAACCCTATCACTTTACTTTAGACGGGATTGTGTCAAAACACGATTTAATGTCTGCTAAATTTGGAAGTTATGGTGAGGAAAACAAAGCGTGGACTGCCGATGACGCCAAAGGGTTTATTAAAATTTTAGGCAATCAGAATAAAATATATCAACAAGTAAATAATTAATTATGTTACAAGTAGGAATTATTGGAGGCGCGGGATACACCGCAGGCGAATTGATTAGATTGTTGATGCATCACGGCAAAGCTGAAATTGATTTTGTGTATAGCACATCGAATGCCGGGAATAAAATTAGCGATGTTCATCAAGATTTGGTGGGCGATTTAGAGCTTAAATTTACCGATACCATCAATCCGAATGTCGATGTCTTGTTTTTGTGTTTGGGCCACGGAAATTCAGTTAAGTTTTTAAAGAACAATACTTTTTCAGATCATACAAAAATCATCGATTTAGGTAATGATTTTAGATTGGAAAAAGATAAAGTCTTTAACGGAAAAACCTTTGTTTACGGTTTGCCCGAATTGCAAAAAGAAGCCATTAAAAAGGCAGAATATATTGCCAATCCCGGTTGTTTTGCAACCACCATCCAATTGGCATTATTGCCTTTGGCCAAAAATGGATTGCTGCAAAACGATGTACATATTAACGCCGTAACGGGAGCCACAGGCGCAGGAACATCGTTATCTAAAACCACACATTTTACATGGCGTGATAATAACTTTTCGTATTACAAACCGTTTACGCACCAGCATTTGGGGGAAATCAACCAATCGGTAAAGCAATTGCAAAATAATTTTTCGTCAGAGCTTATTTTTATGCCCAATCGTGGGAATTTTTCAAGAGGTATTTTTGCTACACTTTACACCCATTTTAATGGCAGTTTAGAGGAAGCAAAAGCGCTTTACAAGGATTATTATAAAGATGCAAAATTCACCTTTGTGTCGGATAACGAGTTGCACTTAAAGCAAGTGGTAAACACCAACAAATGTTTAATCCATTTACATAAACACGACAATAAATTACTGATTACCAGCTGTACCGATAATTTATTAAAAGGCGCATCGGGTCAAGCGGTTCAAAACATGAATTTAATGTTTGGTTTTGATGAAACCGAAGGCATTCAACTAAAAGCAAATTTCTTTTAAAATAAACTTAGACCTGTCGGGTTTTAAAAACCTGACAGGTCTGGAAAATGAAAAATCATAAGAATAAGCCATTAATTTAAAGACTTTGTTGTCTAAAAAATATTCGTGAATTCGTGGCAAAAAAACATAAATATGAAAATAGCCATAATAGGAACAGGGAACTTAGGAAAATCGATTGCAAAGGGTTTAATTACGAGCAATGCGATTACCACTTTGTACTTAACAAAACGAAATTTGGACGCTATTCAAGAATTTGAGGGCTACCAAAATGTGTATTTAACATCGGATAATGCTGAGGCGGTTAAACAATCGGACATCATTATTTTTGCGGTACAACCGGCGCATTTTGAAACCATTTTAAGGGATATTAAACCTTTGCTAACTGAGAAACATGTGCTGATTTCGACCATTACCGGATTTTTAATTCCGAAAATGGAAGCTATTGTTGGTTCGGACCAATTTATTATTCGCGCTATGCCAAACACCGCCATTGCCGTTGGGAAATCGATAACCTGTTTATGTAGTAACGAAAAAGGGGCGGAGCGCATTAAAATTGCCGAGGCCATTTTTAACCGTTTAGGCACATCGATTGCGATTCCGGAAAACCAAATGCAAGCGGCAACCGTTGTTTGTGCAAGCGGTATTGCCTTTTGGATGCGACTGATTAGAGCCACTACACAAGCGGCCATTCAGTTGGGTTTTGAGGCCGAAACGGCTCAGGATTTGGCAATGCATACTTGCGAAGGTGCGGCGAGTTTACTAATTGCAACGGGCAACCACCCAGAACAGGAAATTGATAAAGTAACCACGCCAAAAGGCTGTACGATTGAAGGGTTGAATGAAATGGAACACAAAGGATTGAGCTCCTCGTTAATTCAAGGTATGGTAACCTCGTTTAATAAAATCAACACTATAAAAACAGAACAGTTATGAGTCTATTTGATGTCTATCCGTTGTTTGATATTACTCCCGTTAAAGCAAAAGACGTTTTTGTTTACGACGAAAACGGGATTGAATATTTAGACCTTTATGGCGGACATGCCGTGATATCCATAGGGCATTCGCATCCGGAATATGTGTGTTCGTTGAGCAATCAATTAAATAACATTGGATTTTACAGCAACTCCATTCAAAACCCGTTACAGGTTGAATTAGCTGAAGCAATTGAAGCGCTTTCGGGTTGTAAGGATTACCAATTGTTTTTATGCAATTCTGGTGCCGAAGCTAACGAGAATGCTTTAAAATTAGCCTCGTTTCAAACAGGAAAATCTAAAGTGATTGCTTTTAAAAATGGCTTTCACGGGCGTACATCGGCAGCCGTTGCAGCAACCGATAATGCTAAAATTATTGCCCCAATTAATGCGCAACAAGAGGTCGAGCTTTTCGAATTTGGTAATTTAAAGGGCGTTGAAAAGGCCTTGGCAAAAAACGATGTTTGTGCCATTATTATTGAAACCATTCAAGGTATTGGCGGATTGGATGAAGTTACAACCGAGTTTTTAAAGGGATTGGAACGCTTATCGAAACAGTATAATACCCTTTTAATTGCCGATGAAATTCAATGTGGATTTGGACGAACCGGCGATTTTTTTGCCTATCAAAAGCACGGCATTACGCCAGATATTATTTCGATGGCAAAAGGTATGGGTAACGGGTTCCCGATTGGCGGTATTTTAATTCATCCGTCCATAAAAGCCTCTTACGGCTTGTTGGGAACAACCTTTGGCGGTAATCATTTAGCCTGTGCCGCATCATTGGCCGTTTTAAAAGTGATGCGATGCGAAGGTTTAATGGAGAATGCGAAAACAGTTTCGGAATATTTTATCGAAAAAGCCAACACCATTCCGCAAATAAAAGCCGTAAAAGGAAGAGGGTTGATGTTGGGACTGGAATTTGATTCTTCCATAGCCGCCCTAAGAAAAGATTTGATTTTTAAACACCATATTTTTACAGGAAGCGCTAAAAATCTTAATTTACTGAGAATTCTTCCGCCTTTAACGCTTCAAAAAGAGCATGTTGATGTGTTTTTTGAAGCTTTAAAAAAAGTATTATAAATGAAAAAGTACACCAACATTTCAGACATTAAAAACTTCCCTAAAGCCATCGAGGAAGCCATTCAACTTAAAAAAAATCCGTTAGAGTTTTCAGACTTAGGAAAACACAAAACTTTAGGATTGTTATTCTTCAATTCCAGTTTACGCACGCGGTTAAGCACTCAAAAAGCCGCTTTGAATTTGGGAATGAATCCTATAGTGATGAATGTTTCCGGTGACGCTTGGGGCATCGAGTTTGAAGATGGCAGTGTTATGAACGGTACAACTGCCGAGCATATAAAAGAAGCTGCAGCTGTGGTGTCTCAATATTGCGATATTATTGCCGTTAGGGCATTTCCAACATTAACAGATAAGGTTAAAGATGAGAGCGAACAGGTGCTTAAATCGTTTGCAAAATACGCCATGGTGCCTATAGTAAACATGGAAAGTGCCACAGCGCACCCGTTACAAGGTTTTACCGATGCGATTACCATAACCGAACACAAAAAAAACAACAGACCCAAAGTGGTGTTAAGTTGGGCGCCACATATTAAAGCATTGCCGCACGCCGTTGCAAATAGTTTTGTTAATGCGATGCAAAATATGGATGTCGATTTTGTAATTACCCATCCTAAAGGTTACGATTTGAATCCCGAAATCGTAGACAATACGCTGGTGAATTACAATCAAGAAGAGGCTTTAAAAGATGCCGATTTTGTTTATACAAAAAACTGGAGCTCGTATAACGATTACGGTAAGGTGTTAAAAACAGATTCGGATTGGATCATTACCAAAGAAAAATTAGGCGATGCCAAATTTATGCATTGCTTACCCGTAAGGCGAAATGTGGTGGTTGAAGATGCGGTTTTAGATAGTGAAAACTCATTGGTAATACAGCAAGCAAATAACCGAACCTATGCGGCGCAATGGGTTTTGAAGAGTATTTTGGAAGATTTATAGTAATCCGTTATTCTGAATTTATTTCAGAATCACATAAAAAAGTAATGAGAAGCTGAAACAAGTTCAGCTTGACGAAAATTAAAAAAATGCAAACACTAAAGGTTATAAAAATAGGTGGCAATATTATTGATGACGAGCAGGCATTGCATCATTTTTTGGAAGGCTTCTCAAAAATTAAAGGGCCGAAAATATTGGTGCATGGTGGCGGAAAATTAGCAACAAAATTGGCTAATCAAATGGGTGTTGAAGTAAAAATGACCAATGGCCGTCGCATAACGGATGCCGATACTTTAGACATTATTACCATGGTTTACGCCGGTAAAATCAACAAAAATATAGTCGCAAAATTACAGGCAAATCAGTGCAATGCCATTGGGTTTTCTGGAGCCGATGGAAACGCTATCGTATCGGAAAAACGCCCCGTAAAGGATATTGATTACGGATTTGTTGGCGATGTGTTAAAGGTAAATACAAACACTTTAGAGGTGCTTTTAAACAACCAAGTAACACCCGTTTTTTGTGCCATTACCCACGATGAAAACGGACAGCTTTTCAACACCAATGCAGATACTATTGCATCGGAATTGGCCATAGGTTTCGCAAAAATTTTTAAAACCGAACTGTATTATTGCTTTGAGAAAAACGGCGTGTTGCAAAATGTAAATGACGATGATTCGGTTATCGAAAACATCAATTCCGAAAATTATAAAACATTAATCAACGAAGGTATTATTGCAGATGGCATGCTGCCAAAACTGAATAATTGCTTTCACGCCATAAAACACAACGTGCATAAAGTTTGCATCGGGAAACCAGAAATGCTTTTCAGTTTAAACACAAAACACACTACAATTCAAGCTTAAAAAGTGCCATGGAAAAACTAACAAACGAAGCGATAGAGCTTCTTAAAAATCTTATTGAAACCGAATCTTTTTCATCAGAAGAAGACCAAACGGCTGCACTAATTGAAGATTGGTTCAAAACTAAAAATATTGATTACACACGCACCAAAAACAATGTTTGGGCCATCAATAAGTATTTCGATAAAAGCAAACCTACACTATTGCTAAACTCGCATCACGACACCGTAAAACCCAATAACGGCTACACCAAAGACCCGTTTAAAGCCATTGTTGAAGATGGTAAACTCTACGGTTTGGGCAGTAATGATGCCGGTGGTTGTTTGGTATCTTTAATTGCAACGTTCACGCATTTTTATGCGCAAAAAAACTTAAAATACAACTTGGTTATTGTCGCTTCCGCGGAAGAAGAAAGCAGCGGACCAAATGGTTTAAATAGCATGTTGTCCATTATTCCAAAAGTGGATGTCGCCATTGTGGGCGAACCCACTTTAATGCATTTGGCCGTTGCCGAAAAAGGCCTTGTGGTTTTTGATGCCGTAGTAAAAGGCACACCAAGTCATGCCGCACATCCTAACAACGATAATGCCATTTACAATACGATAGACGTTTTAAAATGGTTTAGGGATTTTAGTTTTAAAGAAACCTCAAAAGCCTTGGGAGACGTAAAAATGACGGTAACTCAAATTAACGCAGGACAACAGCACAACGCAGTTCCTGCCGATGTAAAATTGGTTATCGATGTTCGTGTAAACGATAAATATTCAAATCAAGAAATTGCCGATTTATTAGTGGCCAATGCACCCTGCGATAGTATAATACCACGAAGTTTGAGGCTGAATTCCTCATCCATTCCGCTAGATCACGATTTAGTAAAAGCAGGACTTTCTATTGGGCGAACAACCTATGGATCGCCAACATTATCAGATCAAGCGGTACTTAGTTGCCCAAGTTTAAAATTAGGTCCGGGCGATAGCACACGCTCGCATTCGGCCGATGAATTCATATATTTGAATGAAATCGAAGAAGGCATCAAAATTTATATTGAATTGTTGAATAAAGTGATTGTTTAACGATGCTGTCATTCCTGCGAAGACAGGAATCCATTAAAGTAAAAGTAAAATTTAAAAAGATTCCCGCCTTTGCGGGAATGACAAAAATAGACAAAATGAAACTCTGGGATAAAGGATTTACAATAGACAAACAAATTGAGCAATTTACGGTTGGCAACGATAGGGAAATAGATATTCATATTGCAAAATACGATGTTATTGCATCGAAAGCGCATGCTAAAATGCTTCAAAAAATTGGCATTATTACCGTTGAAGAATTGGTTGATTTATTAAGCGGATTAAAAGTTTTGGAAGATCAGATTGAAAACGGCAGCTTTGTCATTGATGCCCAATTTGAAGATGTGCATTCAAAAATAGAATTCGAGCTCACCAAACAATTGGGAGAAGTGGGCAAAAAAATCCATACCGCGCGCTCGAGAAACGATCAGGTTTTAGTGGCGCTTCATTTGTATTTTAAAGACAATTTATTGGATGTAAAGGCAAAAACAAAAACATTTTTTGAAACCCTTTTGCAATTGGCCGATACGCATAAAGAAAAATTATTACCAGGTTATACGCATTTGCAAGTGGCTATGCCATCATCGTTTGGGTTGTGGTTTTCAGCTTATGCCGAATTGCTGATTGACGATGTCTATTTATTAAACGCCGCCATTAAAACGGTAGACCAAAATCCTTTAGGTTCGGCTGCGGGTTACGGCAGTTCTTTTCCGATAGATAGAAATATTACAACCCAAGAGATGGGTTTTGAAACCTTAAAATACAACGTGGTTGCTGCGCAAATGAGCCGGGGTAAAAGTGAGCGCACCATTGCCGCTACTTTAGGCAGTTTAGCCAATACCATGAGCCGTTTTGCCATGGATGTGTGTTTGTATATGAGTCAGAATTTTGGTTTTATCACTTTCCCAGACGAACTAACAACGGGCAGTAGCATTATGCCACACAAAAAGAATCCGGACGTGTTCGAACTCATTCGTGGCAAGTGCAATAAAATACAAGCTTTACAAACCGAAATGATTTTAATTACCAATAATTTACCGAGTGGTTACCACAGGGATTTTCAGTTATTAAAAGAAAATACTATTGCTGCTTTTGAAGAGTTAAAAACCATTTTAGACATTTTTAATTACGCCATTCAGCAAATTGTTGTAAAGGATATTGATTTGAACGACGATAAATACAAGTATTTGTTTACGGTTGATAATATCAATAATTTGGTAGTTGATGGCATGAGTTTTAGGGAGGCTTACCAGAAAATTGGCGGACAAGTACAAGCGGGAACTTATAAGCCAGATATGAGCAAAGAACACTCGCACATTGGCAGTATTCATAATTTGTGTTTAGATGACATTAGGGCTAAGTTTCCTGAATAAATAGGTTTCAATTTTGTAAAAAAAATTAAAAAAGTTAGCGCAACGCTCAAATACTCAAAATCAATTAAAAACATTTAGCACAACAAACCCTGAAAATCACAAAGGATTCAATATCCATATTTGTCTTTCCATCGTTGTTTTAAAAATTCCCGATGTGCGTTTTCCCGGGCGTTATTTCCGGGGTCGTAAAGCTTGGTGTTTTTTATCTCGTCCGGCATAAATTCCTGATTGGCAAAGTTAGCCTCGTAGTTGTGCGCATACTTGTAATTATCGCCATAACCGAGTTCTTTCATCAGTTTTGTAGGCGCATTTCTCACCTCCAAAGGCACACTTAAATCGCCGGTTTCCTTTACCAATTGTTGGGCGTTGCCAATGGCTTTGTAAGCAGCATTGCTTTTTGGAGAACAAGCCAAATACGTAGCGCACTGGCTTAAAATAATTCTAGACTCTGGATAACCAATAGTCGTTACCGCCTGAAATGTGTTGTTGGCAATCACCAAGGCCGTTGGGTTAGCGTTGCCAATATCCTCACTGGCCAAAATAAGCAAGCGGCGCGCAATAAACTTAACATCTTCGCCACCCTCGACCATACGCGCCAGCCAATATACCGCCGCATTGGGGTCGCTGCCACGAATGGATTTTATAAACGCCGAAGTAATATCGTAATGCTGCTCGCCCGTTTTATCGTAGCGTACCGTATTGTTTTGTATCTTCTTTAAAACGTCCTCATCGGTAATGGTAACCGTGTCCGAGTCGTACGAATTTACAATAAGCTCAAAAATATTAAGCAGTTTCCGGGCATCACCACCAGAGAGTTTTAAAAGCGAGTTGGTTTCCTTTAAATCAATGGTTTTTTTAGAAATCAATACGTCCTTTTCAATCGCGCGCTTTAAAAGCGTTTCCAAATCGTTTTTATCAAAAGCATTTAAAATATACACTTGGCACCGCGATAAAAGTGCCGAAATTACCTCAAAACTCGGGTTTTCGGTGGTCGCCCCAATTAAGGTAATCCAACCTTTTTCAACCGCTTGTAGCAACGAATCTTGCTGCGATTTACTAAACCTATGAATTTCGTCAATAAACAAAATAGGGTTTTTCGTGGTAAACAAACCACCACTTTGTTTTGCATTATCGATCACGTCACGAATATCCTTAACCCCTGAGTTTATCGCGCTAAGCGTATAAAACGGTCGGCCAGATTCGGTCGCAATAATGTTGGCCAAAGTGGTTTTTCCGGTTCCCGGCGGGCCCCAAAAAATCATCGACGGTATCAAACCCTGCTTAATATGCTGCGTTAACGCACCGTTTTTGCCCACCAAATGCGTTTGGCTCACATAATCATCCAAGGTTTTCGGTCGTAAACGTTCGGCTAAAGGCTCATTCATAACTGTAAAATTAAAACAATTCCTTTGCAAAAAGGAATCTCTACACTAATAAATTTTATTTTTAGGGCGTGCCCCCGATAAAAATCGGGGTCGGGCTTTACGTTACTAGTTTTGGCTCGATGCGCGCCTCGCCAAAAGCTAACCACTGCAATCCCTCACGCGGGCAAATCTGCCATTTTAGCACCCCAATAAATCGTGGTTAAGTATTTGCTATATTTAGAGCCATGGACACTAAAGAACATTTTAAATTCTCAACGGGTGTTATTGCCTATCCGGTAGTATTTGTACTAATTATATGGTTGGTATTTTGGTTCGAGGTGCGTTTTGGCGTAAACTTTAGTAAATACGGCGTTTACCCACAGACTTTAAAAGGGTTGCGCGGTGTTGTTTTTAGTCCGTTTATTCACGGCGATATTCAGCATATTTACCACAATACCGTTCCGTTGTTTGTATTGTCAACAGCCTTGTTTTATTTCTACCGGCCAATAGCTTGGAAAGTGTTGTTCTTCGGTATTCTAATTTCGGGGTTCCTCACTTGGTGCATTGGTAGGCCGTCGTACCATATTGGTGCCAGCGGACTTATTTATGTGTTGGTCAGTTTTACCTTTTTCAAAGGTGTATTTGCCAAACATTACAGACTCATTGCACTATCGCTCGGGGTTGTGTTTCTTTACGGAAGTATGATTTGGTACGCTATTCCCAGTGAAGAAGGCATCTCTTGGGAAGGGCATTTATCCGGGTTGATTACGGGTTTGGTATTTGCTTTGTTCTTTAGAAAAGAAATTGCAAAGCCGAAAAAATATGCTTGGGAACGCGACGATTTTAACGAAGCCGACGACCCCTTTTTAAAACATTTTGATGCCGATGGAAACTTTATAGAAACTCCGGAAGAACCCGAAGAAGAGCAGGGGCAATTCCATATAAATTACCACTTCAAAAAAGAAAACCCTGAAAAAGAATAAAGGTGTTAGGTTCAAATTTAGATGAGGACAACTGTAGCTGAAAACAGGTACCGCTTACTTCAAACGTTGCCGCACAACTTCGTATAAAAAAGCACCACAAGCCACCGATACGTTTAACGACTCAATATCGCCCAAAATAGGTAGTTTCGCTTTGGCATCAACCACCTTTAATGTGGATGGATTTATGCCTCTGCCTTCCGATCCCATAATAATAGCACACGGTTCTGTGAAAGACACGTCGTATAGCGTGTCGTTGGTTTTTTCGGTAGCGGCAATCACTTTTATACCAGAGGCTTGCATGTAAAACACGGCATCTTTTATATGGTCTACTTTACAAATCGGGATTTTAAAAACCGCTCCGGCACTTGTTTTAATGGTGTCTCCGGTTACGGGCGCGCCACCTTTTTTCTGAATAATAATGCCATCAACACCGGTGCATTCCGCAGTACGTATGATAGCACCAAAATTACGAACATCGCTAATTTGGTCCAACAACAAAAACAAGGGTGTTTTACCAGTTTCTATAACAGACATTACAAGCGTCTCTAAATCGTGAAATTCAATAGGCGATATTTGCGCCACAACACCTTGGTGGTTTTTCTTTGTAAGCCGGTTTAGTTTCTCAACAGGCACATAGGATTTGTTAATCGAATTTCTGTTTAATAAAGATTCAAGTTCACTAAAAAGTTCACCTTTTAATCCTTTTTGAAGAAATACCTTATCTACATTCTCGCCCGCATTTACAGCTTCTATAACGGCCCTAATACCAAAAATTTGAGTTTCATCTTGCATGGGGTAAATGTATAAAAAAGTTATTGGTCTAAGAAGTTTAACCTACAAAGAGTTTATTTTGTGTTTTTGCCTCATTAAACTAATTTTATTTGGCACTTTTTAATCATAAATTTAGAACTTATAAGTTGTGTTAAAACCTATAAATGGTTTATAATCAGCGTAAATATGATTATATTTACGGTAAATCAATCAATCAAAATCCATCACCATTGAAAACCAAGATATTACTTTTAATATTTGCCCTTTCTGTTTGTTTTGTTTTTTCACAAAAACAATCGGCCAATTGGTATTTTGGCGAATATGCAGGTCTTAATTTTAATACACCAAACCCAACGCCACTTACAGATGGTCAATTAATTACAAAAGAAGGCTGTGCGACAATATCAGACCCAAACGGAAATCTTTTATTTTATACCGATGGTGTAACCATTTGGGATAGGCGACATCAAATTATGCCTAACGGACAAGGGCTTTTAGGCCACAGTTCGAGTACCGAATCTGCGTTAATTGTACCAAAACCAGGAAGCACATCCAAATATTATTTATTTACCATAGATAAGCCAAGTTATTATTTAACCGAGGCAGAACCCATTGATGGCGTTAACTATTCAGAAATCGATTTGTCTTTAAACGGTAGTTTTGGCGATGTGGTGCCTGGGACTAAAAACAGTCATTTGGTTACTTATGACACCAATGTTGCTGTTCAAAACGAGTATAAATCTTCAGAAAAAATAACGGCTGTTTCACATAGCGATGGTAGTTCGGTGTGGGTTATCACTCAGTTTATGGATAAGTTTTATGCTTTTCTAATTGATGGAAATGGGGTTAACGAAACGCCAATAATATCTACGGTATCGCAAATGGTTCGCCCCGTGTTTAATAGCGATGGGGCCAATATTACGGCAATTGGCTATTTAAAAGCATCGCCAGACGGAAAGAAAATTGCTATTGCCCATAGCTCCACTAATATTGGCGGTGGTGGGCCAAGGTCTCCGAGACGGGAGTCGGGGAGGGTTTTGTTATACGATTTTGATAACTCAACCGGTGTCGTGGCTAACGATAAAATTATCATGGATAATACTTATCCTTACGGTGTGGAGTTTTCACCAAATTCAAAAGTATTGTATATCACAAACAATGTGTTTGATGACGATAATATTTTTAATCACAGTCATATTTATCAATATAATTTAGAAAGTTCTGATATTGTTGGAACTAGAGAAACGATTAGTAATTCTCAAAATGTTGCCGGCGCTTTACAATTAGCGATAAACGGAAAAATTTACAGGGCAGGATTTAGGTCTTCTTCGGTTGGCTTAAACCTTTCGGTTATAAACAATCCAAATGAAATTGGGAATGCTGCTGATTATTCGGAGAACTCTGTTAGTTTGGGTGGTAAAGCGGTTCAATTGGGGCTTCCTCCGTTTGTGCAATCACTATTTTTATACACTTTCGACTATGAAGATATTTGTTTGGGAGACCAAACCCGTTTTTTTATTACCTCTGAAGAGCCCTACGACAGTGTCCTTTGGGATTTTGGTGACGGTCAAACTTCAACGCTCGACGAGCCGTTACATACCTATGCGCAAGCAGGTGCCTATACCGTAAGTTTAACCATGTATTTAAATGGGGTAGAGCAAGGGCCTTTTTTAAAACAAGTCATTATTTCCCAACCGCCAGATGTTTTGCAAACCACTTTTGATTTAGTGCAATGCGACTCTGCCGATAATAATCCTAACGATGGCATAGCACCTTTTAACTTACAATTGGCCAATGCGCCGCTAAGTTTGTTTACTCAGGATGCTATTCAGGTTTACTACTATAATTCAATGGCGGATGCTATTAATGACACTGATAATTCTAATTCTATTGATGAAATTTACACCAATCAATCCAATGGCGAAATAGTATATGCCAAAGTGTTTAAGGCCAATACCGATTGTTTTAGTATGGCTACAGTAAGATTAAATACCACACAAGGCGTAGATATTAGTACCCATAATTTGGGAGCATGTGACCCCGATGAAGATAATCTTGCAGATTTCGATTTAGAGTCTGAAGGGATTAGAATAGCCTCAGTTTTAAACCTTCCAACAAATGTCGATATATCATTTTACGAAGATGAAAATGATGCTGCCATTGGTATCAATCCGTTGCCAAATATATACACATCAACCAATAATACAGTATATATTAGAGCCGAAAGTGATAATGCGTGCTATGGTACTGGCATTTTAAATTTGGAAGTAAAATCTTTTCCTCAATTGGAAGATCAAGTTATAAATGTTTGCCTTTCGGATTTTCCGATAACTATTAATTCAGGGCTTCCTACAAGCCAGATAAGCAATTATAATTACGATTGGAGTACCAATGAGGTTTTAAATGAGATTTTAATTTCAGAAGCAGGAGTTTATACCGTTAGTGTTATTGACCCCTTACTTAATTGTGAAGACACGGTAACCATCACAGTGAATCAGAATGAAATCCCCGTAATACAGGATTTGCTTATTGATGATCGGGATTTAACCGTTGTACTTAATAATTCGACCAAGGATTTTGTGTATGCTGTTGATGATGAGTTTGGTGTATATCAAGACGGTAATTCGTTTTTAAATTTAACTTACGGAAAGCATACGCTCTATATTATGGATGCCCTAAATTGTGAGCGGATATCAAAAGATTTTTACATTTTAGGATTTCCTAAATATTTCACCCCAAACAATGATAGTGCTAATGATACTTGGAATGTTGCAGGCTTAGACCCAGCCATATTTGATTCTCAGCTATTAACGGTGGAGATTTTTAATCGGTATGGAAAATTGTTGAAAACCTTTAATCCCAATCTATCCAGCGGTTGGAATGGCACCTTTAACGGAAACCTTTTGAGCGATGATGATTATTGGTATTGCTTAAAACTTCCCAGTGGAGAGGAGTACAGGGGGCATTTTTCATTAATAAGATAAATAGATCTATTGATTTGATAAGTTAATCGTGAAAAACTATGGTTTCAAAGATATCCCTAAAAGCCCACTCTGCAGCAACATAAGATTTTGGGCTATCAAGCTTAGTGCCTTGTCTGCTACCTGAAACCGCATAACCAAAAGCATCCCAAATATTACCTTCATTATCTGTTAACACATTGGGGAATTCATTCACATCTAATGCCGTAAATGTTAAATTACCAGGTAAATAAAAGGCATTAAAATATACGTTTTCTTTACTTCCAACTATTATTACATCTTTACTGTTTACAGAAGTATAATCTAATTCTATTCCGTTTTTAAAATTATTATAGTTGAATAGGTGCACAATATCGTCAAATACATGTTCGTGTATCACGCCCAATAGATTGCTGAAATCAATAGGAACAGGAGTTTCATCGCAATTGCAGTCTGTTACATCAGGATGATTAAATACCAAAGCATTGGGGAAATGTGTTTTAACACCAAGCCAGTAAGATTCGATTATGTTATAGGTGTTGAGTCTTATTTCCTTGCTTGCGTCCCTAAGACCACGTATTGCCATTTGAGACCAATAATATTTTAAATCTACATCAGTAGTAATAAGATTATCTTTATATAAGAACCCTGAAGCTTTCATGGTAATAATTTCACCGTTGGTTAGCCTTCTATCAAAGGAAAGTGCACTTTCGGTGATAGGGCAATATGTTATGGCTAAGGGAACATCTCCAAAGGTGTCGTTTATAACTTCAAAGTTATTCGTGTAGTCGTACGGATAGGCATAAACTTGTCCGTTTATTTTTAAAAGCGCAAGTCTTGAATTGTCATTTAAAAAACCAGTCGCGTCAATTTCTAATACGGTTTTGTAATCTGGGTTTTCCTTTACGGCATATGACCCTCCACCTGCAATGTCGGTTTTAGGCACACACCATAAATTATCTGAAACTTCATCACTGTTATCTTTTACGGCAGTGTTTTCTGTTGAACAACTTACTAGCAAAATTAAAGTTATTATAATTAGCCGTTTCATTTTTGAGTGTATTTAATTTTAGGTCGGTAATTGAATGGGCATCTTACAAAAAAAGCCTTATAAGTTTAAACTTATAAGGCTTTAATATTATAATGGAATTTAAAACTTAGTTTACATCCCAGAATACTTTGGTTTGTTGTGAATCTCCACCAATTGCAGCTGATGCAGCTTCCCAATTAGTACCATTTAAGTTTTGCTCATCAATAGGATAAGTATATCTGTATGGTAGTGGGTTACCTGAGTCAACTGGAAGTTGTAAGGTTGGCGTATCGTATCTTCTCCACGCTGTAAACCCTTCAAATCCTCTGTTGTACATGGCTACCCATAATTGGTTTCCAATTTTCTCTTTATCTGTGCCAGGAGCCGTAGCCCAAGCAACATCTGGATTAGCCATAAAAGCAGCTAAATCGCTTGCTCCCCAATAATCAAAAGATGCGGCAATACCATTATTGTAATGCTCTTCTGCTGTACCACCTACAGACCAACCTTCAACGGCTGCTTCTGCCAAATAAAATGAAACCTCGGCAAAGTCTAATAAACTTGCAGGATTTGTTGGCTCGTAAATAGCATCTCCAAAATGTGAGTGTAACGGAAAACTTGCTATAGTTCCGAAGTTTCCACCCATGTAAACTCCAGCTCCTAAATTGTCATCGAAATATTGAGCCCTTCTAGGGTCATCAAGATTATTCATAAAGTCAACAATAGTATTTGCAGGAAGGTGATCGGCACGGCCAGATTGAACAATATCAACCCAAACAGGATTTGTGTTAGGTGTGGTACCTTCATATTGAACGGTTGCATTATCAGCATTTGATGTAAATGCACCTCCGCTATAACCAGCTTCAATAGTAGATTGAGCTAATGACGGATTAACATCTACAAGGCGATTTCCTATACGAATCAATAACGAGTTTGCAAATTTAACCCAAGCTGCAGAGTTTCCTCCGTAAAGCTGATCGGCTGAACTATAACCAGACCCGCTTAGACCTGGGATAGCTGCAGTTAAACGGCTGATTAAATCAGAATAGATTGTTGCTGCGTCATCATACTTAGGTAATGTTACATCACTAAGCGCTTCGCTGTAAGGAATATCTCCCCAAGTATCAACCATTTGTTGAAAGGTGTACACCATTAAAACTTCGGCTTGAGATGCTCTTGCAGTTTGTTCTGCACCGCTTAATTCGGTGTCTGCTAAAGCATTTTCTTTAGATGTTTGTAAATCTAATAATACATCTCTGTACATTTCAGACCAATGGTAACCTGGAATTGTTCTAGTAACTAAATCAAAGTTTGGTTCTTCCGTATAAGTCGTAGTTGTACTGTATTGCGCAAAAAACCTAAAACTATTACGATTAACGTTTATTTGCGTCATTTGATCAATTAAACTCTTGGTTGCAGAATTAAATAAAAAGTCTGCTGCAACTTGAGTTGGATTTTTAGGATCTCTATTTAAGTTTTCGTATTGTTCATCAGTTTTACAAGATGTTAATACAACAACTACAGAGAGCACTGCTGTTAAAAATATTTTTTTCATTTTCTATTTTTTTTAAAATTGTAATTTAATACTAGCCCCTATTTCTTTAATAGCAGGATAAGCACCTGATTGATTTCCTTGAGCATTACCAGCACTTAAACCAGCTTCTGGATCAGCGTAAGGAACACTTTTATCTATAATCCATAAGTTACGTCCAATAAGAGATACTGAAGCAGAGGTAAATGGTAATTTATCTAAGATTTTAGAATCAAAACTATAAGATAAAGTAGCTTCACGTAATTTTACATAACCTGCATCATAAACGTGGTTTGCTTGTGGTTGACGATATCCCCAAGTACCAGCATCAAGTAAATGAGCTCTTACGTTGTTAGGAGAACCATCGGCCTGAACACCTTCAAAAAGAACACCACCACTATCAGCACCATAGTTTCCTGGTGTGCCAGTTACAGGGTCTCTATAAGGATTTCCTAACTCGTTGTTACCAGCAGTAAAATCATATATACCAGTACCAAATCCATAATAAGTATCAAGTGAGAATACATCACCACCTTTTTGGATATCGATTAAGAAACTTAAGTTAAAGTTTTTGTAAGTAAAGCTATTACGGATACCAGCTTTCCAATCTGGGTTAATATCACCAATGTTATTGTTACTAGTGGCTGTTCTTAAATAACGACCATTTGTACCAATGGTTTTTTGTCCATTTGTATAAACGAAATCACGACCTCTAATAATTCCGTAAGGCTCACCTACAACTGCGTTAATTGTTAAACCAGTTTGAAAGTTAGCTAACTCCAAAGCTTCAATGCCATCGAGTAAAGACAATACTTTACTTTTGTTTTTATCCCAGTTGATGTTAACATCCCAACTGAAGTTCTCACTTTTTAATGGTGTTGCATTAAGTTGTAACTCAATACCTTTGTTCTCAATAGTACCTGCATTTAAAAGTACTCTCGCATAACCGGTTGATCTTGTTACAGGTACTTGCGTAATTTGGTCGCGGTTTTCAGTGTTGTAGTACGTAATATCAAAACCAAATCGGTTATTTAATGTTTTCATTTCTAAACCAACTTCCCAGTTAACTTGTTCTTCTGGCTTTAGATTTGGGTTTTGCTTATTAGTTGGGTTAGACGCACTACCGGAACCACCAAATGGTGGGTTAATACCAAATGTGTTAAAAACTTGGTATGGTGTTGTTCCGTTACCTACGGTACCATAGTTAGCTCTTAGTTTTCCAAAATTCAACCAATCGGCTTCCAAAAGGTTAGAAAAGATAAAACTACCGGTAACAGACCAATAGTTGTATGTGTTTTTTGATCTTGGTAAACTTGAGTTACGGTCTCTTCTAAAAGTACCTTCAACAAAAGCTGTATTGTCAAAACCAAAACTAGCACGACCAAAAACACCATCAACCATTTGAGTTGCATCAAATTCGGTTGGCGCATTAATTGGACTAACGCTATTTGCTAAAGTATAAACACCTGCTAAATTTAAACCACCATTGGTAAGCGCATAAATACTATTCCAATCTTTTCTACTTAAATTCATACCTATACTTCCTTCTAAATTTATCTTCTCAGTTAAATCTTTATTAAAGTTAAGGAAAGCATCGTAGTTGTATTCTGCAACCGCGTTATTGAATCTTGTGTATAATGGCACGTTTGAGCTGCCTACGTTTGTTCTTTCTTCTTGTAACTCAGTATAGGTGTCATATGTAAATCTACCAATAACATCTAACCAATCATTGATGTCGTAGTTTAAAACTACGTTACCAAAAAATCTAGAACGCGTATCCGTTTCAAAATTTTCATAGAAAGTCCAATACGGGTTGTCTGAATAAATAGGAGTTAAATTTGTATAAGAGTTAGTGTTCCAAGTTATGTTTTCACGCGTAGACAAATAAGCTTCTTGTTGTTCTTTAACATCAACATTTACTTGCCACCATTGTCTAAATTGTTGCATAACGTTGTTAGAATCGTAACCCGTACCGTAACGACCTCTACCATCAGTTTTAGTAAAAGTAAAAGCAGTCGATACCGTTAATTTATCACTTAAGTCTTGACTACCGTTAAAATTAATACTGTTTCTTTTAATCTCACTGTTAGGTAAGTTACCTTCTTGTAACATGTTTGTAAAACCTACTCTAAAAGAGCCGGTTTCGCTTCCGCCGTCTAAAGCAACAGAGTTAACCAGTGTACTTGAAGTTCCCCATACATAATTTGGGTCATGTTTACCCGCTAACCAAGGAGTTGGTTGTAAGTATGTGTCGAGTTGAGGGAAAATACTATTCCATTGATACACTAATAGGTTAGGATCAAACTCACCTCCATAAGACGCATCTTCGGTAAATGGCGTTGCTAAATCAACCGTTCCATCACCATCAACATCAACATCATCAAAATAACCTGTTGATCCGTAGAATGGACCATAACCAGCACCGTACTTCTTTTGGTAAACAGGTAGTGTAGACTTATCTGCCTCACCAACTGTAATGCTTGAATTTATAGTAACTCCAAGTCCTTTTCTTTTAGTACCTTTTTTAGTTGTAATCATAATTACACCATTTGCAGCACGAGAACCGTATAAAGCAGATGCAGCTGCACCTTTTAATACGTTAATAGATTCGATGTCGTCAGGGTTAATGTCTGAAGCAGCATTACCGTAATCGTAACCACCTCTACCACTTGTTTGAGATCTACTCTCCGAAGCAATAGCAGCAGTTATTTGGTTGTTAATACCGTTGTCTAACGGTACACCATCAATAACAAATAAAGCTTGGTTGTTTCCAATTACAGAAGCATTACCTCTAATAATTACTTGGGTAGAACCACCCATTGTACCAGAAGGTTTAATTTGTAAACCTGCTACTTTTCCAGATAAAGAGTTTACAAAGTTTTGGCTTTTTACTGCAGATACAGCTTCACCTTTAACTTCTTGAGTGGCATAACCCAAACTCTTTTTATCTCTTTTAATACCAAGTGCCGTTACAACAACTTCGTCCAATACAGCTGCGTCTTCTTCCATAGTGACGTTAAGCGTATTAGAAGCTCCAACTGTTGCCTCTTTCGTTTTTAAACCTACATAACTAAATACGAGAACGTCTCCTACTTTAGCATTAATGGTATACTTTCCGTCAAAATCGGATTGTGTACCGTTAGTAGTGTTTTTTACGATAATGTTAACCCCAGGAAGCGGCATGCCAGAATTGTCTGCAACCGTACCTGAAATTGTTTTTTCTTGTGCAAAAGAAAGTTGCACAACTAACGCTAGTAATAGCGTTAGAATTCCACTAAACTTTGTTTTCATTTTATGATTTATTTGAATTAGTCAGAGCCAAAAGTCATAATAAAAAGTTAATAAAACAATAAATAATGGTTAAAATTTAATTTTTTGTACAAAAAATTAAGAAAACAATAATTTCAGTCGCCTGAAAAACAGCTATTAAATTGGAATGTATTTTGAAGTTTGAAAATTTAAAAGGCAAACCCTCGGTTTTTCAATTGGCATGAGTAAGCTTTAAAAGACTAGTTTTTGCTAACATACCAAACCCAAAATTTTGGCCAAAAAATTTTTAAATGAAACCACTAATTTTATTTTCAAAACATATGATTGAACCCAAATTGGCGTATGTGTTTTCATGTTGCCATAAAGCATGTCTTGGGAATTGTAGTATAAGCGTGAACTAGAATTAAAGTTATCGAATTTAACAGGTGATTGAAAATTGCTGACAAATTTTTAGTTTGATTCTGCTATTTGAATATATTAAAAAAAGAGGCCATCTAAAAAAGATAACCTCTTATAATAACAAAATAGTTGATGTTTAATTTTGGCTTGCCAGTGTTGTATTTGGGTTTGAAAATTTAAAAAGTCAGGTTCTCAAATGAGAGGCTTTCTTTTTTTGTATTCGGGAGATATTGAATAAAATATTTTATTACATTTGTTATGGTTCGAATGAAAACTAACAAATGAGTTTTAATAAAATTAAAGATCAAAAATTAATTGAGCGTCTAAAGCGCAATGATGAAGACGCCTTAAAACTAATTTATAATTTATATTGGGAGCAACTGTTTATTTATGCATTCAGCCTCTTGAAAAAACGTGAAATTTCTGAGGATGTTATCCAAGAAATATTTATTAAAATTTGGGAAAAACGAGATGCACTTTTAATTAAAACCACATTAAAAGGCTATTTATACACTTGTGTTCTTCATAAAGTTTATGATATTTTTAGAAAAGATAAAAATGCCTTTTCTGAAGAGTTGCTGGAAAATTTTGATGTAAAAATTCAAACAACAACTCCAGAGTCAAAGCTGATTTATAAAGAGCTTGAAGCACAAATAAATACAGTTGTAAACACATTGCCCGAAAAATGTAAAAAAGTATTCAAGCTAAGTAGAGAGAACCAATTAAGCCATAAGGAAATTTCTTCACAACTAAACATTTCTACAAAATCAGTAGAGGCATACATTACTAAAGCTTTAAAAATAATTAGACCTTCCTTGGTTAACATACCCTACACCATCATTTTTTTGTTTTTTTTGTAAAGGTTTGTTAGCCCCAGATTAACTCCAGAAAAATAAAAAATAAAAATAATACTGTTTTTTGTTAGGGATGCACATCTTTTTTGCGTCATTAATATAAAGAGGCTAACTAGTGAGTGTTAAAGATAAAAATTATTTACAACAATTAATTAAAAAACTTCAGTCTGGAGATATTTCAGATGATGAGATTAAGTTTTTATCCAATTTCTTTTCAAATCAAAACAAAAACAAGGAATGGCCATTTGACGATGCACTTAAAAACGAGTTAAAAAACAAAATTTTTAATAGTGTTACATCAAAAGTAAATGAAGAGTCTCAAAAAAATATAAAACTTACATCGTTTTATAAAAACAACGCTTTAAAATATGCGGCAACTGCTTTAGTGTTAATTTCTATAGCATTTGTCTGGAAATATAATAGTAGTGAATATGAAGGAGCCGATGTTAAGATATCAACAAATAAAATTAAAGTAGGTACCGATAAAGCGACATTAACGCTAGAGGACGGGCAATATGTTGATCTTGAAAAAGGACAGGTTTATGCTACTAAAAACGTAAAAAGCACAGGGGACAAATTATTTTACAACAATAGAATTAACTTAAAGCCTAAATTAGTATACAATTATTTAACGGTGCCAAGAGGTGGGCAGTTTTTTTTACAATTATCAGACGGAACTAAGGTGTGGTTAAACTCAGAGTCTAAACTTAAATATCCTGTTAATTTTATTGAAGGAGAAAACCGTGAAGTAGAATTAGTTTACGGTGAAGCTTTTTTTGATGTATCTCCCAGCTCACGACATAACGGTGCTTTGTTTAGGGTAGCAAGCCGGATGCAGACGGTTGAAGTGTTGGGAACTAAATTCAACATTAAATCATATAAAGATGAAAATATGGTTTACACCACTTTGGTTGAAGGTAAGGTAAAAGTTTCTAATCAATCAGAAAATGTTTATTTAAAACCTAATCAGCAATCTCAAGTTAGTTTGTTAAATAAAAATATAATTTTAAAAGATATTGATGTTTATAATGCAACCTCTTGGGTGAAAGGTGTTTTTAGTTTTGAAGGCAAGCCATTAAAAGATATTATGAAAGTGCTTTCGAGATGGTACGATATGGATGTCGTATTTGCTAATGATAAAATTCAAAACATTAAGTTTATTGGTGTTCTTAGCAAAAACCAAAATATTGAAGATGTTTTGATAAGCATTAAAGAATCTGGGTTTATAAATGCATATGCAATTAAAAACAAACAAATAATTTTAAAATAAAAAAAGAGGGCTAAAGTAGACATTTGGCGGTATCAAACTTTGCACCTCTTAAGTCTGTAGTAATCAATTAATAGTTAATCAACTAAAACATGTAAATTTATGAAAATTAAACCAACTACTTTCTTTTTCTTATTTAGAAAAAGGATTCTAACTATCATTATGAGAACTTTTATATTCTTATTGTGTTCATTATCATTTGGGTTTTCATCCGTTGATATTTTTTCGCAAAATACCAAAATTGAAATCTCAGATGATACTACATTAACTGTAGACGAAGTCTTTAAAATTATTAAAAGACAAACCGATTACAGGTTCATTTATCAGGAAGATATGTTTAAAAACTTTCCTAAAGTTTTTATTAAAAAGGGGGTTATTCAGGCAAACCAATTACTTGATAAAAGCCTAAAAGAAGGTGATTTTATTTTTTCAATTGCGGCAAATAATACTATTATTATTAAAACCAAAGAAGAGCCCGTAATTACAAGTGTGCAAACAAAGGTTGTAAAAGGTGTGGTTACCGATGGGCAATTGCCATTGCCAGGAGCAAGTGTAATAATAAAAGGAACACAAATTGGTACACAAACAGACTTTGATGGAAATTATTCTATTGAAGCTAACCAAGGTGATATCCTTATATTTAGTTATGTAGGAATGACTACCAAGGAAATACAGGTAGGAACATCAAATACAATTAATGTTAAAATGGATGTAGATACCGCCATTCTTGACGAAGTTATAGTTGTTGCCTATGGAACTGCCAAAAAAGCAGATTTTACAGGATCTGCCACACAACTTAACAGTGAAGCACTTTCTAAAATAACTGTAGCTAATGTTTCAGCAGCTATTGAAGGCGCCTCAGCAGGAGTTTCGGTAACAGCTGCTGGTGGACAACCGGGGCAAGGGCAAGATATACGTATTAGAGGATTTGGTTCTTTTAGTGCAGACAGCGATCCTTTGTACGTTGTAGATGGTATTCCGTTTTATGCCTCAATAAACTCAATTAACCCTGCGGATATTGAAAGTTTAACCATTTTAAAAGATGCATCATCAACAGCACTTTACGGAAATAAGGCTGCAAATGGAGTGGTTTTAATCACAACAAAAAAAGGAAAAAATAAAAAAGGACAATTTTCTTTAAATGCATCAACGAGTATTGTAGACCGAGCTATACCAGAGTATGATCGATTAGATTCTGATGAGTATTATGAAATCATGTGGGAGTCTATGCGAAACAGTCAGGCTATCCCAGGTGTAGATTCAGCAGCAGATGTTACCGCAGCCAATGCATTTGCTTCGTCCAATATTATTAATGAGCTACTAAACAATCCATATAATGTTGCTGATGACCAAATTGTGGGGCCAGACGGAAAAATTAATCCAAACGCTAGGCTTTTATATAACGACGTAGACTGGGTTGATGCCATTACCAGAGTAGGGATTCGCCATAATTATGATATTAACTACCAGGGCGGTACAGAAGAAAGCGATTTTTATGTGTCATTAGGGTATTTAGATGAAGAAGGATATATCAAAAAATCTGATTTTGAAAGATTTTCAGGACGTATTAATGCAAATTATCAAGCAAATAATTGGCTTAAAACAGGATTGAATATTGCGGTTACAACTTCTAAAGGTAATCAGGCTCAAACAGGAAGTACACAAAGTAACTCGTTTGTTAATCCAGTGCGTTTTGCAAGAGGCGTAGCACCTATTTATCCTATTTATCAGCATGATGCCGCTGGAAACTTTATTTTAGATGATAACGGAAACCGTCTTTATGATTTGGATGATAACAGACCTAGTGGTGCAAGTGGAGGAAGACATATTCTTGCAGAAATAGATTATAATGACGATATAGATGAAATCACTTCTGTAAGCGGAAAAACGTATTTTGATATTAATTTCACTCAAGATTTAATGTTAACCGTAAATGCGAGTTGGAATCAAAGGCATTGGTACACCACGGATTTTGAAAACAAATTGGTTGGTGACGGTGCTCCGGGAGGTAGAGCTTCAAGACGATACAACAGAAGAACCACTTTAGGGTTTAACCAACTTTTAAATTATACTAAATCGTTTGGCGATCATAACTTTAAATTATTAGCTGCGCACGAATCTTTACAACTAAAAGTAAATGACTTTAGCGGGACAAGAAGACAGTTAATTGCTGATGGTAATACCGAATTAATAAATTTTGTTACCACCACAAACTTAGAATCTGCTACAGATTTATTAAGAGATGAAAGTTACTTTGGCCGTTTTAATTACGATTACGATGGTAAATATTTCTTGAGTGCATCTTATAGAACAGATGGGACTTCTAAATTTGCATCAGATGTTCGTTGGGGTGAATTCTGGTCTTTAGGTCTTGCTTGGAGGTTAGAAAGAGAGTCTTTTATTGAAAACATAGAAGCTATAAACCTATTAAAATTTAGAGCATCGTATGGTGAGTTAGGAAACAACTCTGGAATTGGGTGGTATGCTTACCAAGGGTTATATGATTTAGACTTTAACAACCAGTCAGAATCAGGTTTTTTACAAGCGTCACTGGAGGCTCCTTTATTGGAATGGGAAGCTAGTGAAAGCTATGATGTAGCCATAGAATTTGGATTATGGAATAGATTAAACGGAACGGTTGAATATTATAACCGTGAGTCTGCAAATTTACTTTTTGATGTGCCATTACCATTGTCTAGTGGGAGTGAAGATATCCCAAGAAACATAGGTACTTTATTTAACAGAGGTTTTGAGGTAAGTTTAGATTATGATGTTGTAAAAAGCGACAGTTTTAATTGGAATATTGGCGTAAATGCTACAACCATTAAAAACGAGTTTACAAAACTACCTCAAGATGAAATTATAAATGGGTCTAAAAAATTAATGGTAGGCCGCTCAATTTATGATTATTGGTTAAAAGATTGGTATGGCGTAGATCCTGCAGATGGTTCAGCATTATATACCCCAACTCAAGATGCTATTGATGCTAATGGATCAGACATCAGAGTTGTTGATGGCAATACATTAACAACAAACCAATCTAATGCAGAATTTCATTATGCAGGTACAGCGATTCCAGATTTAACAGGAGCTATTAACAATTCGTTTAGATACAAAAATTTTAATTTAAGTTTCTTGTTTACTTATCAAATAGGCGGTGAAAGTATTGATTACAACTATCAAGGTATCATGAGCTCTGGAGGATACGGAACTGCAAAAAGTGTTGATATTCTAGATCGTTGGCAACAACCGGGGGACATAACAAATGTACCTAGGTTAGATGCTTCGCAAACTACTAACTTTAATGCCACATCAGACAGGTGGTTGGTTGATGCCTCTTTTCTAAACATGAAACGTATTAATTTTTCATATAACTTGCCATCGGACTTTATAAGTGCAATAGGCATAAATACAGCAGAACTTTATTTAAGTGCGGAGAATGTGTTTTCAATTAATGCGAGAAAAGGTTTAAACATACAACAGAATTTTAGCGGAACAACATCCAATGTTTATACACCATCAAGAATAGTTTCTTTAGGATTAAATGTTAAATTTTAAAAAAAAAACAATGAAAAAAACAATAATTTCTTTTATCGGAATTTTGGCTGTATCCTTTTGTTTTACGGCTTGCGAAAAAGACTACTTAGATACTTTCCCTACAGACCAAGTGTCGTCTTCAGCAGCAGTTTTAACTACAGATAATGCCTTAACGGCATTAAACGGTATACATAGAGCCTTGTATGTAAGATACGGAAGCCAAGGTAGAGGTGGTATAGGAGCATTTAATATGCATATAGACGAAGCTGGCGAAGACCACGTTTTTAACAGAAGTAATTGGACACATTCTTACAGATGGAGACCAAATTCTGAGCCAGACAATGCATACAATACAGCCAATTGGGGCATGTTTTATCAATGGATTGCAAATGCCAATGTATTAATTAATGGTGTTGATAACGCATCGGGAGAACAAGCAGATAGAGATGCTATAAAAGGACAAGCCTTACTTTATAGAGCGTTTTCTCATTTTCATTTAGTACGATTATGGGGCGATAGATATGAACCTGGAGGCGGAAACTCGCAATTAGGAGTTCCAATTAAAACAGATAACTCTATCGATCCTATTGCACGAAACACAGTTGAAGAAGTGTATACTCAAATTAATAAAGACTTAGATGATGCTATTGTTTTATTAGATGGATATGTTAGAAATAACAAATCACATTTTAATGCAAATGTTGCAAAAGGATTAAAAGCAAGAGTGGCTTTAACACAAGGTAAATGGGCTATGGCAGCACAATTTGCCGCTGAAGCTAGAGTAGGATTTGCTTTAATGGACGAAGCAACTTATGCCAATGGTTTTCAGGTGTTTTCAGAAAACAATAGTGAGTTTATGTGGGCAAGCCAAATAGTAGAAGACCAAACAGACACATTTGGAAATTATGGCGCTTATATTTCAAGAAATTTTAGTTCATCGGCAATTCGTGGTAATCCTAGGTCAATCAGTAATTTGTTATATGATATGATTTCTGCTACCGATGTGCGTAAAACACTTTGGGACCCAACTGGAGAGCATCTAAATTTACCTCCTGGGGTTTCTTTGTTGTCTAGCCATAAAAGATTTCCTTATACCAATCAAAAATTTATAGCGGTAAGCAATGGCGACAGTCGTGTTGATGTGCCTTTAATGCGCGCAGCGGAAATGTACTTGATAGAAGCAGAGGCTTTAGCTAGAAATAATCAGGACGGATTAGCAGCTCAAGCATTGTACGATATGGTTATTACAAGAGATAGTGCATATACGTTATCTACCAATACGGGGCAGGCGTTAATTGATGAAATTATGGTGCAGCGACGTGTTGAATTATGGGGCGAGGGTTTTAGATGGTACGATTTAAAACGATTAAACTTACCGTTGGATAGGACAGGTTCAAACCAAAGTTCTACATATACTAACGGTATTATGCAAGTTCCTGTAGGAGATAACAGATGGACATGGCCAATACCTCAGGATGAGATTGATGCAAATCCTTTAATTGAGCAGAATCCTATATAATTATTGTGCATAAGATAATAATTGGAAACAGCGTTAATTAATTAACGCTGTTTCCAATTAAAGCTTAATTTTTTGTCTTATAAAAAGGCATAATATATGAGTTGAGTTACCACATCATTTGCTCGGGTTGAATTTTAAGAGTGTTTAATCGTTAGAATTTCCCAATGCTTGCCCCGAAAATTATTTATTTTGCTCAAAGTATAAGCAGGAAAATTAGCTGTTTGGGTAATGCGGTTACAGAAGACTTCTTTTAAACCGCTTAAAATAAAGCTGGTATAACATCATGTTATTAAAAACTACCCATGAAATAAAATTGACAATTTTTGAATGTACAGGGATTTGGTATATTAGATGGCGTTTGCACAAATCTTTTTGGATAGCGTAATGATAGTTAAAAAAACAAAATCAATTAATTTAGGTCTACTAAAAGTCGGCTATTAAACTTAAATGTATCTTGGAATTTGAGAACTTAAAAGGTGAATTCTCGGTTTTTCCATTGGCATAATTAAACTTAAAAAGACCGGCTTTTGTTAAAATACCAAACCCAAAGCCGTAGCCAAAAAGCTTTTCTTTGTCATTTGTCATTTGGTTTTCAAAATAGGCCAAATCTGTTATGCTGTGAATAAATATGGCATGGTTAATCTGGTATCTGTATTCTGTGTTTAAAACGCCAAATAATGAGGCCAACAAACTGTTTTCCTCAAAACCGCGAATGGAGTTTATGCCGCCAAATCGAAAGAGTTCGTTTTCAAAATAGGTATCGGACATTAAATTAGAGCCATTAACTCTAAAATAAAAGCTGTTTTTGTCGTTAAGGTTAAAAATTGTAAATGCATCAATGGTGTATTGTGATTGCTTTTCTTTGGTGTTTGTTGCTTCTCTATGGCCAAATCCGGTTTCAAGATATAGGTCTGATTTTATGGGAAATAATAAATTGGTGTTTTGCCGTTTTAAAAATTGATAAGCAAGGGTGTAAAAATTTGAATCGTAATCTGCAATGTTCTGAAAATTATTTGAAGACAATAAGTTATTTGAAGTGGTAGCTGTAACACCAACAAAAACCTTATGTTTCGAATTTATTTGATAATGCATTTTAGCAGATTGGTTTACGGTAGTAAAAGTGGAGTCCTTTTTAAAAATCTGTAAACGCAAATCTACCCCAATGGGCGACTTAAATAAATAGGGTAAGGTTACACCTGTTCTAAAGGTTTTTTGGTCGTTTTCATCGCTTTTGTAAAGCAGGCTAAACGACTCGCCAAAGTTTAAGTTGTTGGTAAGGTTTAAATTCAAATACCCGTCAAACTCCAATTTGTTGGTGTCCTCGTTCGTTCCAAATCCCAGAAACCCATCAAACGAATTGCTTTTTGTTTTTTCGGCATAAATATATAGTGTGGTCGAATCTTTTGAAAACAGAACTTCCGGCGCTTTTATTTGATTCGCAAATTTTAAATCGTTGAGCAAATCCGTTTTTTGCTTAATACGGTTTAAGTTGAATGTTTGCTGGGGCTTAATTTTTAAATAATGTTTTAGGTACGATTTCGGGAATTTCTTGTAGCCTTTTATTACAATATGGTCAATAGTTCTTTTTTGTTCTTTTGAATCAATTATTAAATCAGCTTTTAAATTGGTTTTATCCGTTCGGATATTTGCTAATTTTAATGTTGAAAACGGGTTGCCTTGTTCTGAAGCTTTCTGGTTGATAAAAACCAAACTACGTTCTACTGCGGTAAATGGTAGGATAAAATAGTCGTCAAAAACATCCTGTGATATCAATTTTAAAACAGATGGGTCAACAGCCAGATTATTGTAGTATATATATATGGTGTTGTATTTTTTTTTAAGATGAAATTGGGCGGTGTAAACAGAATCGTTTTTTTTGTTGATTCCTATTCGTTTATTCGCAATATAGCCCATTTTAAAAAGGGCGTTTTGAATCGAATCGACTTCAAGCAGTACCGATGCATAATCGTTATGCCGGTTTAAGTAATTTAAAGAATCGATAACGCGGGTTTCAACTTTGGTTTCGCCATATACCTTTAAACTTAAATTTTGACAAAATCCTTCCAAAGACAAAATCGCATATATAATAAGGAGTAAAAAGGTGTTTTTTTGCACAGATTAAAGATTGCTAAAATGATTCGATAGAGCAGTTTTAGGCTTCGGATTGCTAACTTCCAGCTTCCAACTTTTCAGTGTAAATCTAACGGAAAATCTACGCTTATAATATAGCTAAGGCAATAATTTTTGAAATCTCTTAAAAATTAATGAATTAGGGTTTGAATTATAAATTTTAATTTCTACATTTGCACCCCTCTTAAAAGAGGATAATAAAATTTATATTAAATATATATGCCAACAATTTCGCAATTAGTAAGAAAAGGAAGAGCCAAAATAACCAAGAAGAGTAAATCGGCTGCTTTAGATTCTTGT